>CAVVTM010000015.1:0-36152 GCA_963751175.1 uncultured Actinomycetes bacterium | reverse complement strand
CCTGGTGGCCACGTTCAACGACCTGGCCAGCGTCGAGCGCCTGCTGGACGAGCACCCCGGCCAGGTCGCCGGGATGATCATCGAGCCGATCATGATGAACGCGGGCATCATCGAGCCCGAGCCGGGCTTCCTGGCGGGACTGAAAGACCTGCTGCACTCCCGCGGCGCGCTGCTCACGTTCGACGAGGTCAAGACCGGCCTGACCGCGGGCCCGAGCGGCGCCACCGGGCTGACCGGGGTGACCCCGGACATCATGTGCCTGGCCAAAGCCATCGGCGGCGGCGTGGCCATCGCCGCGGTCGGCGGGTCGGAGGAGGTCATGGCGCACGTCGCGGAGAACGGCTACGAGATGGTCGGCACCTTCAACGGCAACCCGCTCGCGGTGGCCGCCTGCCGGGCCATGCTCACCGAGGTAGCCACACCCCAGGCGTACCAGCGCATCGACGCGCTGCGGCACCGCGCGGTCAGCGGCATCGAGCGGGAGATCGCCCGGACCGGGCTGCAGGCCCACGTGGTGGCGGTCGGGGCCAAGGGCTGCGTCGTGTTCTCACCGGAGCCGGTCCGCAACTACCGCGGCTTCCTCGGCATCGATGACCGCTACAGCCACGCCCACTGGCTCTTCCAGCACAACGGCGGCGTATTCCTGCCCCCGTGGGGCAAGATCGAGCAGTGGCTGATCTCGGTCCAGCACGACGAGTCGGACATTGACCTGCTGGTGTCCAACTTCGGGGTGTTCGCCACGGCCGTGACCAGCTGAGCCCCCGCTGAGTTCTTGCTGAACGCGGAGGTTTCGGTCGTGTTTCGCCTGCTGAGTGACCCTTTTGCCGGGAGCGGGTTGCGCCTATGCTGTCGCAGTAGTACCTGTTATTGACGGACCGTTCAGTCAGGATTCACCTGGCCGGGCGGCCCGCAGCCCGAAGATCCGGTCCGAGGGCTGGTCCAGGAGCCCCGGTCCAGAGGCCTGGCCCGGTTCCGGAAGGACCCGGCCGGGCCCACGAGCCCGGAGGAAGAAGCGAGCTGGTGCATCCGCGAGAAGGCTGGCCAAAGGACGGGTCCCGCCCGCCGCTGTTCTCCCGCCGCAACTTCCTGGCCCGTGGCGCGGGCGCCGGCCTCGCCGCCCTGGGCGGCGCCGCGCTGCTGGACGCCTGCGCACCCGCCCTGGCGGGCTCGGGCACGGTGCCGCTGCCGCGCCGGGACAACCCGGTCAAGTGGCCCGTCTACAGCGAGAACAAGCCGATCGCCAGCGGGTTGCAGCCGGAGACGGGCGCCACCCTGCAGATCTACAACTGGGTCGCCTACGTCAACCAGGCCTGCCTGAACCACTTCGCCAAGAAGTACAACTGCAAGGTCCAGGTGACCACGTTCAACACGATGAACGAGGCCCTGGCCAAGCTGCGCAGCGGCCTGTCCTTCGACGTGTTCATGGGCGTGACCGTGGACGTGATGGGCCAGCTGATCGAGTCGAAGCTGGTCCAGCCGCTGAACCACAGCTACATCCCGAACATGAGCCAGGCGTGGCCGGACTTCACCAACCCGTTCTACGACCAGCAGTGGCAGTACACCGTGCCGTACACGATCTACACGACCGGGATCTCCTGGCGCAAAGACCTCGTGCACGAGAACCCGTACGCGATGCGGAACCCGTGGGCCATGCCGTGGCAGCGCAAGTACAAGGGCAAGGTGGCCATCCTCGACGACTACCGCGAGGGCATCAGCCTGGGGCTGATGAAGAACGGCATCTTCGACCTGAACACCACCGACCGGAACCAGATCGCCCTGTCCCGGAGGTCCCTCCAGGAGCTGTCCAGCCTGGTCAACGTGCACATCGACAACAACGACTACACCGAGATCCCGAACGGCCAGACCTGGATCCACACCGCGTGGTCCGGCGACATGGCCGCCGCCCCGTACTACATGCCCAAGGGCGTGCCGGTGGAGACGGTCGGCTACTGGTTCCCCACCGACGGCCGCGGCCCGGTGGCCAACGACACCAACACGGTGCTCCGCTCGGCGACCAACCCGGTGCTGGCGCACCTGTTCCTGAACTACATGCTCGACCTGCCGAACGTGCTCGAGAACATCAGCTTCAACGGCTACATGCAGCCGCTCAACGCGGTCACGCCCCAGCGCCTGGTCCAGGAAAAGCTGCTGCCGAAGAGCCTGATGTCCACCGCGGTACTGCCGTCCTACTTCCGCCGCGGCGTCAGCGAGCTGCAACTGCCGGTGGACGCGGATGCCCTCTGGCAGCAGGCCTGGCTCGTCGTGAGCAACGGGATCTAGGGGGACGGCGCCATGGCCTCAGCCACCCAGCAGACCGGCACCCAGCGGGCTGACGGCCCGCGCGCCCGCCCGGCAGAGCAAGGTCTTCTGGATGCTGCTGGCCGCGCCCGGCATCATCTGGCTCCTCCTGCTGTTCATCGTGCCGTTCTACGCGGTGCTGGCCATCGCCATGGGCCAGCTCAACCGGCTGTTCGAGTCCCCGATCGCGGTCTGGAACCCGTTCGGGTGGAGTTCCTCCAACGTCATCAACGTCTGGCACGACCTGTTCGGCGCGAGCTCGTTCGCGGGGCCCATCGTGCTGCGCACCATCCTGTACGTGGCGGCCGCCTCGCTGCTGTCCCTGGTCATCGCCTACCCGGCGGCCTACTTCGTGGCCCGCTTCGCCGGGCGCCGCAAGGCGCTGTTCCTGATCCTGCTGATCGCGCCGTTCTGGATCAGCTTCATGATGCGCATGCTGGCCTGGATCGACCTGCTCCAGACCAACGGCTACGTGAACCGGGCCCTGTCCGCCATGGGCCTGATCTCCCAGCCGATCAACTGGCTCGGCGGCAAGTGGTACACGGTGGTGCTCGGCCTGGTCTACGGCTACATCCCGTACCTGATCCTGGTGCTCTATGCGGGGCTGGACCGGATCGACCCGTCGCTCATCGAGGCCGGCCGCGACCTGGGCCTGAACCGGGTCCGGACCTTCACCCGGGTGACGCTGCCGCTGTCGCGGCAGGCGATCCTGACCGGCATGCTGATCACCGTGCTGCCGATGGTCGGCGACTACTTCACCAACCAGCTGCTGTCCGGCGCGGCCAACACGTCCATGGTGGGCAACCTCATCCAGGGCCAGCTCGGCACGCCCGGGCTGGAAGGGCAGGGTGCGGTGCTGTCCCTGCTCCTGCTCCTGGTGCTGCTGATACCGATGGTCTACTACGTGATCTCCACGAACCGATCCACGCGGGAGGCGGCGTGACCGCGACCAGTGCCCCCGCCCGGGCCACCGAGTCCTCGGGTACCGCGGCCCGCAGCGGCCTGTCCCGGCTGCTGCCCCGCCGTAACCCCTGGGGCCACCCGTGGTTCCTGGAGGGCTTCACCTGGCTGTACCTGATCTGGTCGCTGGTGCCGATCGGCATCGCGGTGCTGTTCTCGTTCAACAACGGGAAGTCGCAGAGCGCGTGGCAGGGTTTCTCCTGGCGCTGGTACTTCAGCGACCCCGTCAACTCGGTGCTGCACAACCCGCAGCTGCACGCGGCCGTCATCCAGACCGTCCGGCTGTCCGTGCTCACCACGCTGATCGCGGTCCCGCTCGGCGTGGCGTTCGCCCTGGGCATCAACCGCTGGCACGGGGTCACCCCCTCGACGTTCAACTACGTGATGATCCTGTCCTTCGTGATCCCGGAGCTGATCTTCGGCGTCGCGATGTTCTTCGTGTTCACGGTGCTGTTCACCTCGGTCCAGCCTGGGCACGCTGGCCGAGGTCCTGGCGCTGGTCACCTGGAACGTCAGCTGGCCGGCCATCATCGTCCAGGCCCGGCTGGTCACCCTGGGCCGCCAGTATGAGGAGGCGGCCGCCGACCTGGGCGCCAACCAGCTCTCCACCATGCGCCGGGTGATGATCCCGCTGCTCGGGCCGGCCATCTTCGCCAGCGCCGTGCTGGTGTTCTCCGGGGTCATCGACGACTTCGTGATCGTGGACCTGCTGTCCTCCAACGCCAGCAACACGCCCATGTCGGTGATCATCTACTCCACGCAGCACGGCGGCAACGGCGGCCCGGCGCTCAACGCGCTGGGCACGATCATGCTGGTGATGTCCCTCGTCATCGCGTTCATCGGCTATCTCGCCTACCGGTGCGCGACCCGCGGCGAGCGGGGCAGCCGGATCGACGCCCTGACCACGATCGCCGGCGGCGACTAGAAACCCCCTCCGGGGCCCGGGCGGCGCACGCACGCCAATTTGCTGAGGCCAGCCGGCGAGACAGCCACCACCGACGACATCCTGGCCATGCTGGACAAGACCCGCTAGCCCGGACCGCCGACCCAGGGCCGCCTCACGGCTGCCCTGGCCGCCTCACGGACGGCGGGCCACCCCGCAGTAACCCCAGCGGGAGCCGTCGCTGTCGGCCATTCCCGGATCCTCGCAGCCCCACAGGCCCAGATAAGTCACCGCGGCCAGCGCGTCCTGGTAGGGGGGCTCGAGGTGCAGCCCGGTGAAGAACTGCTGCACGGACGCCCGGTCCCGCAGGTGCAGCTGGACCGGCGCGTCCGTGTACACGTCCTGCCAGCGCTGCACCGCGACCGGCGGCATGCCGTCCGCGGTGGCGTGGGACAGCGCGAGGTAGCTGCCCGCCGCGAGCGGGCGCAGGTAGCTGCGGACCAGCCCCCAGGGGTCCGATCCGTCCGCGACGAAGTGCATGACGCCGGTCATGATCAGGCCCACCGGCTGGCTGAAGTCGATGAGCCGGTCCAGTTCCGGCTCCGCGAGTAAGGCGTCGGGGTCGCGCAGATCGGCCTGGATCAGCGTGGCCCCGTCGTCACCGTTGAGCGCGTAGCCGGACTGCGCGACCACGGGGTCCATGTCCACGTACACCACCCGGGCGGCGGGCTGCAGCTCCCGGACCACCTCGTGGGTGTTGCCCACGGTGGGCAGCCCGGAGCCGAGGTCGAGGAACTGGCTGACGCCCTGGTCCGCGATCCACCGCGCGGCCCGCTGGTGGAATCCCCGGTTCGCCCAGGCGATCTCGTGGAACTCCGGCACGACATCCTTGAGCTTCGCGGCGGCTTCCCGGTCCACCGGCCTGCTGTGGCAGCCGCCCAGCATGTAGTCGTAGATACCGGCCGGACTCGGCCCGCCCACGTCAACTTCCGGCGGAAGCTGCGGAACTCCCGTCATGGCGCCTCCAGATTGCCCGCCCACCCCAGGTCTGGCATGCGCTGCGCTGACGAGGCAGCAGCGCCAACAGCCTCACGGCTCATAACTGCTGCTTCGCAGCTACGTCGCAATCCTAACCCGCGGCACGCCCGGCCGCTCCCCACATCGACCTGGTGATTAGGACACATTTGCGGGGATTCGGGACATCTTTGCCCCGGATCAGGACACATTTGCCCCGGGTCAGGAAACCTTGAGCTCGTCCGGCTCTTCCACCGCGGTCTGCGCGCCGCCGCGGAGCACCCGCAGCGCGTCCGGGGCGAGGTACACGTGGACGGGCGTGCCCTGCGCGAGGTGCTCGGGATGCCCGCCGTCGTTCTGCACCAGCGCCTGCAGCGGCGTGCCGGCCCCCAGCCTCAGCATGACCTGGGTGGCCGCGCCGAGGAACACCAGCCGCTCGACCATGGCCGGCACCCGGTTCGGCCCGGGCGTGCCGTGCTTCTCGACCCGCACCCGCTCCGGGCGGATCACCGCGTGCGCGGTGCCCAGCGCGTCCACGTCGCCCCGCTCCACGTCCAGCGCGGACTCCCCGATCTTGACGCGGCACTGCGCGCCCGGGCCCCGCTCGACCACGTCCACTTCCATCAGGTTCGACACCCCCAGGAAGTCGGCCACGTAGGTGTCCGCGGGCTCCTCGTAGATCTGGCGGGGCGCGCCGATCTGGACGATCTGGCCGGAGTTCATCACGGCCAGCCGGTCCGACATGGTCAGCGCTTCCTCCTGGTCGTGGGTGACGTAGAGGAACGTGATGCCGACCCGCTCCTGCAGCGCCTTCAGCTCCACCTTCAGCGAGCGGCGCAGCTTGGCGTCCAGCGCGCCCAGCGGCTCGTCGAGCAGCAGCACGGCGGGCCCGAGGACCAGCGCCCGGGCCAGGGCGACCCGCTGCTGCTGGCCGCCGGACAGCGCGCCCGGCCGGCGTTTCTCGTAGGAGCGCATCTGGACCAGGTCGAGCGCCTCATTCACCCGGCTGGCGATCTCCTGCTTGGAGAGCTTGTGGTAGCGGAGGCCGAAGGCCACATTGTCGAACACGGTCAGGAACGGGAACAGGGCGTAGCTCTGGAACACCGTGTTCACGTGGCGCTTGTGCGGCGGCACCCCGGACATGTCGGATCCGTCCAGCAGGATCCGGCCCGCGGTGGGCTGCTCGAACCCGGCGATCAGCCGCAGCGTGGTGGTCTTCCCGCACCCCGACGGGCCGAGCAGCGAGAAGAACTCGCCGCTGTCCACGGTCAGATCGATGCTGTCCACAGCTACTTCCGTGAACCGCTTGGTCAGGGCAACCAGCTGGATATGTCCACCGGGCACCGGGCGGCCTCCTTCTCGTTACCGGGCGGGCAACCGCCCGGACCATTCGAACCCCAGCGCGCCGGACACGAAGCGCATGCTCAGCTCGAACGCGCGGTCCGCGCTCACCGAGGTATCGCCGAGCGCGACCTGGATGGCCAGCCCGTCCAGCAGGGCGGACAGCGCCACCGCGAAGTCCTCGGCGTTCACCGGGCTGAACTCGCCAGCGGCCTGGCCGGCCAGGACCAGGGAACTGATCGTCTCACGCCAGCGCTCGTCGAACTTCTGCCGGACGCTGGCCACCTCGGGCAGCCGCACCGACTGGGCCCACAGGTCCAGCCACAGCAGCCAGGAGCTGGTGGGGTCGCCCTCCAGCTCGACGAGGAAGTTCATGGCGACCAGTTCCTCGAGCCGCCGGGCCGGGCTGGTAATGCCGGCCATCCGGCGGGTGCCCGCCTCGTACCAGGCGTCCTCGGCGTAGCGCAGCGCCTCGGTGAGAAGCTGGTCCTTGGTCTTGAAGTAGTAGATGACCAGGGCCGGGCTGGTCCCGGCGCGCGCGGCGACGTCCGCGATCCTGGTCTCCGGGAAGCCCCGCTCCTCGATGACCTCGATGGCGGCGCGCAGCATCTGCTCGCGGCGCTGGTCGGCGGTGTCAGCGATGTCGCCGGCGCGTTCACTCATGCGGACATCCTCGCCCACTCCGTAACCCGGCGGGGCCTATTCACCGGCCCCGCACCGTCACCCGGCGGGGGCAATTACATGACCCCGCCCGTCACGCGGCCGGGCCCGGGTGCGGGCCCCGCCCACGCGCCGCGCCCAGCGGGAGGCGCTGTCACCCGCCGCCGCACTGATCTGCCGCGCGCACTTGTGGCAACGGTACCAGGTTTCTAGACTGAACATTCAGTCAATACCCGTGAGATTTTCTCTGGAGGACGGATTCATGGCCGCAGAACAGGCCGGGGCAACAGCCAGGTCCTACGATGCGATCGTCGTCGGCGGGGGGCATAACGGGCTGGTCGCCGCGGCCTACCTGGCCCGGACGGGGGCGCGCACCCTGGTCCTGGAAGGGCGGCACAAGACCGGCGGCGCCGCCACCACCGAGGCGCCCTGGCCGGACGCTCCGGAGTTCAGGGTGACCCGGCTCTCGTACGTGATGAGCCTGCTCCCGCCGACCATCATCAAGGACCTGGACCTGGCCCGGCACGGCTACAAGATCTTCCCGATGGGCCCGTACTACCAGGCCTTCCCGGAGGGCGGCTCGATCAAGCTGTACGCCGACGACGCGCGCCGCAACCACGAGGAAGTGTCCAAGTGGTCGAAGAAGGACGCGGACGCCATGCCGCGCTGGGACGCCTGGCTGGCCGGGCTGGCCGACGTGCTCGGCCCGCTGCTGCTCACCGTCCCCCCGAACCTCGGCTCCCGCAGGCCCCGTGACCTGCGTGAGACGCTCCGGCTGGCGTGGAAGAACCGCGGCCTGGACGTGCGGACCATCGGCGACGTGACCCGGCTGATGACGATGAGCATCGCCGACCTGCTCGACGACTGGTTCGAGTCCCCCCAGGTCAAGGGGGCACTGGCCGTCAACGGCGTGATCGGGACCTGGGCCGGCCCCTACGAGCCCGGCACCGCGTACGTGATGGCGCACCACTCGATCGGCGACGTGGGCGACGGCCACCTCGGGAACTGGGGGTTCCAGGAGGGCGGCATGGGCGCGGTGTCCAGCGCGATCGAGCTGGCCGCCCGCGAGCACGGCGCCGAGGTCCGGCTGAACGCGAAGGTGGCCCGGATCCTGGTCGAGGACGGCAAGGCCGCCGGGGTGGTGCTGGAGAACGGCGACGAGATCCGCGCCCGGGTGATCGTGTCCACGCTGCACCCGCGGACCGCGTTCCTGGACCAGATCGGCCGGGAGCACCTGCCGCCGGACTTCCTGGGCGACATCGAGCACTGGAAGACCCGCAGCGGCGTGGTGAAGATCAACCTGGCCCTGTCCGAGCTGCCCGACTTCATCGCCGACCCCGGCTCGAACCTGCAGGAGCACCACACCGGGTCGGTGGAGATGGCCCCCACCATGGAGTACATCGAGCGGGCCTTCCTGGACGCCCGGGAGGGGAAGGCGGCCGTCCGGCCGTTCAGCGACGGCGTGATCCCCACCGCGTTCGACAAGACGCTGAGCCCGGAGGGCACCCACATCATGTCGCTGTTCACCCAGTGGGTGCCGGCCGACTGGAGCGAGGAGCCGCACACCGCGGAGCTCGAGGCCTACACGGACCGGATGATCGACTGCTACAACGAGCTGGCGCCCAACTTCAAGGCGTCCATCCTGCACCGCGACATCGTCGGGCCGTACGAGATGGAGCAGGAGTACGGCCTGGTCGGCGGGAACATCTTCCACGGCGAGCTGTCCCTGGAGCAGCTGTTCCACATGCGGCCGGCCCCGGGCTACGCCGACTACCGGACCCCGCTGCCCGGCCTGTACTACGGCAGCTCGGCCACGCACGCGGGCGGCGGCGTGTGCGGGATCCCCGGCTGGCAGGCGGCCCGGGCGGCGATCGCCGACCAGAAGAACGCCAAGCGGGCCGGGCAGGTGCGCAAGCTGACCCGCCGCGCGTGACCGGTCGCCCTTGTCCGCAACGAACCCCATGAGCGACGCCGCTGCCGCCGCACCGGTGCCTGGTCTTCCGGGCACCGGCGCGGCGGTCAGCGGGGACGGGGCCCCCGCCCGGCGCCGCGGGACGGGCGGGGCCCCGGGCCGGCCCGGTCCCGGCCATCCTGCCGGGGACCGGCCCGCGCTGGCCGCGATGCTGGAAGCCCGCACCGTAGCCCTGGTCGGGGCCAGCCCGCGGCCGGGCAGCCTGGGTGAGCGCATGATCAGCGAGGTCACCCGGAGCCCGGCGCGGCCGGAGGTGTACCTGGTCAACCCGCGTCACGAACGGGTGGCCGGGCGGCCGTGCCACGCCTCCCTGGCCGACCTGCCCGGGCCGGTGGACCTGGTCCTGCTGGGGGTGCCGGACCCGGCCGTGGAGGAGCAGCTGGCCCTGGCGGCCCGCCGGGGCGACCGCTCGGCGGTGCTGTTCGGCGGCGCGCACGACCTGCCCGGCCAGCCACCCGGCCTGCGCACCCGGCTGGCCGCCACGGCCCGTGGGGCGGGCATGGCGGTCTGCGGGGCGGGCTGCATGGGCTTCGTCAACGTGGTGCACGGACTGCGTGCCGTGGGCTACGTGGAACCGGATCCGCTCCCCCGCGGCCCGGTCGCGCTGATCACGCACTCCGGCTCGGTATTCTCCGCGCTGCTGCGCACCCGGCGGCGGCTGGGCTTCACGGTCGCGGTGTCCTCCGGCCAGGAGCTGGTCACGACCGCGGCCCAGTACGCCGAGTACGCGCTGAGCCTGCCGGAGACGCGGGTGCTGGCGCTGGTCCTGGAGGCGATCCGGGAGCCGGACCGGCTGCGCGCGGTGCTGGCCGCCGCGCACCAGCGCGGCATCCCGGTGGTGATGCTGACCGCGGGCCGCTCGGCCGGCGGCCGGGCCCTGGTGTCGGCCCACTCCGGCGCGCTGGCCACCGCGGACGGCGGCTGGGAGGCGCTGGCCGCCGCGTACGGCGTCCACCGGGTCAGCGACCTGGCCGAGCTGTGCGACACCCTGGAACTCTTCACCCTGACCCCGACCGCAGGCCCTCAACCACGCCCCGGGCCATCCCGCCCCGGCCCCGCCAGCCCCGGCCCCCCGGCGACCGCCCCCCTCAACCCCACCCCCGCCAGCCTTAGCCCCCCGGCGACCGTCCCCCTCAACCCCTCCCCCGCCAGCCCCAGCCCCCCGGCGACCGTCCCCCTCAACCCCTCCCCCGCCAGCCCCAGCCCCCCGGCGACCGCCCCCCTCAACCCCTCCCCCGCCAGCCCCAGCCCCCCGGCGACCGCCCCCCTCAACCCCACCCCCGCCAGCCTCAGCAGTCACAACGGCCTTGACAGCCCCACCGTCCGCACGGGCATCGCGACCGTGCACGACTCCGGGCTGGAGCGGGCCCACGTGGCCGACGTGGCCGAGGAGCTGGGCGTGCCGTTCGCGGCGATCAGCGCGGCGACCACGGCACGGCTGGCCGCCCTGCTCGACCCGGGCCTGGAGCCCGCCAACCCGCTCGACGTGTGGGGCACCGGGTCCCGCGCCGGGGAGCAGCTGTCCGGCTCGCTGGCCGCGCTGGCTGACGACCCGGCGGTGCACGCGGTGGCGCTCGCCGTCGACCTGGTGCACGAGTTCGACGGCGACCAGTCCTACCCGGAGGCCGTGGCCGAGACGGCCCGCCGGACCAGCAAGCCGGTCGTGGTGCTCAGCAACGTGCCCGCGGCCATCGACCCGGACACCGCCGCCAGCCTGCGGGACAGCGGCATCCCGGTGCTGGAGGGCACCAGGAGCGGCCTGCTGGCGCTGAAGCACCTGCTCGACCACGCCGGGGACCCCGATCCCCCCGGCCCGGCCCCCGCGGCGGACGGGGCCCGGCGGGAACGCTGGACCCGCGTGATCACGGCCGGGGAGGCGCACGGGGCCCGGCTGGAGGAGCTGCTCCGCGACTACGGGATCGCGGCCGCCCGGACCCGCGCGGCCGGCACCGCCGCCGGGGCGCTCGCCGCGGCGGCGGAGATCGGCTACCCGGTGGTGCTCAAGACCGGTGAGCCCAGGATCGCGCACAAGTCGGACGCGGGCGGCGTCGTGCTGGGGCTCCCTGACCCGGACGCGCTCCGGGCGGCCTACGAGGACCTGGCCGAGCGGCTGGGCCGCCGGGTTCTGGTCTGCGAGACGATCCCGGCGGGCCCCGAGCTGTCGCTCGGCCTGGCCCGCGACCACGAGCTTGGCCTGCTGCTGGTGGTGGGGGCAGGCGGGGTGCTGGTCGAACTGCTCGCCGACCGGGCCGTGGCGCTGCCGCCGGTCAGCGCGGCCCAGGCGCACCGGATGCTCGGCACGCTCCGGGCCTCCCGGCTGCTGGCCGGGCTGCGCGGCCAGCCCGCCGCGGACCTGGACGCGGTCGCGGCGGCGATCACTGGCCTGTCCCAGCTGGCCGCCGAACTCGGCGGCGTACTGGAGGCGGTGGACATCAACCCGCTGATCTGCGGCCCCGGCGGCGCGGTGGCCGTGGACGCCCTGGTCATCGCGCGCCAGGGCAGGTAACCGCCCGTTTACCGCGGCGGCCTCGCCCTCCCGGATGGTCGCCGACGGGACGGCGGCCGAGGTCGCGGGAAGCCGGCCACGTTCCTGGGCCGGTGCAGTACGGCGTGCGTGTGTCGCGGCATGGCGGGAGCCTGCGGACCTGCGATGCCGGCCCGGCCCGCGCGCTCGCGATCGCCCGGCCCCGGCCGGGCGGCCGCTGGCCGCCTGCGCGGCGGTCAGCGGCTACCCGCCCAGGCCAGGGACCGGCCGGACCCGCGGCTGGCGGGTCCGGCCCGCCCCGGCCGGCTCTCAGCCCCGCACCGGCCCGCGGGCGTTGATGACCTGCTGGAAGGCGGCCGGCGGCCTGGACTGTGAGCACCGCCCGCGGTGGTTGCGGGCGAGCACGGCCCAGACCCGGCTGGTGTAGGTACCACTGCCGCTGATATGCCGGTATTTGCCGGTCCCGTGCGAGAGCCTGTAGGTGCCGTGCTCGACGGACACCAGCAGGCAGGTTTTCCGGTTGAACTCAGTCTTGGCATTGCGCCGGTGATGAATGGCCCGGAACGTCCCACCCGGGAAACGGACGAGGCCGGATTTAAGGTTAATGGTCCCGCCCGCGGTGAATGCGCCCCAGGCGATGGCGCTGTACCGGCTGGAGGTCGCGGATGTCCCCGCGAACTGGAAGTGCTCAGTCCTGCTGGTCATGGCGCTGGCGCTGGCGGCGGTGAGGCTGCTGCCCGCGACCACCGCGGCGAGGCAAAACGTGCCGGCTGCCGCGCCCAAAGCTCTGCGCATGGTACCCCCTGTTTTAGTGCGGCTGATTGGGCGGGGACGATAGCACGCCCGGTGAGCGGAATCCTTCAATTGACCGTCACCTTGCGCGGCCGATTTCCGCAGCATGCACAGCACTTTCCGCACTAATAGGGCGCATCACTTTATCCAGGCCCAGCCCCTGGAGGCGGCGCCGTGCCGTCAGGCGCGGTCAGTGGATGCGGCGCCGCCCGGCTGAGGTGAGCGCGGCGGCCCGGGTGCGCAGCCGCGCGGCCTGGCTGCGCAGCCGGGCGGTGCGCAGGTCGGTGAGGACCTGGCGCACCACGTTGCGGCCCGGGATCCCGGTGACGCCGCCGCCGCCGTGGGTGGCCGACCCCGCCTGGTACAGCCCGGCCACCGGCGTCCGCAGGTCCGCGTAACCGGCTGCGGGGCGGGCGTGGAACATCTGCCCCAGGCTGAGCTCGCCGTGGAAGATGTTGCCGCCGACCAGGCCGTACTCTTCCTGCATCCGGTGCGGCCCGATCACCTGCCGGTGCAGCACCGAGCTGGTGAAGCCGGGCGCGACCTGCTCCATCCGGGCGATGACCCGGTCGGCATAGGCGTCCAGCCCGGCCTCGTGCGGCTCGGCGGACCAGCCGTGCGGCACCCACTGGGTGAACATCGACATGACGTGCTTCCCGGGCGGGGCGAGCGAGTCGTCGAACACGCTGGGGATGCAGATATCCGCGAACGGCGCAGCTGACGGCTGGCCGGCCACGGCCTGCTGGAACGCGGTCTCGATGTCGTCCAGGCTCTCGGCCAGGACGATCGTGCCGCCGTGGATCTGCGGGTCAGGCGCGGGGTGGCTGGCGAACACCGGCAGCCGGTCCAGGGCCAGGTTGATCTTGACGGTGCCGCTGCGGGTCTGCCAGCGGCGGATGTCGGCGACGAAGTCGCCGGGCAGCACCGCCGGGTCGAGCAGCCGCAGGAATGAGATCTGGGGGTGCGCGGTGGTGATGACCGTGCCCGCGTCGATCTCCTCCCCGCTGGCCAGCGTCACCCCCGCCACCTGCCCGTCGCGGGTGCGGATCTCACCGACCGGCGCCCCGGTGCGGATCTCGGCGCCGAACGACCGGGCCGCCGCGGCCAGCGCGGCGGTCACCCCGCCCATCCCGCCGCGGGGGAACCCCCACGCACCGGCCTGCCCGTCCACCCCGCCGATGTGGTGGTGCAGCATCACGTACGCGGTGCCCGCTGAGCGTGGCCCGGCCCAGGTGCCGATCACCCCGGACACCGAGAGCAGGCCGAGCATGGCGTCGCTCTCGAAGTACTCCTCGATCAGGTCGGCGATGCTGCCGGTGAGCAGCCGGGTCACGTCCACCACGCCCCGCTCGTCCAGCCCGCGCAGGTGGCGCAGCAGCAGTCCCTGCCGCCACAGGTCCAGCGGCCGCCGTGAGCCGAGCCGGGGCGGCACCTCGTCCAGCAGGGGGCCGAGCACCTGGCCGAGAGCGGCCAGGTGGGCCTCATACCGGGGGTAGGCGTCCGCGTCCGCCGCGGAGAACTTGGCGATCTCGGCGTGCCGCTGGCCCGGGTCGTCGGGCAGCCGCAGGTAGCGGCCGTCGGTGCGGGGCGCGAAGTACGGGCCCTGCGGGAACACGTGATAGCCGTGCCGGGTCAGGCCCAGGTCGGAGACCAGGCCCGGGGGCAGCAGCGAGACCACGTAGGACAGGGAGGTCACGGTGTAGTCCGGGCCGAACGGGTGCTCGCTGACCGCCGCGCCGCCGACCACTGGCCGCCGCTCGCAGACGAGCACGTCCAGCCCGCTCCTGGCCAGGTAGGCGGCGGCCACCAGCCCGTTGTGCCCGCCTCCGATCACCACCACGTCCCGGCTCGTCGTCACCAGCGCGATCCCTCCTGTCCCTGGTCAGGACGCTCGTGTCCCGCTGCGTCCGCTGAAAACGGGTCTATCACGGTAAGCCGGGCCCTGAGCACCCGCGGGCCGTCCGCGGAATCATGGGCGGGCCCCGCTCGCATGCTTCTCCGTGCCCGGCCCGGCCGCCGGGGCGGCCGGGTCCAGCCGCGCCGCCACATAGCGGCCGATGTCCGCGCTGGGCTGCTCCATCGGCGCCAGGTAGCCGACGGAGAACCGGCGCGAGCCCATGCCGTCCTGGACCTGCTCGCAGATCGACCAGTCCTGGCGGTTCACCAGGTCCCAGAACCCGGCCGCGTCGGAGGGGTCGAAATCCGGGCGGGCCAGCTCGTCCGGGTGGAACAGGAAGTCGCAGAGCACGGTGGTCTGCCCGGCGGCAGCGGGGCCACACGGTGAACGCGGCCACGTGGTCAGCGGACAGGCTCAGCATGAGGTTGGGCAGCACCAGCTCGCCGAAGTGCCGGGTCCGCTCCGCCTCGGACAGCCCGGGGAACGGCGCGCGGCGCGTGGTCCCGGTCGAGGTGAACGTGGTCGCGCCGGGGCGGTGCGCGATCCCGGCCTCCCAGTCGAGATCGCCGCCGCCGCGGCGGAAGGCCGGCACCAGCTCGCACAGCTCCGGGTGGACCGGCCCGCAGTGGTAGCACTCGTTGTAGTTCTCCAGGATGACCTTCCAGTTGGCGGCCACGTCGTAGCGCAGCCGGGCCCCGCCGCGCAGGCCGGCCAGGGGGTAGGCGGCCACCCGGGCCGGGATCTGCCCCAGCATGGTCTCGAGCGGCTCCGCGGGATCCGGGCCGGCGGGCGGCTCGAGCCGGGCGAACACGAAGCCGCCCCACGTGGCCACGTCTACCCGGTGCAGGGACAGCGCCGCCCGGTGGTCACGCAGCGCGGGCAGGAACGGTGCGGCGCGCAGCGTCCCGTCCAGCGCGTAGGTCCAGGCGTGGTACGGGCAGCGGACGCAGCCGGGAAACCGGCCGCCGGCCACCGGACCGGCGGCGGGCTGGCCGGCCGCGGGCTGCTCGCCGGCCCGGCACCAGCCGCGAGCCGCGGTGCCGGCACAGGTTGTAGTAGCCGGCCAGGCTGCCATCCCCGGTCCGGGTCACGATGATGCTCTCCCCGCACACGTCGGCGGCCAGGTAGCAGCCGGGCTCGGCCAGGCCGTCACCGCGGCCGACGCAGAACCAGCCGGGCAGCAGCACCCGGTCGCGTTCGCGGGCGAATTCGGCCTCGCTGGTGTAGCTGCGGCCGGGCAGGCTGCGCTCCAGCGGGACGCCGTCCCGGGTCACCCGGTCCGTCCCGGGCGCACCGGCCTCACTGGGCTCATCAGCCTCACTGAACGCATCGGCCTCACCAGGCGTGCTGGCCTCATCAGACTCGCTGGGCGCACCGAGCTCACTGAGCGCACCGAGCTCACTGGACGTGCCGGGCTCACTGGACGTGCCGGGCTCACTGGACGTGCCGGGCTCACTGGACGTGCCGGGCTCACTGGACGTGCCGGGCTCACTGGACGTGCCGGGCTCACTGGACGTGCCGGGCTCACTGGACGTGCCGGGCTCACTGAACGTGCCGGGCTCACTGGACGTGCCGGGCTCACTGGGGTCACCCGGGCCGTCCGCGGGGGTGCTGGTCACGGGTATCCCGCCCTCCTCAGTCGTCGGAGTAGGGGAACGGGGGCGACACCGGCCGCCCGTCGGCGAACCGGCCCGGCCGGAACGGCGCGATGTCCACGCTGCCCTCGGCCACGCTGCCGGTGACCAGCGCGGCGACGGCCTCGCCCACCGCCGGGGAGATCTTGAAGCCGGTGCCGGAGAAGCCGGCCGCCAGCACCAGCCCGGCCAGGCCGGGCAGCTCGCCGAGCATGGGCCGGCCGTCCGGGGTCATGTCGTACACGCCGGTGACGCCGCCGGCGATGCCCGCGTCGGCCAGCGTCGGCACCCGGTGGGCCGCCGCCCCCACCAGCGCCGCCAGTCCCTCCGCCCAGTCCCCGCCCCCGGCCCCGCCCCAGTCCCCGCCCCCGGGGCCCCGGCCCCGGCCCCGGCCCCCATGATCGTGGTGGGTTGTGCCCCGCCGGCGGGGCACAACCCACCACGTTGAGCCGGGCCCGGTGCGGGGGCGGCGCGCGCGCCGGGGGCCCGCCACGCTATCCGGGTCCACCCCGCGCGGGCCGGTGAAGCTGCCCACCAGCGTCCTGGTGCCGCCCGCCTCAGGCCGGAAGTAGGTCTGGGTGGTGGAGTCGATGCAGGCCACTGGCGTGCCCTGGCCCGGCGCGTGGCTGAGCACCGCGACCTCGTGGAACTCGGTCTCGATCGGCAGGTCCACGCCGATGCTGGCCAGCAGGGCCGGGGACCACACCCCGGCCGCCGCGACCACCACCCCCGCGTACTCCGGCCCGTCTGCGGTCTCGATCCCGGTCACCCGGTCACCGCTGCGGAGCAGCGCCCGGACCGGGGTGCGCGGGCGGTAGCGCACGCCCCGTTCCCGGGCCGCGGCTAGCAGGTCCCCGGCGACCAGCGCGCCGTCCCCGTAGCCGCCGTCGGGCTCCCAGGCCACCACGGTCAGGTCATCGGTGCGCAGGCCCGGGGCGAGCGCGGCGAAGTCACCGGCCGCCAGCACCTCGGCGCGGGCCCCGCAGTCCCGCTGCATGGCCACGTTGGCCCGCAGCGCGTCCTCCTCGCCGGGCAGGACGATGCGGGCGAAGCCGGTCCGGCGGACGAACGGCGGGCGGCCGGTCAGCTCGGTCCAGGACCCGAACATCCGGTCGCTGCGCACGGCCAGCTCGACCTCGGGGCGGAACGTGTAGTGCATCCGGATCATCGCGGAGGACCGGCTGCTCATCCCGGCCCCGGCCGTGGCGCGGTCCACCACGAGCACGTCGCCGGCCCGAGCCGGCTGAGATGGAACGCGGTGGAGGTGCCCGCCACACCGGCCCCGACAACGATCACGTCCGCGCTCATGAGCTGGCCCCCCGTCCAGATTTCCGGTCCCGCCGCAGGTCAGCGAGGACCCGGCGCGCCGCGTTGTAGCCGGGCGCCCCGGTGACCCCGCCGCCGGGGTGGGCACCCGCGCCGCACAGGTACAGGCCGCGGACGGGGGTGGCGTAGCGCGCCCACCCGGGCACCGGCCGCATGTGGAACAGCTGGCCGGGCTCGATGTCGCCGTGGAAGATGTTGCCCTCGGTCAGCCCGTAGCCGCGTTCCAGGTCCAGCGGGGTGAGGACCTGCCGGGCCAGCACGGCGCCCGGCACGTTGGGCGCGAACTGCCCGATCCGGGCCAGGACCCGGTCGCCGAGCTCGTCCGCGGCGGGTGTCCCAGGTCCCCTCGGCCAGCCGGTACGGCACGTACTGCACGAAGCAGGTCATGATGTGCCTGCCCTCCGGCGCCAGCGAGGGGTCCACGGCCGACGCCACCACGCAGTCGACGAACAGCTGGCCGGCGTCGGCCAGCTCACCCCGCTTGGCCCGGTCGTAGCAAGCGTCGGCCACGGCCAGGTCGGGCGGCAGGGTGAACAGCGCCCGCTGTCCGGGGCCCGCGTCCGCGGGCATGCCCCGGACCTGGGGCTCGGCGTCCAGCACCAGGTTGACCTTGGCGCAGGGGCCGTTCATGGTGATCCCGGCCACCGCGGCCCGGAAGTCCCCGGGCAGGTGGGCCTCCTCCACCAGGTGCAGGAAGGTCTGCTTGGGGTCGGCCCCGGACAGCACCACCCGGGCGGTCAGCTCCCCGCCGCCGGCCAGCGCGACTCCCTGCGCCCGGCCGCCGGCCACCCGGATCCGGGCCACCGGCGACCCGGTGCGGATCCGCATCCCGTGCGCCTGCCCGGACCCGGCGATCGCGTCGCTGATCGCGCCCATGCCGCCCATCACGTGCCCGAAGAACCCCTGGACCGCCTCCTCCCCGCCGGTGAGCAGGTGGAAGAGCAGCCCGATCAGGGTGCCTGGCTGGTACGGGCCGCCGTGCTTGCCGTACAGGTTGTTGGCCAGCAGGAGCGCCCTGGCCTGGCGGGACTCGAACCGCTCGTCGATGAACTGGCCGAGGCTGCCGGTCAGCATCCGGGTCAGGCCTTCTACGTCCGTGCCGCGCAGCCCGCGCAGGTGCCGCCCGACGCGCAGCGTCTCGCTCACCCGGCGCAGGCCGGTGGCCCGGGTGTCCGGGGGCAGCTCCATGAACAGCGGCTGCAGCCGGGCGGCCAGCCGGCGCAGCTCGCCGTGCACCTCACCGAACGCGCGCGCGTCGGCCGGGGAGTACCGGGCGAGCCCGGCCGCGGTGCGTTCCGGGTCGTTCCAGTCGGCGACGACCTCGCCGTCGTCCAGCGCGACCTGGAGGGCGGGTTCGCAGGGCACCATGCGCAGCCCGTGCGCGCCCAGGTCCAGCGCCCGGATCACCTCGGGCCGGAGCATGCTCGCGATGTAGGAGGTGGTGGAGGCCCGGCAGCCGGGCGCGATCTCCTCGGTGACGCAGCATCCGCCCGCCACCTCGCGGGCCTCCACCACCAGCGTGGCCAGGCCCGCGCGGGCCAGCAGGGCACCGGCGGTCAGGCCGTTGTGGCCGGCCCCGACCACGATGACGTCCCAGCCCGGTGTGGCAGTCATGCGTGAGGTCCGTTTTCTGACTAAAGGTCATTTAAGCGGTCCAAGCTGAGCAAAGTATGGTTAGCTTGGCCCCAGAATGTCAATGAACTGGGACAATAACTGGCAGGTCCCTATATGACTATTGGTCAGGGAACGGTCGCCCGGCCCGCTCGTGACGGCACGCACCCGGCCCGCCGCGCCCCGGAGCGGCAGCGGGCCCGGCAGGAGCGGATCCTCCAGGTGGCCATGGAGCACTTCGCCCGCCGCGGCTACGAGGAGGCGCGGGCCGAGGAGATCGCCGCCCAGGCGGGCGTGTCCAAGGGCGCGGTGTTCGGCTACTTCGAGACCAAGGCCGGCCTGTTCCTGGCCGCCTACCAGGCCGCGGCCCGGTCCTTCCCCGCCTACCTGGACGCGCCGCCCGCGGTCCGCGGGGAGGGCTTCTTCGCGATCCTGCGGTACTGGATCGGCCGCACCCCGCACCTCATCCACGAGGACTGGGTGCCCTACCGGGTCACGCTCATCGGCAACTACTGCTCGGGGCTGCAGCTGCGCCGCGAGATCACCCAGTTCATGGCGCGCGAGGACCCGTACGGGACGCGGGCGTTCGTCCGGTTCGGCATCGACCGGGGTGAGGTGCGCCAGGACATCGACCCGCGGATGATCGTCTCCATGGTCGACTGGCTGATGGACCGGGTCCAGGACGCGATGGTCACCGAGGAGCTGGACCCGGGCCTGTTCGGGTACCGCAGCCAGCCGCCTCAGGAGCGGGACCAGCGGGTGACCGAGTTCCTCGAGCTGCTGCGCAGCGCGGTGGCCGTGCGATGATCGTGCGCCAGGCGGGGATCCCGATGCCGGACGGGACCGAGCTGGCCGCCACCTTGTACCTGCCGGACAGCGCGGACACCGAGGCGGTCCCGGCGCTGCTGGAGTACCTGCCGTACCGCAAGGACGACGCCATGCTCGCCCGCGACCACGACCTGTACGCGTACATGGCCCGCCACGGCTACGCCGGTGCGCGGGTGGACATCCGCGGCACCGGGCGCAGCGGCGGGACGCTGCCCGAGGGTGAGTACACCGAGACCGAGCAGCGTGACGCGGAGGCGGTCATCGCCTGGCTGGCCGCCCAGCCGTGGTGCACCGGTGCGGTGGGCATGTGGGGCATCTCGTGGGGCGGGTTCAACGCGATCCAGGTCGCGCTGCGGCACCCTCCGGCCCTCAGGGCGATCCTGGCCGTGGACGCCTCCGACGACCTGTTCCACGACGACGTGCACTACCTGGACGGGCTGCCGCACCTGGACGAGTACGCGCTGATGATCGACCACCTGAACATGCTGCCGCCCGCGCCGGAGTTCCCCCTCGACGACGGCGCGCTGGCCCGGATGGACACCGAGCCGTGGCTGATCAGCATCCTGGCCCAGGCGCGGGACGGGCCGTTCTGGCGGCGCGCGTCACTGCGGCCGGAGTACGGGCGGCTCACCGTGCCCGCCTACCTGATCGGCGGCTGGTACGACGGGTACCGGGACTCGGTGCCGCGGATGCTCGCGCACGTGCCCGCCCCGGTCAGGGTGCTGATCGGCCCGTGGAATCACACCTACCCGCACAACGCGGTGCCCGGCCCGGCCATCGAGTGGCGCGCGGACGCGGTCCGCTGGTGGGACCACTGGCTCAAGGGCACCGAGAACGGGATCATGGCCGAGCCGCCGGTCACCGTCTACGTGCGGCACTGGCATCCGCCGGACGTGGAGCTGGCCGAGATCCCCGGGCAGTGGCGCCGGGAGAACGCGCTGCCGCCGGAGCGGGCCGAGTTCCGCACCTGGTTCTGCGGGCCGGAAGGGTCGCTGTCCGCCGGGCCGCCCGCCGCGGCTTCCCGGTCGCTGCGGTACGTGCCGTCGGCCGGGATCGCGGCGGGCCACTGGTGGGGTGAGCTCACCGCCGACCAGCGCGACGCGGACGCGTGGAGCCTCACGTTCGACTCCGCGCCGCTGGAGGCGGACACCGAGATCCTCGGCTTCCCCCGGGTGGAGCTGTGCGGGAGCTCGGACACCGCGCCGCTGCACTGGTTCGCGCGGCTGAGCGACGTCGCGCCGGACGGGACGGTCACGCTGGTCACCGGGGCCGGCCGGGCCGGGGTGCCGGATCCGCTGCGCGATCCCGCCGCGCCCGGTCCCGCCGCCGGGGGGTCGCTGCCCCTGGAGCTGCACGTCACGTCGTGGGTGTTCCCGCGCGGGCACCGCATCCGGCTGTCCGTGTCCAACGCGATGTGGCCGATGATCTGGCCGACGCCGTCCCCGGCCACCGCAGAGCTGCGGCTCGGGCCGGCCGGGACACGCCTGGTGCTGCCGGTGATCCCCCCGGCCGAGCCCGGCCTCCCGGAACCGCGCTTCCCCGATCCCGGGCCGGAGGAGCCTCCCGAGGAGGTCCGGCACTGGGGCGAGATCCTCCCGGTGCGCTGGACCGTGCACCGCGACGAGACCGGCACGGTCGCCGTGTCCTGGCGGGGCACCTCCGGATCGGAGTTCCCCTGGGGCCGGGTCGTGGACGAGGAGTACCTGCGCTACGAGGTGCACGACGACCGGCCCGCGCAGGCGTCCGCCCACGGCGAGGCCCGCACCGAGGTCCATCTGGACGGCCGGCTGCTGGTCACGTCGTCCACCCTGGACCTGGACGGCGACGAGACGTCGCTGCGCTACCGCTACCGCCGCGAGCTGCGCGCGGACGGCGTCGTCATCCGCGAGCGCACCTGGGAGCGCCGCTTCCCGCGCGGTCCCTGGTAGCCACCCGGGGACCTGGCCGCCGCCGGGGGCCTGGCCGCGGCCAGCGGCTCAGAGCAGCGCTGTTTCCCTGGACAGCGCGGGGGCCGGGACAGCCGGGGGCTGGGCCCGCCATACCCACGTCCGGTACGACCAGTAGCGGAACAGCGTGGCCAGCGCGATGCCGATGATGAGGGCGGCGTTGTAGGACAGCCGGCCGTGCAGGCCCAGCAGGTACGTGGTGAGCCCGAGGCAGGCCAGCTGGATGGCCAGCCCCATGGTGTTGAGCAGCAGGAACAGGATGCCCTCGCGCCGCACGCCGGTGCGCTGGCGACCCCGGAACGTCCAGTAACGGTTGCCTGCGTACGAGACGGCCATGGCCACGACCGTGGCGATCACGTTGGAGATCAGCGGCCCCCGCCCGGCCCGGAAGTGGAGCAGGTTGGTGCCGGCGTCGGTCACCACGAACGCGAGCGCGCCGACGATGCCGAACTTGCCCAGCTCGCAGGCGAGCAGCCGGAACCTGGCGTACAAGGCGGGAACGAGACTCACACTGCCGAGCGTAAGCGCCCGGTCCGCCGAAACCGGGCGCACACCCATCGTGATAAGCACACCGTAATAACCCGGGAACCCTCACCAGCCGGATGGGCGCCGTCGCCGGCACCTGCGACCGCGGCTCATCGACCATATCGATCCCGGGGCTCCGTGCTGGCTCCACCCCGCCGCCGCTGGCCGCCTCGCTTTGCGTCATAAAGTTCCCGGGCCCGAGCCCTTGACTTTGCGCCATAAAGCAGCGTCTACTTTATGGCATAGAGTCAATGAAGGGAGGCGCCATGAACCCCACACCCGACACCACCGCCTCCGCCGGCAACGGCGGCAACTTCGACCCCCAGCAGGCCGCCGCCCTGCTGGACCAGACCACCCAGCAGGCACGGCGCAAGCTTGCGCCCTCCCCGTCATGGCTCCTGGCGATCAGGGGGGTCGCGGTCCTGGCCGCCCTCGGCGCCGTCTGGCTCTCCGTGCGCGGACAGCACCCCTACCGGGGCCCGACTGGCGCGGACACCCCCATCCTGGTCGCGTTCATCGTCCTCAACTTCGTCGCCACCGTCGCGGTTCGCGAGCGCGCGATGGCCGGGGTGCACGGCATATCCCGGCTGCGCCCGGCCGAGATCACTGTCCTGGTGCTGGCATTTGCCGCCACGGTCGTGTTCATGGCCGCCGCCGGGGTGAGCTACAGCCTGTACCCGACCACGGTGCTGATAGTGCCCGGCCTGGCGTGGGCGGCCGTCATGGCGACACGGACAGGCTGGCGCGGATGCGCCACCGGGCTCGCGGTCGCCGTCGTCGGCGTCGTGGGCGCGTTCGCCGGGCCGGCCGGGTCGTGGGCGGTCGCAGGCGTGGGCCTGTGCGCCGTGCTCCTGGGCAACGCTGCCGCTATCGCCTGGCGGCAGCGCCGCAGCGTGGCCCGCCCATGACCACCGACGAGCTCGACCCGCTGATCCACGTCCCTACCCGGCTGAAGATCGTCGCGACGCTGGCGGCACTGCCCAACGGCGACACGCTCTCCTTCACCCGCTTGCAGGACATGATCGGGCTAACCCCCGGCAACCTGATCATCCACCTGCGCAAGCTCGAAGAAGCCGATTACATCACCAGCGAGAAGACCAGGAACGGGACCGTGTCCATAACCACGGTCGCTCTGACCGGCCACGGCCGTAAAGCACTCGGCGCCTACACCCAGGCGCTGCGCGACCTGCTCGGCGGCCTGTAAACGGCCCGCCAGGCCCGGTCTTCCCGGACAGCCCCGGCGAGGGGCTGTCCGCTGTTGCCGAGGGACACCTGCACCACCACCTAAGCGCCCAACCGGGCATCCGGAACCACCATCCGCGAGATGTCGCAAGTAAATTGCCACGACCATGAAGCCCTTTGTAGCACCATGTAGCACTGGGTGCTATCTTATGAATAGAGTGGATCCATGAGTGCACAGCAGGTGATAACGCAGCGGGATTTGCGGAACAGGTCGCGGGAGATCATGGACGCGGTCGAGGGCGGCCAGGCGTTCACGGTTACGCGGGATGGCCGTGAGATCGGCGAACTGATCCCGATCCGGCGCCGCCGCCGGTTCGTTCCGAGGGCGGACTTCGCCGCCGCGTCGCGCCACGCCCCCGCTGTTGACCTCGCGGCGTTCCGCGCTGATCAGGAGGCTGCTGTCGACCACCAGGCGGGCATCCCCGATGGCTGCTGAGAGCTACGAGTCGGGCTTGCTCGATACCAATATCCTTATCCTGCGTAAGTGGATCGATCCCGGCGAGTTGCCAGCGGCCGTCGCCATCAGCGCCATCACCCTCGCCGAGTTGTCCGCCGGCCCCCATGAAGTGCGGCCCGGTAGTGAGCAGAAGGACTACGAGGAGCACGCGGAGCGGGCCCGTCGGCTCGATATCCTGCAGCGGGCCGAGAACGAGTTCGACCCGATTCCGTTCGGCGTCGAGGCGGCTCGTGCTTACGGTCAGGTCACGGCCGCAGTCATCGCTGCAGGGCGCAAGCCCCGGCGCCGGGCCGTGGACCTGATGATCGCGTCGGTGGCCATCGCCGAGGACCTCCGCCTCTTTACCACCAATCCGGGCGACTTCGCCGGGCTGGAGCGCTTGCTTACGGTCGTACCTGTGACCCGGCCGACAGGCATCCCACTCGCACCATGATCGTGGTCAATAATTGCCAGATATCCCTGTTATTCACCGCGATCATCAGCGCGAGGCGCGGGCGGTCCTGCCTGACTGACCCAGACTGAGGTGTGCGCGGGCTCCAGGGCCAGCTGGACCACGGTGGCCAGATCGGCCCGGACCGAGTCCAGGGCCACCGAACCCCTGCAGCCGGGCCGCGAACTGCGCCACCATCCGGTCGGCGTCGTAGCGGGTCCGGTTGAACCGCCGGTCCACGGCATGCTGCACCCGCCGCCGCGGGGGGCATGAACAGGGCCGCCGCGGCCAGCGTGGAAGCGGCCGCCGCCACCGGGGAGGACACCGCCAGCACCTGCGTGGCCAGCAGGACCAGGCCGGCGTATACGCCCACCAGCAGGCCGGTGACCAGCCCGTACGCGAGCGTGCGGCTGATGATCCGGTCAATCTCGTAGAGCCGGTGCCTGAGGATCCCGACGCCGATGCTGACCGGAAGGGCGATGAGCCCGGCCAGCGGGACAGGAGAGCCGAGCAGGGCAGCCAGGAGGAGCGAGGCGACAGCGACGGCGGCCCCGCACGCCCGCGCCAGCTACCGGCTCAGAAGAGGACGTAGAGCTTGCGGATGGTGTCGTGGATCTGCCAGGTGCCAGCCCAGCCGACGGGGAACACGGCGCTGTCGCCGGGCCCGATGTCCTGCGGCTCGCCGCCGTCCGGGGTGACCGTCATCCGGCCGCTGACGATGTGGACGGCCTCGTTGGTCTCCAGCTTCCAGTAGGAGGGCCCGGGGGTGCACTCCCAGACGCCCACCTCCAGGTCACCGTCGGCCCAGGTGGTGGTGCCCGACGTGCGCATCGGGTCGCCGGTGGCCTCGGCCAGGGGACCCCAGTCCTCGAGTTCGCCGTGCAGCGCGGCGGCGGACAGGAAGGGGGTAACGGGGGTGGCAGGTGTGGTATCGGTCATGGTGTGACTCGGTCCTCTCAGTGGTTCAGGATGCTCAGTGGTTCAGGATGGTCAGTGGTTCAGGACGTCTTGGTGCGTTCAGGCTGACTGCGGGAACGGCAGCGCGATCGGGTCGGTGGGCACCTTGCTCCGCCCCTGCTCGTCGAAGCGGTCCAGGCCCAGGCCGGTGGTGTCCACCACCGCGGAGAAACCGTTCTGGGCCAGGTCGGCCGCGGCGCGGGCCACGCCGGGACCCCACATCATGCCGGCCCCGCCCGCCGCGGCCACCGTCACCCCGGGCACCGGGCCGTCCGGGCCGAGCGCGGGACCGATGATCGGCAGGTGATCGGGGGTGTAGTCGATGGTGGCCGCCCACAGCCGCCGCAGCCCCAGCCCGGCGGTCACCGGGACGAGCCGGTCCAGCCGCGCGCGCATCAGGGCCAGGTAGGCCTCGTCCACCTCGGTGGCCCAGCCGGGCGGCTCCTGGGGGTTGCTCATCCCGAACAGCAGGCCACCTTCTTCCGGCCGCCAGTACAGGCCGGACGCCAGGTCGAAGACCATGGGCACCCGGGAGGGATCCAGGTCAGGGTGCGGCTGCGTGACCGCGATCTGGTGCCGGGCCCCGCCCACCGGGATCCGCAGCCCGGCCAGCCGGCCGACCTCGGCCAGCTTCGGCCCGCCGGTCAGCACGACCGAGCCGGCCGTGACCGGCCCCGCGCTGGTGTCCACCCCCGTGACCCGGTCCCCCTCGCGCCGCAGCCCGAGGAACCGGACCTGCTCGCGCACCACGACGCCGGACCCGGCCAGGGCCAGCGCGTAGGCGGTCACGTTGCGCGGCGGGGTGATGTAGCCGTCGTCCGCGCAGAAGGTTCCGCCCAGGGTCTGCCCGGGTGCCAGGGTGGGGTTGCGCTCATCCAGCTCGTCCGGGCTGAGCCACACCACGTCCAGGCCCAGATCCAGCTGCATGGCCATGCGCTGCCGGGCCGCGGTGACCTCGGCCTCGGTGAAGCACGGCAGCAGGTAGCCCTGCGCCACGAAGCCCGAGTCGAAGCCGAGCTCGTCGCGCTGGTGCCGGTAGAAGTTCTGGGACCACTGCCCCAGGCGCACGGCCTCAGGGGTGCCGCCCTGGGCCCGGACCACGCCGGCGGCCCGGCTGCTGGCCCCCTGGCCGAGCATCCCCTTTTCCAGCAGGACGACCCGCAGGCCGTCCCGGCGCAGGAAGTAGGCGCACCACGCGCCCACGGTCCCGCCGCCCACGACGATGACGTCGGCGGTGTCCGCATGGCCGGTGAGGGGCATTGGCACGAACCCGATGCTGACATAAACTGAACAGTCAGTCAAGGTACCCGGGTGGGTACCGGGAGGAGCTCAGCGTGTACGGATTGTCAGATGAGGATCTAGCCATCCAGGCGCGGGCCGCGACGTTCGCGGACGAGCTCATCCCGTTCGAGGTCGAGGCCGAGCTGGCCGGCGGGGAACTGCCCGCTGACGTGGTCGCCGGCCACGCGAAGCGGGCCCGCGAGCTCGGGCTGGCGTCTACCAACATGCCCCGCGAACTCGGTGGCGGCGGGTGCACCACGCTGCAGCAGGTCCTCGTCCAGGAGCAGATGGGCCGGGTGACCAATGCGCTGGGCTGGGTGGCAGCCACTCCCCCGTCGTGGCTGCCGCCCGTCGCCACCCCGTACCAGATCGAGCACTTCGTCCGCCCGGCCATCGCCGGGGAGCGCGAGGAGTGCTATGCGATCACCGAGGAAGGCGCCGGCTCCGACGTGGCCGCCCTGGTGGCCACCGCCCGCCGCGACGGCGGGGACTACGTGCTGAACGGGGTCAAGTGGCACGTCACCTCGTACAACTCGGCCGACTTCGCGTTCTTCCAGGCTGTCCTGGACGGCGGGCCGCACGCCGGGGAGCACGCGATGTTCCTGGTCGACCTGCCCAGTCCCGGGGTGACGGTGGTCCGCACCCCCGCGTACTCGCACACGATCAGCCACCATCACCCGATCGTGGCGTTCACCGACGTCCGCGTCCCCGCCGCGCACCTGATCGGCGCGGAGGGCGACGGGATGTCGTTCGCCTACGAGTGGTTCCGGTTCGAGCGGCTGATGGTCGCGGCCCGCTGCCTCGGCGCCGCGCAGCGGCTGACCGGGGAGATGACCACGTTCGCCACGCAGCGGCAGGTCCAGGGCCAGCCGATCGCTGAGTTCGGAACCGTCGCGGCCATGCTCGCGGACAGCCTGACCGAACTGTTCGCAGCCCGGTCGCTGGTCTACGAGACGGCCCGCGGCATCGACCGCGGCATCGACGTGAAGATCGCCCATGCACAGTGCTCGATGGCCAAGCTGTACGCCTCGGAGATGGCCGGCCGGGTCGCCGACCGCGCGGTGCAGGTCTTTGGCGGCCGCGGGTACATGCGGGAGAACGTGGCCGAGCGCTTCTTCCGTGAACTGCGGGTCGAGCGCATCTGGGAGGGCACCAGCGAGGTCCAGCGGGCGATCATCGCCGCGCAGATGACCAAGCGCGGACCCGCCGCTCTGGCCTGACCCACTGGAACTACCCGCTGCCTCCTCCCTCGACCACGCCGCGGGACTCGGCGGCCCCGCGGGCAGTTCGTGCCCCCGCGGTGATGTCGTGGCTGCGACCGTGCCGCCGTCGCATCCTCAGGTCGAACACCACTCCGCAGGCGATCAGGGCGACGAAGAGCACAACGATGTCCAGAATGGGATTCATGACGTCCCCTTCCATGAACATCGTTAATCTGCGCCTCTGAACTGGCCCTGTCGCGGTGCGAGCTGGACCTCTGGCCATGGCCAGACCAGGGAAGAGGCAGGTGGGACCCGCGAGGTCCAGCGGGGAGTCGTCGCCGCGCAGATGACCAAGCGCGGCGCCGCCGGGCAGGAAACCCGGCTCAGCCGCCCGCCATCATCCGCTGGGCGTTGGCCTTGATCGCGGCCATCGTGTCGGCCAGTTCCTGCCTGGGACTGAACTGGATGAACTCGCTGCCCGCCTCGGCCGCGGGCACGTGGCCCGGGGTCATGTAAAAGGCATCGCCCGCCTGGTAGACCTCATCGTGGTCCGGGTAGCTGACCGTGATCTTGCCCGCCAGCATGTATCCCCAGTGCGGGCACTGACAGCTGTCACCAGGCAGCCCCTTGAGCAGGGGAGCCAGCGAGTGGCTCTCGCGGATCGTGACGAAGTTGACCGTGTAATCGTCCAGCTGGCCGCCTCGGTCGATGGCCGCACCGAAGTCCCCGATGTCCGGGGCGGTGTCTTTCGAGAGCTTAGGCATGATTCCTCCAGTGGTCCTGGGTCCGGTTCCTCGCCACGACGGTAAGGGCCGACCCGCGCACGGCCACATGGGGCGATTGCCTCATCTTCGGGGACCGGTTCAGGAACGGGCCGGCTCCTGCTCGGGCAGCAAGCCATGGCGCATCGCGAACAGGCTGGCCGACGCCCGGCTGGACGCCCCGATCTTCAGGTAGATGTGCTCGATGTGGTTGCGCGCTGTCTTGGGCGAGATGACCAGGCGCTGCGCGATCTGCTTGCTGGACAGTCCCTGGGCGGCCAGCCGCAGCACGTTGACTTCGCGCGCCGTCAGCCCGGCCGGGTGCTCCGGGCGCCGCGCCGCCTGGCTGGCGTGGCCCGCCACCGACAGCACCGCCTCGGCGGCGTCTGCGTCTATCCGCCCCGCCGTCACCTCGGCGCGCAGCTCAGCCGCGGCTTCCGGCGCGGGCCGTGCGGGCCGGTACGGCCGCGGCTCCCGCATGGACTGGTAGACGTCAGCTGCGGCCAGGACGCGGGCCGACGGTGAGATCGCCGCGCCGGACAGGCCGCGCGGGTACCCCGAGCCGTCAAGGCGCTCGCGGAGCTGCACCGCGATCGCGCCGAGCGGCGCCAGCCAGGCCGACTGACGCAGCATCCGCTCGGTGAGGTAGGGAAACAGGCGCACCCGCTCCCATTCGCCCGCACCAAGTGGCCCCGGCTTGTCCCAGATCGAGTTCGACACGCCGAGCCGGCCCAGGCCATGTACCAGGCCGGCCTGGCGCAGCGTCTGGACGTCGCGGTCGGGCCATCCCAGCTCACGGCCGGCCGCGGCGGCGTATCCGGCCACGGCGCGGGCGTGGCCGAGCGTGCAGGGCGACTTCAGGTCCACGAAGTTGGCCACGCCGAGCAGCGCCGCCTCGAGCTGCTCCCCATCCAGCCGGACACCGAGCGCGGGCTCGGCCCCGATGACCGCGTCCCACCTCTGAGCGGTGTCGAGGTCACCGAGAATGTCCTCGGCGTCGCCGCAGAGCAGGCCGCACGAGCGACGGATCGAACTGGGTGCCGGACCGCCCGCGGGCCAGCGTCACCGCGCCGCTGGTCCCGCCGATCCGGTGGGCGACCTCCACGTACTCCGCCAACTGCGCGAGCCTCGACGCGACCGGCACGGCGTCCCCGCGGAGCTCGCCGGGCCAGCCCCGGCCGTCCCACTGTTCATAGGAGGCTCCGACGGCCTGCTGCACCGGGACGGGTAGTCCGAGCTCCGCCGCCAGGGACCGGGCCAGCGCCGCGTGCTGCTCGATCATCCCGTCCAGCTCGCGGAACCCGGACAGCGCGAACTCGAGCCCCACCCGGAAACGGTGCAGCGGCGGGTTGCCCTGGCCGACCAGGCGCAGGGACGCGGCCACCGTGGCGATGCTGCGTGGCTCGTGCTGGTATTTGAGTGACTTGATTCCGATGTCGTCGCCGAACCACTTCGCCTGCTCGTGAGCATCGGCATGACAGCCCACGTTCACCAGCAGCGCCGTGTAGTAGACGACCGACCTCGCGTCATCGTCCAGCCCGGCCCGCTCCGCCAGGCGCAGCGCGATCATGCACTGGCGCAGCACGTGTTCCATGGGCTGGCCGAAGCCGAGGTCGACGCCGAGAGACAGGGCCGCGACGAGCTCGGCCAGCGCACCGCGGCACGGGCGGGCGCCGGCCGGCCGGGCCGTCGAGGTCCGCCAAGCTCCATCCCTCCGGCGTGATGAATCCCGGGCCCGGGGTCAGGTCTCGGGTACGTGATACGCGCGGAGCGGCACCCAGCGGACCGCGGGCACCACGGTCACGCCCGCCGCCCCCAGCGCCGGGCCCAGCCGTGACTCCATGAACGCGGCCTGAGCCGCCCGGGACGACCACACCTCGGCCACCACGAACGTGCCCTCGTCACTCGGGCCGGCCGCGTGCGAGAGCAGGCCGGCTGGCCACTCCCCCTTGCCGGTCTCCATGTCGATGCCGAGGTTGCCGTTGACTGCGGCATAGTCGGCGTCGCTCAGGCCGGCGAACTCCAGGATCAATGCTTCGGCCATCGGATCCACCCCCCAGTTGTCACGATGTCCCTGTCCTGATCATGCCCTGCCCGCAGGGGCAGCGCTACCCCTGGGCGCTTACCGTGCGTGATGCGCGGAGTATTCGACGTACAGCGGGGTGGCCAGCACGAAGTCACCGGCGGCGGGGGCCGGCGCTGGTGCGGTCTTCGTTGCGGGAATTTAGGGTTTTCCGCCGGTCAGCCGGCCGGGGCTGCGGCGGTGGGGCTCCCGGTGTTCCACACCGGCTGGCCCAGGTAGCCGCGGGCGATCATGGTGACGAACTGGTAGACCGCGTCCTCCTCGGCGGACAGCGGGCCCGGGACGGCCTGCGGCGCGGTCAGCCCGCGCTGCACCGACTCGCAGGCGTGCCAGTCCTGCTGGTTGGTGATGTCCCAGAAGTCCACCGCGTAGCCGGGGTCGAATCCCGGCGCGTCCGCCGCCTCCGGCGCGAACGCCCAGGTGCACTCGATCCGGGTCCGGTCCGCGGCCAGCGGGGTGAGCCGGTGCGTCATCACGTAATCCGGGTGCAGGCTGAGCAGGACGTTGGGGAACACGTTGACGTAGATGACCGTGCGCAGCCCGGCGGCGTCCAGGTTCCGCAACGGCACCCCGCGGCTGGTGCCGTCCAGCGACATCGTGGTCATGCCGTCGCGCAGGTCCATCCAGCCGCCCACCCAGGCCCCGGGGGCCGAGTAGTTCTCGCCGCTCTTCGGCGGGCTGACCTTGCACAGCTCCGGGTGGATCTGCGGGCAGTGATAGCACTCGTGATAGTTCTCGGTCAGGATCTTCCAGTTGGACGCGACCTCGTAGTCATGCTGGCCGCGCACCACGAGCCTGCCCACCTCGTACGGGGCGATCAGCTCATCCAGGGTGCCCAGGGTGTCGGCGAGCGGCCCGGAAGTTCCAGATCCATCAACGAAAACCAGGCCGTGCCACTCCTCCGCCGGGAGTTCCACGAGTCCCCAGGCGTCGGCGTCGAAACCGGGCCGGTTCTTGAAGCCTGCGGCGGCGCGCAGGTTCCCGGCCAGGCCGTAGGTCCATGAGTGGTACGGGCAGATGATGACGCCGGCCTGCGCGGAGGCGCCGCAGGGCAGGAGCTCGTGGCCGCGGTGGCGGCAGAAGTTGGCGAACGCGCGCAGCGCGCCATCATCGCCGCGGACGATGAGCACGCTGCCCTCGCCGACCGGCTCGGCGCGCATGTCCCCGGCGGCGGGCGTCTGGGAACTGCGTCCCACGCACATCCAGCCGCCGCCGAAGAAGTGCCTGCGCTCCCAGGCGAACACGTCCGGGTCCACGTAGGCGGCGCGGGGCAGCATCCGGCTGGTGCCGAACGGCCGCAACGATTCCTGGACGGCGGCCTCATCGAGCGGGGCGGGCGTGCGGACCGGGGAAGCAGCGGGGGAAATGAAGTCCTGACTGACCATACAGTCAAGGATAGGCTCCGCCGCGCGGCGTGTCCAGGGGCCCGGTCGCTACAGCAGCCTCGCGAACCGGCGCAGCGACGAGGCCAGGCTCCACCCGGCGATGGGCCGGATGACCAGCCCGGCCAGCCTGCCCATCGTGGGCGGCAGCGGCAGTTCCAGTTCCTCGGTCCAGCGGAAGTCGCACCCGGTGCCGACCGGGATCACCTCGAATATCCCGGATCCGCGGACCACCCGGCCGGTGTGCCGGACCACGCACCGCAGCGGCGGATCCCACTCGCTGATCACCATGGTGTCGGTGAAGCCGACCGGGCCCACCCCGGTCCAGCCGACGACCGTGGCGCCCAGGCCCTGGCCGCCGCGCACCCGGGTGGCCCAGATCCACTCGTGCTGGCGGGACCAGTCCGTCACCAGGTCGCCAGACCTCGTGCGGGTCGGCCCGGCACGTGCACCTGCGCGGTCGACCCGGAGGGGGCTGGCCGGGCTGTTCACGTCCGTCATGCGTGATCACCACCGTTGTCGGAGCCGAACCTCAGGTAGACGGTCAGCGCGATGATGAAGACCGCGACCCCCGCGGCCAGGTACAGCACGTTCAGCGTCGTTCGTGGCCGAACTCCAGCAGCACGTCCGTGAAGGTCACCGCGCACACCAGGATGATCATGGCGACGACCCGCGCCTTGAGGTCGTTCAGGTCCTTCATCTCCAGCCACGCCGGCATAGGGCGGCGCAAGTTGGCGGGGTCGATCCGCGCGATGAACAACTCGTACAGGCCGATGGCGGCGATGATCAGGGTCGCGCCGATCAGGAACAGGTCGATCTCGGTGAGGAACAGGCGCAGGTTGTGCGCGGCGAAGGGATGATCGGCGATGTCCACCGCCGAGTGCACCGCGACCACGACCCCGTAGATGAACGCGCCGATCCCGGACAGCACCAGGACGATGACCGGCAGCACCAGGGTGAGCTGGGCCAGGGAGAGACCCCGCTCGAAATCGCGCCAGAACCGCCCGGTCGCGTGGCGCTGCTGCCCCGGACTCCCGCGCCATCCCCGTCCCCGTCATTCGCTGACTTCGGCTCAGTCATGGGCCCCGCTGCACTACGGTTGGCGGTGAAGGGGAGTAGCCCCCGACTGGTAATCGACATGCTGGCGCCCCCGGCGCCCGGTTGCCAGGCCTGCGCCCGGTGCAGGTGGGCGAGACCTTCATCCCAATCGTCTCGGGTCAGTCCGTGGGCGGGATGAAGGCGCGCCCTCATTCCGGCCGGCAGATTGACCCTCGGACCGGCAGAGAAAAGGGCCAGCGTGAACCCTGCCGTCGTCGCCGCGGTCTTCCCCGTGATCTTCCTCGGCGAACTGCCCGACAAGACCATGTTCGCCTCCCTGGTCATGGCCACCCGAGGCCGTCCCTTCGCGGTCTGGCTGGGCGCGACCGCGGCGTTCGCCATGCACGTGGTGATCGCCACCACCGTGGGCGTCCTGCTCATCGACATCCTTCCCCACCGGGCCGTGGAACTCGCCGTCGCCCTCACATTCTTCGCGGGGGCCGGTTTCGCGCTCTATGACGGGATCCGGGGCGGGGACGTCCCGGAGCAGGCCGATCTCCCGCAGGCCACCCTGCGGCGGCGGCGCACCGCGATCACCACCTTTGTGCTGATCTTCCTGGCCGAATGGGGCGACCTGACCCAGGTGCTCACCATCAATCTCGCGGCCCGGTACCACTCGCCGTGGTCGGTCGGAACTGGCGCGCTGCTCGGCCTGGCGGCCGTGGCCGGCATCGCGGTGGCCGGCGGGCAGGGCCTGCTCCGGTTCGTCAACGTCAGCGTGGTCCGGGTCATTACCGCGATCGTGCTCATCATCCTGGGTTGCTACGCAGGCTGGGCCGCCGCCCTGGGGTGAGCAAAGTCCCTTATGCTCGGGGGGCATGAGAGGCCGCAACCCCGAGAGCTTCGGGAAGTCACTCTCCCCCCGGGGGAAGTGGATCGTCGGAGTCATCAGCGTGTCCGCGCTCGTGATCTTCGCGGCCGTCGGCCTGTGGTCCGGGCTGCACCGGGGCAGCTACGACCAGTCCAGGAACGGGTGCATCAACCTCTCGGTGGTCAGCTCCACCGGAGGGGCCGTCATCCACGCGTGCGGAGGCAAGGCCCGCACGATCTGCCGGACCGCCTACGCCCATACCGACAGCCAGTCCCGGCTCACCCGCGCCCAGTGCAAGCTCGCGGGCATCGGCCCCGGCCAGACGGGGTAACCCCGTGGCGCGGCAGATCCGCCCCGGGCCATCCCGGGCTCCTCGCCGCCGGGCTCAGACCATGATCTTTCCGCCGGCGATGTCCAGCGTGACGCCGGTGGTCCAGGCGGACGCGGCGGAGGCGAGGAACAGCGCCGCGTTGGCCACGTCCTCAGGCTGGCCGAGCCGGCCGAGCGGGAAGCTGGCCCCGAGCGCCTGGCGCTGCGCGTCCGGGACCCACGCCCGCATCTTGTCGTTGACCACGGCCGAGGGGGCCAGGCAGTTGACCCGGATGCCGTCCGGGGCCACCTCCCGGGCCAGGTGCCGGGTGAACGCGATCACCCCGGCCTTGGCCGCGGCGTAAGCCGCAGCGGATTGGGCGGGCTGGCGGGCCGCAGCCGAGGACATCGAGATGATGGCGCCCCGGTGCCGCTCGATCATGTCCGGCAGGAACGCCGAGATGGTCAGGAAGACCGAGTTCAGGTCGGTCTCGATCACGCTGCGCCAGTGCGCGGCGGTCTCGCTGACCGTGGGCACGGGCATGCCGTTGCCGCCGGCGAAGACCGCCAGGATGTCCGCGGGCCCGAGCTCCCCGCGCACCGTGTCGTGCAGCCTCCGCAGGTCCTCCTCCCGGGTGCAGTCCGCGGCCACGCCGATGCCGCGCCCGCCGCGGGCCGTGATGCCCTCCGCCACCCGGGCCAGGGCGTCACGATCGCGCCCGACCGCGGCCACGGCCACGCCGTTGTCCGCGAGGGCCCGGGCGGTCGCCGCCCCGATGCCGCGGGATCCGCCGGTGACCACCGCTACCTGGCCAGCCAGGTCGGGATACCGCGGCGCGTCCATACCGGCGGTTGCGTAGTGGGTCACTGATTCCTGGGTCACGGACTCCCCCGGCGCTGGGCTTCCTTAATTTGATCAGACTGTACGTTTGATTAAATTCCGGGGCTGGCCGTCCCGTCAAGGCAGCGCAACCGAGGTAACCCACGCGACCGCTGCAATGAAATGTCGGCGCTGGCCATGATCAATGTGACCGATGGTGCTGGTGGTGCGGGCCAGGCCCGGGGAGGGAGCGGGCGAGCCTGACCGGGGACAACAGTACGGGCCACGTGCGGCGCCGGCTGTGATGCCAGCGCGCTACGTGGCCCGTCTCGTGGAGGTGGCGGGAATCGAACCCGCGTCCTTCAGTACATCACCAGGGCTTCTCCGAGCGCATCCTGCGTCGATTTTCTCAGCCCCGGCAGTCCTGCAGGCAGGCTGCCGACGGGCTCAGCCGCTGTTAGATGTCCCGACTAGTCCCGCGACCGGACTGGGCGGTGTATCCCCCTAGCTGATGCCAGACACCGGGCCGGAGGCATTCCCGGGCTGACAACCTCTAACTCGCGGTTGTTAGGCCGCGAGGGCGAGGTGAGTGCGCTTAACCTTGGCACTTATGAGGTTTGCGGTCACAGTGTTAACGAGGTTATGTCCGCCGTCCTCGGCTCGCTTCCCCTGAATCAACTACTGAAGTCGAAGCCTGTCACCCCCTGTTGAGTTGCCGTCCTTCCGGACGCTACAGGATGCAACGCTGAACGACCAAGCGGGATTCCGCCGTTCCCGTGAACGCAAGATGCCCGATGGCTGCCCGCAAAGCGGGCCCCATCGGGCACCCCACGTGGTGATGAGACACCCCCGTGGGCGCTGGCGGTGGCCGAAGTGCGCCCACGGGGGTCGACCGGCAGGGTCGGGGCCGGTCTTCACGCCCGGACCTCCCCCGAGATGAGGTCCGGTTCTCATCACGGCGACTGGGGCGCAACCCCCCAAGCGGCTCCCAGTCATTAGGTAAGACGTCGGAGAGTAGTCATATGGTTGCTCTGAGTTACAAAAATCTTGGGCCAGTTCGCACCACGGAATCGCCGGCCGCCGGCATGCCCTGTGGCGCAGGCGTTTTTCGCCTGCCCGGCCCCGGAACGGAGCGCACGCCAGGCGG
>CAVVTM010000014.1:0-410819 GCA_963751175.1 uncultured Actinomycetes bacterium | reverse complement strand
ACCTCGAGTCGATCAAGTGCGGGGTCACCACCGTCAACGACATGTACCGCCGGCTGCCCGACCTGGGCCGGGCCGCACACGACATCGGCATCCGGGCCGTGCTGTCCAACGACGTGGCGCTGCCCGAGCACAACCTGGACACGCTGCAGGACAACCAGGACGCCTACGACGCCGTGCACGGCCTGGGCGATGGGCGGATCGAGGTGTACGTCGGGATCGAGTGGCTGCCGCTGGCCTCCCCCGGGCTGCTCCGCGACGCCCGGGCGCTGGCTGACGAGCTGGGCACCGGCATCCACATCCACCTGAACGAGTCGCTCACGGAGGTGGAAAACGCCGTGGAGCGGTTCGGGCGGCGGCCCACCGAGGTGGCCTACGACGCCGGGCTCCTCGGCGCCGATTGCGTGGCCGCGCACTGCGTGTGGCTGTCTGACACCGAGATCGCCCTGATGCGCGAGACCCGCACCCAGATCTCGCACAACCCCAGCTCGAACGCCAAGCTCGGCAACGGGATCGCCCGGCTGCCCGAGATGCTCGCGGCCGGGATCAACGTGGGCCTCGGCCACGACGCCGCCGAGTGCAACAACAGCCGGGACGCGTTCGAGGTGATGAAGTTCGCCTCGCTCATGCACCGCGCCCAGCGGGTGGACGCCAGCCTCATGCAGGCCCCCGCCGTGGTGCGGATGGCCACCCGCAACGGATCCGCGGCGCTGCGGCACGACACCGGCCAGCTCACCCCCGGGCACAAAGCCGACGTGATCCTGGTCGGCACGGCCAACCCGATGTTCACCCCGCTGATGCCGGGCGACAAGGCCCACATCTACTCCCACCTGGTGTTCTCGGCCAACGGCAGCGCGGTGGACACCACGATCGTGGACGGGAAGATCCTGATGGCCGGCCGGCAGCTGCTCACCATGGACGAGCAGCAGATCCTGTCCGGAGCCAACGCAGGGTTCCTGCGCACGCTGGAGAAGATCCGTTCCTAACTGCCCGTGCTCGCTCTGCCTGACGAACCGACTCGGCTCACCGGACCGGAGCGTTATTCAAAGAACCGACCAGCGAGCGCAGGCCCGGAGGACCCGCGCGAGCGGTCGGTGCGGGGTCACGGCGGACAGGAACGTTGGCACACCGTTTGAATAACGCGACCAATTGGACAGAGCCGATGCAGATCGACGCGCACACGCACATCCTGAGCCTCGCCGAGGACGCGGAGTTCACCACCGAGTACGGGCGTGAGGGCTCGCTGTGCATCTACCGCAGCCTCGGCCTGCTGCCGTCGCACCGGCCGCCGACCGAGGAGGAGTGGGAGGCCAGCGGGTACAGCCGCAAGGGCTTCCCGGTCATCGGGCCGGACGAGTCGGTCCGCGACCACCCAGGCTTCGACAAGATCGTGATCCTGGCCGTGTCCCCGCAGTTCACTGGCGGCGAGCTGATCGGCACCGTGGACACGTACGGCATCACCGGGGTACCCGGGCCGCCGACCCCGGAGAAGTGCAACGACTACATCGCCGCGATCGCCGCGGCCCGGCCGGACACGTTCATCGGCTACGCGTCGGTGAACCCGGCCTACCGCGGGCCGGCGGCGGCGGTCCGGGAACTGGAACGGGCCGTGCGGGACCTGGGCCTGACCGGCCTCAAGCTGTACCCGATGTACCAGGACTGGTCCCCCGCCGACCCGGTGATCGCGTTCCCGGTCTTCGAGAAGGCGCAGGAGCTGGGCATCCCGGTCATGGTGCACCAGGCCGGCTCGACCCGGATCGACGCCCGGATGGAGTACGCCCGCCCGGCGCTGCTGGACGCGGCCGGGCCGCCACTTCCGGGACCTGCGGCTCACGATCGCGCACTGCGGGCTCCCCTGGGTGGACGAGGCCATGTTCATGCTGACCAAGCACCCGAACTTCTACGCCGAGCTGAGCTACCACATCGCCAGCGTGACCACGGAGGAGCTGCTGCGGTTCCTGGTGCACGCCGAGGCGTCGTTCGTGCCGCTGGAGAAGCTGTTCTTCGGCACCGACTACCCCGGGTTCCTGTACGACCCGGTGAAGCTGCGGGACAAGCTGCTGGCGGTCAACGAGCACGCCGGCCGGGTCGGCTGCGACCCGATCCCCCAGGCCAGGCTGGACGGCATCCTCGGCGGCAATTACGCCCGGATGCTCGGCCTCATCCCCGGCTGACGCCGCCCCGCTCACGGCCGCCAGGCCCCGTCGGCCCGCAGCGGCCCGCGTCAGGGCGGTGCACGTGTCGGCCGCCACGTGTCAGGCGGATTATCGGGCGGTGCACGTGTCAGGGCGGTGCCCCGCGCGGTGCGGCGCACAAAGGCACCACGATCCAACTGGTTCTGATCCCCTCAGAGGACGGGCCACTGGGGAGCGGGATCGATGCCGATCTCGCGCAGGACGCGGCGGTTGATCTGCTCGACCTGCCCGCGCAGCTCGTCCTCGTCCACGCGGGTCAGCTTCTTGTGGTCGAGCAGGACGTCGCCGCCGACCAGGACGGTGTCCACCGAGTGCCCGGTCACCCCGTAGACCAGGTTGGCCACCGGGTTGTGCAGCGGCCGCCAGTCGAAGTCCGCGGTGTCGAACACGACCAGGTCGGCCTGCTTGCCGGGCTCCAGCGAGCCGGTCACGTCGTCCATCCACAGCGCGGTCGCGCCGCTGATCGTGGCCATCTCCACGGCCTGCTCCGAGGTGACCGCCCGGGGGTCGCGGCGGGCGTCCCGGGGCAGCAGCGCCGCCAGCTGCATCGAGCGGCAGATGTCCTGATGGTTGGAGACGTTCTCGGCGTCGGTGCCCAGCGCCATCGGCACCCCGGCGGCCAGCAGTTCCGGCCACTTCCCCGTCTGCGTGGTGCCCTTGGCCAGCTTGAGCGCGGAGCTCGGGTTCTGCGAGATCCGCGCGCCGGCGTCGGCCACGTACCGCACGTCGCGGTCGTCCAGGCTGGTCATGTGGTTGAGCAGGGTCCGCTCGTTGAGCGCGCCGATCTCGTGCATGTGCTCGACCGGGCGGTGCCCGAACGTGGCCAGCTCCAGCTCGACCTCACGCTCGCTGGTTGACTTGTGCAGCACGAACAGGGACTCCGCGTCCCGGGCGAGCTCGGCGGCGCCCCGGTTGAGCTCGTCGGAGCAGGTGCCCACGCCCTCGATCGTGACCGCGTCCCTGATCCGCGGATGGCCGAACTTGCGGACCTGCTCGATCCCGTCGGCCAGCCGGCGCAGCGCGGCCCTGGCGTCCATCCGCAGCCAGTCCGGCAGGTCCGCGGCGCCGGCCGGGCCGGCCTGGTCCCAGGTCCACGGGCCGGTCCGGGCCCGGATCCCGGACGAGGCCAGCGCCTCCAGCACGGCGTCCAGGTGGTTGCAGCCCGGCTCCTCGAACAGGGTCGTGCCGAACCGGATCATCTCCGCGGCGGCGTGCTGGGCGTGCACGTACATGTCCTGCTCGGTCAGGGCGGCGAAGGACGGGTAGATGAACCGGCGCAGCGCGTCGAGGGTCTGGCCGCCCTCCGGCATCGCGCCCTTCGCGCAGCACAGCAGGTGCCGGTGCCCGTTCACCAGGCCCGGGGTGATCACGCCGTCCGGCGCGTCGATGAGCCGGCGCGGGCGCGTACCGGCTGAGCAGGTCGGCCCGCTGGCCCACCTCGACGATGACCCCGGCGTCGATGGCCACCGCGCCGGCCCGGTACATCTGCCGCTGGGGGTTCATGGTCAGCAGCCAGCCGCCCGCGACCACAATGTCGACCGTGACCGGCCCGGCCGTTCCGCCCGTCCGCCTGTCCCGGCACGGTCGGGACTGTCCGCGGCGTCGGCCATTCTGCCTCCCAGATCAGATCTCAGATCTGAGGCTAGGAGCGGAAGCCTCGGCCCGTCAATGCCGCCCGCGTAACCATCCTGTTTCGCCGTCCCGGCCTGCGGCGGCGGCGGCCGCGATACCGCGCTGGCCTTGACTAAGGCGAGCAGCGCAGAGTCTGATATCTCATGTCTCGGCCGCCGGACCAGTGGGGAGCCACCTGATGGGCACAGTGACCTCGGCCTCGGCGCTGCTGCGCGAGCGGGGCGCGGCCAGCTGGGCGGCGGCGGTCAGTCACCCGATGGTGGCCGAGATCGGCGCGGGCTCGCTGCCGCACGAGACGTTCCGCTACTACTTCGAGCAGAACGTGCTGTACCTCGAGGACTACGCGCGGGCCATCGCCCTGGTCATCGGCCGGGCCCCGGACCTGGCCGCCGTCACGGTGCTGACCAGGTTCCTCGGCCAGATCGTGGACACCGAGCTGCCCGCCAACTACGCGTTCCTGGCCCGGCTGGGCGGATCGGGCAGGCCCGATCCCGCCGCCGTGATGGCCCCGGTCACCTACGCCTACACCCGGCACCTGCTGGACACGGCCGGGCGGCATGACCTGCCGGCCGGGCTCGCCGCGGTGCTGCCCTGCCAGTGGAGCTACGGCGAGCTGGCGACCGGCCTGGCCGCGTCCCTGCCCGCCGACCCCGTCTACGCGGACTGGATCGGCATGTTCGCCGGGGACGGTTACGACGAGCTGGTGCAGGCGAGCACGTCCCTGCTCGACCAGCACGCCGACGTGGCCGACGAGGCCAGCATGAGGTCCCTGGCCGCCGTGTTCGACCGCTCCACCCGCTACGAGCTCGCCTTCTGGGACATGGCTCACGTCGGTCCGGGGGGGCGACCCCCCGATCGGCCCTGCGGGCCGAGCACGGCATAGCCGCACGTGCGCACCAGCCGCCCGTACGCCCCCGCCCCCGGGCCCAGCGGACCCGGCCGTCGTGACTCAACTGAGGTTGATCACGAACGCATGATCACGACGTGGCCGGGGCGAGGAGGAACTGGGCGGCGCGGTGGCCGATCATCATCGACGCCAGGTTGGTGTTGGCCCGCGGGATGACCGGCAGGATCGAGGAGTCCGCCACGGACAGCCCGGACACCCCGAGCACGTCCAGCCCCGGGCTGACCACGGTGACCGGGTCGGCCGGGTCCCCCATCCGGCAGGTCCCGCAGTGGTGGTTGTAGGTCCCTGCCACCCGCCGCGCCGCCGCGGCCAGGTCAGCCGCCCGCCACCAGGCGTCCCCGGGCACCCGGACCAGGCCCTGCGCGGCCAGCTCGTCGACGAGCCCGGCGGTAGTGGTGACGATCTCGGCCATCCGGGCCGCGTCCTGCGCGTCCGCGAGGTGGCGGACCCGGACCTCGGCCCCGCCGTTCGGGGCCAGGGTGACCTGGCCCCGGCTGAGTGGTGTCATCAGCGCCGCGGTGAACGAGACCTGCGTGGCCGGCGCGGACGGGACGTACGGCCGGGTCTGCCACGGGAAGATCTCAGCCTCGACGTGGTCCCCCGGCAGCTCGTAGCGCAGCAGCGCGCCGCTCACCGGCCTGGCCTCGATCGCCGCCACGTCGGTCACATCCACGTCGAGCAGGCACCACGGATGGTCCTGGAGGTTCGCGCCTACCCCGTCCCGGGGGGACACCAGGTCGATCCCGGCCTGCCGCAGCATCGCCTCGGGGCCGATGCCGGAATTCATGAGCAGCAACGGGGACCCGAACGCGCCCGCGCACACCACCACGTGACCGGCGTGCAGGCGCTGCACACCCTCCGGGCCGAGAACATCGGCCCCCACGCACCGGGCTCCGTCGAAGAGAAGCCTGCGCACCCGGGTGCCGGCCCGCACGTCCACGGCGGGCCGGACGAGCGGGAGGACGCCGGCGTGCGTGCCCCACCGGCCCTCGTCCCGGCGGTTGGTCGGCCACACCCCGATGCCGAGCGCCCCCGGCGCGTTGTGGTCCTCGGCGGCCGGGTAGCCGCGCTGGGCGCACAGCGCGATGAGGGCCTCGTCGAGCGGCCCGGGGGTGAGCCGGGTGACCGGGATGGGACCATCGGCGCCGTGGTAGTCCGCGTCACCGAATTGCTGGTCGGACTCGATGGCCCGGAAACTTCCCAGGCAGTCCGGCCAGGACCAGCCGGGCACCGCCCAGCCGTCGAAGTCCCACGGCTGGCCGCGCAGGGCCGCCGCGGAGTTGACCGTGGATCCGCCCCCGGTGCCGCGGCCCTGGGGCAGGTCCATCCCGGTGTCCGAGTCGGCGTAGTGGTAGTAGCACTCGTCAGGCAGCAGGTAGTCGTAGAGCATCCAGCGCGGCGGCGGCGTGCCAGGGTCCGGCCCGGCCTCGACCACGGTGACCGAGGCCGAGTCCTTGAGGCCGAGCGCGCAGAACAGGCCGGCCGCGCCGGCCCCGACGATGAGGACGTCCGGGTGGCTGCTCACGGGCGGCCCGCGACCGATTCCGGGTCGAGGTTGGCCAGCTGGTCGGCCATGACCGACAGGATGTGCTGGCGCATCAGGGTCTCGGCCCGCTGCCCGTCGCGCTGCACGATGGCGTCGTAGATGCCCTGGTGCTCCCGGACCGACGTGCCCATCCGGCCGGGAATGGCCACGGTCAGGCGGCCGATCCGGGTCACGTGGTCGCGGATGTTGTTCAGCATCGCGGTGATCCTGCTGTTCTTCGACTGGGCGTAGAGGACCACGTCGAACTCGTCCAGCAGCGCCGCGAGCCGGTCGGAGTCGCTGGCCACGAAGGCCGCCGCGCTGTCCCGCACGATGCGCGACAGCGTGGCCAGGTCCTCGGTCGCGATGTTCAGCGCGGCCTCCCGCGCGCACAATCCCTCCAGCAGCTCCCGCACTTCGTAGATCTCGCGCAGGTCCTGGCGGCTGTATCCGCCGACGACCGCGCTGCGGTACGGCGCGATGTCCACGAAGCCGTCCTTCTCCAGCCGGACGAACGCCTCGCGGAGCGGGGTCTTGCTCACCCCGAACCGGGCGGCCAGCTCAGCCTCGCGGAGCAGGTAACCGGGCGGCAGCTTGGCGGACACGATCTCCTGCCGGAGCTTCAGGTAGACGGAGTCCTTCAGCTGGCGATGCTCGACGCCGTCAATGGGCGCGCTGGTCATAACCGCCTCCATGGCGGGACACCGCCGCCCGGTGGGGTTGCCACCGGGCGGCCAGTCCGCACTACGAGCAATCTGAGATCTCAGATTCTATCTCAGGCAGCTCTGCTTCTCTGGTCAGCTCTTCGGCAGCAGTGACGTGTTCACCACCGACGACGCCTGGACCGGCTTGGTGATGAGCCCGTCGCTCTTCATCCAGTTGGCGAAGTTCTGCCACTGGCTGACGCTCATGGCCCCGAACCCGGCCGGGTTCTTCAGCAGCGGCGCGGTCGCGTAGACCATCTTCTTGAGCAGGGCCGGGCTGTAGCCCTTGGCGACCGGGGTCAGCGCGGCCAGCGCGGCCGCGGGGTTGGCCTGCGCGGCCGCGGAGCCCTGGCCCAGCCCGGCCAGGAACTCGCGCACCATGGTCCGGTAGGCCGGGTCGCTGGCCAGCTTGGACTTGTTGGCGATGATGACCAGCTCGTCGTAGTTGGGCACGCCCTGGGTGTCCACCGGGTAGACCTTGGGATTCATCCCGGGGTACGTGCCGAGCTGAATGGCCTCGACGTTCCGGTAGCCGCTGATGATCGCGGCCACCTTGTTGGTCACCATGGCGGGGACCAGGCCCTCGTTGACCGTGACCAGCTTGATCTGGCTCAGCGACAGGTTGTACTTCTTCAGTACCGCCTTGAGCATCTGTGCCGAGACCGGGTCCCCATCGGTGCCTACTGTCTTGCCCGCCAGCCCGCCGGGCCCGCTGACTCCGCTCTTACCCGAGATGATCAGCGAGTTCAGCGAGGTCGGGATCATCGCGGCCACCGCGGTGACGTTCAGGCCGGCAGTAGCCGCAGTGATCGTCTCCGGCTCGTAGGAGATGGCCAGCGGCACCTGGCCTAGGCTGACCAGCTTCAGCGCGTCCGTGCTGTTCGACGGCGACTGGAAGGTCACGTTCAGGTGCTGCTTGGTGAAGTCGCCGTCCTTCTGGGCCAGGTACAGCGCGAGGTGATCAGGGTTCGGGAACCAGTCCAGCAGCACCGTGGTGCTGGTCATGGCCTGGCCGCTGCTGCTGCTGCTGGAGCCGGAACCGGACGAAGAAGACGAACCGCACGCCACAGCGGCCGACATCACCGCCGCAGCCCCGATGATCAGCGCGCCGCGTCTGCGGCCGGTCCGTCCTGCGGTCTTGGGAGTCACCGTTTCCCCTCTCGTGCCCATGGGCAGATGATCCGCTCGGCTACCGAGACGGCGATGAACAGCAGGATTGCCTCGGCAGTGAGGATGAAGATCGCCGCGAAGACCAGGGCGGTCTCCAGCTGCGGGATGGCCTGGATCATCACATAACCCAGGCCGTTCTGCGAGCCGGCGTACTCGCCGAACACCGCGCCGATCGGAGCGTAGGTGGCCGCGATCCGCAGCCCGGAGAAGATGGACGGCAGCGCGGCCGGCGCCTCGACCCGGCGCAGCGTGGCCCACTTGTTGCCGTCCAGGGTGCGCATCACCCGCAGCAGCTCGGGGTCCACCGAGGCCAGGCCGTCGATGGTGTTCACCACGATGGGGAAGAAGCAGATCAGCGTGACCACGATCAGCTTCGGGGTGATGGTGTAGCCGAAGATGATGGCCAGCACCGGCGCGATCACCACCACCGGCACGGCCTGCGAGCCGATCAGCAGCGGGTAGATGGCGTTGCGGACCACCCTCGAGCTGTGCAGGGCAAAGGCGATGACCAACGCGATCACGATCGAGAGCAGGAAGCCCAGCAGGACTTCCTCGGTCGTCACCCAGGCCGCGCTGGCCAGCGTGCCCGGCCACTCCGATACCCCGGTGGACCAGATGCTGTCCAGTGAGGGCAGCACGTAGTTGGGGACGCCGAACCAGTGGCTGACGGCCTCCCAGATCAGGGCGATCGTGACCAGGATGGCGGCCGCGGGCAGGGCCCGGCGGATGCCCGCGGACGTGCGCCCCGACTTCGCCGGGGCGGTCACTTCCGACTCGTCCGGACGGGTGACTGTGGTGCTCATGTAACGGCCTCGAGCAGGGAAAGGATCTCGTCCCGCAGTTCGGCGAACTCCGGGTGGCGGATCAGCTCACGGCGGCTGCCCGCCTGCGGCAGGTGCACGTCGAACTGGGCGCGGATCCGGCCCGGCCGGGCGGACATGACCACGACCCGCTCGCCGATCAGCAGGGCCTCCTCCACGTCGTGGGTGACCAGCACGGTCGTCCTCGGCTCGGCGTCAAGCGCGGTGCGCAGCCATCCCTGCAGGTCGGCGCGGGTGATCGAGTCCAGGGCGCCGAACGGCTCGTCGAGGAGCAGGACTTCCTTGCCCGCCACCAGGGTACGCAGGAACGAGACCCGCTGCCGCATGCCGCCGGACAGCTGGTGCGGCAGCTTCTCCTCGAACCCGGCCAGCCCGAACCGCTCGACCAGGTGACCGACCCGCTGGCGGGCGGTGCGCCGGCGGACACCCTGGTTCTCCAGGGCCAGGGCGGCGTTGCCGAGCACATCCCGCCAGGGCAGCAGCAGGTCGCGCTGGGGCATCCAGGCGCAGCGGCGCAGCCGGTCGGCCGAGGTGGTGGCGCCGAGCACGTTGATCGTGCCCTCGTTGGGCTCATCCAGGCCGCAGATCAGCGCCAGCAGGGTAGATTTCCCGCAGCCGCTCGGCCCGACGATGGACAGGCGGCTGTGCAGCGGGACCTCCAGGTCCACCCCGGACACCGCGACCACCGGCCCGAACATCCGGGCTACGCCGGACAGCCGCAGGCCGGTCCCGGTGGGCAGGGGGGTGCCAGCGCCGCCGGCGTCTGCCGGGCTGGTGTCCCCGGTACCGGGGACGCCCGTGTGCGCGTCCGTTTGCAGGTGAACACCCTTAGCTGCGGGCGTGCCACTCGTGCCGGCCATCGACTCCCCGATCGGCAGGGAAATAGGATCTCAGATCTCGATTTCAACAGTGAACCACTCCTGGCCCGGCCGCGCGAGGTTCCGACATGGAACCGTTACGTCCGCAATGTGCTGTTAACGGGCCTATCCCCGGCAGGACATGACAAGTACGCTTGACATCGCCGTCCGGCCGGGGCCATCCTGAGTGCGTGACAAGCAGACTTTACACCAGGCCGGCTACCCGGCGCGCGCGGTGAGCAGGGCGCGGTGAGGAACGACGTGCGGGAACGCCGCACCGCCAAGGGACTCGCCCAGGCCGACCTGGCCCGCGAGCTGGCCGTCTCACGGCAGACGATCAACTCCCTTGAGACTGGGCGCTACACCCCGTCCCTCCCCCTGGCCATCGCCATTGCCCGGTTCTTCGGGACCGCTGTCGAGGAGATCTTCCATGCAGATCACGACTAAGACCAATCGCATCTACTGGGTCACGCCGGCCGCCGGGGTGGCCGGTGGCCTCATCTACCTCATCGCCTTCTCCGTCGGCGGGAAGCCGGGCTACGGGCTGATCGCCCTGGGCGTCATGGTCGCGTTCAGCGCGGCGATCGCACTCCTCGGGCGGCACAGCGAGACGGTCCGCGGGCTCCTCGACCACCGCGACGAGCGGCTGGCCGGGATCGACCTGCGCGCCACGGCCGTGACCGCGATCGTCATGATCCTGGCCGTGCTGGCCGGCTTCGTGATCGAGGTGGCGCGTGGCCACGACGGCGCGCCCTACGCCCTCATCGGCGCGGTCGGCGGGGTCGCGTACCTGGCCGCGGTCGGCTACTTCCGGGTCCGCGGCTGACCGCGCCCGCTTGCTCAGCGGCGGCGCAGCCGCTTGTCCCCCAGCGCCGGGTGCGCGGCCATGTAGTTGTCGGCCGGGTTGATCTCGGTGGCCGGCGGCACGATCTCGTCGATCCGGTCCAGGACTTCCTCGCTCAGCACGACATCCGCGCCGGCCAGCAGGTCTTCGAGCTGCTCCGGCCGGCGGGGGCCGATCAGGACCGAGGTGACCGCCGGGTGGGACCGGACGAACGCGGTGGCCAGGTGGGTGAGCGGGAGCCCGGCGTCGGCGGCGAGCTTGGTGAGGTCGCGGATGACTTCCTGCCGGACCTGGTTGGCCGGCACCGCCAGGTCGAACGCCTGCGGCGAGAGCCTCGCCCGGTGCCCCTGACCCGGGTCGGCGCGCCCGGAGAGCCAGCCGCTGGCCAGCGGCCCGTAGGTCAGCACGCCCATGCCGTAGCGCTGCGCGACGGGCAGCACGCCGCCTTCGATGGTCCGGTTGAGGATCGAGTACCGCGGCTGCTCGGTGCGGAAGCGGTGAAGCCCGGCCCGGGCCGCGGCCCAGTGCGCCTCGACGATCAGCTCGGGCGGGAACGTCGAGCAGCCGATAGCCCGCACGGTGCCCGAGCGGACCAGGTCGGAAAGGGCGGCCAGGGTCTCATCGATGTCAGTCGCGTAGTCGGGCCGGTGCATCTGGTAGAGATCGATGTAGTCGGTGCCGAGCCGGCGGAGGCTGTCCTCCACGGCGCGCTTGATCCACCGGGGCGATCCCCCGCGCTGGTTGTCGTCGGTGCCCATGGGCATCGCGAACTTCGTCGCGAGTACCACGCCGTCGCGCCGGCCCCTGAGGGCCTGGCCGACGATCTCCTCTGACTCGCCGCGGGAATAGACGTCCGCGGTGTCCACGAAGTTGATGCCGGCGTCCAGCGCCTTGTGGATCATGCGGACCGATTCGCCGTGGTCGGTGTTGCCCATGGCGCCGAACATCATCGCACCGAGCGCGAACTCGCTGACCGACATGCCAGTACCGCCGAGAATCCTGCGCTTCATGGCTCGTGTTCCTTGTCCCTCGGGCCCGCCAGTGATGCTTCCTGGCCTGGGTCCAGTTAACCGCCAGCCCGCATCGTCGTGCGGGACACGGGCTTCCGCCGCTGGTGGGCCGATCACGACGTGTTCGCGCACACCTACGGGTTCAAGCGGCTGCGCCATCCCGGTGGTGGGTGACCTCACCCTGAACTACGAGTCACTGACCGTCACGGACGACCCGCAGCAGAGTCCCGGCCTGCACACCGCGGAGCCCGGCTCACCGTCCGAGCAGGCGCTGCGCCTCCTGGCCAGCTGGGTCAACCACCCGGCCCCCCAGCCAGCCGGAGACGGCCCAGCCGGAGACGGCCCAGCCGGACACCTCCCAGCCGGACACGGCCCGGCCCGGCTCCGCCTTCCCCGGCAGCTGACCGCCAGCCCGGCGGGACGGCGGCGTGCATGCCTGGGCGGCGGCGAGGCACCGACGTAGGCTGCGGTCAGGAGGAGATGGCCATGGCGTACGAGCACATCCTGGTGGACAGGTCCGGGGACTTTGCCACCATCACGATGAACCGGCCGCAGCGGCGCAACTCGCTATCCCTGGCGCACATGCGCGAGCTGATCACCGCATTCCGCGAGATCGGGGACAGTGAGGCCGTGGGCGTGGTCCTGGCCGGCAACGGCCCGGTGTTCAGTTCCGGGCATGACCTCGCCGAGGTGGCCGAGACCGACCTGCCGGCGATGCGCTCGCTGCTGGGCACCTGCACCGAGCTGATGACGCTGATGCAGCAGGTGCCGCAGCCGGTCGTGGCGCGGGTGCACGGGCTGGCCACGGCGGCGGGCTGCCAGATGGTCGCCAGCGCCGACCTCGCCGTGGCCAGTGAGGACGCCGGCTTCGCCACGCCGGGCGGCAAGGGCGGCTGGTTCTGCCACACCCCGATGGTGGCCGTGGCGCGGAACGTCGGCCGGAAGCGGGCCATGGAGCTGGCCATGTCCGGTGACGTGATCGACGCGAGGACCGCGCTCGACTGGGGGCTGGTCAACCAGGTCGTGCCCGCCGGGCAGCTCGACTCCGCGGTCCAGGATCTGCTCGAGCGTGTCACCCGGGGATCGGCGGAGAGCAAGGGCATCGGCAAGCAGGCGCTGTACGCCCAGATCGACCTGGACCAGCCGAAGGCGTACGCGTACGCCGTCGAGGTCATGGCCGCGACCAGCCAGCTGCCGGACGCCCGGGAATGGACGCGGGCGTTCCTGGAGAAGCGCAAGCCACGCTGGCGCCGCGGCCGCTGAGCGCGGGCCGCCGCGGTTACCCGGCGCCGCCGAGCGCCTGGAGCAGCGCCTCTCATCCACGGGCCGAGATCGTCCGGGGTGCGGGCGGAGATGAGGTTGCCGTCCACCACGGTCGCCTCGTCCACCCAGTCGGTTCCCGCGTTGATCATGTCGTCCCGGATCGCCGCCACGCTCGTCGCCCGGCGGCCCTTGAGGATCTTCGCCGAGATCGGCACCCAGCCCGCATGGCAGATGAACGCAACCGGCTTGCCCGCCTCATCGAAGTCGCGTACCAGGCCCAGCACGGCCGCCGAGCGGCGCAGCTTGTCCGGCGCGTAACCCCCCGGGATGACCAGGCCGTCGAACTCCTGCGCGGTGACCGCGTCCACCACGGTGTCCACGGGCACCGGGCCATGCCCCTTCTTGCCCATGACCGGGTGGTCATCGAGGCCCGCCACGGTCACCGTGATCCCCTCCTCCCGCAGCCGGTACAGCGGGTACAGCAGCTCCATGTCCTCGAACAGGTCCGCCGCGAGAAGAAGGACTTTCCGTCCGGCCAGCACCATGCACCCGACTGTACGCCCGCGGCCGTTCCGGACCCGACGCGCTGACGTATAGCAGTTGCATGGCTACGCTCCGTGCCGCTGATACCTTCCAGCGCAAAGCGGCGGTGCCTGTGATGCCAGAGGGGGACATGGTGCAGGCAGTCAGATCCTCGCGTGCGGTACGGCTTTCCTTCCTGACCCTTGGCGCGGCGGCTCTGGCCGCCGCCGGCCTGCTGGCCGGCGGGAGCCCCGGGACACCGCACGCCAGCGCCGCCGCCCTCACAGCCGGAACCCGCCATGCAGCCGGGCGGCCCGCGGCCGGCGGCCGTGGCCATCAGGCAGGCACGCTGCCTGTGGCCGGCGCGCTCTCCCTGAAGGACCTGGCTGGGGCCTCCCGGGTGGCCGGGCCGCTGCACGGGGTCCGCGGCTACCTGCGCACCCGGGAAGGCGTCGCGCAGGTGGCGCTGTTCAACAGGCTCACCGGCCGGACCTACCTGCTGTCGGGCGGACCTGACACGCAGTACACGGCCAGCATCGTCAAGGCCGACATCATGTCCCTGTGGCTGTGGCGTTACCAGTCCCGGCCAGGCACCATCCCGGACAATATGCCGTACTCCATCAGGTACCTGCTGCAGAACATGATCACGATGAGCGACAACGTGGCCGCGACCTCGCTGTTCTACTTCCCCGGCGGCTGCACCACGCTCACCCTGTTCAACACGCTGATCCCGACCCGCCACACCAGGGTCGGCTGCGAGACGCCCACGTACTACGGGTGGGGCAACACCACGACCACGGCCGCCGATCAGGTCGCGATCGTCCGCAAGCTTGCCTACCGCAACCGGACGCTGGCCCCCGACGCGAGGGCGTACGGCCTGCACCTGATGGAGAGCGTGGAGCCTGCCCAGCGCTGGGGCATCACCTGCGGCCCGTGGGGCACCCGGTGCGCCGCGCCGGATTACGCCACCCCCGACCCGGCCGTGACCGTCGCCCTCAAGAACGGGTGGAAGTACCTTCCCACCTGCGCCAGGCAGGACGACTCGTGCCCCTGGCAGGTGAACAGCATCGGCTGGGTCCGGGGCAAGGGCCGCGACTACGTCCTGGCCGTGCTCACCACGGACGACCCCGCGGGCCCCGGCACCGCCGGGCTCGACTACGGGATCGGCACCATCCAGGGCGTGTCCCAGCGCATCTGGGCCAACCTGGCCCTCCGGCCCGCCCGCTGAACGGGCCCTCGTCGTCCACCTCATCCCCGCTGTAGCTTGGGCCGCAGCCCGGCGCTCAGGTACCGTCGGCGGAGAGCCCGAGAGCGTTAGGGGAGGAGGGCGTCGTGCCCGGTAGTGGTACATGAGCGCACACGACGCCCTGACGCTGGCCATCACTGTCGTATGCTCTGCGGTCTTCGTCATCCTGATGGTGATGGTGTTCCTTGGAATGAGGTCTCTCAGTAAGGACACCCCGGTGACGGCGAACGAAGCCCCCGAGCCAGTGCGCACCCCGCCACCCCGACGACCCCCGCGGCGCAAGAGGGACCGCGGCGAGATCGAACTGCTGCCGGCGGACGCTACTGTCACCTTCGCGGCCGAGCGGAGCGCGGCGGACATCGACGACGTCTTCGAGGCCCTCGACCGGGACCTGATCGGGCTGGTGCCGGTGAAGCAGAAAATCCAGGAGATCGCGGCGCTTCTCCTGGTCAACCGGGCCCGGAACAAGTTCGGCCTTTCCGCGCCCCGGCCCAACCTGCACATGTGCTTCACCGGGCCGCCCGGGACGGGGAAGACCACCGTCGCCTTGCGGATGGCGGAACTTCTGCACCGGCTCGGCTACCTGGAACAGGGCCATCTGGTCCACGCCATGCGGGATGACCTGGTCGCCGAGTACATCGGGCAGACCGCACCGAAGACCAAGCGGGTTCTGGACCGCGCGATGGGCGGGGTGCTGTTCATCGACGAGGCGTACTACCTCTACCGGGCGGCGGATTCGAAGGACTACGGCCAGGAAGTGATCGACATCCTGCTCCAGGTGATGGAGAACGAGCGCGACAAGCTCGTCGTCATCCTGGCCGGCTACAAGGACAGGATGGACGAGTTCTTCGGGTCAAATCCGGGGATGAGCTCACGGATCGCTCATCACCTCGACTTTGCCGCCTACGAACTCGACGAACTGGTGCGCATCGGACGGCGGATGATGGAGCAGTCGAACTACTACCTCTCGGCGGAAGCGGAGGCGGCTTTCAGCGAGTACCTCACGCACCATATGGGCCAGCCCCGCTTCGCCAACGCCCGCAGCGTCCGCAACGAGCTGGACCGGGCCCGCCTCCGCCATGCGCACCGTCTCGCGACCGAACTGGACCGCAGCTGGAACCGGGACGACCTGATGCGCATCGAGCCCGCGGATGTCGTCATCCGGGCGTGATGGCGGGACCGCTGCCCCGGCGGGAGGCCTGGCCACCGCGGGGGCCGGACCGGCCGAGGGCCATCCGCAGCCCCACGCCGACCAGTACCCAGCCCAGCTCATGACGCACGGACGGCCGTGGCCGCGGCCGGCGCCGCGGATGCTCCCGCCGGGGGCGGGCGAGTTCGCGGTGCAGGTTTTCGTTGCGTGCCTTGATTTGCTGTTCCATCAGGTACGGATGCATGGCTAAGTCACCTCACGTCGGGAAGGTTCAGGTCCGCCTCCGGGGAGGCGCACACTCGTTAAGCCGGCTCGCCGCCAGCCGGATCATCGGCGGCCGCCTCATCGGGCAGGACGTCACCGGGCGGGGGCAGCCTGATCGGGTAGGCCAGCATGAGGATCTCGACCGGCACCGCGTCCGGCGGGCGGCGGGCGGGATCGGTGAGCCGCTCGCGGAACCGGGGCAGCAGCAGGGCCAGCACTTCCTGGCTGAGTTCTTCGAGTTCCCCGGCGGTGAGATAGATGATGCTCTCGCTGCTGCCCGCCGCGTCCCGCCACTCACGCGGGAAGGTGCGGTTTGTCTCCAGCCAGGTCCGGTACCGCCCGAACTGACGCTCACGGAGCATCCGGACCAGGGCAGCCGCCGCGACCTCGGTTTCCGGGTCGTCGTGGGCGGTGGCGGACTGCATCCCGACCGAAGTCAGCCGCCACGGCCGGGACCGGCCCTTCCCTCCGCCCGCCTCCTCGACGAAGCCGTACTTCGCCAGCTGGCGAAGGTGGAACGAGCACGTCGTGGGCGACTCGTCAATCCGCTCGCCGACCTGAGTGGCCGTCATCGCGCCCTCCAGCAGCAGTGCCTCGATGAGCGCGATGCGGACCGGGTGGGTGAGAGCCCGCAGCGTGCGCGCATCCGTGAGCTCGCGGACGCCCTCCAGCGGGGCAGGCGCCGCCGGCGGCTTCGGTTCGTCGAGAGGCATATCTCGATACTTATCTTTCGAGAGTTATCTGTCAAGAGTCTTCTCTCGAAGACCGCCAGGCGTTCAGCCGGCCCGGCGGCCCTGGCCGCCGACTTCACCCTGCAAGGGACCGCCCGGCCGATTCGCGCGCCGCGGGTGGTCCTGCCAGGCTGGGCGGATGACCTGGACCGTACCCGTACCTGATCCCGTCAACGGCCCGCTCACCGGCGATGACCGGCCCATCCTCGAGGGCTACCTGACGTGGCAGCGGGTCACGCTGCTGAACATCTGCGCCGGGCTGACCGGCGAGCAGATGGCCCGGCGGCCGATCCCGTCCTCGAACCTGTCTCTGCTGGGCCTGGTCCGGCACCTGGCCAAGGTCGAGCGGACCTGGTTCCGGCAGCGCGCGGCCGGCCAGCCGGTCCCGCCCATGTACGATCCGGCCCGGGGGAAGGACGCCGATTTCAATGACGCCGTCGTGGCCGAGGCCGAGGCGGACATCGCACGGCTCCAGGAGGAATGGCGGCAGGCCGACCAGGCGGTGGCCGGCCTGGCTTTCACTGACACGCTCGACGCGGGCCACGGCGAAACGTTCTCGGTCCGGATGATGTACGTACACATGATCGGCGAGTACGCGCGGCACAACGGGCATGCCGACCTGCTCCGGGAGGCTCTCGACGGCGCCACCGGACGCTGACCGCCCGGGCGCGCGGCTGGCCGGACGCGGTCAGGCCAGCCGCGGAGGCTGCTCAGCCGCCGTCCGCGCCGGCCACGATCCGGGCCAGCGAGAGCACGAGATGGCGGACGAAGGAGGCGGGCTCGGGCCACGGATAGCCGGGCAGTGCCGTGCGCAGGGTGACGGCGCCGTGCAGGGCCACCCACACCGCGGTCGAGTCGGCCACGACGTCCGCGCTGTCCGATGCTCCGGCTTCGACGCAGTCCCCGATCCCCCGGACGAGCAGCGCGAACGCCTCCGCACCGAACTCCAGCACCGGGCGGCCGTCCGGACCCAGCGGGACCGGCGCACAGTACTCCTCCGGCGGCCGGAGGTGGCCGGAGAATAGGACGCCGTACCGGGCGGGATGGGCGAGCCCGTAGCTGACGTAGGCCCCGCAGCCCGCCACCAGGCGCTCGACCGGATCCTGGCCGGCCGCCGCCGAGCCCTGCTCGACCGCCTCGGCCAGCTCGTCGAAGACGCGCAGCATCACCGCCATCACGATCGCATCGCGGTCCTCGAAGTGCGCGTAGATGGAGGGGGCGGCGATGCCTACCTCCCGGGCCACCGCGCGCAGCGTGACAGCCTCGTCCGAGCCGGACCGCTCGATCAGCGCGAGCGCCCCGGTCACGATGTCCTCGGTCAGCCTCGCCCCCTGCCCGCGGGCGTTGCGCTGCCGCCGCCGGGCCGGCGGGACCAGGTCTGATGCGGTATTCACGGTTTCTACTTTACAACTGTTAGCTCATCTGTCTATGCTTACGAGTGTAAGTGAACATTCGTAAGCCAACGAGCGTAAGCAAGCGGTTGTAAGGAGAGTCCGATGGCTAGTCCAAGCCCGGCCGGCCCGAGCAGGCAGACCATCTCCCCGCCGGCCGGACGGTGGCCGGGGGGCCACCCCAGGCGGCGGCAGATCCTGCTCGTGCTCTGCCTGAGCCTGCTGATCGTCGTCATCGACAACACCATCCTCAACACCGCCCTTCCCACGCTGGCCCGGGTGCTGCACGCCGGGACCAGTTCGCTGCAGTGGATCGCGGACGCCTACACGCTGTGCTTCGCGGCGTTGCTGGTTCCCGCCGGGGCGCTGGGTGACCGCTACGGCCGGCGCCTCTCGCTGGTCGGCGGGCTGGCCGTGTTCGCCCTCGGCAGCGCGGCGGCGGCGTTCGCCTCCGGCACCGGCACGCTCATCGCGGCGCGGGTGGTGATGGGCCTCGGCGCGGCGTTCGTGATGCCCGCCACGCTGTCCATCCTGAACTCCGTGTTCCCGCCACGGGAACGGCCGCAGGCTATCGCGGCCTGGTCGGCCGTGGCCGGGGTGGGCATCGTGATCGGCCCCACCCTGGGCGGCCTTCTGCTGTCGCACTTCTGGTGGGGCAGCGTATTTCTGATCAACGTCCCGCTGGTGGTGCTGGCGCTGGCCGGCGTGCTGCTGACCGTCCCGGAGACCGCCGAGCCGGGGCGGCACCGGCTCGACTTCGCCGGCACCCTGATGATCGCGGCCGCACTGTTCCTCCTGGTGGACGCCATCATCGAGGCCCCCACCCGCGGCTGGACCGTCCCGTTCACCCTGGCCGAGGTGGCTGCGGGGCTGGCCGGGCTGGGCCTGTTCACCTGGTGGGAGCTGCGCATCCCGAACCCGCTGATCGACCTGCGGGTGTTCGCGGTCCGCGCCTTCTCGGCCGCGGCCGCATCGGTGACGGTGATCTTCTTCGCCCTGTTCGGCAGCCTGTTCGTGCTGACCCAGTACCTCCAGCTGGTGCACGGCTACAGCCCGCTGTCGGCCGGGCTGCGCGCGCTGCCGTTCGCGATCGCCATGGCCGCCGTGTCGCCGGTGTCCACGGTCCTGGCCGGGCGGCTCGGCAGCCGGGTGGTCATCCCGGCAGGCATCGCGCTCATGGGCGCGGGCCTGCTGGACCTGTCCACGGCGGGGGTGCACACGAGCTACCCGCCGCTGGCCGTGGCCGTGGCGATCATGGGCGCGGGCATGGGCCTGGTGATGGCGCCGGCCAGCACGACCATCATGACCACGGTTCCCGCGCACCAGGCCGGCGCGGGCAGCGCGATCAACGACACGATCCGCGAGGTCGGCGGAGCCCTGGGCATCGCGATCGTCGGCAGCCTGGCGGAGAACGTGTACCGCTCCAGGCTCGGCACCGCACTGGCCGCGGCGCACCTGCCGCAGCCGGTGAGCCACCTGGCCACCAGCTCGGTCGCGGCGGCGGACATCGTGGGCCGGCACCTCGGCGGCGCCTCAGGCGCCCAGCTGACGGCGGCGGCGCACACCGCGTTCACCACGGCCATGGCCACCGGCATGCGGGTGGCCGCGGTGGTGGCCCTGGCCGCCGCGGTCGGGGCGGTGTTCGCGCTGCCCGCGCGCCCGCGGCCCGGCACCGTGGCCTTCCCGCAGCCGGACAGCGCGGCAGCCAGCGCGCTCGCGGAGACGCCCACGACCCCGGCCCGCGCCCAGGCGAGGTAGCCCCGGCCGCCCCGCCCCGCAGCGGCTTCCGTGATCATGGGATTGGTGTTGTCAGGGCGACACCAATCCCATGATCACGTTTGGATTCTGGGGACAGCGGGGCTGGTGGGGCCGGACTTGCGGAGCCCGGCCGGCGTGAGGCCGGGCCCAGGGCGGCAGAGGACTAGCGGGCGGTCCCCGGGGCGTGCTAGGAGACGATCATGGCTGAGGTCAGGTACGAGAACGCGACACGCATCTACCCGGGAGCGGAGAGGCCCGCGGTGGATGCGCTGACCATGGCCATCGGGGACGGCGAGTTCGTGGTCATGGCCGGCCCGCCGGGCTGCGGCACCACCACGGTCCTGCGGATGCTGGCCGGCCTGGAGGAGCTCGATGAAGGCTCCATCCTCATCGGCGGCAGGGACATGGCGGGTGTCCCGTCCCGGGATCGTGACGTCGCCATGGTGTTCCAGAACTACGCGCTCTACCCGAGCAAGACCGTGGGCGAGAACATGGGCTTCGCGCTCCGGATGCGCGGCATCGGCGAGGAGGAGTCCACCCGCCGGGTCCGTGAGGCCGCCCGCCTGCTCGACCTGGAGCCGCTGCTGGACCGCACGCCGCGGAACCTGTCCGGCGGCCAGCGCCAGCGGGTCGCCCTGGGGCGGGCCATCGTCCGCGAGCCCGAGGTGTTCTGCATGGACGAGCCGCTGTCCAACCTGGACGCCGGGCTGCGCGTGCAGACCCAGGCCCAGATCAGCGAGCTTCAGCGGCGGCTGCGGGTGACCACCGTGTACGTCACCCACGACCAGGCGGAGGCCATGGCCATGGGTGAGCGGGTAGCGGTGCTGCGCGAGGGGCGGCTGCAGCAGTTCGCCACCCCGGCCGAGCTGCACGACCGGCCCGCGAACGTGTTCGTGGCCTCGTTCATCGGGTCGCCGGCCATGAACCTGTTCGACGCGACTGTGGAGCAGGACGGGATCAGGCTGGCCGGGGCCAGCCTCGTGCTGGGCGGCGCCCAGCGGCGGGCGGTCCAGGGCCACGACCGGGTCGTGGCCGGGATCAGGCCGGAGCACCTGTCGGCCGGCCGCGGCGTGCTGGAGCTGAAGGTCGCCCTGGTCGAGGACGCCGGGGGTGACGCTTATATCTACGGGCAACTGGCTGGTGACCCCGGCAGCAATGTGATCGTCCGGTCCGGGCCGGTGCGCCCGCAGCCCGGCGAGCTCATCAGGGCCGGCGCGGACCCCGGGCACGTGCACCTGTTCGACGCGGCCGGTGGCGAGCGGATCGGCGACGGGTGAGGCCGGGCTAGGCAGGCGGGGCTCACCGGGCCACGGTGCACCCTGGGGCAAAGCGGGTACCTACCCGGGGACGCGCGGCGCGCGGCCGCGCCGGCGGAAGGGCACGAGATGGAACCAGCAGAAACCCCCGTTGTCTTCGTGCATGGTCTCTGGCTGCACGCCACGTCGTGGGACCCGTGGGTGAAGTTCTTCCAGGAGGCGGGGTACGCGCCCGTCGCACCCGGCTGGCCTGGCGACGCCGGCACCGTCGAGGAGACGCGGAGCCACCCGGAGCAGGTGGCGGGGAAGGGCATCAATGACGTCGTCGAGCACTACGCCGGGATCATCCGGGGTCTGAGCGCCCCGCCCATCGTCATTGGTCACTCCTTCGGCGGCCTCATCGTGCAGCGGCTGCTCGGGCAGAACCTGGCCGCCGCGGGCGTGGCCATCGACGCGGCTCCCATCAAGGGCGTGTACTACCTGCCCCCGTCGGCGCTGCGGGTCGCCTCGATCGCCTTGCGCAAGCCCGCCAACCGGGAGCAGGCCGTGTCGCTGAGCGCGAGCCAGTTCCGCTACGGCTTCGGGAACCAGCTGAGCGCAGAGGAATCCTCCGAGCTGTTCGACCGCTGGACCATGCCCTCACCGGGCAAGCCCTTGTTCGAGGACGCCCTGGCCAACTTCACCCGCCAGTCGCCTGCTGCGGTGGACACCCGCAATAAGGACCGAGGCCCGCTGCTGCTGATCGCCGGGGGCCACGACCATACGGTCCCGGCGGCGATCACCACCGCGACCCGGAAGCTCTACCACAAGTCCCCCGCCATCACTGATTTCCGGGAGTTCCCCGACCGGGGACACTCGCTCACCATCGACCACGGCTGGCACGAAGTCGCCCAGGCCTCCCTCGACTGGCTGAGGCAGCGCCACCAGTAGGCCGCTCCGGCGCCACCCGCCCGCCGCCTCCGCCGGTACCCCGCCGGACCGCCCGCTGGCCAACACTGCATGCATGTAGCATAGATACATCATGAATACGACTGAGGTGCGGCCGCCCGTGGCGCCGAGCGCCGCCGACCGGGCCTACACCTTCGTCAAGGGCGAGATCCTGGCCCGCCGGTTCGCTCCCCATGACCTGCTGTCCGAGGGACAGCTGGCCGGGGCGGTGGGTGCGTCACGAACCCCGGTCCGTGAAGCCCTGCTCCGGCTGCAGGGCGAGGGCCTGGTCCGGCTGCTGCCCAAGCGCGGGGCCCTGGTGCTGCCGGTCACCGTGGACGAGATGGCCGACGTGATGGAGACCCGGCGCCTGGTCGAGTCGTTCGCGGCCCGCAAGGTCCTCACCCACCAGCCGCGTGTGGACCTGGGGCCGGTGCTGGACAGCCACCTGGAGGCCATGCGCGCCGCCATGGGGGCGCACGACGTCGCCGCGTACGTGCGGGCCGACCGGGACTTCCATCTCGCGATCGTCGCGGCGACCGGGAACGAGATCATCACCTCGCTGTACCGGTCGCTGCGGGAACGGCAGCTGCGCATGGGCACCGTGAACCTGCTGGACGGCACGGGCACCCACGTCGATCCCGGCCGGATGCGCTCGACCCTGGCCGAGCACGAGCGCATCCGGGACGCGCTGAGCGCGGGACGCGCCGACGCGGTCGTGAAGGCCGTGGGCGCCCATCTCGATCATGCGGAGAGCACCCTCGCCCGCCGCCCCTGACCACCGTCCCCGTCCCTGACCACCGTCCCCGTCCCTGACCACCGTCCCCGTCCCTGACCACCGTCCCCTGTCCCCGCCATCCCCCCTGATCACCGGCTCCCGTCCCCGCCATCCGCCCCCGCCCGCCCCCGGAACCTGAATCCCATGCCCAGCCCAGCCCTGCTGTCGCCCGCTACCCCCGTCGGCGCCACTCCCGGGTTCCGGCGCTGGGCCATCGCGGTCACCGTGTACGTCGCCGCGGTGTTCAACCGCACCTCGCTGGGCGTGGCCGGGCTGGAGGCAGCCAGCCGGTTCCGGATCACGCCCAGCCAGCTCAGCGTGTTCGTCCTCGCCCAGCTGGGCGTGTACGCCGCGATGCAGGTGCCCACCGGCCTGCTGGTGGACCGCTACGGCCCGCTCCGGCTGCTGATCACCGCGGCCTGCACCATGGCCATCGCGCAGCTGGCCTTCGCGTTCGCCCCGTCCTATCCGGTTGCCCTGCTGGCCCGGGCCGTCCTGGGCTGCGGGGACGCGCTGACGTTCATCAGCGTGGTCCGGTTCGCGGCCCAGGACTTCGCCCCGCGGCGGTTCCCGCTGGCCGTCTCGGTCACCTCGATGCTCGGCATGGCCGGCAACGTCATCGCGACGATCCCGCTCACGCTGCTGCTGCACACGGCGGGCTGGAGTCCCTCGTTCGCCGGCACGGGCCTGATCTCGCTGGCCACGGGAGCAGCCGTGTGGGCACTGCTGCCCGCGGACCCGCCGGGCGGCGGGCCCATGCGCAGCCGGCCTGCCCGCAGCCGGCCTGCCCGCAGCCGGCCCGCCCGCCGGCCTCTGAGCGTCCGGGTGGCGGCGGCGCGCCGGGTCGGCAGCCGGGCCCGCGCGGCGTGGCGGACGCCCGGCACCCGGCTGGGCTTCTGGGTGCACTTCTCCTGCATGTCGCTGACCACGATGTTCTCGGTGCTGTGGGGGCTGCCCTACCTCGTGGCGCAGGGATTCAGCCCGGCCGGTGCCAGCGCGGTGCTGCTCATCAGCGTGCTGGCGGCCATCATGATCAGCCCAGCCGTCGGCGTGGTCTTCGGGCGCTTCCCGGCGGCCCGGGTGCCGTTCGCCCTCGGCGTCTGCCTGGTCACCGTGGGGGGCTGGGTGACCCTGCTGGCTGGCTTCGGGGGAAGGCCGCCGCACGCGCTGATCATCGCGGTGGTCGCCCTGATGGCGGCGGGCGGCCCGGCCTCCACCATCGGGTTCTCACTGGCCCGGGACTACAACGCGCGCACCTCCGTCGGCACCGCGTCCGGTGTCGTCAATGTCGGCGGGTTCAGCGCCGCCATCCTCGCCTCACTGCTGGTCGGCGGGATCCTGGACCTGGCCGGCCGCAGCGCGGTGCCCGGCTTCCGGCTGGCGTTCGGCTGCGCGGTGGCCGTGCAGCTGGCCGGCACGGTGATGGCGGTCCGCTGGTGGCTGCGCGTGCGGGGCCTGCTGCTCGGGGCCCAGTCGCGCGGCGAGCCGGTCCCGGTGCGGGTGATCCGGCGGCAGTTTGACCGGGTCCAGCCCGGGCCGCCGGCCCGGGTGCGTCGGGCGGACGGCGATCACGCGGAACGCGTGTCCCCGGCACCGCGCGGCGAGGTCAGCGCCCCGCGGAGGCTGGGATAGATTGTCAGTACCCGGTCATATCCGCTCGACGCGAAGAAGCCGGCGAGGGGGCTCGACGTGGGCACGACCACCCGCAGGTCAATGTGGTAGGCGCTGGCCAGGCGGCGGGCGATCGCGATCTTGCCGAGACCGGCGCTGTCGAAGAAGGTGGTCAGCGTCAGGTCGATGATGACGGTGGTGACCCCGGGTTCGAGGGCGGCCATCAGTTCTTCGTGAACCTGCGTGGCGTTGTGGTAGCTGACTTCACCGGGCAAGCTGAGCACGGTCGTCCTGGCCTGATCGTCCGGCCAGCCCGCTTGATTCGTCATGACGTGCCCATCCCCCCGCGGATCGCCGGGGCCGTGCGGGCGGCAGAACACCGGCAGGAGCCACCCACGACCCGGCTGGCTCAACAACCGACATCGCTAGTGTGCCACGGCCAGAGCCGGCCGCACTGGCTAATCCCGGGCGCACTGGCTAATCCACCGTGGCCAGCCCGGCTACGCCTGTTCGCCCGCGAAACTGGGCCTGGCTTCCCGCGCCACGACCGTAACGCAGTCTTCATGATTGGCGTGTACACCTGTCGTTTGGGCTCAGCCCGTACGGGAACGCTCACGCCAGGACACGGCCGACGCGGCTCAAGGCGTAGGCCCGGATACGGGCGGGTCCTGCTCCCCAGAATCAGAGCGACCCGAGCGTGCCCGTCCTGGCTGCGTGTCTCTCAAGCTGAACATCATCCGGAGGGAGAACGTGGGTGCCTAGACCGGCGTCATTCCGGCGTGACTCCGAGGTCAGCAGGCCCCGCACCGGGCTAGACCCGGGTGGCCGGTACCCAGGTGATCCCGGTCCGGGCCGTCCTGGCCGTCCTGGCCGTCCGGGGGGCCCGCGGGGTCCGGTCAGGCCGGGCCACGGTGGCCACCGCCCGCGCCGTTCCGGCCGGGGCCGGTTCCGCCGGCTGCGCGCCCGGCGCTGGTTCCGGGTCGTGATGGCGCTGCTCCTGGCGTTCGTCATCTGGCTGGGCTGGTCTGTGGGGCACGCCCTCACCTATCCCGGCGGCGGGACGGTGTCGGAGCGCCTGGCGGAGTGGGCCCGGGACCACTACCTGGGCCCGCTGGTCACGTTCGGGGAATGGGTCTCGTACAAGCCGCCGAAGGTCGGGGGAAAGCCCTCGTTCGCGCTGACCGGCCCGAGCGCAGGACCGGTGAGCGGGCGCAAGTCCACCAGGCACACCAAGGCCGAGCCCCAGTTCGCGGCCCCGGCCCCGCTGACGCCCCTGGTGGCCCATCCGCTGCGCGGGGAAGGCAAGTGGCGGGTGCTCGGCACGGCCAAGGGAGAGCCGGCCATCTTCGGCACCTACATGCGGGCGAGCAGCGTTTACACGTCATATGTCGCGGGCATCGTCTCGATGAACCAGAACCTGGTACGTTTTCAGCTGCACCCGGGGGCGGAAGATCCGGGGCCTGGTCACTGGAAGGCTGCTCCGGACATTCCGCCCGCCAAGCGCCTTGGGCTGCTGGCCACCTTCAACGGCGGATTCAAGATTTCCACGTCCGGGGGCGGCTTTTACCTGAACGGCGCCACCGCCGGGGTGCTGACCAAGGGCGTTGCGTCGGTCGTCTACTACCGGGACGGGCGCATCGCCATCGGGAACTGGGGAGGTTCCGTGCGGATGACACCGGACGTGGTGGGTGTCCGGCAGAACCTGCACCTGATCGTGGCGCACGGCAAGATCCCCCCCTCGGTGGACTACAACGTCACGACCACCTGGGGGGCCACGCTCGGCGGCGGCTACTACGTCTGGCGGTCCGGGGTCGGCATGACCAAGGATGGGCGGGTCGTGTTCGTCTACGGCCCGTCGCTGAACGTGCGGGAGCTAGCCCAGCTGCTCAGGCGAGCGGGCGCCGTGACCGGGATGGAGCTGGACATCAACCCGGACTGGATGTCGTACATGTACTACCTGCCGAAGCATCATCCGGCGAACCCGGTCCCGCATAACCTGCTCCCGGACCAGCTGCAGCCCCCGGACCGTTACTACGGCCTGGCGAGCCGCGACTTCACGGCTGTGTACGCGCGGTGACGACCCGCGCGCGGGCGGCCGACCGGCCTCCCGGCGGCTCCGCCGTGCTCGCGCGGTCCCCTCTCCCGGTGCGCTGGCTGGCGGCCGTCGTGCAGACCTCGCGGCCCCGGCAGTGGCCCAAGAACCTGCTGGTGTTCGCGGCCCCGCTGGCGGCGGCCTCGCTGGGCCGGGACGATGGGCTGGCGTACGCGCTCGTGGCCGCCGTCGTGTTCACCATGGCCGCGGCCGCCGTGTACTTCGTCAACGACGTGGTGGACGCGGACCGGGACCGCCTGCATCCGGTCAAGCGGAATCGTGCGGTGGCGTCGGGCCGGCTCCCCCGCTCGCACGCGCTGGGCCTGGCGGTCCTCGGCGTGCTCGCCGCCGAGGCCGCGTGCCTGTGGCTCGGGGAGCCCATGCTGGCCGTGCTGGTGGGCGTCTACCTGGTCTTCTCGCTCATGTACACGTTCGTGCTCAAGCACATCCCCGTGGTCGAGCTTGCGTTCGTGGCGGCGGGCTTCGTGCTGCGCGCGCTCGGCGGCGCGTCCGCGACCCGGGTGCCCCCGTCCGGATGGTTCCTCGTCGTGTGCAGCCTGGGCGCCCTGCTGGTCGCGATCGCTAAGCGCTACACCGAACTCGCCCTGCTCGGCCCCGAGGCCGCCATCCACCGGCCGGTCATGCGCTGGTACACGCCGGGGTTGCTGCGGCTGAGCCAGCGCGTCGCGGCCGGAGTGATGATCGCTGCTTACCTGCTCTGGGCTTACGGCCAGCACACCGGGTGGACCCGCACATTGCACCTGCTCAGCGTGCTGCCGCTCGCCGGGGCGCTGCTGCGGTTCGACTGGCTCACCGCGAACCAGCCAGCCAAGCCGGTCGAGGACCTGATCGCCCGGGACAAGCTCATGATCTGCTGCGAGCTGAGCTGGCTGGCATTGTTCGCGGGCGGACTTTAATGGCTGGCGGCGCCCAGCGGGATGCCGGACGGGATGCTGACCCTGGGCAGCGGCTGGGCCCGCGGCGGGCCGCCATGACATCGAGCGTGACATCGAGCAGGAGGCAGCATGCCGGATAAGCGCGGTATGCCAGATCAGCACGGCGCAGCAGTCAGCCCGTCCAGGGTGCTGCTGCTCGGCGGGACCAGTGAGATCGGCCTGGAGATCCTGGCCGCGCTGCGGCTGCCCCCGCAGACCGAGGTGCTGCTGGCCGGACGGGATGAGCAGCGGATGGCGGCGGCAGGCAAGGAGCTCGGCGTCCGGGCGCGCACGCTGCACTTCGACGCCACCGCGCTGGACACCCACCAGGCCCTCATCGACGAGGCCTTCGCCGGCGGCGAGGTGGACCTGGTCATCTCCGCGGCGGGCATCCTGGCCGGCCAGGAGATCCTGGACCATGACCCGCTCGGTGCCGGGCGGCTAGTCGAGACCAACTTCACCGGCCACGTCACCACGATGCTCGCGGCCGCCGGGCGGATGCGTACCCAGGGCCACGGCACCATCGTGGTGCTGTCCTCGATCGCCGCGATCCGCCCGCGCAAGGCCAACTTCGTGTACGGGGCGGCCAAGTCCGGCCTGGACGCCTTCGGCCGCGGGCTGGCCGACTCGCTGCACGGGACCGGCGTGGGCGTGCTGCTGGTCCGGCCCGGCTTCGTGATCGGCCGGATGACGGCCGGGATGGAGCCGGCGCCGCTGGCCACCACTCCCGCGGCGGTGGGCGCCGCCGTGGCGGCGAGGCTCCGCCGGGCCGGCGGCACGTCCGCCGGCGGCCTGCTCTGGGTCCCGCCCACGCTCGCGCCCCTGGCGGCCGCCCTCCGGCTGCTGCCCCGGCCGCTCTGGCGCCGGCTCCCCCGGTGAGGCAGGTTCCCCCCGATGCGTGTGCTGGTGGCCGAGGATGACCGTGGCCTGCGCGAGGCGCTGAGCCGCGGGCTGCGGGAGAACGGCTACACCGTCGACGCGGTGCCCGACGGCCAGGCCGCCATCGAGTACCTGCGCGGGTACGACTATGAGGTGGTGGTCCTCGACTGGCGGATGCCCGGGGTCTCCGGCCTCGAGGTGCTGCAGTGGATGCGCCGGGACTCCCGGTCCAACCCGGTCCTCATGCTGACCGCCCGGGACACGCCCCGGGACCGGGTCACCGGCCTGGACCAGGGCGCCGACGACTACCTGGTCAAGCCCTTCGATTTCGCCGAGCTGCTGGCCCGGCTGCGGGCCCTGCAGCGCCGGCCCCGCACCGCGCAGCTCCCCCAGCTGGTGGTCGGGGACGTGGTCTACGACCCGGCGACCCAGGAAGTGCGGATCGGCGCGGAACGCCCCGCGCTCACCGCGACCGAGCGCGGGATCCTGGAGATGCTCATGCGCCGGTCGCCCGCCGTGGTGGACCGGCGGTCAATCGCGCAGAACGTCTGGGAGAACGACGCGGACGCCCTGGGCTCCAACACGATCGACGTGCACATGGCCAGGCTGCGGTCCAAGCTCGCGGGCGGGCAGGTGCGCATCGAGTCGGTGCGGGCCGTCGGATACCGGATACTGGGCCGGTGAGCTGGCGCCTGCCCCGGCCCCGGGTGCCGCTGCCCCCGCAGTTCGGGCACGCGGCCCGCGTCGCCCTGGCCGCGACGCTGCTGGTCGGCGTGGTGTACGCCGGCTGCGTGACGATCCTGGACCAGGCGGTCACGGCGCGGCTGGTGGCCTCGGTGGATACCCGGCTCCGCGAGCACCTGGCCGGCGCCCTGGCCAGCGAGCGGGGGGCCGGCACCAGCCGGGCGGCCAGCGGCCAGGCAGGTAGCGGCCAGGCAGCGGGCGGCCAGACGGGGAGTACCCGGGTGGTGACCGGCCAGGCCGTGACCGGTCCGGCCGGCAGCGGCCCGCCCCGGGCGGACGGCCAGGCGTCGGCCCTTCGTGGCCCGCACCCCGACGATGACGACGACGTCGATGAGGCGCCCGTGTTCCTGTGGCGGGCCCGGCCCGGGCAGGCTGCGGTCGCGCTGACCGCGGGCGCCCCCGCGCTGCCCGCGGGGTGGATCCGGGCGGGCAGCGGCCCGGTCACGGTCCGCCTGGGCGCGAGCACGTTCCGGCTGGATCAGGCGCGGCTCGACGGCACGTGGCTGGTGGCCGGGCAGAGCCTGGCCGAGCAGCAGCACACGGTGAACGTGCTCCGGGGCGGCGAGGTGCTGGTAGGCCCCGTGCTGCTGCTGGCCATGTTCGCGGGATCGCTGATCATCGGCCTGCGGGCGCTGTCCCCGGTGGAGCAGTCCCGCCGCCGCCAGCTCGAGTTCACCGCGGACGCCTCACACGAGCTGCGCACCCCGCTGAGCGTGATCGGCGCGGAGATCGGCATCGCGCTGAGCGCACCGCGGCCCGCGGCCGACTACCAGGCGGCGCTGCGGCGGATCGGGGACGAGAGCCAGCGCCTGCGGCGGATCGTCGAGGACCTGCTGTGGCTGGCCCGGTTCGACTCGGAGCCCCCGCCACCGGGAGCCGAGCCGCTCGACCTGTGCACCATCGCCGGGCAGTGCGCCGACCGCTTCCAGGCGGTCGCGCACTCCCAGTCGCTGGACATCTCGGTGACCGCTCCCCCGGCACAGGCCGCCTGGATCAGCGCTCCCCCGGAATGGATCGACCGGCTCACCGGGGTCCTGGTGGACAACGCCTGCCGCTACGCGGGGCCCGGCGGGAGCGTGCGGCTCGGCGTGACCGTGCGCGGCAACCGGGTGAGCCTGATAGTGGAAGACAGCGGGCCGGGCATCCCGGCCGCGCAGCGGCACCGGCTGTTCGACCGGTTCCACCGCGCCACGGAACAAGGTGGCGGCGCCGGGCTGGGACTGGCCATCGCCGACTCGGTCGTGCGGTCCACCGGCGGCCACTGGCGGATCGGCGAGTCACCGCTCGGCGGTGCGCTCTTCGAGGTGTCGTGGCGCCGGCCCGGCGCCCGGGCGCACGGCGGCACGCCGCCGGTCCCGCCCGGACCCGCACCTGGCCCGCGCGGGGAGCCCCGGGTGGCCCCGGTCAGGTAGCGCGCTGGCTGGCGGGGGCCGCGCAGGTGACCGCGACGCTCGCTACTTTTCCTGTCTCAAACGGTCCGGCCGGCTCGGGCTAGGGTGGCACGGTGAGCAGTCTCAGGGTCCTTTTCCTCGGCGGTACCGGTGTGATCAGCTCGGCGTGCGCCCGGCTGGCGGTGGACCACGGCGCCGACCTGTCCGTCATCACCCGGGGGCAGACCCGGACCCGCCCGCTGCCCGCGGCGGCGCGGGTGCTGCACGGGGACGCCCGGGATCCGGATCAGGTCCGTGAGCTGCTGGGGCACCGCGAGTTCGACGCGGTCGTGGACTGGGTCGCGTTCACGCCTGAGCACGTCCAGGCCGACATCGACACGTTCCGGGGCCGGACCGGGCAGTACGTGTTCATCAGCTCCGCCTCGGCGTACCAGACGCCGCCCGCCCGGCTGCCGGTCGTGGAGTCCACGCCGCTGCGCAACCCGTTCTGGGCTTACTCCCGCGACAAGATCGCCTGCGAGGACCTGCTGGTCCGGGCCTACCGGGAGGAAGGCTTCCCGGCCACGATCGTGCGCCCATCGCACACCTACGACGCAACCCTGGTGCCCCTGGACGGTGGCTGGACCGCGCTGGGCCGGATGCGCCAGGGCAAGCCGGTCATCGTGCACGGCGACGGCACCTCGCTGTGGACTCTGACGCACCACCGGGATTTCGCGCGGGGGTTCGTGCCGCTGCTCGGTCACCCCCGCACCATCGGCGACTCGTTCCACATCACGTCCGACGACGTGCTGACCTGGGATCAGATCACCAGGGCGCTGGCGGCTGCGGTGGGCGCGCCCGCCGACATCGTGCATGTGCCGTCGGAGGCGATCGCCAGCGCGGACCCGCAGTGGGGCGCGAGCCTGCTCGGCGACAAGGCGCACTCGCTGGTCTTCGACAACTCGAAGCTGCGCAGCGTGGTGCCCGGCTACCAGGCGGTCATCCCGTTCGAGCAGGGCGCCCGCGAGATCGTGGACTGGTACGACGCCGATCCCGACCGGCAGCAGGCCGACACGAGGCTGGACGCGATCATGGACAAGCTGGTCCAGGCCTACGGCGGCTGACCGCCCGCCGGCTCAGGCCGCCCGCCCGCGGCCGGCGAGCCGGGCCCGCTCTGCTTCCCGGGCCGGGCTCTGGGTGATCCAGATGGCCACGTCCAGGAGGCGCAGCAGGCTGGCCCCGGCCGCCTCCGGCGGGCGCAGCGCCTCCAGGCCGTCCCGGGCCTGCGGGTCCCGGAGCAGGAAGCGCAGCACCTCCCAGGTCTGGCCGGGCAGGCCCGCCGCGCGGATCACCACCTTGTCGGTGGCCGGGCAGAGCCGGGGCCGCTTGCGCGCGAGCAGTTTCGACGCGGTGGCGGTGCCGACGCCCGGCATCTCCAGTAAGGCGTCCCAGAGAGGGTCCACCGTGGCGATCTCCGCGTCGGAGGCCGCCCACAGATCGACGTCGGCCGGGATCGCGCTGAGCATGGCGGAGACCGGGCCGGCCTCGATGCCGAGCAGTTGCCGGACGGCCTCCGGCCGCCAGGCGATATCCAGCAGCGAGACGGCCAGCAGGTCGTCGGCGGTCACCGCGCCCGGCGGGTTCTGGCCGAGGGTGCAGAAGCTCATGCCCGCGAAACCCTCGGCCGGATCGAAGTACGCCGCCATCGCCTGGCCCAGGCCAGGCTCGGTCAGGGTTTCCCTGAGCCGCCCGGCCGCGCGCCGGATGGCGTCCCCTCCCCTTAAGGAACTCATCTGCCCAGTATGCGAGTACTTGGCCGGTCTGGCCCAGGAATATCCGCTGTAAAGATCGTGCAGGTTTGCTTACAGATATCCCAGCTCAGCGTGGGTGTGGCACGCCGCCGGCCGCGGAGCCGGGCAGTCCTCCGCGGGCGGTAAGCGGGCCGGCACCTGACGTCACCGGTCCAGCGTTCCCCGGGGACGGCCGCGGTTCCGCGCCCGGCCGCTCCGATCTCGGTTAGGTCACGAAACGGCGTCAAGTGACATCCCGGGTCTTGCCGGGACCTTAAGGCTGCTTTTCAATCAGTGAACCACGATTCATCAGATACCGATGTTGCCTATCTGAGCAGGATCTTCTTGGTGAATGACGATTCATCTCCCACGCCTTCCCCGGCCGCCGCGCGCGCCGGGGACCGGACGCCCGGCGTGGCGCGCGCCGGGTTAGGCCGGGTCCCGGCCCCCCTGCTGGAGGTGCACGGGGTGACCGTGCGCTTCGGCGGCCTGACCGCGCTGGACGACGTCTCCTTCACCGCTCCGGGACGCCAGGTCACCGGGGTCATCGGCCCCAACGGGGCCGGGAAGACCACGCTGCTGAACGTGCTGTGCGGGTTCGTCCGGCCCGACCAGGGCCGGCTGAGCTTCGGCGGCACCGGGCTGGGCCGGCTCCGGCCGCACCAGCTGGCCGCGATGGGCATCATCCGGACGCTCCAGGGCGTGGGCCTGTTCCGCCACCTGTCCGTGCTGGAGAACGTCATGGTCGGCGCGCAGGGCCAGGCCCGGTCAGGGTTCTGGTCCGCGCTGGGCGGGCTGCCCGCCAGCGACCGCGACGAGCGCAGGCTCCGGGCCCGGGCGGCCGAGGCACTGGACCGGGTCGGCGCGGCCGATCTGGCCGGCGCCATGCCTGATCAGCTGGCTTATGGCCTGCGCAAACGGGTGGCCCTGGCCCGGGCCCTGGCCGGCCAGCCACGCCTGCTGCTCCTCGACGAGCCAGCCGGCGGCCTGTCCGAGACGGAGCTCGGCGGCCTCGGCGAGCTGATCTCCAGCCTGTCCGCGGAGACGTCAGTGGTGCTGGTCGAGCACCGGATGGACCTGGTGATGGCGGTGTGCGACACGGTGGTGGTGCTCGACTTCGGCCGCGTGATCGCCCGGGGCACGCCGGACGAGGTGCAGGGCAACCCGGCGGTCACCACCGCCTATCTCGGGGTGGAGGACTCCGGTGAGTGAGCCGGCCGCGCTGGCGGTCGAGGAGGTGGTGGCCGGCTACGGCGGGGTGCTGGCCCTGCAGAGCGTCTCGATCACCGCCCGCCCGGGCACCATTACCGCGGTGCTCGGGGCGAACGGGGCCGGCAAGACGACCCTGCTGCGCGCTATCAGCGGGGTGATCCGGCCGCGCCGGGGCCGGGTGCTGGTCAGCGGGCAGGACATGACCGGCCGCAGCGCCGAGGACATGGCGCGGGCCGGGGTGGCGCACGTGCCCGAGGGCCAGGGCGTGATCGCTGAGCTCACCGTCCAGGAGAACCTCCGGCTCGGTGCCTTCTGGCGGCGCGGGCGGCATACCCGGGCCGGCGCTCTGGCCGACGCCTACCAGCGGTTCCCCGTTCTCGACGGGGCCCGGAACCGGGCGGCCGGGACGCTGTCCGGCGGCGAGCGGCAGATGCTCGTCATCGCGCGGGCCCTGATGGCCCGGCCGCGGGTGCTGCTGCTGGATGAGCCGTCGCTCGGGCTGGCGCCGAAGATCGTCTCCCAGGTCATGGAGCTGACTGCGGGACTGCGCGAGACCGGGCTCACGGTGCTGCTGGTCGAGCAGAACGCCCGCAGCGCCCTGAGCATCGCCGACCAGGGGATCGTGCTCAACCTCGGCCGGGTCGTCGCGGCGGCGGATGCCGTGGCGCTCGCGGCCGACGTCGGGCTCCGCAAGCACTACCTGGGTTTCTAGGAGGCGGCCGGTGGCACAGTTTGGCGAGCTGACGCTCGGCGGCATCAGCGTCGGGATGATCTACGCCGCGATCGGGCTGTCCCTGGTACTGATCTGGCGGGCAACCCGGATCCTCAACTACGCCCAGGGCGGCATGGCGATGTTCACCACCTACGTCGCGCTGCTGGTCATCAACCACACCGGGTCGTACTGGGCCGGGTTCGCCGTCGCGCTGGCGGCCGGGCTGGTGCTCGGCGGGGCGATCGAGCGGCTGGTCATCCGGCCGGTCGAGAGCAAGCCGCCGCTGAACGCCATCATCGTCACGATCGGGCTGCTCGTCTTCCTGGAGGGGCTCGCGGGCATCATCTACGGCGGCCAGTTCCGCTCCTTCCCGGCGGCGTTCTCCATCGACGGGCTGCACATCGGGTCCACCGCGCTCGGCATCTCGGCCAACGACGTGTTCGTGGCGGTGGCCGTGCTGGCCGCGGCGTTGCTGCTGGGGGCCGGATTCCGGTACACCTCCGCCGGGCTGCAGATGCGCGCGGCGGCGTTCAGCCCGCCGGTCGCCCGGCTGCTCGGGGTGCGGGTGGGCCGGATGCTCACCCTGGGCTGGGCGCTCGCCGGGCTCATCGGCGCGCTGGCCGGGGTGCTGGTCTCGCCGTCAACGTTCCTCTACCCGAACAGCATGGACTCCATCTTCGTGCTGGGCTTCACCGCCGCGGTCATCGGCGGCCTGGACAGCCCGGCCGGCGCGGTCGCCGGCGGGCTCATCCTCGGGGTCGCGCTCAGCTACGTCGGCGGCTACCTGGGCTCGGACCTGGTGCCGTTGTTCGGGCTGGCCGCGCTCACCGTGGTCCTCATGGTCCGCCCGTCCGGCCTGTTCTCCCCGGCCGCCACCCGGCAGGTGTGAGATGACCCTGGTCCGGCACCTGGCCGCCGCGGTCGCACTGGGCGTGCTCCTCGTCATCATCAGCGGCACGATAAGCCCGTTCCGCGACTACCAGATGGCGGAGGTCGCCTGCTACGTGGTGGCGGTGGCCGGGCTGACCGTGCTGGTCGGGCTGAGTGGCCAGATCTCGCTCGGCAACGGGGCGTTCATGGCCATCGGCGCGTACGCGGCCGGGCTGCTGCTGCTGCACCTGCACTGGCCGCTGGCCGTGGTCCTGGTGGCGGGCACGGCCGCCGCCGCGGCGGGCGGTGCGATCGTCGGGGTGGCCGCGGCCCGGCTGCGCGGGCCTTACCTGGCGGGCGCGACCCTGATGCTCGCCGTGGCGCTGCCGTCGCTGGCCCTGCGGTTCGGGCTGCTCGGCGGGGACCAGGGCCTGACCGTGGTGATCTCCAGCCCCGGTTTCCTCGGCCCAGCCTTCCCCCTTACCCGCTGGCAGGCCTGGCTGACGTGCGGCTGCGCGCTGATCGTCCTGGTGCTGCTGGCCAACCTGGCCCGCAGCCGGGTCGGCCGGTCCTGGCGGGCCGCCGGGGACGACGAGGTGGCGGCCGCCCTGGCGGGCCTGAACGTGGCCCGGCTCCGGGTGCTGGCCTTCGTGGTGAGCGCCGCCTGCGCCGGGCTGGCGGGCGGGCTGCTCGCCGTGACCACGTCGATCATCTCGCCGGAGGCATTCACCCTGACGCTGTCGATCGCCCTGCTCACCGGGGCGGTGCTGGGCGGCCTGGGCACGCTGCCCGGCGCGGTCTGGGGCAGCCTCGTGCTGGTCCTGGTCCCGACCTACGTGACCGACGTGGCCAGCAGTCACGGCCTGTCCAGCTCGGCCGGGTCCAACATCCCGGTCGCGGCCTACGGCGTCGTGCTCGTCGTGGTCATGCTCGCTTTTCCCGATGGCATCCAGGGCGGCCTGCACCGGCTCTACCGGCCGCTGACCTCCCGCCTGCCTGCCCGGCCCGGCCCGCCCCGGCGGCGCCCCCCGGGTCCCCAGCTCCGTGCGCCAGCCAGCGAACACCAGGAAGAAGGCTCGATATGAACAGATCTCACCGGGTCGGCCTGCCCGCCATCGCCGCCGTGGCGGCCCTGGCCATGGCCGTCAGCGCGTGCAGCTCGGGCAGCAGCGGATCAGGGTCGGGCAGCAAGAGCGGCGGGCTGACCGCCTCCGCGCCCGGCATCACCGCCACCACCATCACGATCGGCAGCCACCAGCCGCTGACCGGCGTGGCCGCGCCCGGTTACAGCGAGATCGCGCCCGCCTCGAACGCCTACTTCGACTACGTCAACGCCCACGGCGGGGTCTACGGGCGGAAGATCGTCTACAAGTACCTGGACGACAAGTACGACCCGACCAACACGGTGTCCGTGGTGAAGCAGCTCGTGCTGCAGGACAACGTGTACGCCGTCTTCGACGGCCTGGGCACGCCGACCCATCTGGCCGTCGCGCCGTACCTCAACTCCTCGAAGATCCCGGACGTGTTCGTGGCCTCCGGCTGTGAGTGCTGGAACGCCCCGTCCACCTGGCCGGAGACGTTCGGCTGGCAGCTGGACTACGTACGCGAGGGCAAGATTCTCGGTACCTACATCAAGCAGCACTTCGCCGGGCAGAAGATCGCCTACTTCTACCAGGACGACGAGTTCGGCAAGGATGGTGTCAAGGGCCTCGACGCCGTGATCCCGCACGCGGACGTGGTCAGCCGCCAGAGCTACGCCCCCACCAACATCAACGTTGGCCCGCAGGTGGCCGCGCTCAAGGCATCCGGGGCCAAGGTCGTCGTGTCGTTCACCGTCCCGGCCTTCACCGCGCTGCTGCGGCTGAACAGCCTCAAGCTCGGCTACAACCCCACCCTGGTCGTCAGTGACGTGGGCTCCGATCCGATCACCCTCGCAGGGCTGCTGGAGGCCTTCGCCAAGCAAGGCGGGGCCACGGTGTCCGGCAACCAGCTCACCCAGGGCATCATCACCGACGGCTACCTGCCCACCCTCGGCGACACGGGCAACACCTGGATCGCGCTGTTCAAGCGGATCCACGACAAGTACCTGCCCAAGCTGCCCTTCGACGGCAATGTGCTGTTCGGCGAGGCGGTCGCGTACACCTTCGTCCAGGCCATGCTGAAGGCGGGCAAGAACCCGACGCGGGACGAGCCTGGTCACGGCGATCGAGGGCGGCCTGCCGCAGGGCCCGGCGGTGGCGCCCTACGCGTTCTCCGCCACGGATCATGCCGGCATCACCGGGGCGTTCATCGGAATGATCAAGAACGGCGCCATCGTCAAAAAGGGCCCGGTGCAGGTCACGGACACGTCACCCACCGGTGCCGTGACGAGCTACACCGGAACGCAGGCCCCGGCACCATCCAGCGGGATGCCTTAGCATACGCACGGGCTCCCGGCACGGCAGGGCCTGGTGATGGGTCCCGGACGGGGGTAGGAGGCGTGGACGTCGCGACGAGCCGGCGGCTGCCCGACGACCGCGGGCAGCCGCCGGCACAGCGGCTGCTCACGGCCGCGGAGCGGCTCTTCGGGGAGCGCAGTTACCAGCGCACCACGGTCGCTGGCATCTGCGCCCGCGCGGGCATGGCCACCGGCAGCTTCTACGCGCACTTCGGCTCGAAGGCGGAGATCTTCGCGGCCGTGGTCCGGCAGCTCAACACGGACCTCCGGACCGCGATGAAGGAAGCGATCGAGCAGGCCGGCCCCGGGCAGAGGGAGATCGAGCGGGCCTCGTTCCGGGCCTTCTTCGACATGCTGTCCGAGCGTCCCTGGATGGACCGCATCGTCCGGGAGTCAGAGTTCGTGGCACCGGGCCTGTTCCGCGAGTACTACGAGCACCTGGCCCGTGGCTACGCCCGCGGGGTGCGCCAGGCCCAGCTCAGTGGCGAGGTGGACGCGCGGTACGACCCCGAGGTCATCGCGTTCATGTACACCGGGATGGGCAACTTCGTCGGGATGCGCTGGGCGGACTGGACGGCGGGCGGGCAGGTGCCCGACGACGTCCTGGATGACCTCCTGGAAGTACTGCGCCGGGGCCTGCCCCCCGCCCGGTCACCGCGGTAGCGGGCCGCCGCCAGGCCCGGGCGTGCCGTCGCTGGCGGGCTCAGCCCGCGTAACGCAGGATCACCGCGGACTGACTCGTGCCGCGCGGCCTGGCCGGTAGGAGGCGCCCCACCGAAGGTCACTGCGGACCCGGCCACGTGGGCGACCGCGCCGTCGCACCAGGCCATGACCCCCGCAGGTCCCCGGTGTCTGAGATAAACGACGCCGAAACCGCGGCGCAGGATGGAGCCGGCGGGTCACAAGTCAGTAACACCGTGCTGCGCGGCACGGCCATCATGGCCGGTGTGGCCGCCATGGCCGGCGTGGCCGCCATGGCCAGCGTGGCCGCCATGGCCAGCGTGGCCGCCGTGATCATGATCGGCCGCGTCCGGGCTGCCGCCCATCATCTTCAGCATGGAACTGCCGCCGGACCGGAAGAAGCGCACCACCAGCGCCGCGGCCATGATGATGAACACGATGTTCAGGTACGTGGTGTAGTTCCACACGACCCCGGTCTCTCCCACGCTCGCCGTGCGGTCCGCCGGGACCAGGCCGAGCCCGCTGAAGACCAACTCGACGACGTAGCCGGCCAGCACCATGGTGGCGTAGAACAGCCCGGCCAGGACCAGCATCATCCGGGTGCCGTAGTACTTCCGGTAGATGATCAGGATCGGGATGATGATCAGGTCGGCGAAGATGAACGAGATCACGCCTCCGAAGCTGATTCCCCCGTTCCACAGCACCGCGGCCAGCGGGACGTTGCCAATCGAGCAGACGAAGCTGAGCAGCGAGATCACCGGGCCGATGAGAGGCCCCCAGATCCGGGCGGCCAGCGGATGCCCGGTCAGGAACAGGTGCTGCCAGAAGCTGTCCGGGACCCAGGCGCCCACGGCCCCGGCGATCAGGAGCCCGATGACCACGTCGCGCAGGACCGCGGCCCACTCCATGACGAAGATCTGGCTGACCGAGGTGTAGCCCTCGCGGCTGAACAGGCGCCGCCAGAAGCTGCCGCTGGCGGTGATGCTCATGTCCATCGCCGCGTGGCCTTCCATGGACCCGGCCACGCCCCGGTCGGCCTGCCGCCGTGCCTCGTCGATCAGCTGCCGCCGGACGAACAGGCGGAAGGCCACCGCGAGCAGCACGATCATGATCGGGCCGCCGACGAACTCCGCCAGCGTGAACTGCCACGAGATCAGCAGGGCCAGGATGATCCCGAGCTCGATGACCAGGTTCGTGCTGGCGATCTCGAAGACCATCGCGGCGATGAAGCTGGAGCCCTTGCGGAACAGCGACCGGGCCAGCGCCACGGCGGCGTAGGAGCAGGACGAGGAGGCCGCGCCGAGCGCCGTGGCACGGGCCAGCGTGACCGGCCGGTCGTCGCCGAGCAGCCGGACCACGGTGGACCGGCGTATCACCGCCTGGACCACGGCGGACAGCGCGAACCCCAGCAGCAGCGACCAGGTGATCTGCCAGGTCATCGAGCCAGCCACGGCGAGCGCGTGGCCGATCGCGTCAAGCGCGCGCATCATCGGCCTCCGGCACGGCGATGCTCAGCAGCTGGCGCAGGCAGTGCTCCAGCAGCTGATGCGGGAAACCGTCGCTGAGCCGGTAGTAGACGACCCGGCCGTCCTTGCGGAAGCTGACCAGCCCGGCCAGGCGCAGCATCTTCATCGCGTAGGACACCTGGTCCTCAGTCACCTCGAGCACCAGGGCCAGGTCGCCGACGCACAGCTCGCTGGCAGCGACCAGGGCGAACAGGACCCGCGACCGCACCGGGTCGGCCAGCAGCCCGAGCAGCCCGGCCAGCCGCCCGGCGTCGCCCACCGACAGGGCACCGGCCCGGGCCGCAGCCACGCCGGGCTCGCTCACCGGATGATCATGCTCTCGTGGCGGCATGCCCTCACCTCCGTACGTCCGTATAATCACACGGATATACGGAGGTGTCAAAACGAGACGGCTCAGGGAACGCCCGGGCTGGGATAGAGGCGAGCCGGGCCGGTCAGCCCGGGCCGCCGATCCACAGCGGGATCGTCGCGCCGCGGTAGGTGCCCCAGCGGAACCCGTAGTCACGGGCGCTGTTGTGGTAGTAGCGCAGCCGCATCCGGGAGAAGTAGCTCACTCCCTTGTGCGCCGCGACCCGCGACAGGCTCACCTCGGCCGGGTACCTGGCGTAGTGACCGGCCGCGCAGTTCGGCCAGCAGTTGTCCGCCCACAGGGTGCCCCAGGCGAACGCGGAGCGGGCCGTCCAGTGCGACCAGTGCTGGATCCGCACGAACGTGTCCGGGCCCCCCACGTAGATGGTGGACAGCCGGGCCGCACCGTGGCCCCAGCCGTCCTGGCCGTTGTAAGCCTCCGGGAGCCGGTCCGCGGCCGCGGCCGTGTACCGTGCGCTCCGCGTGGTGATCGCGGCGGCCGCCCCTGCCGCCACGAACGCGAGCACGACCGCCGCCAGCGCCGCGATGCCGACCTTCTTCACAAGCAACGTCCCCCTGTGCTGGAAACCCTGTGCTGGAAACCCTGTGCTGGCCCCGTCATGGTGCCGGCCCCCGGCCGGTGCGGACCAGCATAATGCCTGGCCGCAAGCGTGGTCAGGCGATGACCCGGGCCGTGGAGGAACCGTCGGCGAGGCGCCGGATTTCGAGCCGCTCGGCGACCCGGTCCTTCAGGTCGGCCACGTGGCTCACGATGCCCACCACCCGGCCGCGGTCGCGCAGTTCGTCGATGACCGCCATCACCTGGTCGAGGGTCTCCGCGTCGAGCGTGCCGAAACCCTCGTCGATGAACAGGGTGTCCAGGTCCACTCCGCCAGCCTCGGCCTTGACCACGTCGGCCAGGCCGAGGGCCAGCGCCAGCGAGGTGTAGAAGGTCTCGCCGCCGGACAGCGATCGCGGGCTGCGTTCCGCGCCGGTGTGCCGGTCGATCACGACGAGGGTGAGCCCGGTCCGTTCCCGCCTCGCCCCGCTGTCGTCGGTGCGCCGCAGCTCGTACCGGCCCGCCGACATGGCCCCGAGGCGGACGTTGGCCGCCGCCACCACCTGCCCGAACCACTGCCGCAGCACGTACGTGGTCAGCGCCATCCGGCGGTGCCCGTCCATCCCCTTGGCCAGCCCGGCGAGCCGGATCACCGCCGAGGTGTCCTCCTGCAGCTGCTCGTAGGACTCCTGGGCGTGCTGCACCTCGGCGAGCCGCTGGTCGAGCCGCCCGACCCGGGCCTGGGCCGCGTCGCGGGCGGCCCGGACCTCCTGCTCGGCTTCCTGGGCGCGGGTCAGGGTGGCCGCCGCGGCCTGCGCCGCCGCGTGCACCGCGCCGGCCTGCCCGGGATCCAGGCCGGCCAGGTCGTCGGCGGCCGCCGCGGCCCGGAGCGCAGCCAGGTCGGTGGCCCACCCGGTCACCTGCTCGTCGAGGGCCGCCTGTTCCTGCGGGCCGAGCAGCGCCTCGCTGGCCTGGCCGGCCGTGGCGAAGTCGCGGGCCGCCGCCTCGCGCTCGGCGCGCTCCGCGGCCCTCCGCTCGTCGGCCAGCGCGGCCGCCAGCTGGTCCAGCGCCGCGGCCAGCGACCGGTTCGTGTCCGCCGCCCGGCGCAGGGCCGCCTGCCGCTGCGCCACCGACGGGTGCCCCTGGGCGGCCCCGGCCAGCTCGTCTTGCAGCTGGCTCAGCTCAGCCCCGGCCGCGGCGGCGCGGGCCTGGGCCGTGGCCAGCGCGGCCACGGCGTCCTGCAGTTCCTCCGCGACCCGCTGCTGCTGCGCGCGGCGGTCGGCGAGCCCGGCCTCGAGGCCGCTGACGTCCGCTGCGGCCCGCTCAGCCCCGGCCACCAGCTCATCCACGGCGGCGGCCTCGGCAGCCAGGCCGGCCACGGTGCCGCCGTCCGCGACCGCGGCGCTGGCCGCGACCGCGGCGGCCAGCTCGTCGCGTTCGCAGGTCAGCTTGGCGCGCGTGGCTTCCGCCGCGTCCCGCCGCGCCGCGGCCGCGGCGAGGTCCGGCTCGGACACGAGGCCGCCGGCCGCCTGGGCCGGGGCCGGGTGGGCGGTGGAGCCGCAGACCGGGCACGCGGCCCCCTCGGCGAGCTGCGCGGCCAGTTCCGCGGCCATGCCGTCCAGCCGGGCAGCCATCAGCCGCAGGTGGGCGTCGGTCAGCGCCTGGTGCGTGTCCACGGCGTCGAGCAGGGCCGCGTTCTTGTCCGCGAGCAGCGGATCCAGCCCGGCCAGGTCAGCGGCGGCGGCCGCGCGCCGGTCCAGCGCGGCCTGCTGCTCGCGGGCCGCTCCCAGGCCGGCGGCCAGGAGCCGGGCCGCGGCGAGCTGGTCCTCCACGGCGGCGATCTGCCCGGGCAGGTCCGCGCGGGCCGCTTCCAGCGCGCTGGCCAGTGCGGACGCGCCCGCGACCGCCTGCTGCGCCGCCCGCAGCGCGGTGACCCGGGCGGGCAGGCCCGCTTCGGCGTCCGCGAGATGCTGCAGGGACGCGGCGTCCTTTTCAGCCGCCTCGGCCCGGACGAAGGCCTGGGCGGCGCCGCCGCCCGCGAGCATGGTGTCGTCGGGGTCGGGGACCAGCTGGATCAGGCGGTCACGGGCCTCGCGGACCGCCTGCTGTGCCTCGTGCAGGGCGGTGAGCAGCGGCCGCACCGGTTCCGCGCGCCGGGCCGTGGCCAGCCGCGCGGCCCGCTCGTCGTGCCCGGGCCGGGAGGCCTCGTGCTCGTGCAGCCGCCGCAGCGCCTGGGTCAGCCTGGTCATCAGGCGCGCCTGCTGCTGCTCCTGCTCGCAGGCGGCCAGCCGGATGATGGTCTCGGCCGCCGCTACCTCCAGTCCCTCGGCGCTGACCGCCGCGGCCTGGGCGAGATCCTCGGCCACCTGCTTCAGGCGGGTCGCCCGCTCCGGGCCGGGCAGTTCCAGCAGCTCGGCGCGCGCGTCGGCGTCCAGGCCAGCGGCCTCAGCTGCCGCGGAGGTGGCCGCGTCGATCGCGGCCTCGGCGTCCTGGCGCTGCCGGACCGCGGCCGCGCGGCGCCGGTCCAGCTCGGCCGTGATCCGGTCGTACAGCTGGGTGCCGAACAGCTTGCTGAGCAGCACCCGCCGGTCGTCGTCCGCGGCCTGCAGGAACTTCGCGAACTGCCCCTGCGGCAGCAGCATGACCTGGGTGAACTGTGCCCGGTTGAGCCCGATCAGCTCGGTGATCAGCTCCCCGGCCTCGGCCTTGTTGGCGGACAGGCTGATCCAGCCGCCGCCCTCGTGGCGCTGCAGGTGCACGTGGGCCGGCTCGGTGGTGAACCCGTCCCCGCGCCGCTTCGGGCGCCGGTGCTCGGGCACCCGGGTCACCCGGTGCCGGACGCCGCGGACGGAGAACTCCAGGGTGACCGAGGGCTCCGCGTCCGGCGCGGCGAAATGCGAGCGCAGCCGGTCCTCGGCGGACTCGTCGCCGGCCAGCCCGCCGTACAGGGCGAACGTGATCGCGTCCAGGATGGTCGTCTTGCCCGACCCGGTCGGCCCCTCCAGCAGGAACAGCCCGCTGCTGGACAGCCGGCTGAAGTCGATCCGCTGCGCGCGGGCGTACGGCCCGAACGCGGCGAGCTCCAGGCTGTGCAGCCGCATCAGGCGGCCGACTCGGCGTGCTGCGCCGTCTCGACGGCCGCGCGGAGCACCGCACGGTGCGCGTCGTCGGCCGGGCCTCCGCTGGTGAACTCCACGAAAAGGCCGCAGATCTCGACCGGGTCGCTCGCCGACGCCAGCCGCTCCAGGTCGGCGTCCGAGCTGGTCAGCTGCCCTTCTGGGGCGAAGTCCAGGATCAGCGTGTGCGGCCACTTCTCGCGCAGCCGCTCCATCGGGGCGGACGGCCGCACGGTGTCGGTCAGCACCACCTTCACCCAGGCGCCGGCCAGGTCCGCGAGATCAGCATCGGCACGGGCGAGGAGGCTGTCCAGCGTGCCGCGCACCTCACGCAGCGGCCGGGGCACGGGCGCGGGCAGCGCGGTGGTCCGCACCTGGCCGGCGGCGTCGATCTCGGCCAGCGTGACGGACTTGACGTGGTCCTTCTCGGAGAACGAGAACGCCAGCGGTGAGCCGGAGTACCGGATCACCGGTCCCTCCACCGCCTGTCCTTCGGCCATCTGTCCTTCCGCCACGGGTCCTTCCGCCACGGGGCCCGGGCCGGCTCCCGAGGCGGGCCAGCCCGCTGCGCACCGTGCAGGTGGCCGAGGGCCACGTAGCTGAACCCGGCGAACACCGCGGCCGGCACATCGCAGACGCCGCCGACCCGGATGTCGCGCTCGGATTCGGCGGGCTGCCCGCCGGTGACGAACGCGTGTGCGGCGATCACGGTGCGGCCGATAGCCGCGGGCGGCGGCGTCCGCCCGGATCAGCCGGGCCGCCTCGGCCAGCACCGCCTCGTGCGTCCTGGTCTGGACACCGAGGTCCGCCATGACCGCGTCCGGCAGGAGGTAGGGGACGCCGTAGACGGCCACCGGCCCGTGCTCGTCGGCCAGCAGCACCGGCCGGGCCAGGTCCGCCACCGACGTGCGCAGGTGGATCCCGGCCGCCTCGCTGAGCCCGGCCCCGAAGCCCAGCCGGACGGCGGAGTCATGATTCCCGCTGGTCAGGATCACCGGGATACGGGCCCGCGCGAAGCGCAGCAGGGTGGCGTCGAGCAGCCTGACGGCGTCGAGCGGGGGAACCGCGCGGTCGTAGATGTCCCCGGCCACCACCACCGCACCGGCGTGCTGGCGGACCGACTCATCGAGCAGCCAGCGCAGGAAGCTGTCCTGGTAGGGCAGCAGGTTCTCGCCGTGCAGCGTGCGCCCCAGGTGCCAGTCCGAGGTGTGGATCAGTCGCATCGCACCGCCGTGGACTCCCCGTGCTAGCTGGCCGTGCTGGCTGGCCGTGCTGGCTGGCCGTGCGCTGGCGGCTGGCGGATCGGTGGGATCGTGACGCTCGCCATGATGCCGGACTGTTGCGGCATCCTCGGTGATCCCGGTCCCGTCCGCGTGTCGCCCGCCACTGCACCGGATTTGCCGCGGCCCGCACCCGGTCGTGGGATGCTCGTCACGCCGCGGGCCGGCGGGTGCTGGGGATCACGGGGACCAGCACACGCGTACCCGGGCCGCCGGCGCAACGGGGAAGTCGTGAGCGGGCGGCTGACAGCTGCGACACGAAAAGGGGTGGAGTCAGGTGCCGCGGGACAGTTCTCCCGCGCCCGTCGGCCGCAGGCGGATCACCTCACGTGCCGAGCTTGAGCAGGTGGCGTTCGGGCTGTTCGACCGGCAGGGCTTCGAAGGAACCACCGTCGATGACATCGCCCGCGCGGCCGGGATCGGGCGGCGCACGTTCTTCCGGTACTTCGCCTGACGGCCCGGGCTCGCTGGGCGCTACAGCTGGCCCACGTCCGTGACCCGGAGCACCGCATGGCCGGCCTCTTCGGACGCGGCCAGGTCCACCTGCGCGGAGATGCCCCAGTCGTGGTCCCCGGCCGGGTCGTCGAAGATCTGCCGCAGCGTCCAGGCCTGCGGGCCCTCGTCGATGATGAGCAGGGCCGGCCCGCGGGCGTCCGGCCCGGTGCCGATCTCGTCGTGCACGTCGAAGTACGGCTCGACCGCCGCCTCCCATGCCCCGGCGTCCCAGCCGTCGCCGGAGTCCAGCTCGCCGAGTTCCTCGTAGTGGCCGAGCGCGGCCAGCTCGACCCGCCGGAAGAGCGCGTTGCGCACCAGGACCCGGAACGCGCGGACGTTGCGGGTGACGGCGGGGGGCCCGGCCTCCGCCTGGCTGACCAGGACGCCGGACGGGTCGCGCAGCTGCTCCCACTCGTCCAGCAGGCTGGAGTCCACCTGGCGGACCAGCTCCCCGAGCCATTCGATGAGGTCGGTGAGCTCCTCGGTCTTGGCCTCGTCCGGGACCGTGTTCCGGAGCGCCTTGTACGCGTCGGCCAGGTAGCGCAGCACCAGGCCCTCCGAGCGGGACAGGCCGTAGAAGCCGACATACTCGACGAAGGTCATGGCCCGCTCGTACATGTCGCGCACCACGGACTTCGGGGCCAGGGCGTAGTCGGCGACCCACGGGTGGCCCCGCCGGTACAGGTCGTACGCCGCCTCGAGCAGATCGTCCAGCGGCTTCGGGTAGGTGACCGAGTCCAGCAGGTCCATCCGCGTGTCGTAGTCGACGCCGTCCGCCTTCATCTGCGCGACCGCCTCGCCGCGGGCCTTGAACAGCTGCGCGGACAGTACCGTCCGCGGGTTGTCCAGGGTCGCCTCGATGATCGACACCACGTCCAGCGGGTAAGACGGCGACTCGCGGTCCAGCAGGTCGATCGCGGCCAGGGCCAGCGGGGACAGCGGCTGGTTCAGCGCGAAGTCGAACTGGAGGTCCACGGTGAGCCGGGCCCGGCGTCCCTCGGCGTCCGGCTCGTCCAGCTTTTCCACCACTCCCCCGGCCAGCAGCGCCCGGTAGATGGCGATGGCCTGGTGGATGTGCCGGCGCTGGGCGGCCTGGTCCTCGTGGTTGTCGGTCAGCAGGTGGCGCATGGCGGTGAACGCGTCGCCCGGCCGGCTGATCACGTTCAGCAGCATGGCGTGGGTGACCTTGAAGCTGGACGTCAGCGGCTCGGGGTCGGCGGCGACCAGCCGCTCGAAGGTGGGCTGCCCCCAGGCGATGAACCCCTCGGGCGGCTTCTTGCGGACCACCTTGCGCCGCTTCTTCGGGTCGTCGCCGGCCTTGGCCAGCAGGCGCTCGTTCTCCACCACGTGCTCGGGCGCCTGGACCACGACCCGGCCGGTGGTGTCGAATCCGGCCCGGCCGGCCCGGCCCGCGATCTGGTGGAACTCACGCGCCTGGAGCAGCCGGGTCTTGGACCCGTCGTACTTGGACATCGCGGTGAACAGGACCGTGCGGATCGGCACGTTGATGCCCACGCCCAGGGTGTCGGTCCCGCAGATGACCTTCAGCAGCCCGGCCTGGGCCAGGGTTTCCACCAGCCGCCGGTACTTGGGCAGCATTCCCGCGTGATGGACCCCGATCCCGTGCCGCACCAGCCGGGACAGGGTCTTCCCGAACCCCGCGGTGAACCGGAAGCCGCCGATCAGCGCGGCGATCTCATCCTTTTCCGCGCGGGAGCACACGTTCACGCTCATCAGCGCCTGGGCCTGCTCCAGCGCCGCGGCCTGGGTGAAGTGCACGACGTAGATGGGCGCCTGGTGGGTGCTGAGCAGCTCCTCGAGGGTCTCGTGCAGCGGGGTGATGACGTAGGAGTAGGTGAGCGGGACCGGGCGCTCCGCGGACTGGACGACAGCGGTCGGCCGCCCGGTGCGCCGGGTCAGGTCGGCCTCGAACCGGGTAACGTCGCCCAGGGTCGCCGACATCAGCACGAACTGGGCCCGGGGCAGCTCGATGATCGGCACCTGCCACGCCCAGCCCCGGTCGGGGTCGGCGTAGAAGTGGAACTCGTCCATCACCACCTGGCCGACGTCGGCGCCGGCGCCGTCCCGCAGCGCGATGCTGGCCAGCACCTCGGCCGTGCAGCAGATGATCGGCGCGGTGGCGTTGACGCTGGCGTCGCCGGTCATCATGCCGACCTGGGCCGGGCCGAACGCGGCGCAGAGGGCGAAGAATTTCTCTGACACCAGGGCCTTGATCGGCGCGGTGTAAAAGGACCGGCGCCCGTCGGCGAGCGCCGCGAAGTGTGCCCCCGTGGCGACCAGGCTCTTGCCCGAGCCGGTCGGGGTGGACAGGATCACGTTCGCCCCGGACACCACCTCGATCAGGGCCTCTTCCTGGTGCGGGTAGAGGGCCAGGCCCTGCTCCTTGGCCCACCCGGCGAACGCGTCGAAGACCGCGTCGGGCGCAGGGTCAGCCGGGAGAAGGTCGGTGAGGGTCACGAATATGAAATGCTACCGGCCCCGTTAATGTTCCCGCCGGTGTACTCAGCCCGGCTACTGGCCGAGGAGCCGCCGCAAGGCGCGGGCGTCCCGTACGGCATTCGCATGGCCATCGTTGTTGAAGTAAGCGAAAACGTCACGGCCGGCCGCATCCCATTCCCGGATCCGGGCCGCCCACCAGGACAGATCGGCATCGTTATACGACCCGGCGTACAGATGCTGGTGATCAGGGCCGTGCAGCCGCACATAGGTGAAATCCGTGGTGGCCCGCAGAACGCAGGGCAGGTGCGCGCCGCTCATCACGCAATAGGCCGCCTGGTGCGCCTCCAGCAGGGCGAAGACATCCTCGCAATGCCAGCTGGAATGGCGGAACTCCACGGCGACCCGCATCCATTCCGGGACCAGCCCCAGGAAATAGCCCAGCCTCGCGTCATCACGCGGCTGGCCCGGGCCGAGCTGGGCCAGCAGCACGGCCCGTTTATCGCCCAGCTCCTGCCAGCCCGCGCCGATGCGCTGCAGCCAGGTTTCCGGGCCGTACAGTTTCCGGCCGTGGGTCAGGCCCCGCGGCGCCTTGACCGACAGGCAGAACCCCGCGGGCACTTTATTTCTCCAATAACGGAACGTATCGGGCCGGGGCCAGCGGTAGAAGCTGCTGTTCAGCTCGGCCGTGCCGAACGCCGCCGTGTAGCAGCCCAGCCGGGCCGTGGCCGGCAGCCCGGGCGGGTACAGTTCCGGCTCCCAGTGGGCGTAACTCCACCCCGACGTGCCGATCCTGACGGTCACCCGGACTTTACGCTCCCGGTGTTTCCCCGCCCGGGCCCGGCTCGCCGGCGGGGCCGGGGGCCGGGCTGGCGGGCGGGGTCTTCGTTGCTGCGGTTTTCCTCCCCCGGCAGGCTCGCGTCCACCAGCGCGGTGGAGCCCGCCGGCCGGCTGGTCGTCTCCTCGGTCCGCTCCCGCAGCCGGTCCAGGGTCTCGGTGTCACCGAGCGGGATCGTGGCCTCCAGGCGGCTGCTCTCCTGCACCTCGGGCGAGTCCACGACCGCGTCCACCAGGTCGGCCCTGCGGCCCGGGGCCACATGCCCGGACGCGGCGTGCAGCGACGCCCGGGCCGTCCCGCCCGGGCGCTGGGAGACCTCGGCCGCGGCCACCGTCTGATCGCCGTCCTTGATCTCGACGCGCCGGGCGTCCTCGGGATCGGTCATGGAACACCTCCTCAAGGTTGTTACCGTGCGGCTGCCCGGTCAGGCTGCCGCGAAACCGCCCGCCCGGTGAACGATCGGAGCTTCGCGCCGACCGCGCCCGGCGACCGGCGGGGCAGTTCCGCGTTGGGCTTCATCAGCAGGGTCGCGGCGGTCAGCCAGAGCGCGGTGAAGATGAGGCTGCCGAGCACGTCGGTCGGGTGGTGCTCGCCGCGGTACATCCGGGACAGGGCGATGGCGACCGGCATGACGATCGCGGGGACCAGGAACAGCCACCGCCACCAGCCCCTGGCGTGCCCGATGACCAGGATCGCGATCGCGATGTAGAGGCAGCAGGTGGCGGCCACGTGCCCGGACGGGTAGGCCGAGGTGGGCAGGTGGTGGTCGAGGTGGTGCACGTAGGGCCGGGGCCGCTGGACCACCGCGGCCGCGGCCAGGAACGCGGCCAGCTCCCCGAACATGACCACCGCGAGGAAGATGACCGGCCGCCAGTGCCGGGTGACGGCCAGGAACACCACGCACGCGGCGACGGCCACGATGAGGATCCCGGTCGTGGCGCAGGCCACGCTGACGTCGTTACTCCACTGGTTGAGGGCCGGCGTGCGGTGCGCGGCGAACCATCGCGGGATCGCCGTGTCCCCCAGCCACTTGTCGTGGCTGTACCTCACGACCAGCTCGCCGAAGCCGACGATGACACCGAGGATCAGCACCCAGGCGACGACGAGGCCGGCGGCGATGCGGGCGCGGGAACGGGCGGCGGATCTCTTCATGGGGGTCTCCGGCTGGGCTAGATCGAGATCGTTGCGGGCCTCGGGTTCCAGTCCCTCGGCCAGCGGGTCGGTGACGGGCTGGCCTTCCGCCCGCCGGGTCAGCTCGAACGCGAACGCGGTGACGCCGAGCCAGGTAATGCCCAGCGTCCAGCCGCCGAGCACGTCAGACAGGTAGTGCACGCCGAGCAGGATGCGGCTGATCCCGATCAGCGCGACGAGCGTGACGATCACGGCGGTGAACCCGGTCCGCCAGCGGCCGCGGGCCGCGGGCAGGAAGACCAGGAAGACGGCCCCGTAACAGACGATCGACCCGAGCGAGTGGCCGCTGGGGAAGCTGTTCCCGCCGCCGTGCGCGATGGGGTGGGCCACCACCGGGCGCAGCCGGCCGACCAGGTCCTTCAGGATCGGGTCCATGACCAGCGCGCCCGCGCCCGTGACCAGCAGGTACAGGACCAGCCGCCAGCGGCGCCGGAAGGCCAGGAAGATCGCCGAGGCCCCGATGATCGCCCACAGCACGCCGTCGCTGCCCAGCCAGGTGACCGCTTTCACCACTGCGACCAGGGCGTGGTGCCCGGCGATGAGCGCGTTGATCCGGGTGGCGGCGCCGTGGTCGACGGACTCTAAGGGGCGCCACTGCAGGCGGACCAGGACGAGCAGGATCGTGAAGACCAGCGCGGCGGCGGTCACCGCGAGCAGCGGGGTGAGGCTGCGGTTCCGGCGGTCGAGGGTGTGGGCCGACATGGCGCCCAAGTGCCCTCCACGCGCGGTTTCATGCACGGGTGCCCGCCGGGACGCGGCGGGCTCAGCCGAAGAAGTACACCCGGAGGGCCAGGATGACGGCGACGAGCAGGATGCAGGCCACGCACTTGATGGCGAGCCCCCGCTCGTAGCGGACCGCGTCGCGGACCTCGTCCTCGAAGACCTGGGCCTGCTCCGCGGTCGCCGGGCCAACGGCGGCCGGCTCCGGCTCGCTCACGTCGGCACCACCATCTTCCCCGTCTTCTCGGTCTTGTCCCAGCTCGCCTCGGCATGCCGGAGTTCCTTGATGTAGGCGGCGGTGGTGATCGCGCACAGCAAGGGCCCGTAACCGCCGATGTACACGAACAGCGGCCCGAGGAAGTGGCCGAGCTTGCGTGACTCGGCGACCTTGCCGAGGAATGCGACCCCCATGCAGGCCGAGAGCCAGACATAGGTGAACAGCTCGATGCCGTGGACCCAGCCCAGGGTGACGCCGACGCCGGCGGCGGCGGCGAGCTCGTGCCCGGCCCAGCTCGCCAGGCCGGGCAGGATGGCGGCGAGCAGGATGATGACATTGATCGCGCCCGGGAACATGAGTGCTTCTTTCCAGGTGTGCCGGCCGACGCCGGGGTCGATGGCCAGCGTGAAGGACGTGATGAAGATGTACGTGATCACGTTGGTCAGCCACAGCACGTGGAAGGCGGTCCAGGCGAGCTGGTAGTCGATGAAGAACAGGATCACCAGGGATGCCGACGCCAGCACCATGAACACCGGCAGCAGCAGCAGGCAGAACCAGAGCAGGCCGAAGCTGACGCTGCCCAGCCGGTTATTGGGCTGGGGCCGGAACCAGACGCTCTTGAACCGCCGGGTGACCTGGACGTTGCCGCGGGCCCAGCGCAGCCGCTGCTTCCACAGCGCGACGATGCTGCCCGGCTCTTCCGCCCACACGGTGGCGTGCGGCTCGAAGATGACCTTGCGTCCCCCTTTCTGGGTCTCGAACGTGGTCACCGTGTCCTCGGCCAGCGTGGCCGTATCCACCTGGCCGCCGATCGCCTCGATGTTGGCCCGCGAGTGCAGCTGCGCGCCTCCCGCCAGGCAGGCGATCACGCCGAGGACCTCCTGGCTCCGCCGGGCCGCGGCCTGGGCGGTGATGTACTCGTAGCCGATGAACCGGGTCATGTAGTTCCCCGGACGGCTGCCCTCCTTGATATAGGCGGTGACCGAGCCGACCTCGGGATCAGCCAGGTGCCGGGTCATCCGCCGCAGCGAGCTGGGCTCGTAGATGACGTCCGAGTCCATGATCAGGATGGCCTGCATCCAGTCGTCGGCCAGGATCTCCGCCAGGCCGTGGTTCAGGGTCGCGGCCTTGCCCTCACCACCCTTGTCCCGGCGCAGGTGCACGACGTTCCCCGGGTACCTGGCCACCCTGGCCAGGACGACCTGCGGGGTGTCATCGGTGCTGGCGTCGTCCACGACATAGATCCGCAGGCGTTCGCGCGGGTAGTCGAGCAGCATGAGCCGGTCGATCGAGGTGCCGATGACCGCTGCCTCGTTCCACGCCGGGATGAGGATGGCGGTCCGCGGGAAATAGGGCCGGCATTTCGCGTAATGCAGGCGGCGGAAGTGCAGCCCGACCAGGAGGAACTGGTAGTTCGCGACCAGCAGCGGGAGCGCTCCGAGGATCACGAAGGCCACCAGCAGCGACTTGATCGCGAGCAGGAAGTCCGTCATCCCGGCACCGCCCCGCGCAGCGCGCCATCCAGGATGCCCCGGACCCGCTGGTAACGGCCGATGGTGGCGCAGTCGTGGCTGTCGGTGCTGGCGACCAGGGGCACGCCGGCCGCGGCGAGGGCCCGGATCGTGCGCGGGGACGGGCAGGCCCACTTCTCGTTGACCTCCACCCGCGCCCCGGCCCGCAAGCAGCCCTGGGCCAGGTGGTCCAGGGCCGGGCCGGGCACGTCCGCCTCGTCCAGGCCCATCTTGGGCAGCAGGCTGAACAGATGGGCCAGCTGCGGCAGGGCCACCCGCTCCAGGGCGCCGAGGGTGGCCGCGATGAGGCCGTCGATGACGTCGGCCGCCGAGCACTGGCGGCGCTCCGAGCGCCTCCCGCATGTCCTGCGGCGGCACCGGGCCATGATCACCGGGGTACTGGTGATCCGCGATCAGCACCCGGTCCACCCCTGGCAGGGAAGCGGGCAGGTCCAGCTCCCCGGCCCCGTTGAGGATCTTGGCTTCCACCCCGGCCAGCACCTCGATCCCCGGCGCGGGTCTGAGCTCGCGCACCGCGGCCACGAACTCCGGCACCCAGGCCGAGTCCTGGCGCACGTGGTCGGCGAGGCAGATGACCCGCAGGCCCCGGTCGCGGGCGGCGCGGACGTTCTCGGCCACGGTGCTGACCGCGTCGTCGGAGAAGGTCGAGTGGACGTGGTGATCCTCGTCAAGCGCGACCAGGCCGGCGAGATCGGACCGCCGGCCACGGGCCGGCGCCCCGGGAGTGCGGCCGCCGGGTATGGTCACGCGGCCACCTTCTGCACTTCACTCAGGTCCATGAAGCGTTCCTCGAGGAAGCGGACCATGGCCACCTCGTGGAAGTCCACGTGCTCCGGCACGGGGAGGCCGCGCAGCGCGTCCAGCGCCAGCCGGGGCATGTTCACCCCGCTGGCCATGGTCAGCGGCAGCGCGCCGGGCGCCCGCGGGTTGACCTCCAGCAGGGCGGCTCGGCCGTCCGCGTCCCGGCGGGCCTGAACGTTGGCGATGTAGGTGAGGCCGGTGACGCTGGCCACCGTGGCCCCGAAGTGCTCCAGCTCCGGGTCGTGCACGGTACGCCCGGCCACCGAGACGCCGGAGTCCACCCGGGCGCGCACCCGGGGCACCGCGGCGATCACGTGGCTGCGCGTGTCGGCGAGGACGTCGATCGAGTACTCCTCCCCGGGCAGGTACTCCTGGACGATGAACTCCGCGGACCGCTCGAGCCCGGCCAGGTCCTGGGCGGAGCGCCACCACGGAGATGTCCCGCGAGCCGCTCCCGGTGCGCGGCTTGAGCACGACCGGGTAGTCCCACGACGCCGGGTCGAGCGCGTCGTCGAAGCACTCCGTGCGCGGTACCCGCACATGCCCGGCGCAGCAGCGGGCCAGGGCCAGCTTGTCCAGGGTCAGGTCGAGCGCCCGCTCGGGGGCCAGCATGAGCTCGATCCCGGCCGCGGCGTACTCGGCCCGGGCCCGGGCCAGCGGGCGCATCTCGGCGTCCACGGTGGGGATCAGGACGTGCACGCCGAGCGCGACGCAGCGGGCCAGCACGGCCGAGGCGAAATCAGGGTCCAGGCCGGCCGGGATGAGAGTCCGCGCGTCCGGCGGCAGCAGGTAGAGGCCGGCCGCCCACGGGTCCATGTCCGCGGCCAGCAGCTGCACGGTGGGATCGAGGCTCAGCGATTTGATGACGGACACCGCGGCGGGTCCCCCTACCCCGGTGACCAGCACCCGGATCTGCTGCTGGCTGAGGTCATGTGGCGGCATCTGGTACCCCCCTGGTCACGTCCGCGGCCTGCCGCGGCGCGTGCTCGCGGTCCCGCCGCCTGGTCCTCGTGCTCGTCCCGCCGCCGGGCCCGGCTCTCCCGCCGGTCCGGGGCGGCGGGGCCGGCCCGTTCTCGCCGCGCACGATTCCCTCGGCCGGCGTGAGCTCGTGCTGCCCGGCCACCGCCGCCTCCCGGACCACCTCGAACGGCTCGGCGTAGCGCCCCTCGCAGTAGCGGGACCAGTAGCGCGCGGTCGACTCGATCAGGTCCGGCTCCAGGTAGGCCCGGATCTCTACCTGGGAGGCGAACGCGTCGATGGCCTCGAGCTTGCGGTCCAGCTGCTCGTCGATGGCGACGAAGCGGGTGGGCCGGAAGTCCACCGTGGCCGACGGCGACTGGAAGCAGTACACCCGGCCGACCTGGCGTACGGCGACCAGCGCCGCCCGGTGCGTGTTCCGGTGGTCCTGGTGCACGTCATGCAGGGAGTGGGTGTAGATCACGGTCGGCCGCACGGCCTGCACGACGCGGGTGATCACGCCGATCGTCGGATCTCCCTCACGGATGCTGGTGTCCTGCAGGTCCTCGTGGTACAGCGTGGCGCCGATGACCTCCGCCGCCTTCCGGGACTCGCTGGCCCTGGTGTCCTCGGTGCCGCCACGGGCGCCGCGGCTCAGGGTCAGGATCGACACCTCGTGTCCCAGCCGCCGGTGCATGGCCAGCGTGCCCGCCGCGCCGATCTCGACGTCATCCGGGTGCGCCCCGATGGCCAGCACGCTCTGCCGGGCGGCCTCGCGGGCCGCGCGGCCCTTGGCCACCAGCGCGGTCACGGTCTCGACCAGCTTGTCCGGGCGGACCGGCTTCTCCAGGAACTCGTCGGCCTTGTTCCGGAGCGCCCGGACCGCGTAGTCGACCGACGGGTGCGCGGTGACCACGGCCACGGGCAGCTGCGGGGATATCTCCCGGACTGCCTCCAGCAGCTCGATCCCGGTCATGCCGGGCATCTCCACGTCGGTCAGCACCAGGTCCCAGCGTTCGGCCCGGGCCCGGTCCAGCGCGGCCACCGGGTCCGGCGATGTGGATGACCTCGAAGCCGCCCCGGGTGCGGAGCACGTGCAGGACGTAGCCGGCGGCTTCCGGATCGTCCTCGACGACCAGGATCCGCCCGGGTGACTCCGGCGGGCTGGCGCTGTTCACCGGGTCACTCCCGGCGGCTGGGCGTTCAGGTCCATCTGTCCCCCGATTCCACTTAGTAGTGGTTAAATCACTATAAGTAGTCATCCTCCGGCTGGCACACCCGTCCTGCCGTCCGCCGGGCGGGGAGGTAGAGGTGAACGGTGGTGCCGGCCCCGAGCGTGCTGGTCACCTCGACCCGGCCGCCGTGCATCTCGGCGACTTCCTTGACGATGGACAGGCCCAGGCCCGATCCAGGACGGCCGGCCGTGGCGGCGTTCGAGGCGCGGAAGAAACGCTCGAACAGGTGGCCGATCTCCTCCGGCGGGATGCCGATCCCGGAATCCTGGACGTCGATCCGCCAGCCCGGGCCGTCCGGCGCCGCCGTCACCCGGACCTGGCCCCCCTCGTCAGTGAACTTGACCGCGTTGGCGATCAGGTTGTCGATCACCTGGACCAGCCGGGCCCGGTCGGCCAGCACCGGCGGCCCGTCCGGGGCCGCGCCGTCCAGCGCGACGCCCTTCTGTGCCGCCCCCGGCGCCGTGGCCTGCACCGCCTCGGCCACGACCTCCGCGACGGTGCACCGGCGCCAGCTCCAGCGGGATCATGCCGGCCTCGATCCGGCTCAGCAGCAGCAGATCGCCGACCAGCTTGGTGATCCGCTCGGCGTTACGCGCGATGATGTCCAGGAAGCGGGCTGCCGTCGGGGCCAGCCCGCCCTCGTCCCGGATCAGGTCGGCGTAGGACACGATCGACGTCAGCGGCGAGCGCAGCTCGTGGGACACGGTGGCCAGGAACCGGGTCTTGAGCTCGTCGAGCTCGCGCAGCTCGTCGTTCTGCCGGGAGAGCCGCCTCCCCGCGTCCTCGGCGGCGTGGCGCGAGGCCAGCTCGGCCTCCAGCCGGCGGTCGCGCTCCTGCTCCCGCGCGGCGCGCTCGGACATGTCCCAGAGCAGGACCAGGCCGCCCCGGTACTGGTCGCCGGCGAAGACCGGCCAGTAGTCGCACTCCAGCATGCGGCCGTCCGTGCATGCGAACCGGAGGCCTTCGACCTGCTCCCGGCTGCGTGTAGTAGCGCGAGACCTGGGCCAGCACCTCCGACGGGCTGGGCGAAGGTTCGCGCCGCCGGCCCGCGGAGCTGCCCGGCCGGGGCCCCGGTGAACGCCGCCGGCGGCTGCCCGATGCCGAGCAGGTCGCACAGGCTCTGGTTGACCTGGACGATCACCGCGTGCTCATCCAGCACCAGCACGCCGGGGATGGCCGCCGCGAGCAGGCTGTTCAGCCGCTCGGTCTGGTCGCTGAGGTCGCGCACCGCGGCCTGCTCGGCGGCCAGCAGCCGGTCCCGCTCCTGCTCGGCCCGCTTGCGGGCGGTGACGTTGGTGAGGGCGACCATGAACCCGCGGGGCAGGTCCGCCTGATCCGGCAGGGCGGTGACGGCGGCGTGCACCCACGGCGGCTCGCCGGCGTGACGCCTCAGGCGGAAATCGGTGCGCAGTTCCGAACCGGCGGCCCGGGCGCGCTCCCATTCCCGGCGGACCCGCGCGACGTCGACGGGATGGACCGCCTCCAGCCACGAGGTGCCGAGAATGTCCTCGGCCAGCTGGCCGTTCAGCGCGCACCAGCGCTCGTTGACGTACGCGCACGTTCCCGGGTCGTCGGTGCGCGCGATACCCACCGGGGCCAGCTCGGACAGCAGCCGCACCCGGGCCTCGCTCGCCGCGAGCGCCGCGTTGGCCCGCTCCAGCTCGGTCAGGTCCCGGGCGAAGTTGCAGAAGAAGACCTGGCCGCCCACCAGGAGCGGCAGCGGGGTCAGTTCGACCGTCCGCTCCGTGCCGTCACCGCGCAGGATGGGCAGGTACATCCGGCCGCTGAACTCCCCCGGGTCCTGGCTGCCCAGGAACTGCTCGGTCGATTCCAGGAACCTGGCCCGGTCGCGTTCCGGGATGAGCAGGTCCCCCATGCTCTGGCCGAGCACGTCCGTGCGGCGGCGGCCGTACAGTTTCTCCGCGGCCGGGTTGAAGGCGACGATCCTGCGGTCCGCGTCCGCCACGACCACGGCGTCCGGTGCCGCGTTGATCAGCGCGTCGGTGACCGCCCGCCGTTCCGCGATTTCCCTGCTGTCCTCGACCCGGCGGATCCGGGCCGCGATGACGGTGGCCAGCGCCCGTGCGGTGGCCCGCGACTCGGCGGTCCACTGGCGCGCACTGCCCCAGGAGGACCAGGGCACAGGGGGAGAATCCGCCCGGCAGGCGGGCCACGGCGATCAGCACCCCGTCCTGGTTCCTGGCGGTTCCCAGCCCGGGCCAGGCCACCTGTCCCTGGACGCAGCCCCCCGCCGAGGCCGCCTCGGCGTGGGCCGCCAGCAGCGCGGCGAGCTGCGCCATGAGGCCGGGATCCACCGCCCCGGTGGGATGGGCGGCGATGACCGCAGGCTCTCCTGGCGCGGGGAGCCGGAGCGCGAGGGCCGCCCGGCCGCCGAATCCGGCTGCGCAACGGCGGAGGAGCTCGGGCAGGCCTGCATCGGGCGCCGTGCCGTCCCGGCTCACGGCCTGGGTGACCGCGAACTCCAGCAGCGCGGACGGTGAGGTGCAGGCGTCGGGCTGCGCGTCGGGCTGCGCGGCAGCCTGTGAGGTCGCTCGAGACACTCCCATAATCGAGCGCTCCTCCCTTTAGGTAATCAAATGATTACTCTACGCACATGGTACCCATCGTGGCCGTACCCAACTAGGCCCGCTGGGGAACAGCGGCCGGCCGGGGCCGGTTGCCCGGTGCGATGGCGGCCCGGCTGAAGGCGGCCAGCCGGCTGACGGCGGCCGCCCGGCCAGCGGCGGAACCGGGCGACGGCGAGGGAGCGGACTGAATGACTCAGCAGGCGCGCGACCAGCTCGGACGGTTCGGCATCTGGCGCGGCGAGCGCCAGGTCACGCCGGAACTGGCCGCGACCATCGAGGAGCTCGGGTTCGGCGCCCTGTGGCTGGGCTCGGCCAGCGGGGACCTGGCCGCCGCCGAGGAGTTCCTGGCCGCGACGACCACCCTCATCGTGGCGACCGGCATCGTCAACATGTGGCAGTACGAGCCGCACCAGGTGGCCGCGTCGTACCAGCGGGTCGAGGAGCGCTTCCCGGGCCGGTTCCTGCTGGGCGTCGGCGCGGGCCACCCCGAGGTGACCCAGCAGTACGCCAGGCCCTACGACACGCTCGCCCGCTACGTGGACACCGTGCTGGACGACGGCGTCCCGGCCGGCCGCCTGGTCCTGGCCGCGCTCGGCCCGAAGGTGCTGCGGCTGGCCGCCGAGCGCACCGCAGGTGCCCATCCCTACCTGGTGACGCCCGGCTACACCGCGCAGGCGCGGGAGATCCTCGGCCCGGGCCCGCTGCTGGCCCCGGAGCAGAAGGTGGTCCTCAGCACGGACCCCGCTCAGGCCCGGGCGATAGGCCGTCCCCGGGTGGAAAAGCCCTATCTGGGGCTGGCCAACTACACCGCCAACCTGCGCCGCCTGGGCTGGACGGACGCGGACCTGAGCGGCGGCGGCAGCGACGCCCTGATCGACGCGCTGGTCGCCCACGGCAGCGCGGCCCAGGTGGTAGCCCGCCTCACCGAGCACCTCGACGCCGGAGCCGACCACGTGAGCATCCAGCTGCTCACCGCGCCGGGCGCCGACCCGGCCGACGGCTACCGGGAGCTAGCCGGGGCCCTCCAGCTCCCCTGAGCCCGGGCGGTCCCGCCTGGGCAGCTTGCTGACGACGGCCTGGTAGGACGCATCTACCGCCTCGAGAAGCTCCCCGTCGGGAATGGCGCCCCCGATGCGCAGGCTGTTCCAGCCAAAGCGGCCGATGTAGGGCATGACCGACGCGTCGTCCGGGTAGCGCAGCAGCCATTCGTCGGCCGCCTCCCTGCCCGCGCCGCACTTCAGCCCGAGCGTGGCCGGCTGGCTGGCCGACCCCGCGCCCAGGAACGCGAAGATCTTGCTCCCGACCTTCGCCACGACGTCGCCCTCCCAGGGCTCGTCTTCCCAGGCCCCGGGCTTGGCCAGGCAGTGCGCGAGCAACTGGTCCCTCGTCACGGCCGCTCCCCCATCCGCGTCTCCTGGTCAGCCCGGGATGACCAGCACCTTGCCGCTCGTCCCCCGCTCCACCGCCTCGTGAGCCGCGACGATCTCCTCCAGCGGGAACTGGTGCTCCGGCAGCTCGGTCAGGGCGCCCTGCCCTCAGCGCGGTGCCGATGTCGGCGGCCCCCTGGTCCAGCAGCCGCCTGGGGCAGGGTGTAGAGCAGCATGAACCGGAGCACGAGGCTGGCGGTCATGCAGGCCCGGACCGGCAGCACCGGGTCGCTGGGACTCGGCCGCGTAGCAGGCCACCACCGTGCCCGGCCGGGAGATAGCCAGGTCCAGCTGCAGGTTCGCGCCGAGCGCCACCTCGATGATGCGGTCCACCGGCCCGACCGCGGCGGTGATCTGGCTGGCCGCGTCGGGGTCGGTGTAGTACACCACGTGGCCAGCCCCGGCCTGCCGGGCCAGTTCGGCCTTGTCCGGCGTGCTGACGGTCGAGGCCACGCGGCCCGCCCCGCCCCAGACCGCGAACTCGATGGAGAAATGCCCGACCGCCCCGGCCCCGCCGGCGACCAGCACCGTGCCGTCCTTGACCGGGCCGTCCGCGAACACCAGGTGGTGCGCGGTCAGGCCGGGCACGCCCAGGCTGGCTCCGAGTTCCATGGGGACGCCGTCCGGCAGCGGCACCGCGTGATTCTCCGGGACCACGGTCCATTCGGCGGCGGTCCCCCAGCGGCGCCCGGCGGCGGCGAGGTACACCCACACCCGCTGGCCGATCCGGTTCTCCGGCCCGCCGGGGCCGACTGCGTCGATCACCCCGGCGCCGTCCTGGTGCGGGATCTGGAAACCGTCGATGGGCCGCGGGAGTCGCCCCGCCGCGGCTCTTGACGTCGGTCGGGTTGACTCCCGACACGTGCACCCGGACCCGGACCTCGCCCGGGCCCGGGTCCGGCCGCTCGATCTCCACCACCCGCAGCACCTCGGCCGCCGGGCCGGTGCGCTCATAGACAGCCGCTTTCACCGCGTACCCCTCACTGCTGGCCACCGTCGCTCGGCGCCCGGTCATCCGGTCGCCTGCCTACCATTCTTGCCCGGCGCCGGGCACGCGGCGCGCGGACCCGGGCCAGACGCGCGCGGGCGGGGACGCGATCGCGTCCCCGCCCGCGCGGGTGGCTTCGTTCACGGCGCGCCCGGCCGGGACGCTGGCCGGGCCCGCAGCGCCGCCGTAGGCCGCTGGCCTCAGACCTTGAGGACGGCCTCGATCTCCAGCTGGATGCCGATCTTGTCGCTCACGACCACGCCGCCGGTCTCCATCGGGGCGCTGAAGTTCACGCCGAAGTCGCGGCGGTTGATCTCCGTGGTGGCGGTGAAGCCGGCCCGGGTGCCGCCGTAGGGGTCCGGCCCGAAGCCGTTGAGCTCGACGGTCAGCGGGACCTCCTTGGTGACGTCCTTGAGGGTCAGCTCCCCGTCCAGGATGTAGTGGTCACCCTCGGCCCGCAGGCCGGTGGAGCGGTAGGTCATCGTCGTGTACTTGTCGACCTCGAAGAAGTCGGCGGACCGGATGTGCTGGTCACGCTGCTCGTTGCCGGTGTTGATCGAGGTCAGGTCGATGGTGGCGGTGACCGACGACTGCAGCAGGTTCTCGCCGGTGACGAGCTCGCCGGAGAAGGTCGTGAACCGGCCGCGGACCTTGCTGACCATCATGTGCCGGGCGGTGAAGCCGACCTCGGAGTGGACCGGGTCGATCTCCCACGTGCCCGCGATGTAACCCGGGATGGTGCTGGCGTCAGTGCTAGCCGTCATGGGGAATACTCCTGTCGTTCATAGTGACGGCGTTCATATTTGAACCCTCAACGAGTATCACGTCAGGTCTAGCGTTGTCAAGCGTTCAACTATTCCGGGTATGCTGTAGCCATGAACGATCCTGGACCGCGCTGGCTCAGCCCCGACGAGCAGCACACGTGGCGTGAGGCCATCCAGGCCTGGCAGTGGCTCCTCGCCGCCGTCGACGCCCAGCTGCAGCGGGATTCCGGGATGCCGCTCGCCTACTACGAGATCCTGGTGCGGCTGTCCGAGGCACCGGACCGCTCGCTCCGGATGACCCAGCTCGCCGAGGCATCCTCATCCAGCAAGAGCCGCGTATCGCACGCCGTGGCCCGGCTCGAGGAACGTGGCTGGGTCCGCCGGATGGACTGCCCGACCGACCGCCGCGGCCAGATCGCCGTGCTCACCGATCAGGGCTTCGCCGCGCTCAGCGCGGCCGCGCCTGGCCATGTCGAGCAGGTCCGCCAGGTCCTGTTCGACGCGCTGAGCGAGGAACAGCTCGGGCAGCTGGACAGGATCCAGCGCCGCGATCCTGGCCAAGGCGGCCAGCTCGCCCACGGACGCGGACGGCTGTCCCGCCGCGTAGCGCGGCGCCCCGGGTGATGCCGGCCACCTGAGCTACACGGCCGCCTGCACCGCCGGCCCGCCCGATCTCGCCAGCCCGGGCCGCGCCCTCACTACACTCAGCCCTTATGGAGAAGCGCATTCTGGGCAAGACAGGCAGGGCAGTCTCGGTCGTCGGCCTGGGGACCTGGCAGCTAGGAGCTGACTGGGGCGAGGTCGGCGAGAAGGATGCGCTGGCCGTGCTGGACGCGGCCGCGGCGACCGGGATCACCTTCCTGGACACTGCCGACGTGTACGGCGACGGACGCAGCGAGCGGATCATCGGCCAGTTCCTGGCCGGCAACCCGGGAGCGGAGTTCACGGTGGCCACCAAGATGGGCCGCCGGGTAGCGCAGGACCCCGGGTTCTTCACCCTGGACAACTTCCGCGCGTGGACCGACCGCTCGCGGGCCAACCTGGGGCTGGACCGGCTCGACCTGGTGCAGCTGCACTGCCCGCCGACCCCGGTGTTCTCCTCCGGCGCGGTCTACGACGCGCTCGACACACTGGTCGCCGAGGATCGCATCGCCGCCTACGGGGTAAGCGTCGAGACCTGCGCAGAGGCGCTGACCGCGATCGCCAGGCCTGGCACCGCCACCGTGCAGATCATCCTCAACGCGTTCCGGCGCAAGCCCCTGGATGAGGTGCTGCCCGCGGCGCACGCCGCCAGGGTGGGCATCATCGCCCGCGTCCCGCTCGCCTCGGGGCTGCTGTCCGGCCGGTATACCCATGAGACGTCCTTCGCCGCCGACGACCACCGCACCTACAACCGGCACGGCGAAGCCTTCGACGCCGGGGAGACCTTCTCCGGCGTGGACTTCGATACCGGCGTGGACGCTGCCCGGGAGTTCGCCGCCCTCGCGCCAGCCGGGGCCACCCCCGCCCAGGCCGCTCTCCGCTGGGTGATCCAGCAGCCCGGGGTCTCGACCGTGATCCCGGGTGCACGCAATCCGGAGCAGGCCCAGCAGAACGCGGCCGCGGCCGGGCTTCCGCCGTTCAGCGACGCGGGCCTGGCGGCCATCGCCGACCTGTACGACCGGCGCATCCGGGCCCAGGTCCACGACCGCTGGTAGCTGTGCTAACCCGGCGGGCCCGGGCCCCCGGAGCCGCGCCGGAGGCGTGCCTCGCCCCGGCAGGCAACTCCGCCTGCCGCAGCTGCCGAGGTGCATCGCCGGCCCGGCGAGGACACGCCTGCGGCGCGCCCCCCTCGCCAGCGAATCTCAGTCAGGCGGCGTCATCAGGGCGGCGACTCCGGCCGGGCCGGGGCCGGGCTCATCAGCCAGGGCCGCGGCCACGGCGGCCTGGTCCTCGGCGCTGCGGTTCTGGCTCAGCTTGTGCTTCGCCTCGACGGTGGCGATGGTCAGCTCCACCCCCACGATCCCGCGGAGCTGGCCGTTGATGTAGTCCGGCGGGGCGTCTGTCACGGCCCAGGGCGCGTCGCGGTGCGCCTCGTGGCGCCGGGTCAGCCGGGTCACCACATCGCGCAGCCATTCCGGGTCGCGGTGCACGGTCAGCGGCCCCGTGAAGTGGACCGTGACGTAATTCCAGGTGGGCACCACCCGGCCGTGCCGGGCCTTGCTCAGGTACCAGGACGGGGAGACGTAGGCCTGCGGGCCGTGCACGATGGCCAGCGCGCTGGATCCGGGGGCCACCGACTCCCACTGCGGATTGGCCAGGGCGAGATGGCCGAGAAGCCGGCCATGCTCGCCCGTCTCCTGGTCCCAGATGACCGGGATGAGGCTGGCGACGGGCTTGGAGCCGTCGAACGTGACCAGGTCGGCCGTGGCGGCGGCCGCCACGAACGCGGCCACGTCGGCGTTCTGCGGCGCGGTGAAGTGGGCAGGGAGGTACACACATACGAGGGTACGCATCCGGCGTCCGGGCCAGCCAGTCCCGCCCGCGCCCCGGCCCGCCGGGGATAACGGCAGGCGAAGCACGGCTATGGGAGCACAGCCGGTGAGTCCCGACACCCGGCGGCGTCCAAGCTAGTGACACTGCCCAGGCATCTGCAAAGGAGCGACCATGCCTACACGAGACACCGCCCCCGCCGGGGCGCCCTGCTGGGTCAACCTGCTGACCTCAGACGCCGAACGCGCCCGGGACTTCTACGGCCAGGTGTTCGGCTGGACCTCCACCGAACCCCAGGAGCAGTTCGGCGGCTACTTCAACTTCTCCAAGGACGGCGTCCTCGTCGCGGGCGGCATGCCCAAGCAGCCCGGCATGGACGCGCCTGAGACGTGGTCGGTCTACCTGGCCACCGATGACGCCCAGAAGACGCTGGAGGCCGCCACCGCCCACGGCGGCCAGATCATCCTCCCCGCCATGCAGGTGGCCGACCTCGGCACGATGGCGATGGTCGCCGACGTGGGCGGGGCGGCGATCGGCCTGTGGCAGCCGGGCCTGCACAAGGGCTTCGGGGTCCTGGCCGAGGCAGGGGCCCCCGGCTGGTTCGAGGTGTACACCCGGGACTACGAGGCCACCATCGCGTTCTACCGCGACGTGTTCGGCTGGGATACCCAGACCGCGAGCGACACGCCCGAGTTCCGCTACACGATCGCCCAGCACGGCTCGGACCAGCTGGCCGGGATCATGGACGGGACCGGGTTCCTGCCCGAGGGCGTTCCGGCCCACTGGGCGGTCTACTTCGGCACCGAGGACGCCGACGCCACACTGGCCACGATCACCAGCCTGGGGGGCTCGGTCATCAGGCCCGCGGAGGACACCCCCTACGGCCGGCTGGCCGAGGCGGCCGACCCCACCGGCGTGCACTTCAAGCTCGTCGCCCCGAACGACGCCATGCCCGCGAGGGACTCCTGAGCCAGCCCCGGGACAACGCAGCCCGGCCAGCCGTAGAGGGGGAAAGTCCGGAGATCAGCACGCCGCGTGACGGAGGGGATTGGCCTCGCGAGCGGGGCGCCAATCCCCTCTGTCGTGGTCGCGCTGCCACGTGCGTCATATCGGCAATAACGCCGACCTATACCGGGGTGTTTGCCGTCAAAGGCACCAGCCGCGTTGCTAAATTGGCCCCGGCGGCAGGGTTCTGCCAGGGGGACGCATGAGGATTGGGGGACACCGCCATGCCACGGGTCAGCCTGTCTCACACGAGCCTGTCCGGGCTCAGCCGGTGACCTGCCGTGAATAGCGGGCCTGGCCAGCCGGCCCCTGGCCCGCCGCGGCTCGCGGACAGCCTGGCGCGGCATCGCTGGATCACCGCCGCCGGAATGACCGCCACCGTCGCGGCCGTGGCTGGCGGCGGCCTGGCCCTGGCCTTCCATGACAGTTCCTCACCGCCGAAGGATTGCGGGCTGGTGCCCTGCGCCGCCGCGCTGCCCGCGGCGATACGGACCAGCGCGGCCGGGCCAGCCAGCCGGGCCGCCACGGCCGCGCCCACAGCCGTCCAGCGGGCCTCCGCACCACCCTCTCCGGCCCCCTCACCGCCGGCGACCGCCCCTGAGGCGGCGGCACCCCTGCCCTCGGCGGGGCCCACCACCGGGCTGACCTCCCCCACGGTCCCCGTCTCCGCCAGGCCAGTCTCCCGCCCGCAACCATCATCGTCGGCCCCGGCCGGGGCGTCCGCCCGGCAGGCCGTCTCCCCCGGCCACGCGATCGGGGTTGGCTACGAGATCACCGGGGACGGTCATCACGGCATCCACGGACAGATCGTCATTGCCAATGAAAGCTCCGCCCCGGTCAGTGGCTGGCGGGTCACGGTCGTCCTGCCGGGAGACTCGCATTACCAGGCGCGCAACGCCCGGAACCGCTCGGCCGGCAGTGCGCTGGTCATGGTGCCGTCCGCCGGCCAGGCCCTCGCCGGGGGCAGCATCGAGCTGATCGCGTTCACCGCCCGGGGCACCACCAGCACCCCCGTCCGCTTCACGTTCACCGATTCGGCCCGCCGCAGGCCCAGCGGCCGCGGCTTTGCCGGGGCTCCCGGGCTCGGCCACCAGCCGCACCGCGGGCGGGCAGCCGGGGTCTGGCCGCCGCGGCCACGATGGCTGGCCCTTCAGCTGGCTGGGCGGCTGGCGCCCCAGTGACCCGCCCAGCGGTGGCTGGCCGGATGGCGGCTGGCCCGGGCAGGACGGGCCGGGCGGCGGCTGGTCCGAGGGCGGACGGGCGGGCCAGCACCACGGCTGGCCCGGCGGCCGCTGAGCGCTGGCGCCGCCCCGCCGGCTCGTGGCCCGTCGGCTGCTGACCGTGCTCCGGCCGCCCCGCCGCGCCCGGTAGGGTTCGTCCCATGACTGACCGGGACGCCCTCGAAGCCCTCTCCTCCCAGGAACTCCACGACCGTGCCGTGCACCGGGCCGTGCTGCATCTGGATCTCGGGTTCCTGTGGCAGCTGCTGCGGGAGATCCCGGAGGGCGAGGCCGTCGCCGGGCACGCCGACCGGACCGCGGCGGACGTCACCCAGCTCTCCGCGATGATCTCCGATGCCCTCGGCCACGAAGACCCGGACGTCGCGGACACACTGCGCCCGCTCTACCTGGAGTACCTGGAAAAGCACGGCGACTGAGCCGGGAGCCCCTCAGCGCGCGCCGGCCGCGTCCGCCGGGGCCGCGCACACCACCGCACCGGCCCGGTCCGCGGCGGCGAGGGCCGACTCGGCCGCCTCGATCAGCCCGGCCAGCGCGGACCGCGAGTCGTCCATCGCGGCGACGCCGATCGAGACGATGGACCCGTGGACCTCCCTGATCGTCCGGGTCGACTCGATCAGGGCCACGCCGCAGGCCAGGAACGCGACGAAGACAGCCAGCTGGGACAGCCGCCACCGGGTCGCGGTGGCGGCCAGCCCCGCCGCCGCCGCGGCCACGACCATGACCCCCAGCACGAACCCGCGCAGCGGCTCGCGGAGCGCCCAGACCTGCCAGTCACGGACCTGCCGGGCGGGGCCGCTCAGCGTCCCCGGCCAGCACCCCTGCAGCCGGAGCGCGGCCATGTGCACTCTCCTGTGGCGCCCGTGTGCCGATAGCGTGTGCCGATAAGGGGTATAACGGCCCGTAAAGGGCTAATGCCGCATCGTCACAGCACTGGCATTCACATGTCAAGGTCACGCCAGTAACCGGCCCAGGCGGCGGCAGCCCCGGAAAGACGGAGTGGAAGGAGAACGCCATGACCGGCGAATGGGGATGACTTCAGGGTCAGGCGCTGGGGCGCGGAGGGGCCGCCCCAGGCCCCTGGCCCTCCCGGAGCCTCCGCCCGTTCTGGTCACGCCCCCGGCACCGGGCGCGGTCAGGACGAGGGCCCGGCTGGCGGTCGCAGCGGCGGTGCGGTAGAACCGGGCGGTACCCGGCGGCTGGCTGAGGCCCAGCCGCTGCCCGCGGCCCCGCGGTGCAGGATCTGCTCGAGCGCCGCGCTGACGCCGCCGTCCTCGTTGACGAGGCGGCGGACCACGTAGATGAGCGCGGGAATGGCCCAGAAGTCGCCGCAGACCCACAGGATCGCCGCGCCGATCTCCTGATCCGCGAACGGCGGCAGGGTGACCCCGGGCACGTGGCTGTACACCGAGTACCAGGCGTGCTGGGAGAAAATACTCATCGCCATGGCCATCATCCACATGACCAGGTTGGTCGCGATCAGCGCGGCCGCCTGGGAGACCAGCGGCATCCGGCGCTGGAACGGCGGTGACGGGATGAACTGGAGCCAGAACAGCACGCCGGCCAGGAAGAAACTCCCGTGGACCAGCCAGATATGCACGGCCTGATTCCGCTGCGCGAGGTCGAACAGCGCGGGAACGTGCCAGAGCAGCATGACCACGGAGAAGAGCGTGACCGAGACCCAGGGCCGCAGCAGGAACCCGGCGACCGCCCGGAGCGGCCGTGACCAGCGGTCCCGCAGTACCGCGGCGGTCGCGGTCCGGCCTGTCCGCCCGGGCAGCCCGTCGAGCAGTGGCTGCCACGGCGCCCCGGCCACCACCAGCGTGGGCGCGGCGAACATGAGCAGCAGGTGCTGGAACATGTGCACGAAGAAGTAGTCGTCGGCCCAGTAGTCGAGGGGTGACTCGACCGCGATGAGCAGGACGGCGAGACCGCTGTAGAACCAGAGCGAGCGCAGCCTGCGCTGCCGGGTCCGTTCCGGCCGGGACCGCCGGGCCAGCCGGGCCAGCCCGATCTCGTGCCAGGCCACCAGGACCAGCACCACGATCAGGAACGGGTCGAAGGACCAGTTGTCAACGAAGTAGCTCACAGCACCCAACTCACCCGGACGAACCGTAGGGGATGGCCACCTTGTAGACGGGGTTGGTGACCACCGCGACCAGTTCCACCTGCCGCGACTGCCTGCCGAGCAGCTGGTCCGCCTGCCGGAACTCCTGGGCGATGAGAGGGCAGTCTGACGTGCACACCGGGTCCAGGAAGGTCAGCAGGACCACCTTGCCGTGCAGGCTGGCCAGGCTGACTGCGCGGCCGTCCTGGTTGGTCAGGGTGAACGACGGGGCCTTGAAGTCCAGCGCGGCGCTCGACCCGTCGAGGGCCTGCGCGAGGATCGGCGAGGCACTCGCGCTGGCGGACGCGGTCGCCAGCGGGACGACGCCGAGGATGGCCACCCCCAGCGCGCCCACGGCCCCCAGGGTCCCGGGGCTGGCGTTGCCGATGACGGCGGCCACGCGGCGCGGCCGCACCCCGCCCGGCCAGTCCCGCTTGTCCCCGGCCGGGCGCCGCGGCTGCCGCGGTGGCCGGGGCAGGCGCGCAGGCGACGGCGAGATAACCGGCCACGGCCAGCAGGGCGAACGGGATCATGCTGTTCGGGTCGGTGCCGAGCCCGCCGAACACGCCCAGGTCCTGGACCAGGACCCAGCCCGCGGCGCAGAGCACCAGCAGCAGGCCGACCGCGGGCCGCAGCACCGTGTGCTGCCCGCTGGCCAGGGCCAGGCCGGCGGCGGCCAGCGCGACCACCACGACCAGGTTGACCGCGAACCCGTGGGCGGCGGCGAAGGTCCCGAACCCGTTCACCCAGGACGACAGGAACCCGGGCTGCGGGGTCTGCCCCATGCCCTGCACCATGCTGGCCAGGTTGCCGGGCTGCCCGGCCCGCGGTGCCCTGCCAGAACCCGCGTCCCGGCCACGCCTGGAGCAGCGCCATCCCGGCGAGGAACACGCCCGTGCCGGCCAGCATGGCCCGGCCGAGCCGCCGCCCGACCCAGGCCCGGTCTGGCAGCGCGATGAGCCCCCCGGCCACGGCATACAGGAGCGCGGCCCCCGGGGCACCGAACAGCCAGCTCAGCCCGGGCGCGAAGATGCCGCCGAACGCCTCGCCGAAGATCCACACCACCAGGCCCCAGCCCACGCTGGCCAGCCCGCCGAGCCGGGACCAGGGGCCGCGGGCGGCGGTGAGCAGCCAGATACCGATCGCGACCTGGATCCAGACCGCCGCAGCGGCCGCACTGACCGGGTGATAGGTCCAGCCCTTGGCGGCGAAGTCCACCAGGCCGCGGACCCAGCCCGGTGACCCGTCCGCCGACGGCCCGGTCACGTTGGCCGCCAGGCCCAGGGGCATGGCGGGCTGGGCCTGCAGCAGGCCATCCACGATCCACAGGACGCCGAACCCGATCCGGAGGACCTGCCTGCCCCGCGGCTCGGCGGCCAGGTCCCCGGCCGCCGGCCGAACGACGTCCGTGACCCGGGCACCCACTCACGGACGCTGACCCAGAGCATGGCGAGGAGGAAGAAGATGAGGAGCGCGATGATCCCCTGGTGGATGAGCGCGGAATGGAAGGCTGCGACCACCGTGGGATTGTTCAGCTGGAGGGTCGAGCCCATCCCGGACATGACACGTGACTCCTTCATTCACCCCTGTGGGCTCTGCCTGCCACTCCCGGTCCCAGAGGGGTGACACAACCGCCATGGCGGCGGAATTACGCTGACGCGATCCTACGCCGCACTGGCTCCGACGATCACGCTATCGCCCCCGGCCAGACCCGCTGCCGGGTCCCGCCGGTCCGCCCGGCCCGGGCCGCCGGCACCTTCCCGGGAAGACCGCCTTTTCACGCTGCGTAATCACATAGAGCAATTTGTCGGTATCTTCCCGGGCGCCGCCTATGGCTCTCCGGGCCTGTCACCCGCACAATGAGTAGAGGGGCCCTGGTGGTTCAGAGTGACGTATGCGCCCAGGTGGGAGGCCAGGTGAGGGGAAGAATGCGGCGGTACGCCAGGAAAGCCCGGCCGTCCCGCCTGGCGTTCCGCGCCCGGCCGTCCCGTCCCGGGCTCCGCGCCCGCCCCCCCGGCTCGCGCCCGGCCGTCCGCGTGGGGCGCGGGGCTGGCTGCCGCGGTCACCCTGGGGATCGTGGCGGCCTCACCGGGCGCCCACGGTGCGGAGCGGCTGGCGGCCCGGCTCGCCGCGGCCGTCAAGGCACTGCCCCGCGGGGCCTCGGCCGTTCCCCCCGCGCTGCTGCACGGCCGGTTCTACGATGGCACCCCCGCGGTGGGGGCCCTGTTCACGATCACCAGCGGCGGCCGTCTCGGCCAGCACTTCTGCACCGCGAGCGTGGTGGCCAGCCCGGTCAGGGACCTGGTGATCACCGCGGCCCACTGCCTGCACGGCAGGCAGCCCGGCCAGGTGGCCTTCGTCCCCGAGTATCACCGGCACCGCGAACCTTACGGCAGCTGGACGGTCACCCAGGTGTTCGTGGACGCGGACTGGGCGTCCTCCGCGAATCCCGACGACGACGTGGCCTTCCTCGTCGTCAGCCAGCCGGGGAACCCCGCCCCGGTCCAGGAGCTGACCGGCGGGGAAAAGCTGGCCACCGGCTGGCGGGCGGCCCAGCTGGTCCAGGTCATCGGCTACCCGGACGGCCGGGAACGGCCGATCACCTGCACCGCCCGGACGCGGGCGTTCGGGCGGCGGCAGATGGAGTTCGACTGTGGCGGCTACACCGACGGGACCAGCGGCGGCCCGTTCCTGGCGAACGTGCACCCGGCCACCGGCCTCGGCGCGGTGGCCGGCGTCATCGGCGGCTACGAGCAGGGCGGGAATACCCCGTCGGTCTCCTACTCGGCCCGGTTCGGCCAGGCGGTGCGGGACCTGTACGACAGGGCAGTCCGCAGGAACTGACCCGCCGGCTCAGGACTCAGGGTCGGGCAGCGGCACGATCTGGTCCAGACTGGCGAGCGCGTCCTGCGGCGGGATCCAGTCCGCGGCCGCGGCGTTCGCCTTGACCTGATCCGCTGAGGTCGCTCCCGCGATCACCGATGCGCATCCGGGCTGGGCCGCCAGGCCGCTGATGGCCACGTCGAGCAGGCTGACCCCATGCTCGGCGGCCCAGCGGGCGAGCGCCTCCACCCGGTCGAGTTTCGGCCCGGTGATGTAGCTCTCACGGCTGGCCAGCCGGCTGCCCGGGAAGCGGGGCCTGGCCGCGCCGGACCTTCCCGGTGAGCAGGCCGTTGGCCAGCGGGTGGTATGGCAGGACCCCGAGGCCGAAGTGCAGCGCCGCAGGCACCACCTCGGCCTCGGCCTGCCGCTCGAGCAGCGACCAGTTGTTCTGGGCCGAGATGAACGCCTCCATGCCGGACTCCTGCGCCACATGCGCGGCGTCGGCGATCTGCCAGCCGGAGAGGTTGGAGTGGCCGATGTAGCGGACCTTGCCCTCGGCGACCAGTTCGCCCAGCGCCTGCAGGGTCTCGCCGATGGGCGTGACCGGGTCGGGCGTGTGCAGCTGGTACAGGTCGAGGTAATCGGTGCGGAGGCGGCGCAGCGACTGCTCGACGGCCCGCCGGATGTAGGCCCGGCCGCCCTTGGCCCCGGCCGCCGGGCCGTATCCCATGTCCACCTTCTGGTGGCCGAACTTGGTGGCCAGCACGATCTGGTCGCGCCGGGCGCCCAGCACCTCGCCGATCATCTCCTCGGAGCCGCCGGCGTTCCCGTAGATGTCGGCGGTGTCGAACAGCGTGATGCCCGAGTCGATCGCCGCGTCGACCACGGCCCGGGTCTGCTGCACGTCCAGCCGGCTGCCGAAGTTGTTGCAGCCGAGGCCGGCTACCGAGACGAGCAGCCCGCTGTCACCCAAGGACCTGTACCGCATGACCCTGCCTTCATGATTGCGACCCATTCTGGCCAGTGCTCAGGCTACCGGCCGGTTCCCGGCCCCAGCCGCCGGCACCGCCCCCCGGCAGCCCGCGCCGGCACCGGGCGGCGTGGGGGTGCCAGGCAATGGCTCAGGCGATACAGTGGCCGGGTCAGGAAAATGGCGAATCCCCGCGCATTTCTCCCCCGCGTACAAGCGAGGCACGTTGCGGTAATGCCGAAGCCCACCTGGACCGCTTGGGTGCATGCTGTCTGGCAGCCGTTCCCGGAGAGGAAGTGGGTCGATGGCAGATGCGGTCGGCGGCCCGACAGTCCTGCGCCTGCTGCTCGGGGCTCAGCTGCGCCGTCTGCGCGAGTCCCGGGGAATCAGCGCCCAGGAAGCCGCGCGGGCTATCCGCGGGTCGGAATCGAAGATCAGCCGGATAGAGCTCGGCCGGAATTCCGTCCGCGAGATCGATATAGCGGACCTGCTCGCCTTGTACGGGATAACCGACAAGGCTGAGCGGGAGCAAATGCTGCTGCTGGCCAGCCGGGCGAACCAGCCGGGCTGGTGGCATCGCTACCACGACGTCCTGCCCCCGTGGTTCCAGGCGTATATCGGGCTGGAGGAATCGGCCCTCTCGATCCGCACCTACGACGCCCAGTTCGTGCCCGGCCTGCTCCAGACCGAGGACTACGCGGCCGCGGTCCTGGCCCTGGGTGACTACTCGCTCGACGAGGCGGAACGCCTGGTCGTCCTGCTCAAGGAACGCCAGCGCCGTTTCGCGGCGGGCGGCGTCCGCCTCTGGGCGATCATCGACGAGGTGGCGCTGCGCCGCCCTATCGGCGGTCCCGGGGTCCTGCGCGGCCAGCTGGAATACCTGCGCGACGCGTGCCGCCAGGCGTCCCTCACCTTGCAGGTGACCCCGTTCCCGGTAGTCAGCTACGCGGCGCCGGGCTCGTTCACCATCCTGCGCTTCGCCGACGCCGACATGCCGGACATGGTGTACGCGGAGCAGCTGACCAGCGCCACCTACATCGACAAGCGGGCCGAGGTAGAGCGCTACCTGCTGGCCATGGAGCGGCTCAGCATCGTGAGCGCGTCCCCGGCCGATTCGCTCGGGCTGATCACCGGCATCCTGTCCGGCCTCGACGGCAGATGATGCGCAGCGGCGTGCGTGGCTCCTAGCCCGGCGTCAGGGTGGCCGGAACAGGCCATGCCGCGCACGCCGCCGTCACCACCCACGCGGGCCCCCGTCAGCCGGGGGCCCGGCGGGCCGGCTGACTAGCCGACGGGCAGGTCGAACTCCCCGTTCCGCACTCCAGCCAGGAACGCGGTCCACTCGCGGCGGTTGAACACGTGCGGGGCCTTGCTCACGTCCTTGGAATCGCGCAACGCCACCAGGCCATTAGGCAGGTGCGCCACTTCCACGCAGCCCGTCACGCTCGAGGCGCTGCTCTTGTACCAGCGGGCATTGGTGAAATCCGGGGTCATCCCGACTATCCCTTCTATGGAGGTAGGAGATTTGGGTTCAGGTGATGTCGCCGGCCATTCGCTCGATGAATGTGATTGTGTCGGCTGGCGACAACGCTGCTGCCCGGAGCAGATCGAAAACTTCCGCGCAGGAGTGCACATCGGCGTCTCTTTCCAGATAAGCGTGGCCGGCGACGCCCTCCGTGTAGACCACGTCCTGATCACCGCGCTCAGGGAACTCAAGGATGCAGAATGGCCCGTTCAGGGCCGGGTGCACGCCGCTGGACAGCGGCAGCACCTGCAACGTCACGTTCGGCTGCTGGCTCGCCTCGAGGAGCCGGGCCAGCTGCTCACGCATGACCTCCGGGCCGCCGATCATCCTGGAGATGACCGGCTCGTTGAGGATGCACCACAGCCGCATCGGGTCTGATCCGGTGAGCACCCGCTGGCGCCCCATCCGCAGCTCCACCGCGCGGTCGATCTGCCTGGTGTCCTGCCACCGGCGGACCGAGGTCATGACCGTGCGGGCGTAGCTCTCCGTCTGCAGCAGGCCGTGGACCACCTGGTCCTCGAACACCCGCAGCCCGGACGCCTCGGCCTCGAGGCCGATGTAGACATCGAACCCGGTCGGGAGCACATCGTCGTAGACGGCCCACCATCCCTTGCGGTGGCCTTCCCGGGCCATCTCGATGAGCACCTGCCGCTGGCCCGCGTCGTCGACGCCGTACATCTCGAACATCGTCATCAGGTAGGCGGTCCGGGTGGGTGCCTTACCGGTCTCGATGCGGGACAGCGTGGATGCGGCCAGGCCGAGCCGGTCGGCGGCCTCTTCGAGTTTGAACGAGTGCGCCTCGCGCAAGCGCCTTAATTCGGAACCGAGCCGCCGGCGCCGCACCGTGGGACCGATCGACACGGGCATCTCGCCTCCTCGAAGGCAGGTCCGGCATGATCCCGTCCCAGGTCAGGGGCAGGATTCACAGAACTCTTCCGGTACATCAAGTAACGATACCGGACTTGCGAAAGGGATGAGATCTCATCTGAAATTTCGTCTGCGATATTTGTGCTACGCACTTGCGTGAGATGCACGCCCACCCTCATCATGGATCTGACACGCCGTATCTGACCGGCTACCATCGCGGACCCAGGCGGCGGGGCACCACACCTGTGGCGGCCCGCTGGCCGCGTCAGGGGGGGAACGCGCGGCCCGGGGAGGAGCGCACAGGGGATGGGAGCCACCGCATCCGCGGCGGCCGGGGCGACACGCGCCGGCGGCCCGCGGACAGCAGCTACGGACATGCCGCAGGAAACTGCGGCGGGGGCTGCCCCCGCGCCGGTCATCGTGGGCAGCCTGACGATCGCGGGCCGGACGAGGAACGTCGCGGAGGCCCGGGCGTTCGTGGCCAGGACCCTGGGAGCGGCGCATCCCTGCGCCGACGAGGCCGTTTTACTGTGCTCTGAGCTCGTCACCAATGCGGTGCTGCACAGCGAGTCGGGCCAGCACGACGGCACCGTCACCGTGGTCGTGCTCGGCCTCGCCGGCGCGGTCCGGGTCGAGGTCGTGGACAACGGTTCCGCGCACAGCACCCCGGTGGTCAAGGCCGAGGTGTGCGAACCCCACGGGCACGGCCTGTTCCTGGTTGAGCAGCTCGCCGAGAACTGGGGCTATACCCGCGACGAGGTCGGCACCACGGTCTGGTTCCGGCTGACCTGCTGACCCGGCCCGGACCACGGGCGATGAGCCACCGGCCGCCCTCCCCACCATGTTCGGCCCCCGGGGGGAGGGCGGCCGGTTCAGCTGTCCCGGCGTGCGCGCGCTGCCCGGTGACCGCCCCCGCCGCCCCGGCCCGCACCGGAACGCCGCTCCCGGAGCCGCAGCGACAGGCGGATCGGGCTGCCCTCGAACCCGAACTCCTCACGCAGCCGCCGCTCGAGGAAACGGCGGTAGCCTGCCTCCAGGAAACCCGTGGTGAACAGCACGAAGTGCGGCGGCCGGATGCCCGCCTGGGTCGCGAACATGATCCGCGGCTGCCTGCCGCCCCGGGACGGCGGCGGCGTGGCCGCGACGACCTCGTTCACCCAGGCGTTCAGCCGCCCGGTGGGCACCCGGGTCTCCCAGCTCTCCAGGGCCTGCCCGATCGCGGGCACCAGCCGGTCCACGTGCCGTCCGGTCATCGCGGAGATGTTGACCCGCGGCGCCCAGCGGGCGGTGTGCAGCTGCCGGTCGATTTCCCGGTCCAGCTGCAGCCGCCGGTCCTCATCCACCAGGTCCCACTTGTTGTAGGCGATGACCAGGGCCCGGCCGGCGTCGATGACCATCGAGATGATCCGCAGGTCCTGCTCGGTGAGCGGCTCGCTGGCGTCTACCAGGACCACGGCCACCTCGGCCCGCTCTAGCGCCCCGGCGGTACGCAGTGCCGCGTAGAAGTCCGCTCCCTGGTTCTGGCTGGCCCGCCGCCGGATCCCGGCGGTGTCCACGAACCGCCAGGTGGTGCCGCCGAGCTCGATCAGCTCGTCCACGGGGTCACGGGTGGTTCCCGCGACCTCGTCCACCAGCACCCGGGTCTGCCCGGCCAGCTTGTTCAGCAGGCTGGACTTGCCCACGTTGGGCCGGCCGATGAGGGCGACCCGCCGCGGCCCGCCGGACTCGCCGATCTGCTCACGCGGGGTCTCCGGCAGCGCGTCCAGGATCGCGTCCAGCAAGTCCCCGCTCCCCCGCCCGTGCAGCGCGCTGACCGGCTGAGGCTCGCCCAGGCCGAGCGACCACAGGGCCGTCGCGGCAGGTTCCGCAATGGCGTCGTCCACCTTGTTTGCCGCAACGACAACCGGTTTGCCCGGCCCGTCGGAGCACGGCGGCGACGGCGTCGTCGGCGTCGGTGACCCCGACGATCGCGTCGAGCACGAACAGCACCGCATCGGCAGCCTCGACGGCCACCTGGGCCTGCGCGGTGACCTGCTCGGCCAGCTCGCGGCGCTGCTGGCCCTCCTCGGCGCCCGGGAACGGCTCCCAGCCGCCGGTGTCCACCACCGTGAACGCGCGGCCGCGCCAGGAGGCGTCGTAGGTGACCCGGTCCCGGGTGACCCCGGGAACGTCCTGGACCACGGCCTGCCTGCTGCCGAGGATGCGGTTGACCAGGGTGGACTTACCGACGTTGGGCCGGCCGACCACCGCGAGGACGGGGACGCGGACACCGGGCTGGGTGCTATCGCCGTCCACCATGTCACTGGCGTCGGCCCAGTAGTCCTCCCCGCCGTATTCCTCGCCGCCGTTGGACGCGTGATCGCTCACCGCGACCACACCGCATGGGCCCGCTCGTGGGCCAGGCCCGCGATCACGCTGACGACCTCGTCGAGGTTCAGGGCGCTGGTGTCGATCAGCACGGCGTCCGGCGCCTTCGCCATCTGGGCCGCGTCGGCCTGGTCCCGGCGCTGCTGCTCGGCCTGGGTCAGCGACACGGTGACCGCGGGATCGGCGGCCAGGTCGGCGCTGCGCCGTTCGGCGCGGATGTTCTCGCTCGCGGTCAGGTACACCTTGACCGGGGCGTCCGGGGCGACGACGGTGCCGATGTCCCGCCCCTCGGCCACGATCCCGGCGCCGCTGGCGCAGGCCCGGGCGATGATGTCCTGCTGCATGGCCACCAGGCGGGCGCGCACCTCGGGAACCGAGGCGGCGGCGCTGACCGCGTTGGACACGTCCCGGGTCCGGATCTGGGCGGTCACGTCGGTGCCGTCCACGCTGACGGCCGGGTGGCGGGGGTCGGTGCTGACCTCGATGACCGGCTGCTGGGCGTGGCCGGCCACCGCCTCAGGGCTGCTCACCGGCACGCTGCGGGAGAGCATCCACCAGGTCAGGGCGCGGTACATGGCCCCGGTGTCCAGGTAGCGCAGGCCGAGGCCACGTGCGACACCGCGGGCGGCACTGGATTTGCCGGACCCCGCAGGGCCGTCCACGGCAATAACGAGACAGTCGGTCACGAGGGCGATGCTACCGGCGCACGGGCCATCCATTGGCCGCGAGCGCCTCGGTCAGCCGCCCGACGGCCTCCGGGTGGACCGTCAGCTCGGCTACGCCGACCGGCAGGCCGGGGGAATGCTCGATGCCGATGTCCTCGATGTTGACCCCGGCCTCGCCCGCGGCCTGGAACAACCGGGCGAGCTCTCCGGGCCGGTCGGGGATCACGACCTGGACGGCCGCCTCGGCCCGGGCGGGGGCACCCCGCTTGCCCGGGATCCTGGCCACCCCGGCTCCGCCCTGCTCCAGGAGGGCGGCGAGAACCTTCAGGTCCGGGCCGCCGGCGCCGGTCCCTGGGCCGGAGGCCTGGGCGGTCTCGGCCAGCGCCTCGGCCACGGCGGCCAGGTCGGCTGCCACCGCGGCGAGCACGTCGGCGACCGGGGCCGCGTTGGCCGCCAGGATCTGGGTCCACAGTCCGGTGTCACCCGCCGCGATCCTGGTCACGTCGCGCAGGCCCTGGCCCGCGAGCCACAGCGCCCCGTCGCTGGCGTCTGCCAGCCGGGCCGCCATGGTGGCGGACAGCACGTGCGGTGCGTGCGAGACCAGGGCCACCCACCGGTCGTGCTCGGCCACGCTGACCCCGGCCGGCTCGGCGCCGCAGGCCCGGGCCAGGGCCCCGATCGCCGCGAGGCCCGCGGCCGGGACCGGCGGATCGGGGCAGATGACCCAGGGGCGGCCCAGGAACAGGTCGGCGCGGGCCGCGGCCGGCCCGGACCGCTCGCGGCCGGACAGCGGGTGCCCGGGCACGAACGAGGCCATGTCACAGCCGGCCGCGCGGGCCTGCCGGACCGGCAGCGCCTTCACGCTGGCCACATCCGTGTACCACCGGGCCAGGCCGGCCGCCTGGGCGCGGGCCAGCGTTGGCGCCACGGCCTGCGGTGGCACGGCGAGCACGGCCACGTCGGCCGGGCCGCCCGGCGGCGGTCCCGCCGGCACGTCACCAGGAAGCACCGCGCCTGCCCCGATGTCGGCGGCCAGCCGGGCCGCGGCCGGGTCGGAGTCGGCCAGCCACACGGTCACCCCCTGGGGCCGCAGCGCGAGCGCCACCGAGGTCCCGATCAGCCCCGTCCCGACCACGATGACGCTGGCCGGCGCCGGGGCACCACCAGCCGGGGCACCGCCTGCCGGGGCACCGCCAGCCGGGACACGGTCGGCCGGTGAGCTCACTGCGCGATGTCCAGCCGCAGCGCCGTCGCCCCGCGCAGGTACACGTGCTGCATGGCCGAGCGCGGTTTGCCGGTCTCGATGTGCATCATCAGGCGGACCACACGGGGCAGCGCGTGCGGCACCGCGATCTCCGTCCCGCACAGCAGCGGCACGTCCTGGAAACCGATCTTGCGGGCCGCCAGGGCCGGGAACTCGGCGGTGAGATCCGGGGTGGTGGTGAACACCACGCTGATGACGTCGTCAGTGTCCAGGCTGTTGCGCGCCATGACCTCGGCCACGAGCTCCGTCGTGCCCTCGAGGATCGCCTCCCGCTCGTTCGCGTCCACCTGGATCGCGCCGCGGATCGCCCTGACCGCCACCAGCCTGCTCCTTCACGCCGTCAGGTCCCGAAGACTTCCTCCTGGCCCGCTGCTACCCGCCAGGTTACAGACCGACGGCCGCGTACAGCTCACCTACCTCACGGGTGGTCAGCGGGCGGGTCGTGCCGGGCCGCTGCGACCCCAGCGCGACGGGCCCCACGTGCGTGCGGACCAGCCGGCTGACCGGATGGCCGACCTCCGCCAGCATCCGCCGCACGATGTGCTTGCGCCCCTCGTGGAGGGTGAGTTCGACCAGGGCCCGGGCCCCGGCCTGCTCCACCACCCGGAACTTGTCCGCGCTCGCCACCCCGTCCTCGAGTTCGACGCCGCTGAGCAGCCGCCGCCCGACGTCCCGGGGCAGCGGGCCGGGCACGTCGGCCAGGTAGGTCTTCAGCACCCCGTAGCTGGGGTGGGCCAGCCGGTGAGCCAGTTCGCCGTCGTTCATCAGCAGCATCAGGCCCTCGGTGTCGTAGTCGAGCCTGCCCACGTGGTAAAGCCGCTCCGGGTAGTCCTCCAGGAAGTCGGCGATCGTCGGCCTCCCCCGGTCGTCCGACATGGTGGTGAGGACGCCGGCGGGCTTGTTCAGCGCGAGGTAGACCAGATCCTGGCGGGACGGGATGCGCATCCCGTCCACCCGGATGACCTGATACTGCGGGTCAACGCGGGCGCCGTACCGGCACACGATCTCGCCGTCGACCTCGACCCGGCCCTCGCCGATCAGCTCCTCGCAGTGCCGGCGGCTGCCCACGCCCGCAGCGGCCAGCACCTTCTGCAGCCGCACGCCGCCCGGCACGTCGATCAGGCTGTCGCGCTCGTCGTCGTGCAGGTTGTCGTCCTCCTCTCCCGGGCCAGCCTGGCCGGCCGGGGGAGGCGCGCCGCAGGCGCGTCCTCGCCGAGCCGGCGACTCCCGGGGGCCGGGGGCTCCGGGGGTAGTCCCCCGGGAAGACGGAGTGGGGGGTCGTCCCCCCGGACTAGCCTCGCCGGCGAGGGGAGGCGCGCCGGAGGCGCGTCCTCGCTGAGCCGGCGACTCTCGGGGGGCTCCGGGGGGTCGTCCCCCCGGACTAGCAGAGTCAGGTCCCCTGGCGCTCATCAACCGCATCCTCGACGTCCTCGACGTGCTCGGGCAGGAACGGGGCGAGATCCGGGAGTTCCTCCAGGCTGGCCAGGCCGAGCCGCTCCAGGAAGTACCCCGTGGTGCGGTAGAGGATGGCGCCCGTCTCGGCCTCGGTGCCCGCCTCCTCGACCAGGCCGCGAAGGGTGAGCGTGCGCAGCACGCTGTCACAGTTGACCCCGCGGACCGCCGACACCCGGGCCCGGTTCACGGGCTGGCGGTAGGCCACGACAGCCAGCGTCTCCAGGGCGGCCTGGGTGAGCCGGACCTCCTGACCGTCGCGGACGAACCGCTCCACCACCGGCGCGCAGTCGGCCCTGGTGTAGAAGCGCCAGCCGCCCGCTACCTCACGGAGGTCGAAGCCCCGCTGCTCGGTGTCGTAGGAGGCGGCAAGATCGCGCAGGGCGACCGCGATCTCCCCGCGCGGGCGTTCCAGGACCTGCGCGATGACGACCTCCGCCACCGGCTCGTCCACGACCAGCAGGATGGCCTCCAGGCTGGCCCGCAGCCCGGGACCGCCGGGCCCGTCGACCAGGTCGGCATCACCGTCGCCCGGGCCGGGCTCACCCCCGGCCAGGCTGGCCTCAGCGGCGGCCGCGCCGCGCTCCCCGTTCATGAGGCTCGCATCGACGTCCGGCAGACCCGCGCCGTTCCCCCGGCTCGCATCGCCGTCCGCCGCCGCTCCCCCGGACTCGCATGGCCATCCGCCAGGCTCGCATCGCCGTCCGGCAGGCCCGCGCCGACGTCCAGGGGGCTGGGGTCACCGTCCGCGGAGCGGCCGCTGCCGTCCCCGGGGCCGTCCGCGTCCCCGGCGTCGCCGGCCGAGCCTACCCGGTCCTTCATGCCCACCCGTTTTCCTCCTCGGGATCGGCGGCCGCCCCGGCCTCCGGGACCGGCCCGGTCTCAGCGTCCGGGCCGGGCTCGGCCACCCACGTCACATACAGCTCCCCGAGCGGGGCCACCTGGTCGAACGAGACGCTACCCTCCCGGTACAGCTCGAGCAGGGCCAGGAACCGGGCCACCACCTCGTAGGTCCCCGAGCAGTCCGCGGACAGGCGGCGGAACGTGGCCCGGCCGAGCCGGCTGAGCTGGGCCGCCATGATGTCGGCCTGCTCGCGGACGGTGGTCGTCGGCGAATGCAGATGCTCGGTGGACACCTCGGGCACCGGGCGCGGCGTCAGGGCCCGCGCGGCGATCGCGGCGAACTCCGCCGGGCCCAGGCCCAGCAGCACCTCCGGAAGCAGCTCAGCGAACTCGGGCTCCATCGGCACCCGGCGGGCGAACCGGCGGCCCTGGACCGACATCCGGCCCGCGAACACCGCCGCGACCTCCTTGTAGGCGCGGTACTGCAGCAGCCGGGCGAACAGCAGGTCCCGGGCCTCCAGCAGGGCCAGGTCTTCCTCGTCCTCGACCTCGCCGCTGGGCAGCAGCCGCGCGGCCTTCAGGTCGAGCAGCGTCGCCGCCACGAGCAGGAAGTAGCTGGCCTGATCCAGGTCCCACCCGTCGGCGAGGGCCCGGATGTAGGCGATGAACTCGTCGGTCACCTGGGACAGGGCGACCTCGGTGATATCGAGCTTGTGCTTGGAGATCAGGCCGAGCAGCAGGTCGAAAGGACCCTCGAAGACGTCAAGGTGAACCTCGAACCCACCTTCGCCGGTGCCCTGCGCAGCCTCACCACCGGGCTCAGCTGTCACCGCATGCATCACCGGCAGTCCGCCACCTCACGTAGTATCTCGCAATCGCCCAGCCAGCAAGCTCGCCTCGCCCTCGGCGTCCAGGTCGGCCAGCAGCACAGCGATGGCCTCACGGACCAGCCTGCCACGATCCACGGTAATCCCGTACGTGCGAAGCGCGAGCCGGGCCCGTTCGAGGGCGAGAAGCTCTGTGGCGGACATGTACACCGTGATCTTCTGCGGGTGGGCTTCACGCCCGCTGGCCGGGCGGCCATCCCCGGCGGACGGGCCTGGTGCGGACGGGCCCGGCGTGGCCGGCCGGAGGAGCTCGGCGACGCCCGGCAAGCTTACCCGCCGTGGACGGGACCCGCGCCCCACCCGACTGCCCGTTCCCGCTTCACTCTGCTCGCGTACGCGGTGCTGGCGTCACTGGTGCCACCGGTCCAGTACCTCGCGGGCCAGCTCCCGGTAGGAATTCGCGCCCGTGGACGAGGGGTCGAAGCTGGTGATCGGCTCGCCCGCGACGGTGGCATCGGGGAACCGTACGGTGCGGTTGATCACCGTGTGGAACACCTTGTCGCCGAACCCCTTGACCACCTCGGCGAGAACCTCGCGGGAATGCAGCGTCCGGGAGTCGTACATGGTGGCGAGCAGCCCGTCGATGCCGAGCCGGGGGTTGAGCCTGCTCGAGACCTTGTCGATGGTCTCCAGCAGCAGGGCCACCCCGCGCATGGCGAAATACTCGCATTCCAGCGGGACCAGCACGCCGGCGGCGCAGGCCAGGGCGTTCACGGTGAGCAGGCCCAGCGATGGCTGGCAGTCGATGAGGACGACGTCATACTCGGGCAGCAGTGGCTCCAGCACCCCGCCGAGCACGAACTCCCGGCCCACCTCGTGGACCAGCTGAACTTCAGCGCCGGACAGGTCAATGTTGCTGGGCAGCAGGTCCATGCCGTGCACCGTGGTCTTGAACACCACGTCGGCGGCCTGCAGACCGCGCTCCATCAGCAGGTTGTAGATCGTGTACTCGAGCTCGTGCGGCTGGATGCCCAGGCCGACGGACAGCGCGCCCTGCGGGTCGAAGTCCACCAGCAGCACCCGGCGCCCGTTCTCGGCGAGTGCTGCACCCAGGTTGATGGTGGTGGTGGTCTTACCCACCCCGCCCTTCTGGTTGCAGACTGCCACGATGCGCGCGGGACCGTGGCGGAGCAGGGGTTCAGGGTCGGGGAAGGCCGGTATAGGCCGTCCCGTGGGCCCGATGGAGCCTGGTTCAGCATGAATCAAGTGCGCCCCTGCTACCATCTGCTGCACCTCCCCGGCGGACTGGGCAAAACCTCCGCTGGAACCGGGACTCTAGGGCCTGCCATGCCCGCCGGCAAGCCGACTCACCGGAGCGGTACTAACTCGGGCCGATCGGATCGGGCTAACCCAGCGCGCGGGGATGGGCGGCCGAGTAGACCTCGCGGAGTTTGTCCACGGTCACCATGGTGTAGATCTGCGTGGTGGTCACGGACGCGTGCCCGAGCAGTTCCTGGACCACCCGCACGTCCGCGCCGCCGTCGAGCAGGTGCGTGGCGTAGGAATGCCGCAGCGTGTGCGGGGAGACCCCGCCAGGCCGGCCCGGTCCGCGGCCGCCTTGAGCACCCCCCAGGCACCCTGCCGGGTCAGCCGCCCGCCGCGGGCGTTCAGGAACACCGCCGGGCTGGCCGACGCCCGGCGGGCCGCGGCGGCCAGCGACGGCCTGGCCCGGACCAGGTAGGCCTCCAGCGCCTCGCGGGCGTACCGGCCCACCGGCACGACCCGGTCCCGGCCGCCCTTGCCAGCCAGCCGGACGGTGGCGGGCGCGCCGTGCTGCCCCGCCCCGGCCGCCCCGGTGCAGGGCGGGGACGGAGCGTCCTCTGCGGCGAGGAAGCCAAGGTCATCGACGTCGAGCCCGACGGCCTCGGAGATCCTCGCGCCGGTCCCGTACAGCAGCTCGAGCAGGGCCCGGTCGCGCAGCGGCCGCAGCGCATCGCCGTCGTCACCGCCTCCCGCGGCGGCGATCAGCCGCTCCACCTCCAGCACCCCGATCGCGCGAGGCAGCTTCCTCGGGCTGGCGGGCGGGTGGACCAGGCTGGCCGGGTCGGATCCGGCCAGCCCCTCGGCGGCGGCGAACGCGTGCAGCCCGCGGACCGCCACCACGGCCCGGCCCGCCGAGCTGGCCGCGAGCGGCGAGTGGTCGCTGTCCCCTTCGCGCAGCCCGGCCAGGAACGCCGCCACGTCGCCCGTGGTGACCTCGCCGATCACCGTCCGCCCGCGGGCGGCGAGCATGGCCTGGTAGCGGAGCAGGTCACGCCGGTAGGCCGCCAGCGTGTGCACGGCCAGGCCGCGTTCCACGGTGAGGTGATCGAGATACCGGCTGACCGTGCCCGTGACGGTGACAGGCCCGGTCGTGGTCAGCTGAGGACCTCACTGCCGGGGAGGGACGGCAGGCCGTGCGCCTCCGCGACCGGCTCGCAGGTCAGGCTGCCCTCGTAGGTGTGCAGCCCGCCCGCGAGTGCGGGGTCGGCGCGCAGCGCGTCGCGCCAGCCCCGGTTGGCCAGCTCCACCACGTACGGCAGGGTCACGTTGGTGAGTGCGTAGGTCAACGTGTGCGGCACGGCGCCTGGCATGTTCGCCACGCAGTAGTACAGCGAGTCGTGCACCCGGTAGGTGGGGTCGGCGTGCGTGGTCGGGCGGGATCCCTCGAAACAGCCGCCCTGGTCGATGGAGATGTCCACCAGCACCGAGCCGGGCTTCATCCGGGACACCAGCTCGTCGGAGACCAGCTCGGGCGCTTTCGCCCCCGGTACCAGCACCGCGCCGATGACCAGGTCCGCGTCGATGACCGCACGCTCGACCTCGTAGGCGTTGGACGCGACCGTCTGGCAGTGACCCTGGTAGATCGCGTCCGCCGAGCGCAGCCGGGCCACGTTCTTGTCCACCAGCAGGACCTCGGCCTGCATGCCCAGGGCGATGGCGGCCGCGTTCATGCCGGAGACGCCGGCGCCGAGCACCACCACCTTGGCCGCGTAGACGCCGGACACGCCGCCCATGAGCACGCCCCGGCCGCCGCCGTCGCGCTGCAGGTGATGCGCCCCGACCTGGGGCGCCATCCGGCCCGCGACCTCGGACATGGGCGCCAGCAGGGGCAGGGACTTGTCCGGCAGCTGGACGGTCTCGTAGGCGATGGCGGTGATACCCGAGTCGAGCAGCGCGTCGGTGCAGGGCCGCGACGCTGCGAGGTGCAGGTACGTGAACAGGACCTGCCCCTTGCGCATCCGGTGGTACTCCTCAGCCACCGGCTCCTTGACCTTGAGGATCAGGTCCCCGGTCTGCCACACATCGTCGGCGGTGGGCAGGATGACCCCGCCCGCGGCCACGAAGTCCTCGTCCGGGATGGAGGACCCGGTTCCCGCGTCACGCTCGATGAATACCTCGTGGCCGCCCCGGGTCAGCTCATGAACGCCGGCCGGGGTGATCGCCACCCGGTACTCATGGTTCTTGACCTCTTTGGGAACGCCTACCCTCATGGCTGCAAGCCCTCTCTTCGTAACTCCCGCACCCGGCCCCATTGCCGGATGTCCTGAGTCCTGGCGGACTCGCCACTGCCCGGTCAGCTAGCACCGCTCAGCTGGCGCCGCTCAGCCGTCACCGGCATCCGCGGAGCGCAGGCCGGCGAACCCGCTGACCCGCGCGGCATACGCGGACAAGATACCCACCGCGGCAACCCCATTGTGCAGGTCACCCGCGATAAACGCCGCCAGCGCCTCGTCCAGGGCGACCCAGCCGATCTGCAGCCGGGTTTCCTCGTGCCGGGGTACGAAGTCGCGCTGCGCCGCCGGAACCTCCACCAGGTCCCGGGCCAGGAAGACGCGGATCCACTCGGTGCTGATACCCGGGGAGGAGTAGAAGTCGACCAGGATCTGCCAGTCGCGGGCCCGGAATCCGGTCTCCTCCAGCAGTTCCCGCTCGGCGGTGACCCGCGGTGGCTCCCCGCTGACGTCGCGCAGGCCGGCGGGCAGTTCCCAGAGCATGCGGGCGACCGGGTGCCGGTACTGGCGGATCATCAGGACCCGGCCCGACTCGTCGAGGGCGACGATCCCGACCGCCCCCGGGTGCTCCACCACCTGCCGGTCAGCCACCTCGTGGTCGGGCATCTGCACCCGGTCGGTGCGGAGCGCCACGATCGGGCCGCGGGCCTGCACAGCCGAGGAAAGCACCGGCCAGCGCTCGGGTGTGTCGCGCAGGGCAACCGGGCGGTCCGGCCCGGCGCCGGGAAGCGGGGCTTCCTCGCACGTCATGCGCTGGCCGCGGCCGGGTGGCCGAGGGCCGCGCTGCCACGGCTGAGCGACCTGGCCCGCTCCCGCGCCGCGGCGACCAGGCCGGCGAACAGCGGGTGGGCCCGGGTCGGCCGGGAGAGGAACTCGGGGTGCGCCTGGGTGGCCACGAAGAACGGGTGGACGTCCCGGTCCAGCTCGACGAACTCGACCAGGCGGCCGTCGGGCGACAGGCCTGAGCAGACCAGGCCAGCCTGTTCCAGCACCGGCCGGTAGGCGTTGTTGACCTCGTAGCGGTGCCGGTGGCGCTCTTCCACCAGATCCGTCCCGTACAGCTCGCGCACCAGGGACCCCTCGGACAGCACGGCCGGGAACAGGCCCAGCCGCATCGTGCCGCCCATGTCGCGCTCACCAGCGACCACGTCCTGCTGGTCCGCCATGGTGGCGATGACCGGATCGGGGGTGTCCGGGTCGAACTCGGAACTGTTCGCGCCGGGCAGCCCGGCCAGGTCCCGGGCGACCTCGATCGCGGCGCACTGCAGCCCGAGGCACAGGCCGAGCAGCGGGATGCCGTTCTCGCGGGCGTACCGGATGGCGCCGAGCTTCCCCTCGATGCCCCGGACCCCGAAGCCGCCCGGGACGAGCACCCCGTCCACGTCCGCGAGCTGGCGGGCCGCGCCGTCCGGGGTCTGGCAGTCGTCGCTGGTCACCCACCGGATGTTCACCCGGGCGTCGTTGGCGAAGCCGCCGGCCCGCAGGGCCTCGGCAGGTGACAGGTAGGCGTCGGGCAGGTCGACGTACTTGCCGACCAGCGCGATCGTGACGCTGTGCGCGGGCCGGTGCACCCGGCGGAGCAGGTCGTCCCAGTCACTCCAGTCCACGTCGCGGAACGGCAGGCCGAGCCGCCGCACCACGTAGGCGTCCAGCCCCTCGGTGTGCAGGACCTTGGGGATGTCGTAGATGGACGGGGCGTCGACCGCGGAGACGACCGCTTCCTCGTCGACGTCACACATGAGGCTGATCTTCCGCTTCAGCCCGTCGCTGATGGGCCGGTCGCTGCGGCACACGATCGCGTCCGGCTGGATGCCGATGCTGCGCAGCGCGGCCACGGAGTGCTGGGTGGGCTTGGTCTTCAGCTCCCCGGACGGGCCGATGTAGGGCAGCAGCGACACGTGCAGGAAGAAACAGCGGTCGCGGCCGATCTCGTGCCTGATCTGCCGGATGGCCTCCAGGAACGGCTGCGACTCGATGTCACCCACGGTGCCGCCCACCTCGGTGATGACCACGTCGATGCCCGGGCCGCCCATGTCGATGATGCGGGACTTGATCTCGTTGGTGATGTGCGGGATGACCTGCACGGTGTCGCCCAGGTAGTCGCCACGGCGTTCCTTGGCGATCACGCTGGAGTAGATCTGCCCGGTGGTGACGTTGGCCGAGCCGCGCAGCCGCGTGTCAAGGAAGCGCTCGTAGTGGCCGACGTCCAGGTCGGTCTCGGTCCCGTCGTCGGTGACGAACACCTCACCGTGCTGGAACGGGTTCATGGTGCCGGGATCGACGTTCAGGTAGGGGTCAAGCTTCTGCATCGTGACGTTCAGGCCACGGAGCTTGAGTAGGCGTCCCAGGCTGGAGGCGGTCAGGCCCTTGCCGAGACTTGAGGCAACTCCCCCGGTGACGAAGAGGTGCCGTGTCGATGATTGCCGTGATGCGTGCGTTGCCGCAGCCAACAGAAGGCTCCCGTGGTCGGTGTGAGCGGGAATCCCGCCGGTCCACGGACCATCAGGATATCAGCCCTCGTATACGGCCTGATGCCAGGACACGCAAGGGGCCCCCGCAGCCCTGCTCAGCTCCACCGTAGATCAGAGGCGGCCATCAGGACACCGTTGAGGCGCTCGGCTCGCCATCCTGGCGCGGTGCCTGTCCGCCGCGAGGGCGGCTTCCCCCGTTCTCACCCGCTTCGCCGAACCGGGCCAGGAGGACCGCGCAGGTCACCGCCAGCACGAACGCCGCGGACGCGACCAGGGCCAGCCCGGGGCGGGTGTGGTCGCCGAGGAACAGGATGCCGATGAGGGCGGCCGGCGCGGTCTCGGCCAGGACGACCGCGGCCGTGGCCACGGTCACGCTGCCGTTCTCCAGGGCGGTGGCGTACAGCATGAAGGACACCACGCCCCCCACGACGACCGCGTACGCGGCGGGGTCGCGGATCAGTTCCGCCGGGGAGTACCCGGGCAGCACCCGCGCGGCCACGGCGACCACGCCGTAGCCCAGCCCGGCGACGGCGCCCAGCGCTGGCGTCCGGGCCGGGCGGCTGAGCCGTGAGGCCAGGACACCGGCCACGGCCACGCCCGCGACGGCCAGGATGAGCGCCAGCTTGAACTGGCCGCTGACCGCGGTCGCTCCCTCGGCCCCAGCCGACGCGCCCAGCAGGCCCACGCCGACCACGACCCCGGCCACGGCCAGCCATTCCCGCCACGCCAGTTCCACGTTGATCAGCCAGGCCGCCAGCACGGCGGTCACGGCCAGGCTGCCGGCCACCATCGCCTGCACGGCGAACAGCGGCAACCGCCGCAGCGCCACCAGCTGGGCCACGAACCCGATCAGGTCCAGGCCGAGGCTGGCCACGAACCGCCACTGGCGCAGCATCCGCACGACCAGGCCGGGATCGACGCTGCCGAGCGCGGTGCCAGCCTGCCCGTCATCCGCAGTCCCGCGGCTGGCGGCGCGCACCGCCACGGCCTGCATGACCGCGGCGATGCCGTAGCACAAGGCGGCCACGACCGCAGCCACCAGGCTGACCAACACGACTACGACACTACGCGGGATTCAGCCCGCGGCGATGCCGTGCCGGGCCAGGTCGGCGCGGGCCGCCGGGGCGTCGGTGAACTGAAGGCTCCTGATGCCCAGGGCGGCGGCCCCGGCCACGTTGTCGGCCCGGTCGTCCAGGAAGACGACGTCCCCGGGCTCCGCGCCGAGCAGGGCGAGCGTGGCCCGGAAGCACTCCGGGTCCGGCTTGGCGGACTTGAGCGCGCAGCTGAACACCAGGTGCTCGAAGTGGCTCGCCAGGGGCAGCCCCTGCACGGCCTCGGCTACGTCAGCCGGGGCGTTCGACAGCACGGCGAGCCGCTGGCCTGCCGCGGACAGGCCGGTGATCAGGTCCACGGTGCCCGGCTGCAGGATCAGCCAGGACGCGGTATCCAGCCTGCTGAGCTCGGTGATCTCCGCGTCGGTGTAGGAGCGGCCCAGGTCTGCCGCGACGCGCTGCCAGTAGGCGGCGGCGTCCAGCGCGGCCCGGTCATAGTCCAGCCGGTACCGCCAGTAGGCCGCCTCGAAGGCCGGCGCCGGGCCGCCGGAGGCGCGGGCCAGCCGGGCCCGGTCCGCTTCGGGCTGGGGCTGGCAGATCACGCCGCCGTAGTCGAATAGAACCCAGGTCATGCTTACCCTTCCGGCTGGTAGCAGGCTCTGCGAACCTACCAGCGCGGGTGGTGCCAGCCCCCGGGCCGGTGCTACATGGTCGGGACGATGCCCGGCCTGGCCGGGCTGGTGTGAGGCCTGGCCGGGCTGGTGCCCCGCAGCGCGGCAGCGGTGCCGATACCCATGGCGTGCGCGAGAACGGCCCAGAACCCGGGCCAGCGGGCCGCCCAGCGCGCCTGTCCAGCCCCGGTTACCGTGCCGCAGCCGCCAGCCGTGGCGGTCACCACCGCGAAACTCCTGGTGCCCGCGGCGAAGCTGAGCCGGTACGCGAGGCCCCAGTCGGCCGGGCAGCTCATCGGGCCGTGGAGCATGGCGGGCAGCCCGCAGACGGCCTCGGCCACCGCGCGCGCCCGCGCGGGGCTGGACACGGTGGTCCCGGCCGGGAAGGCGAAGTGCAGGTGGTTCTGCGGCAGGGTGCTCACCCGGCTGACCACCAGCCGGGTCACCGTCGCCGGCTTGGCGCACAGGGCCGCGCTGCCCGTGGCCCCGGCGCCCCCCGTGCCGGTGCTGGCCGGGCTGGCGGTGCTGGCGGGCTGGGTCGCGCTGGACGTGGTCGCGGCCTGGCTTCCGCACGCGGCCACCAGCATCGCGATGCCGGTGGCAGCCATGGCGAGCAGCCCAGGGCGGGTGAGACGGCCGGACCGCATTGCGCGCGTGCCCATGGTGTTCTCCGTTTCCCACGCCAGTGGAACGAGCCGGAAAGCAGTGTGTCCAGGGCACTGAGCGGCGGCCTGGACCGCTCAGTGCCCTGAACTACAAAGGCTTTGACGTGCGGGAGACGCCACCGGTTCCGCTCGGTGAGAACTCGCCACGATCAGTGGCGCTGACAGTACCCCCCGCGGCCTCGCGAAGCCCGCGACACGGCCGCCACGACGTCAGCCGACCCAGCCTGGCCAGCACAAACAGGTCAGATCAGACGCCGGCGGCCTGCATCCCTCGCAGCTCCTGCTTCAGTTCCCTGATCTCGTCCCGGATCCGGGCCGCCACCTCGAACTGCAGCTCCGCCGCGGCGGTGTGCATCTGGTCGGTCAGCTGCTCGATCAGAGCGATCAGGTCGCCCCGGGCGGCCCCGCCGCCTTCACTCTCGCCCGCACCGCTGGCCGAGGCCCGCACCCGCGAGGACAGCCCCGGTACCGGGGTCTTGCCCCGGCTCTGCTGCCGCCCGCTCCCGCCGATCAGCTTCTCGGTGTCCGCGTCTTCCCGGACCAGCTGGTCGAGGATGTCGGCGATCCGCTTGCGCAGCGGGGTGGGGTCGATGCCGTGCTCGGTGTTGTAGGCGACCTGCTTGGCCCGCCGCCGGTCGGTTTCGTCGATGGCCCGCTTCATGGACGGGGTGACCTGGTCGGCGTACATGTGGACCTGGCCGGACACGTTCCGCGCGGCCCGGCCGATGGTCTGGATCAGCGAGGTACCAGAGCGCAGGAAGCCCTCCTTGTCCGCGTCCAGGATGGCGACCAGCGACACCTCGGGCAGGTCCAGTCCCTCGCGGAGCAGGTTGATCCCGACCAGCACGTCATACTCGCCGACGCGCAGCTCACGGAGCAGCTCCACCCGGCGGAGCGTGTCCACCTCGCTGTGCAGGTAGCGGGCCCGGACGCCGAGTTCGAGCAGGTAGTCGGTCAGGTCCTCGGCCATCTTCTTGGTCAGCGTGGTGACCAGCACCCGCTCCGACCGCTCGGCTCGCGTCCTGATCTCGTCCACCAGGTCGTCGATCTGGCCCTTGGTCGGCTTGATGATGACCTGCGGGTCGATCAGCCCGGTCGGCCGGATCACCTGCTCGACCACATCGCCGCCCACCCGCTGCAGCTCGTAGGGGCCGGGCGTCGCGGACAGGTACACGGTCTGCCCGATCCGCTCGGTGAACTCGTCCCAGGTGAGCGGCCGGTTGTCGATCGCGCTGGGCAGCCGGAACCCGTGCTCGACCAGGGCCCGCTTGCGAGACACGTCACCCTCGTACATCGCCCCGATCTGCGGGACGGTGTTGTGGGACTCGTCGATGACCAGGAGGAAGTCCTCCGGGAAGTAGTCGAGGAGGGTATTCGGCGGGCTGCCCGCCTCACGGCCGTCGATGTGCCGCGAGTAGTTCTCGATGCCCGAGCAGCTGCCCACCTGGCGGAGCATCTCGATGTCGTAGGTGGTGCGCATCCTCAGCCGCTGCGCCTCGAGCAGCTTGCCCGCCTTCTCCAGCTCCTCCAGCCGTTCTTCAAGCTCAGCCTCGATGCCCGCGATGGCCCGCTCCATCCGCTGCGGTCCGGCCACATAGTGCGAGGCCGGGAAGATGTACAGCTCCTCGTCCTCGCTGATCACCTCGCCGGTCAGCGGGTGCAGCGTCATCAGCCGCTCGACCTCGTCGCCGAACATCTCGATCCGGATGGCCATCTCTTCGTAGACCGGGATGATCTCGATGGTGTCGCCGCGGACCCGGAACGTGCCCCGGGTGAAGGACAGGTCGTTGCGCGCGTACTGCATGCCGACCAGCCGGCGGAGCAGGGCGTCCCGCTCGATGGTCTGGCCGACCCGGAGCGGGACCATCCGGTCCACGTACTCCTGGGGCGTACCCAGCCCGTAGATGCAGGAGACCGAGGCCACCACGATCGTGTCCCGGCGGGTGAGCAGCGAGTTGGTCGCCGAGTGCCGCAGCCGCTCCACCTCGTCGTTGATCGAGGAGTCCTTCTCGATGTAGGTGTCGGTCTGCGGGATGTACGCCTCGGGCTGGTAGTAGTCGTAGTACGAGACGAAGTACTCGACCGCGTTGTTCGGGAGCATCTCGCGGAGCTCGTTCGCGAACTGCGCGGCGAGCGTCTTGTTCGGCAGCATGACCAGGACGGGCCGCTGCACCCGCTCGGCCAGCCAGGCCACGGTGGCGGTCTTGCCGGTTCCGGTCGCGCCCAGCAGGACGGTGTCCCGCTCGCCGCTGTCTACCCGGCGCTCCATCTCGGCGATGGCCCTCGGCTGGTCGCCGGCCGGGACCATGTCCGTGACCACCTCAAACGGCGCTACCCGCCGCTGCAGGTCACTTACTGGCCGCACGATACCGCCTCCTCCCCGTGGCTAAACTTCCGCAGCCCCCACTGTATTTCCGGGGTCGGACAGAACCGGCGGCCGGCCAGTCAGGATTCCGGCGCGGCCTTGGCCCGGCGGCAGAGTTCGGCCCATAGCTCCCCGACCTCGCGGTCGAGTTCGGCCAGGGACCCGGAGTTGTCCAGCACCATGTCCGCGATGGCCAGCCGGTCCTCCCGGCTGGCCTGGGCGGCTACCCGCACCGCGACCTGCTCACGCGTCAGTCCCCGGTCCCGGACCAGCCGGTCTTCCTGGATCCGGGGCGGCACATCCACGACGACGACGAGGTCGAAGAACTCGGCCAGGTGGTTCTCGGCGATGAGCGGGATGGCCTCGACCACGATGGCGCCGGCGTCAGCGCCCTGCTCAAGCTCTCGAATGCGCTCCCCGACCAGCGGGTGGACGATCGCGTTCAGCTTGGCGCGCAGCTCAGCGTCGGAGAAGACGATCTCGCCCAGCCGCTGCCGGTCCAGGGTGCCGTCCTCGGCCAGGACGCCCGTGCCGAACACGCCGACCACCTGGGCCAGGCCCGGGGTGTGGGGTTCGACCACTTCCCTGGCCACCCGGTCCGCGTCGATGATCAGCGCCCCGTACCCGGCCAGGCGGCGGGAGATCTCGCTCTTACCGGAACCAATGCCCCCGGTCAGGCCTACCTTAAGCATGCTCACCACCGATCCATGATCGCCCGGCCCGCAGCCGCGGCCCCAGGAACGGAGGGGCGATCATGGATCGGTGCCGGGACCAGTTAGCTCTGGCCCCCGGAGAGCTTGTCGCGCAGCGCCGCCAGTGCCTCGTCGGAGGCCAGGGCGCCGCCACCGGAACTGCCCCGGTCCGGGGTGCCCGACGTGTGCGTGCCGCCGTCGGCCTCGCCCGCGTCCTCGTTGTCGCCGCTTTCGGCCTTGCTGCGGGCCTCGGCGATCTGGCGGCGGTGCGCCTCGAACCGGGACCGGGCCTGCGCGTACTGCCGCTCCCACTCCTCGCGCTGGGTGTCGAAGCCCTCGAGCCACTCGCCGGTCTCGGCGTCGAAGCCGTCGGGGTAGACGTAGTTACCCTGCTCGTCGTAGGTGGCGGGCATGCCGTACAGGGTCGGGTCGAAGTCGTCGCCGACGGCCTCGCCAGCCGTGCCCTCGTTGGCCTGCTTGAGCGACAGGCTGATCCGCCGCCGGTCCAGGTCGATGTCGATGATCTTGACGAAGATCTCGTCGCCGACCTGCACGACCTGCTCGGGAATCTCGACATGCCGGTCGGCCAGCTCGGAGATGTGCACCAGGCCCTCGATGCCCTCCTCGACCCGCACGAACGCACCGAACGGGACCAGCTTGGTGACCCGGCCCGGCACGACCTGGCCGATCTGGTGGGTCCGCGCGAACTGCTGCCACGGGTCTTCCTGGGTGGACTTCAGCGACAGGGAGACGCGCTCCCGGTCCATGTCCACGTCCAGCACCTCGACCGTGACCTCCTGGCCGACCTCGACGACCTCGCCCGGGTGGTCGATGTGCTTCCAGGACAGCTCCGACACGTGCACCAGGCCGTCCACGCCGCCCAGGTTGACGAACGCGCCGAAGTTGACGATGGAGGACACGACGCCCTTGCGGATCTGGCCCCGCTGCAGCGTGTTCAGGAAGTTCTGGCGCACCTCGGACTGGGTCTGCTCCAGCCACGCCCGGCGGGACAGGACCACGTTGTTGCGGTTCTTGTCCAGCTCGATGATCTTGGCTTCGATCTCCCGGCCCACGTAGGGCTGCAGGTCACGAACCCGGCGCATCTCCACCAGTGACGCGGGCAGGAACCCGCGCAGGCCGATGTCGAGGATCAGGCCGCCCTTGACCACCTCGATCACGGTGCCGGTGACGACCCCGTCATCATCCTTGATCTTCTCGATCGTGCCCCAGGCCCGCTCGTACTGCGCGCGCTTCTTGGACAGGATGAGGCGGCCTTCCTTGTCCTCCTTCTGGAGGACGAGGGCCTCGATGTGGTCGCTGACCTTGACCACGTCGTGGGGGTCCACATCGTGCTTGATCGACAGCTCGCGGGAGGGGATAACCCCCTCCGTTTTGTAGCCGATGTCGAGCAAGACCTCGTCTCGGTCGACCTTGACGACGGTGCCTTCGACAATGTCACCGTCGTTGAAATACTTGATGGTCTCGTCGATCGCGGCGAGGAAGGCTTCCTGCGACCCGATGTCGTTGACCGCCACCTTGGGGGTCGGGCTGGCCTCTGTGCTGCTCGTCATGTGTTGGTTGGCTCCGGCGGACAGAATAGTTTGGGACGCGCCATACCGAGGGCCCGTCAGGTGGGCCTACAGGGTGCACTGGATTTGGCTGGCCGACCCGGCGAGCTACGGAGGGGCCTTTCGGCCGCCCGTAACTTTGCCTGGCCACGGCGGACTGCACCAGAACACGGCGCAGCGCTCAGGATATGAGAGCTAAGCCACCCGGTCAATCGGAGTCCCCGATCGCCGCATGATCGTTACCGCCCGCATCATGCCTGCACGCTGGACTTTCAACGCGATTCCGCTGCCTTTTACTCCCGATCTCAATCTGGGAGCCGCACCGGGCAGGGGCGTCCCTGTCCTCGCCGGGGAGGGGAGGCGCGCTCAGCGCTCCGCAATCCGGAGGCCGCTCGCCGGGGGAGGGGAGGCGCGGCGCAGCCGTGTCCTCGCCGACCCGGCGAGTAACCCGGCACCCGCCGCAGACGACGTGCCCACGGGAGCGGGCAAGCGGGGGGTCGCCCCCCCACGGGTAATTCAGTGCCCGGCCTCAGCCCACGTCCGGCCGGTGCCGAACGACACCTCGAGCGGCACGCGCAGGTCGAAGGCCCCGCGCATGGTGCGGGTGACCAGTTCACGCAGCGTGTCGAGTTCGCCCGGGGCAACCTCGAAGACCAGCTCGTCGTGCACCTGGAGCAGCATCCGCGACCGCAGGCCCTCCTCACGGAGAGCCTGGTCGACCCGGAGCATGGCCACCTTGATGACGTCGGCGGCGGAGCCCTGGATGGGGGCGTTGAGCGCCATCCGCTCGGCCATCTCCCGGCGCTGCCGGTTGTCGGAGGTCAGGTCGGGCAGGTAGCGCCGGCGGCCGAGGACGGTCTCGGTATAACCGTCCTTGCGGGCCTGGTCCACCACCGCGTACAGGTAGTCGCGGATCCCGCCGAACTGCTGGAAGTACTCGTCCATCAGGGCCCGGGCCTCGTCCGGGGTGATGTGCAGCTGCTGGCTCAGCCCGTACGCGGACAGGCCGTAGGCCAGCCCGTAGTTCATGGCCTTGATCCGGCTGCGCATCTCGACGGTGACCTCGCCGGCCGGGACCCGGAAGACCCTCGACGCCGTCTCGGCGTGGAAGTCACGACCGGAGGTGAACGCCTCTTCCAGCGCGGTGTCACCGGACAGGTCGGCCATGATGCGCAGCTCGATCTGGCTGTAGTCGGCGGTGAGCAGCGTCTCGTAGCCGCTGCCGACCACGAAGCCCTGCCGGATCCGGCGGCCCTCCTCGGTGCGGATCGGGATGTTCTGCAGGTTCGGGTCGGTCGAGGAGAGCCGCCCGGTGGCTGCGATCATCTGGTTGTACGTGGTGTGGATCCGGCCGTCCTCGTCCGCCATCGGGATCAGGGAGTCCACGATGCTCTTCAGCCTGGCCACGTCCCGGTGCCGCAGCAGGTGCTCCAGCACCGGGTGGCCGGTCTGCGCGAGCAGGCCGGTGAGCGCCTCGGAGTCCGTGGTGTAGCCGGTCTTGATCCGCTTGGTCTTGGGCAGGCCCAGCTCGGTGAACAGCACTTCCTGGAGCTGCTTGGGTGAGCCGAGGTTGAACTCGTGCCCGATGATCCCGAACGCCGCCTGCTCGGCCGCCTTCACCTCGCCGCCCAGGCTGGCGGACATGTCCGCGAAATGGTGGGTGTCTGCCGCGATCCCGGCCCGCTCCATCCGGGCCAGCACGCCGACCAGCGGCAGTTCCACATCGGCGAGCAGCTGGGTGGCGCCGCGCTGCTCCAGGTCCGCGTCCAGGGCGTCGGCCAGTTCCGCCGTGGCCCGCGCGCGCAGCACCAGCGCCACCGCGGCCTCCGCCTCGCCGTCGTCCTCCCCGTCTTCCCCGGCGGACAGGTCCAGCGTGAGCTGGCCGGTCGCGGTCCCGCCGTCGCGCAGTTCCTTGCCCAGGTAGCGCAGGGCCAGGTCGGCCAGGTCGAACGAGCGCTGGCCCGGCAGGGCCAGATAGGCGGCCAGCGCCGTGTCGTTGGTGAGACCGGCCAGCTCCAGCCCCCGGGCGGCCAGTGCGTGCATCGGGCCCTTGGCGTCGTGCAGCGCCTTGGGCTGGTCCGGGTCAGCCAGCCAGGCGGCCAGCGCCCGCTCGTCGTCCTCGGTGACCGTGACCGGGTCGACGAACGCGCCGGCCCCGTCGGCGGCGGCCAGGGCCAGCCCGTCCATGGTCCCGGTGCCGCGGGCCCAGGTGCCGTGGACGGCGACGCCCGCCCGGCCCCTGCCGGTGGCGTGCTCCTCGAGCCAGGCGGCCAGCTCATCCGGGCCGGGCACCGACACCTCGACCTCGAACCCGGGGCCAGGCCCGGCCGCCTCGGTCCCGGCCGGAGTGGCCGGGCCGGTAATTCCGTTAGGGAGCGTGCTGTACAGGCGGTCGCGCAGGACGCGGAACTGGAGCGTGTCGAAGAGCTGATGGATCTGGTCCCGGTCCCACGGCACCGGCCGCAGGTCGGCGGGGCCGGACTCGAGCGGGACGTCCCGGGCCAGCTCGGTGAGCTGGCGGTTGCGCAGCACGTTGCCGAGGTGCTCGCGCAGCCTCTCGCCGGCCTTGCCCTTGACCTCGTCGACCCGGTCCACCAGCTCGGTCAGCGAGCCGAACTCGGACACCCACCGGGCCGCGGTCTTCTCCCCGACGCCGGGGATGCTCGGCAGGTTGTCGCTGGGGTCGCCGCGCAGCGCGGCGAAGTCCGGGTACTGCGCCGGGGTCAGGCCGTATTTGGCCTCGACCTCCTCCGGGGTGAACCGGGTCATGTCGCTGATGCCGCGCCGGGTCATCAGCACCGTGACGTGCTCGTTGACCAGCTGCAGATTGTCCCGGTCACCGCTGACGATGAGCACGTCCATGCCCGCCTCGGTGGCGGCGACGGTCAGCGTGGCGATGATGTCGTCGGCCTCGTAGCCGGCCACCGACAGCCGGGGGATGCCGAGCGCGTCGAGGACCTCGAAGATCAGGCTGAGCTGGCTGCGGAAGTCCGCCGGGGTTTCCCGCCGGGTCGCCTTGTACTCCACGTACTGCTCGTGCCGGAAGGTCGGCTCACTGCGGTCGAAGGCCACCGCCACGTGGGTGGGCTGCTCGTCGCGCAGCACGTTGATGAGCATCGCGGTGAAACCGTAGACGGCGTTGGTCGGCTGCCCGGTCGTGGTGGAGAAGTTCTCCGGCGGCAGCGCGAAGAACGCGCGGTAGGCCAGGGAGTGCCCGTCGAGCAGCAGCAGCCGCTCCGGCCGCGCCGCTGGTTGAGGTGCGGATGCGGGTGCCTGGGTCGCCTTCGTTGCCACGCAGGAAGTCTAGTAGCAGGTGCCGACACCAGCGGGCCCGCATGCCACGGCCCGGCAGCCACCGCGAAGGCGGCGGCTGCCGGGCCGCGACGAGCCGGGCCGGGCGCGGGGACCGCTCACACGGCCCCCGCAGCCAGGCGGGGCGTCAGGAGTTGAAGGCGAAAATGGTTGTCGAGGTGAAGGTCTTCCCGGGGGCCAGAACGGTGGACGGGAAGTTGGGGTGGTTAGGCGAATCCGGGAAGTGCTGGGTCTCGAACGTGTAGCCAGCGCTCTGCCGGTAGGTGTGGCCGCTGATGCCCACCAGCGTGCCGTTGAGGAAGTTGCCGCTGTAGAACTGCACGCCCGGCTGGTCAGTCCAGACGGTCAGCAGCCGGCCGCTCGACGGGTCGAAGGCGCGGGCGCACAGGTTCAGCCCGTCTGGCCCGGTGGTGGCCCTGGTCTGCTTGTTCAGCACCCAGTTGTGGTCATAGCCCTGGGCGATGAGCAGCTGATGGAACTTCCCGGCGTGGTCCGGAGCGGTGACATCATCGATCCGGGAACCGATCGTGTGCGGGCGGGTGAAGTCGAACGGCGTGCCCTTGACCGACGGCTCGGTGCCGAGCGGGATCAGGGTCGTGTTGACCGGCGTGTACCTGTTGGCGTTGATCTGGACGAACTGCCCGTACGCCGAGCCTGCCGCGGACGCCTCACCAGCCATGTTGAAGTAGCTGTGGTTGGTCAGGTTGAGCACCGTTGACAGCTTCTTGTCGTTGTTGGTGGCCTTGTAGTGGATGCCGAGCTGACCCCGGTTGTTCAGCGTGTAGGTAACCACCACGGTGAGCTGGGCCGGGTACCCGGTGCAGCCGGAGGCGCAGCCGAGGGATCCAACGGCCCCGCTGGCGTCACCGTTGGGGCTGACCAGCGTCAGCTGCACGCCGGCCGAGCCGGGCGCGGTCACTGCCTTGGACGCCCAGATGTGATTGCCGAAGCCGACGAGCCCGCCGTGCAGGCTGTTGGCGCCGTTGTTGAGCGGCAAAGTGTAGGTCTTGCCGTTCAGCTTGAACGTGCCCTTGGCGATCCGGTTGCCGTACCGGCCGATCGTCTCGCCGAAGTACGGGCCGCCGTTGGCGATCACCGGCGGGCTGACGAACTTCACATAGTCCTGGAGGGTCTTGAAGCCCAGCACCACGTCAGCTTCAGAGCCACGCCGCGACCGCGTGTCGATCGACTGCACGATGCCGCCGTACGTGAGGATCTTGACCTGGGTGCCCGTGCAATTGGTCAGCGTGTAGCGGAACACCGCGGTGTTCTTGCCGGTGTAGGGCTCAATGGTCTTGCCGAAGAACTGCCTGGACACGGTCGGCGAGCAGCCGCCGCCGGCCCTGACAGCGGGTGCGGACCGCATGGCGGCCAGCGATGCCACGCTTGCGATCGCGAGCGCGGCGACCGCGCCGACCCGCAGACCTGTTGTGCTGATCTTGCCTCTTAAAACCGGACGCATGGAGATTCCCTTCGTTGGGTTCCCGGAGGCTGGCACAGACAGCCCCCGGGGCATTGTTAACGCTCACCTGCGTATAACGCCAGTGTTTCGGGGCAGAAGAGCCGATCTTTTCCGCTATGTGACGCGATGGTGATCTGTCAGGTGGGGCAAGTCCGGTACCGGCCCCATAAGCACGCATAGATCACTCTGGTCACTCTGGTCGCTACACCCCCGTGAGCATCGGCGGCATCGTGAGTCCGGGCGCGCCCCGTGGGCCGTGGAGCCTCCACGCGGACCAGCTCGGCCGGGTCCGCCTAGGCTTCCCCTACGGCGCGGCAGGCGCCGGGTCGCTACTCCGGAGGCGCTGGGTGGATCGAGACAGCGAGATGCAGGCGGACCAGGACAGCGCGGCCCGGGCAGGCCCCGGCGGCCCGGCCCGGGCGGGCCGGGACCACGCGGGACGCACAGGGCTGGACGGCGCGGCGAACGCGGACCAGGACTACGGGGCACAGATCATCGAGGGCTTCGCCCGGCTCAGCGAGGGCACCCTGCCCGGCCGCATGGGCATCACCCTGACCTCCGCTACCGCGGAACGGGTCACCGGCGCCATGCCGGTGCAGGGCAACATCCAGCCCTACGGCCTGCTCCACGGGGGCGCCTCCTGCGTGCTGGCCGAGACCCTGGGGTCGATGGGCGCGGCCCTGCAGGCGGGCCCCGGGCGGTTCGCGGTCGGCATCGAGATCAGCGCCACCCATCACCGCGCGGTGACCGACGGCGTGGTCACGGGGGTCGCCACCCGGGTGCACGGCGGGCGGACGGCTGCCACCTACGAGATCGCGATCAGTGATGACCGGGGGCGCCGGGTCTGCTCGGCCCGGCTGACCTGCCTGCTCCGCGACCAGGTCCCGCCGGGAGGCCATGACCCAGGTGACGTCACGGCAGCCGGGAAATGACCAGGTCAGTCCGGTCCCGGCGGCAAACCGCACATGACCAGACGTTTATCACAAACCGGCCAGGGAATGGCCGCCCCTTTGCGCAGCGCGGGGAGTCCTCGCTACCGTGGGGGTGAGAGCCCGGGGAGCTGAGTAGAGAACGTGTCGGCCCGGGGAAGGCCGACACGGCACCAAAAGTTCCCCGGGCTCGATCCCGGGGAAACAGCCCAGGCGCCGCCAGGGGACGAGGATCGATTCCGGGGGCGGCCCGGCGGTGCCGGCCCGGACGAACGGCAGCGCCGTTCAGGCCTGCGAATGCCAGCCTTGCCGACCGGGTCCCGGGAACGCAAAATGCCAGGCCGTACGGCATGCTTCAGGCCCGCAGAAAGGTCAGGCCCCGGCGTAGTCAGCCGGGGTACTCCAGACCGGCTCAGGCCCCCGGATCCTGGACCGGCTCAGGCCCCGGAATCCCGGACCGGCTCAGGCCCCGGAATCAGGCTTGGCGGCCGCCGTATCGCTGCTGCCCGCGGAGCTGGCGACGCTGTTCGCAGCGCCGCCCGGGGACATGCTCCCCTCGAGCACCCGCTCCGCCACGGCCCGCATGGCCAGGCGCTGGTCCATGGAGGTCTTCTGGATCCAGCGGAACGCGTCCGGCTCAGACATCCCCTGCTCGGTCTGCAGCTTGCCCTTGGCCCGGTCGAGGAGCTTGCGCACCTCCAGCCGCTCCTTCAGCGTGCCGACCTCGCCTGCCAGCGCGGCGACCTCCTGGAAGCGGCTGACCGCGATCTCGATCGCGGGCACGAGATCCGCCTTGGTGAACGGCTTCACCAGATAGGCCATGGCCCCGGCGTCGCGGGCCCGCTCAACCAGCTCGCGCTGGGAGAACGCGGTCAGGATGACCACTGGCGCGATCTGATCGGCGGCCACCTGCTCGGCGGCCGATATCCCGTCCAGGACCGGCATCTTCACGTCGAGGATGACCAGGTCCGGCCGGAGACTGACGGCGAGGTCGACGGCCTGCTGGCCATCGGCGGCCTCACCGACCACCGAGTAGCCCTCTTCCTCAAGCATCTCCTTGAGATCAAGCCGGATCAACGCCTCGTCTTCGGCGATCAAAACGCGCAATGGGGTCTGACTCACGCTCATGATCGTACCGGTAGCAGGTAGATTGACGTTCGGCCGAGCCAGCTCCGCAAGGTCTGGCGGCGGCGCCCCGGTAGACCAACAGGCAGAGTCCATGGTCTCAAAAACCATGCAGTGTGGGTTCGAATCCCACCCGGGGCACCCCAGCTCACCTGCGTCGCTCCCCTCATCCGAGACCCGCCCCCAGGGCCGCGGCGTCGCCGATGCGGTGCACCCGCAACGCGTTCGTCCGGCCCGGGGTGCCCGGCGGGCTGCCGGCCAAGATCACCACCTTGTCGCCTTTGTCGCAGCGCCCGATGTCCAGCAGTGCCTCCTCGACCTGCCGCACCATCGCGTCGGTGTGCGGGGTGGGTGGCACGATGAACGTCTCCACGCCCCAGCTCAGCGCCAGCTGGCTGCACGTCCCCGGCTGGGGCGTGAACGCCAGCAGCGGAATGGGTGAGCGGTACCGCGCCAGCCGCCGGGCGGTCTCGCCCGTGATCGTGAAGGCGACCAGGGCCCGGCCCCGACGCCGCTCCCACCTCGGCGGCAGCGCGGGCGATGGCTCCGCCGGGCCACATCGATCCCGGCCGCGACGAGCTCGGCCAGCCGCTCCGGGCTGGAGGACGCGGGCCCCAGGGTGCAGACGATTTTCGCTCGGCGGCTCATGCTCATTGCCTTCCAGACGAGGCACCCGAATTGGTCTATACCACCTTACGAGCCGATTCCCGCGCCCGCCGGGACCGCTACCCAAGATTCACCGAACAGTCATCCGATATCACGGGACGGCAACAGGGCCGCCGCCCATGAGGCGCGGGGCACGTCAGCGGTTCGCGCGCCTGGCCGGGGCGGCGGGGAACAGCCGGCGGGCGGGCCACCGCGGGCCGTCGCAGCGTGCGGTCGCGTGCCGCCGGGCCGGGCGGGCGTCAGACCATCGGGCGGGCGGTGGGAGGGATGGGAGCGGGCAGCAGGCTGTCCCCCTCCAGGTACTCATCCACGGCCGCCGCGGCCGAGCGTCCCTCGGCGATGGCCCAGACGATGAGTGACTGCCCCCGGCCCATATCCCCGGCCACGAACACCCCGGGTACCGAGGTGGCGTACGCGCTGTCCCGGGCCACGTTGCCGCGTGCGTCGAAGTCCACGCCGAGGTCGGTCAGCAGCCCCGCCCGCTCCGGCCCGGTGAAGCCCATGGCCAGCAGGACCAGCTCGCAGGGCAGCTCACGCTCGGTTCCCGGGACCGGGGCGAACTTGCCGTCGGCCATCTCCACCTCGACCAGCCGGAGCGCCTTCACCCGCCCGTCGTCGCCGCCCACGAACTCTTGCGTGGACACGGCGTAAACCCGCTCCCCGCCTTCCTCGTGCGCGCTGGACACCCGGTAGATCATCGGGTAGGTGGGCCACGGCTGGTGGTCCGGGCGGCTTTCCCCTGGCCGGGGCAGGATCTCCAGCTGGGTGACCGAGGCGGCGCCCTGCCGGTGCGCGGTACCGAGGCAGTCGGCCCCGGTGTCGCCGCCGCCGATGATGATCACGTTCTTGCCCCGTGCGCTGATCGGCGGCTCGGGCACCGGCCCGCCGCCGGTCCGGGCCTGCGACGCGACGACCGCACGGTTGGCCAGCGGCAGGAACTCCATGGCCTGGTGCACCCCGCGCCAGGCCAGCGCCGGGGACGGGCAGCCCGCGGGCCGCGGTAGCCCCGCCGGCCAGCACGATCGCGTCGAAGTCCGCGCGCAGCTGCGCAGCCGTGACGTCACCGCCCGCCAGCACCCCGCAACGGAACCGGGTGCCCTCGGCCTGCATCTGCCACAGCCGGCGATCCAGGTGGCGCTTTTCCATCTTGAACTCGGGGATCCCGTAGCGCAGCAGGCCGCCGGGGGCGTCAGCCCGCTCGAACACGGTCACCGCGTGCCCGGCCCGGGTGAGCTGCTGGGCCGCGGCCAGCCCGGACGGCCCGGACCCGATGACCGCGACCTTCCGGCCCGCCGCGACCGCCTCAGCGCTGGGCGGGAGCGGCCTGACCCAGCCCTCGGCCCAGGCCCGGTCGATAATCTCCACCTCAACCTGCTTGATGGTCACCGGGTCGGCGTTGATGCCGAGCACGCAGGCGCTCTCGCACGGCGCCGGGCAGAGCCGGCCAGTGAACTCCGGGAAGTTGTTGGTCGCGTGCAGCCGCTCCGCGGCCTCACGCCACTCATGCCGCCAGACCAGGTCGTTCCACTCCGGGATCAGGTTCCCCAGCGGGCAGCCCTGGTGGCAGAACGGGATGCCGCAGTCCATGCACCGGCCCGCCTGCGATTCCAGGGCCACTGGCGGGAACTCCGTGTACACCTCCCGCCAGTCCCGGATCCGCACGTTGACCGGCCGCCGGGCGGGCGTCTCGCGCGGCGTGGTCATGAATCCCTTGGGGTCAGCCATTCCTCAGCCCCTCAGCCGTGCGCCGCGGCCATCACGGCCTGGTTGACGTCGCGGCCCTCGCGCTCGGCCAGCCGGGCCGCGTCGAGCACCCGCTTGTAGTCCTTGGGCATGACCTTGCCGAACCGGGACAGCGCCGCGTCCCAGTCGGCCAGCAGCCGCGCCGCGACCCCGGACCCCGTCTCGCTCAGGTGCTGCCCGACCAGGTCACGCAGCCGGGTCGCGTCGTCGTCGTCGAGACCCTCCAGGTCGGCCATGTCCGGGTTGACCCGGACCGGATCCGGGTCGAGCAGGTAGGCGAGGCCGCCGGACATGCCGGCCGCGAAGTTGCGGCCCACCGGGCCGAGCACGGCCACGATGCCGCCGGTCATGTACTCGCAGCCGTGGTCGCCGGTGCCCTCGGCCACCGCGGTGGCGCCCGAGTTCCGCACGCAGAACCGCTCGCCGACGACGCCGCGGAGGAACATCTGGCCCGCGGTGGCGCCGTAGCCGATCACGTTGCCCGCGATGATCTGCTCTTCGGCGACGAAGGTGGCGTCCGGGTCAGGCGCCACGATGATCCGGCCGCCGGACAGGCCCTTGCCCAGGTAGTCGTTGGCGTCCCCGGCCAGCCGCAGGGTGATCCCCCTGGGCAGGAAGGCGCCGAAGGACTGGCCGGCTGAACCGCGGAACCGGACCAGGATGGTGTCGTCGGGCAGGCCCTTGCCGCCCCACCGCCGGGTCACCTCGTAGCCCAGCATGGTCCCGACGGTCCGGTTGACGTTCCGGACCGGGAGGTCCAGGGTGACCGGCTTCGCGTCCTGCAGGGCTCCCTCGGCCAGCTGGATCAGCGTGTTGTCCAGGGCCCGGTCGATGCCGTGATCCTGGGTCGTGGTGTTGCGGGTGGCCGTGCCAGCGGGCAGGGCGGGCATGTGCAGGACCGGCGCGAGATCCAGCCCGGCGGCCTTCCAGTGCCCGACTGCCCGCTCGCTGTCCAGCAGGTCGGTCCGGCCGACCGCCTCCGCCAGGCTGCGCAGTCCCAGCGCGGCCAGGTACTCGCGGACCTCCTCCGCGATGAACTCGAAGAAGTTGACCACGAACTCCGGCTTGCCGGTGAACCGCTTGCGCAGCTCGGGGTTCTGGGTGGCCACCCCGACCGGGCAGGTGTCCAGGTGGCAGACCCGCATCATGATGCAGCCCGACACGACCAGCGGGGCGCTCGCGAAGCCGAACTCCTCGGCGCCGAGCAGCGCGGCGATGATCACGTCCCGGCCGGTCTTCAGCTGGCCGTCGGCCTGGACCACGATCCGGTCCCGCAGCCGGGCCCGGAGCAGGGTCTGCTGGGTCTCGGCCAGGCCCAGCTCCCACGGCGCGCCCGCGTGCTTGAGGCTGGTCAGCGGTGCGGCGCCGGTGCCGCCGTCGTGCCCGGAGATCAGCACCACGTCGGCGTGCGCCTTGGACACGCCGGCGGCGACCGTGCCCACGCCGACCTCGGCGACCAGCTTGACGTGCACGCGGGCCTGCGGGTTCGCGTTCTTCAGGTCGTGGATCAGCTGGGCCAGGTCCTCGATGGAGTAGATGTCATGGTGCGGCGGCGGGGAAATAAGGCCGACACCGGGGGTGGAGTACCGGGTCTTGGCGATCCACGGGTACACCTTGTGCCCGGGCAGCTGCCCGCCCTCCCCCGGCTTGGCGCCCTGGGCCATCTTGATCTGCAGGTCGTCGGCGTTGACCAGGTACTCGCTGGTCACCCCGAACCGGCCGCTGGCCACCTGCTTGACCGCGGAGCGGCGCAGGTCGCCGTTGACGTCCGGCACGAAGCGGTCCGGGTCCTCGCCACCCTCGCCGGTGTTGGACCGGCCGCCCAGCCGGTTCATCGCGATGGCCAGGGTCTGGTGCGCCTCGGCCGAGATGGAGCCGTAGGACATCGCGCCGGTGGAGAACCGGCGGACGATCTCGCAGACCGGTTCCACCTCGTCGATGGGGATCGGGCCCCGAGGCTCCGGCCTGGGCGGCGTCGCCCGGGCCGCCTGCACCGCAGCCGGCGGCCGCCCGACCGGATGAGGGCCGGTCGGGTGCAGTCCCGCCTGGTTCCCGTTCTCATCAGGCCGGCGGGGCGCGCGGGCCGGGAGCGACGCTGCGCCCAGCCCACGCGGGTCAGTGGGTTCATCGACGCCGCGGATGCGCAGCAGGCCGCGCAGCGTCATGAGCTGGGCGGACTGGTCGTCCACCAGGCGCGTGTACTCCTTGAAGATCTCGTAGCGGCGGCTCCGGGTCGCGTGCTGCAGCTTGAACACGGTGTCCGGGTTGAACAGGTGCGGCTCGCCCTCGCGGCGCCACTGGTACTCACCGCCGGTCTCCAGCCGCCGGTGATCCAGATCGGCACCCCGCGGCGGGAAGGCCCTGGTGTGCCGGGCCGCGGCCTCAGCGGCCAGCACCTCGAAGCCGACGCCGCCGAGCCGGGACGTGGTGCCGGTGAAGCAGGTGCTGACGACCTCCTCGCCCAGCCCGATGGCCTCGAAGATCTGCGCCCCGGTGTAGGAGGCGACGGTGGAGACCCCCATCTTGGACATGATCTTCAGCAGCCCCTTGCCGAGGGCCTTGACCGTGTTCTCCGCGGCTTTCTTGGCGGTGACCGCGTCCAGCAGGCCGCGGCGGACCATGTCCTGCACGGTCTGCAGGGCCAGGTACGGGTTCACCGCGGCGGCGCCGTAACCGATGAGCAGCGCGATGTGGTGGCACTCGCGCGCATCGCCGGCCTCCACGATCAGGCCGGCCCGGGTCCGGGTCCGCTCCCGGATCAGGTGATGATGCACGGTCCCGGTGAGCAGCAGCGACGGGATCGGCGCCAGGCTGGCGGCGGCCGTCCGGGGGGTTCCGGGGGGTCGCCTCCCCGGGCTAGCAGAGTCTCCCCCGCGGTCGGACAGCACGATGATGTGCGCGCCGTCGGCGATCGCGGTGGACACCTCGGCGCAGATCTGATCGAGCCGGTCGCACAGCGCGGCACCGCCGCCCGCGACCTCGTACCGCCCGTCCACCACGTAGGAGGCGAAGCCGGGCAGGTCGCCGTCGTCGTTGATGTGGATGATCTTGTTCAGCTCGTTGCCGCTGATGACCGGGAATGGCAGCACGATCTGGCGGCATGACGCCGGGCCCGGCTGGAAGAGGTTACCTTCCGGGCCGGTGGAGGACTCCAGCGAGGTCACCAGCTCTTCCCGGATCGCGTCCAGCGGCGGGTTGGTGACCTGCGCGAACAGCTGGGAGAAGTAGTCGAAGAGCAGCCTGGGACGGTCGGAGAGCACGGCGACCGGCGTGTCGGTGCCCATCGACCCGACCGGCTCGGCCCCGGTCCTGGCCATCGGGGCCAGCACCACCCGCAGCTCTTCCTCCGTGTACCCGAACAGCCGCTGCTGGGTGGTGAGCTCCGCAGTGGCGGGCAGCTCCCTGGCCCGGTCGGGCAGGTCGTCCAGGTGCAGCATCCCGGCGTGCAGCCAGTCCTCGTACGGGTGCTCGCTGGCCAGCGCGGACTTCACGTCCCCGTCCTCCAGGATCCGCCGCCGGCCTGTGTCGGCCAGGAAGACCCGGCCGGGCTGGAGGCGGCCCTTGCGGACCACGTCGGCCGGGTCGATGTCGAGCACGCCGACCTCGCTGGCCAGCACCACGAGCCCGTCACGGGTCACCCAGTACCGGCCCGGGCGCAGCCCGTTGCGGTCGAGCACGGCCCCGATCACGGTGCCGTCGGTGAACGCCACGCAGGCCGGGCCATCCCACGGCTCCATGAGGGTGGAGTGGAAGCGGTAGAAGGCCCGCCGGCCCGGATCCATCTCGTCGTGGTTCTCCCACGGCTCCGGGATCATCATCAGCATGGCGTGCGGCAGCGACCGGCCGCCGAGGTGCAGCAGTTCCAGGCACTCGTCGAAGCTGGCCGAGTCGCTGCCGGCCTCGTCGAGGATCGGCAGCAGCCGCTCCATGCCGCGGCCGTCCGCGGACCGCGGGAACAGGTCGCTGGCGAGCATGGCCTCGCGGGCCCGCATCCAGTTCCGGTTCCCCCGGACCGTGTTGATCTCCCCGTTGTGCGCGATGTAGCGGTACGGGTGGGCCAGCGGCCACGACGGGAACGTGTTGGTGGAGAACCGCGAGTGGACCAGGGCCAGCGTCGAGACGTACCGCGGATCGGCCAGGTCCGGGTAGAACGGCTCCAGCTGGAGCGCGGTCAGCATGCCCTTGTAGCCGATGGTGCGCGAGGACAGCGTGACGACATAGCAGTCACTCTCGTGTTCCACCCGCCTGCGCAGGCAGTACGCGCGCCGGTCCAGCGCGATTCCGCTTTCACCATCCGCCGCAACGAAGACCTGCCGCAGGGTCGGCAGCACATCCCGGGCGCCGCGCCCGCAGTGCTCCGGGTCATAAGGGACGTCGCGCCAGCCCAGGGTGGTCAGGCCTTCCTCGGCGGCGAGCCGCTCCACCACCATGGCGGCCTCGCTGCTGGCCTGGTCGTCAGCAGGCAGGAACACCATCCCGGCCGCGTAGCCTCCGGGAGGGGGCAGCTCAAAGCCACACACCGCGCGGAAGAATGCGTCGGGGACCTGGGTCAGGATGCCGGCCCCGTCGCCCGTGTCCGGGTCGCTGCCCTGGGCGCCGCGGTGCTCGAGGTTGCGGAGCACAGTCAGGGCCTTGGCCACAGTGTCGTGGCTTGGTATCCCGGACAGATCGGCCACGAAGCCGACACCGCACGCATCGTGCTCGAAGCTGGCGTCGTAGAGTCCCCCGGCGTCCACTGAAGCGGCAGGTGCCATCAACACTCCTGTCGTCTCGTCCGAATTCGCGTTCTCGCATGCGGTCGGGACGACATTGGCCCTGCCATGAACCCCGGGAAGAGGGTATCGCTGGCTTCCTCGAGCTACCGCTCGTAGGTTACACGGAGATTACGCCACCACTGCAATCATCCCCGCTTCGTGCCGTTCGCGAAACACCTGACTCGCTGGGAACATCCGCTTCGCGAGGATTGTCCCCTGGATGTGCCCGGGCCAGGCGGCCGCCAAACGCTGGTCGTCCAGGGGGTGACAGGGGGGCCGGCGGGGTGAGCACGTCCGGTCCCCGCTGGCCGGACGTCATGATCAGGTAGCTGACCGCGGCGATCCAGATGGCGATCATCGCCCCCTGGCCCGTCCGCAGGCCAAGCAGGTGGTGCGCGAAGTCGATGCGCAGCGACTGGACCGCGAAGCTGCCGGTGGCGTAACCCGCGGCGTACAGCGCGAGGACCCGGTCGCCGGCCAGCCGGAAGCGGGCCGCCGCCCAGATCAGCACCAGGCCGAGGGCCAGATCCCACAGGGATTCGTAGAGGAACGCGGGCTGGAAGGTGGCGTAGTTCTCGTAGGGGATCACCCGGTGGGCCGGGTCGATCTCCACCGCCCAGGGCAGGCTGGACGGCCGGCCGTAGAGTTCCTGGTTGAACCAGTTACCCCAGCGGCCGATGGCCTGCCCGAACGCCACGGCGGGAGCCGCGGCCCCCGCCACCGGCCCGAACCGCACCCCCGCCCGGCGGCAGCCGAGCCAGGCCCCGAGGGCGCCCGCGACCACGGCCCCGGGCATGCCGATCCCGCCGTCCCAGACCCGGAAGATATCGATCCAGTCGCGCCCCGGCCTGAAGTACAGCTCATAGTCCGTAACCACGCTGTAGAGCCGGGCACCGATCAGGCCGGCCGGGACCGCCCAGGTGGCCACATCGAGGATCACGCCCCGGCGGCCGCCAGACCGCCGGTACCTGCGGTCCGCCACGCGGACCGCGACCAGGATGCCGAGGACGATGCACAGGGCGTACCCGCGGACGGGCAGGAGCCCGAGATGCCAGGACCCGGGACCCGGGCTGGGCAGGAACGCGACCGTCGTGCCGGGTGATGCCACGGCACGGAGGCTAGCAGGGGCGGGCGGGCCCGGCCTGCGGTTAGCCGGCGAGCCGGTGGCCAGAGTCCCGGCCGGTCCCGGCTAGCTGACCACGCAGGCTAGCTGACCAGAGGGCCAGCTGACCGGGAGGCTAGCTGAGCACGGGCTAGCTGAGCACGGGCTAGCTGACCACGGGGCTAGGTGGCCGGCCGCGGACCCCGGCGGCGAGCTCGGCGGCCAGGTCGCGGACGGAGTCCAGGCCGGCCTGGGTGTCCGGTGCGGCGAGCAGCCGCTGCACGAACGCTGAGCCGACGATCACCCCGTCCGCGAAGCCGGCCACTTCTGCGGCCTGCACCCCGTCGCGCACGCCGAGCCCGACGGCGACCGGCAGGCTGGTGGCCTCGCGGACCCGGCTGACCAGTCCGGCGGCCGCGGCGCCGACGCTGTCCCGGGCCCCGGTGGTGCCCATCAGCGACGCGGCGTACACGAACCCGCGGCAGTCCGCGGTGATCCGCGCGATCCGCGCGGCCGGCGAGCTCGGCGCGACCAGGAAGACCCGGTCCAGGCCGCAGGCGTCCGCGGCCTCCAGCCATTCGCCCGCCTCCTCGGGCGGCAGGTCCGGGGTGATCAGCCCGGCCCCGCCGGCCGCGGCGAGGTCGCGGGCGAAGGCTGCCACGCCGTAGTGGTCCACCGGATTCCAGTACGTCATGACCAGCGTGGGCACGCCCGCGGCGGCCACCGTCTCGACCGTGCGCAGCACATCGGTCACATGGATGCCGCCGGCCAGCGCGCGGTAGGTGGCCTCCTGGATGACGGGGCCGTCCATCAGCGGGTCGGAGTACGGCAGGCCGATCTCGATTACGTCGGCGCCCGCCTGCGCGATCGCCACCGCCGCCTCAGCCGCGCCGGCCACCGACGGGAAACCGGCAGGCAGGTAGCCGACCAGGGCGGCCCGGCCGCCCGCGGCGGCCTTCTCGAACGCGACGCTGACCGTGCTCACCCGGTACTCTCCCCGTGTTCGAGATGGCCGTCCAGGTGCCCGAACCACCGGGCCGCGATGTCCACATCCTTATCGCCCCGGCCGGACAGGTTGACCAGCATCAGGGCCCCAGGGGCGAGCTCCCCGCCGAGCTGGAGCGCGCCGGCCAGGGCGTGCGCCGACTCGATGGCCGGGATGATGCCCTCGGTGCGGCACAGCAGCGAGAACGCGTCCATGGCCTGGGAATCCGAGATGGCCCGGTAGCTGGCCCGGCCGGTGTCGTGCAGCCAGGAATGCTCCGGGCCGACCCCCGGGTAGTCCAGGCCGGCCGAGACCGAGTGGGTGGGCAGGGTCTGCCCGTCGGCGTCCTGGAGCAGGTAGGTGCGCATGCCGTGGATCACGCCGGCGGAGCCGGCCACCAGTGTGGCCGCGTTGCGCCCGCTCTCGGGGCCCTCGCCGCCGGCCTCGCAGCCGATCAGCCGCACGGACTCGTCGGGGATGAACGCGTGGAAGACCCCGATGGCGTTGGAGCCGCCGCCGACGCACGCGATGACCGCGTCCGGCAGCCGCCCCGTCATGGCCAGCACCTGCTCCCGGGCTTCGACCCCGATGATCCGCTGGAAGTCTCGCACCATGGTCGGGAACGGGTCCGGGCCCATCACTGATCCGATGCAGTAATGGCTCGTCTCGACCGTGGTCACCCAGTCGCGGAACGCCTCGTTGATGGCGTCCTTGAGGGTACGGCTGCCGGTAGTCACCGGGACCACCTCGGCGCCGAGCATCCGCATCCGGGCCACGTTCAGCGCCTGGCGCTGGGTGTCTTCCTCACCCATGTAGACCACGCAGTCCAGGCCCAGCAGGGCGCAGGCGGTCGCGGTGGCCACCCCGTGCTGGCCGGCCCCGGTCTCGGCGATGACCCGCTTCTTGCCCATCCGCTTGGTCAGCAGGGCCTGCCCGAGCACGTTGTTGATCTTGTGCGAGCCGGTGTGCGCCATGTCCTCGCGCTTGAGCAGGATCCGGCAGTCCCCGGCCCTGGCCGCGAACCGCGGCACTTCCGTCACCAGCGTCGGCCGCCCCGCGTAGCCGCGGAGCAGCTCCGCGAGTTCAGCCTGGAAGGCGGGGTCGGCCTGCGCGGACGCGTACTCGGCCGCCAGTTCCTCCAGCGCGGACATCAGCGCCTCGGGGGCGAACCGGCCGCCGTAGGGCCCGAAGTGGCGCAGGCCTCCCGGTCAGCGCCGGGCGGCCGCCCGTGATCGCCGCGGGTGGCGGTGGGGCTGGTCATCCGTGGTCCCCCGTCCGGGACCCCCGGGGGCCTGGTCCGCTTGTCGTGCGCGTGCCGGTCATCCGCGGTCACCCCGCAGCGCCGGATGCGAGCCGGCAGTGACCAGGTCAGCCACGGCCGACCGCGGGTCCTTGCCGGTCACCAGGCTCTCCCCGACCAGTACCGCGTCCGCGCCGGATGCCGCGTAGGCGAGCAGGTCATGCGGCCCGCGGATGCCCGACTCGGCGATCTTCACGATGCCGTCCGGGATCCGCGGGGCGATCCGCGTGAACACAGTGCGGTCCACTTCGAGGGTGGCCAGGTCGCGTGCGTTCACACCGATGATCTTCGCACCGGCTTCCACCGCGCGGTCCAGTTCCTCGTCCGCGTGCACCTCGACGAGCGGGATGAGCCCGATGGACACGGCCCGTTCAACCAGTGAGACCAGTGCGTTCTGCTCCAGCGCGGCCACGATGAGCAGGACCATGTCCGCCCCGTGCGCACGTGCCTCCCACAGCTGGTAGGAGCTGACCACGAAGTCCTTGCGCAGCACGGGAACCTGCACCGCCGCCCGCACCGCCGCCAGGTCGGCGAGGCTGCCCCCGAACCGGCGCTGCTCGGTCAGCACGCTGATCACGCTCGCGCCGCCCGCCTCGTAGTCGGCGGCCAGCGCCGCGGGATCGGCGATCGCCGCCATCGCCCCCTTGGACGGGCTGGCCCGCTTCACCTCGGCGATGACCGCCACGTCCTCGCCCTTGAGCACCGCCATCGGATCCTTCGGCGACGGCGCCCGGCCGGCCATGTCCTTGAGCTGATCGAGGGTGACTTCCCGCTGCCGGGCAGCGAGATCGGTACGCACCCCGTCAAGGATCTCGTTGAGCACGCTCACGCGGTTTCGCTGTCCCCTCGGGTTGGATGCTTCTGGAGTTCCCTGCGCCCCGATCGTAGCGAGGCTGTTTCTCTGCGGATGCGGGCCCCCTGCGGGGGCAGCCCGCGAAAGCCCGGGTCCTGTGCGCGCCACGCGGCTGGATCCGGCCCGCCGGAACACTGGATCCGGCCCGCCGGAACACCGGCCGCCCGCTGGCCCGCGGTGACCGCGACCGGGTGCGCCAGCCGCCTGATCAGGCCTGATCCAGCTCTCCGTCGCGGATGCTGCCGGGGTGACGATCCTGCCCCAACGCCCTCACCTCCGCTGGCCGCGCGCTGCCGTGCTGTTCAGCCTAACCCGCGCCGTCGCCCGGGCCAGTCCCGTGGCCGCCTGATGCGGTCGTGGAACTCCCTGATGTGGTCCCGGACCGGGCGGTGGGCGCGGCGGAATCGGTGGGGTCGAGGCCCTGGCTTAGCGATTCCCAGAGGCTGGCCGGGTCCGCCGCGGAGGACGGCTTCCGGCTGGCGGGCTGGTCGTACCGGCTGGACATGACCGGCCAGCGGGCGCCGCGCCAGGCGACCATCAGCCCGGTCCCGATGACCAGGAGGCCGCCGGCCAGCACGGCCCAGCGCCACGGGAACGCGGCCATCTCCACATGGCTGGCCAGGGTGAGGCCGGCCACGCCGGAGCCACCCGTGCCTGGCGTGGTGCCGCTGCCGACCGTGCTCCCGCCCGTTACCGAACTGGCCTGCGCGGTGGTCGCGCCCACCGCGGCGCTGCGGACCTGCGCGGCGGTCACCGGCAGGGCCACGGACGCGGCGATGGCCACGCCGAACGCGGCGAGCAGCCCGCCGACGACCCGGCGGGCAAGGCCGCGGGTCGCCAGCACCGCGGCCAGGCCGGCCAGCGAGGCCAGCCCCAGCGCGCCCGCTGCGGGTACCAGGTCCTGGCCTCTCACCGCGACCCGGGACGCGGGCAGCGGATGCGGTTCGATGGTCACCACCCTGGCCCAGCCCTGGCGGGCCGCGAGCAGCACGACCGCGGCGCCCACCGCGCCGGCCAGCAGCGTGAGCAGGTACTCCCGCCGGGCACCCGCCGCCGGGCGGCGGGTACCCAGCCGCTCAGCCACCGGGCCCGGATCGGTCATCCCGCCACCACGGCCGGCAGCACGTCCGCGTCGAAGCAGGTCCGGTCTCCGGTGTGGCAGGCCCCGCCGGTCTGGTCCACTTTCACCAGCACGGTGTCCCCGTCACAGTCGAGGGCGACCGCTTTCACGTGCTGCACGTGACCGGATGTCTCACCTTTTACCCAGTACTCCTGGCGGCTGCGGGACCAGTACGTGCACCGTCCGGTGGTCAGGGTGCGGTGCAGCGCCTCGTCGTCCATCCAGCCGACCATCAGCACCTCGCCGGTGTCGAACTGCTGGGCCACGGCGGGGACCAGGCCGGCCACGTCGCGCTTCAGCCGCGCGGCGATCTGGGGGTCCAGCGCGGAGGGGGACCGGGGGCCGGTGACCGCGCTCGCTTGCGTGTTCATAGCCCGATCCTCTCAGGTCCACGTGCCGCGACCCTACTGGCCATTCCGCCGGGCCCATTCCGCTGGCACATCGCACGGGTCCATTGCACCGTCTCATTGCACGGTCCCGTTGCACAGGTCCTATTGCACAGGCCTATTCGACCGGCCCATTTCACTGGGCCGGACCTGGTGGCTACCATCGCGGGATGAGTCTCGCCCGGGATGAGCGCCTGGCGCTGTGCGCGCTGCTGGAGCAGACTGGCCCGTCCGCGCCCACGCTATGCGACGGCTGGACCACCCTTGACCTGGCCGCGCACCTGGTGCTGCGGGAACGCCGCCCGGACGCGGGGGCCGGCATCATCGGGCGGCCCGCTCGCCGGGTACACCCGGCGGGTGCAGCGGGGCCTGACCAAGCGGGAGTCGTTCGACGGCCTGGTCGCCGCCATCCGCAACGGGCCGCCTCGGCTGTCCGTGTTCGGCCTGCCGGGCGTGGACGACCGGGCCAACCTTGTCGAGTTCTTCGTGCACCACGAGGACATCCGTCGCGGTACCCCCGGCTGGGCGGACCGGAAATTCACCCCCGCGCTGTCCGAGGCCCTGTGGCGGCGGCTCGGCATGGCCCGGTTCGTGCTGCGCAAGGCCCCGGTCGGGGTGGAACTGGTCCGCGACGACATCACCACGGACCCAGGGCAGGGCCGGGTCCGGATCACGGCCAAGGCGCGCACCCCGGTGGTGACGGTCACCGGTGCACCCGGGGAACTCGCCCTCTGGACGTCCGGACGGCGGAGCGCCGCGCAGGTGCGCCTGGACGGCACCGAGGCGGCGATCCGCACGCTGAGCGGCAGCCGCTGGGGCCTTTAACCGCGGCACTCCCCGGCCGGCCGCGGCGCTCTCCTCCCGGCTGGTCTGCGTGCCGCGGCACTCTTCTCCTGGCCACGCCCTACGGGCCGCGGCACCAACCACCGCCCGGACTGCGGCCCGGTCGAGCAGCTCGTAGTCGCGCAGGCCCGCGTCCGGCCGGCCCTCGGCCACCGTGGGCAGCCCGAATTCCTGGTCATCCCGGGCCGGGGCGTGCATGAAGCCCAGCACTCCGCCGCCCACGACTACCACCGGCCTCCGCAGCCAGAGCCACCAGTCAAACGGCGCGCGGTGACCAGGGCCTGAACATCGGGTACCCGGCCGCCCAGCGCGGGAAAACCTCCCCTGCCGGGCCATAATCGGGCCAGCCCGGGTACTACCCGGTCAGCCGATGGCACACCATGGAGTTGGTCTCTCGCTGCGGTCGCGGCCGCGCCGGGGGGATTCGCGGGTGAACGGAGGGCTGTGTAGTGCAGGTACTCGGCATCGACATCGGCGGCACGGGCATCAAGGCCGCGCCGGTCGACACGACCAAGGGAACGTTGCTCACCGAACGGGTCAAGGTGGAGACGCCCCGACCGGCCCTGCCCGACGTGGTCGCCGCCGTCGTGGCCCAGCACGTGAAGAACTTCAACTGGACCGGGCCGGTGGGCATCGCGTTTCCCGGCGTGGTGGTGGACGGGGTCACCATGACCGCCGCCAACCTGGACCCGGCCTGGGTCGGGCTGGACACCAGGGCCCTGTTCAACAAGGCGACCGACGTGTCCACCTCGCTGATCAACGACGCCGACGCGGCGGGCCTGGCCGAGATGACGTTCGGTGCGGGTGCCGGGCACCAGGGCACGGTGCTGATGCTGACGTTCGGCACCGGGATCGGCAGCGCGCTGTTCCGGGGCGGGGTCCTGATCCCGAACACCGAGTTCGGCCACATCGAGGTCCGCGGCCGGGACGCGGAGACCCGCGCCTCGGAACGGGCCAAGGAACTGCACGACCTCAGCTGGGGCAAGTGGGCCGGGCGGGTGGACGAGTACCTGCATCACGTGGACGCGCTCACCTCCCCGGACCTGGTCATCATCGGCGGCGGGATCAGCCGCAAGGCGGACAAGTTCCTGCCGCTGCTGACGTCGATGCGGGCCACCGTGGTGCCCGCTGCCATGCACAACGACGCCGGGATCGTGGGGGCCGCCCTGGCGGCCGGCCTGGCCGCGCCGGTGGGGTGAGCGGGCGGGGTCGCGCAGCGGAGCGCAGGCCTACCGGACCGGGTGGCCAGCGCCGCGCAGTGCGTCCTTGACCTCGCCGATCCGCAGCTGGCCGAAGTGGAACACGCTGGCGGCCAGGACGGCGTCGGCGCCGGCGCCGACCGCGGGGGCGAAGTGCGCCAGCTCGCCGGCCCCGCCGCTGGCGATGATGGGCACGTCCACGACCGCGCGCACCGCCCGGATGAGTTCCAGGTCGAAGCCCGCCTTGGTGCCATCCGCGTCCATGGAGTTGAGCAGGATCTCGCCGACGCCCAGATCCGCCCCGCGGGCCGCCCACTCCACCGCATCGATCCCGGTGCCCCGGCGCCCCCCGTGCGTGGTCACCTCGAACCGTGCCGGCCCGTCCCCGTCCCGGGGAGAACCGCCTCCGGCAGGCCCCGCCTCAGCGGCTGGTATCCGGCGGGCGTCCACGGACAGCACCACGCACTGCGAGCCGAACCGCTGGGCGGCCTCCGCGAGCAGCTCAGGCCGGGCGATGGCCGCGGTGTTCAGCGACACCTTGTCCGCCCCGGCCCGCAGCAGCCGGTCCACGTCACCGACGCTGCGCACCCCGCCGCCCACGGTGAGCGGGATGAACACCTGGTCAGCGGTCCGGCCCACCACGTCGATCATGGTCTCCCGGCCGCCGCTGGACGCGGTGATGTCCAGGAACACCAGCTCGTCGGCGCCTTCCGCGTCGTAGGCGGCGGCGAGTTCCACCGGGTCACCCGCGTCGCGGAGGTCACGGAAGTTGACGCCCTTCACCACCCGCCCGGCATCCACATCCAGGCAGGGAATCACCCTCACGGCAACCGTCATGGCCTCCTCCGGGCGGCCCGATCCGGGCCGTGCCTGAGCCCCCGCCCCGCCGGGTGCCGGGCGCCCGTGCTGCCGTTCGGGGTCACCCGTCCCGCCAGCCGCCGGGCAGCCTCATTCCCGCCAGTCCCATCTGCCCCGCAGGCCCATCCCCGCCTCGCTCCATGGTCGTGATCAACCGATGGGTGCTGCTCTGGCGACACCAATCGGTTGATCACGAACGGACGGACCGGGGCCCGGGGCGCGCGGGCCGGGTACGCGGGGCCGTGGGTAGCGGGCCGGGCTCGCGGAGGCATCAGGTGCCAATCCCGGGACGGTAGGCGACGGCCTCCACCTCGACCAGCATCCGGGGGTCCACCAGCCCGGCAATCTCGATCATGGTGGCGGCCGGCATCGTGTCCCCGAACGCCTCACGGTGTGCCCGGCCGTACTCCTGCCAGCGGGAGATGTCGGTCACCAGGATCCGGGTCTGCACCACGTCGCCGAGCCCCAGGCCGAGTTGCTCCAGGGCGGCCGCCACGTTCCGGAGCGCCTGCGCGGTCTGCGCGTACGCGTCGCCGGGGTGGACGAACTCCGCGCCCACGACCGAGGTGCAGCCGGCCACGAACACGAAGTCCCCCGCCGCCACCGCGCGGCTGTACCCGACCAGCGGCTCCCACTCGGTGCCGGAGAAGACCCGGCGCGTCATGCTGCCACCGCCTTCAGCGCCTCTTCCAGGGTGAACGCCCCGGCGTACAGCGCCTTGCCCACGATCGCGCCCTCCACTCCGTCCGGCACCAGGGCGGCGATGGCCTCCAGGTCAGCCAGGCTGGACACGCCACCGCTGGCGATCACCGGCCGCGCCGTCCGGGTGCAAACGTGCCGCAGCAGATCCAGATTCGGCCCGGACAGCATGCCGTCCTTGTTGATGTCCGTCACCACGTACCGGGCGCAGCCGTCGGCGTCCAGCCGGTCCAGCGCCTCATCGAGCTCTCCGCCCTCCCGGGTCCAGCCCCGGGCGGCCAGCCGCGTGCCGCGCACGTCCAGGCCCACCGCGATCTTGTCCCCGTGCCGGGCGATCGCGGCCCGGACCCAGTCCGGGTTCTCCAGCGCAGCGGTGCCCACGTTGACCCGGGCGCAGCCGGTGGCCAGCGCGGCGGCCAGCGAGGCGTCGTCACGGATGCCCCCGGACAGTTCGACCGCGATGTCCAGCCGGCCCGCGACCGAGGCGAGCAGTTCCGCGTTGGACCCACGGCCGAACGCGGCGTCCAGGTCCACCAGGTGCAGCCACTGCGCGCCCGCCGCCTGCCAGGCCAGCGCGGCCTGCAGCGGCTCTCCGTAGTCGGTCTCGGTCCCGGCGGCCCCCTGGACCAGCCGGACCGCCTTACCCCCGGCCACGTCCACGGCGGGCAGCAGGATCAGGCCACCCTTCCCGGAAGCACCGGCTCCCGGACCACGGGCTCCCGGGCCGCCGGCGCCGGACCACGGGCTCCCGGGCTACCGGCTTCCGGACCACCGGGCGTCATCGCACCATCTCCAGCCAGTTCGCCAGCAACGCGGCCCCCGCGTCGCCGGATTTCTCCGGGTGAAACTGGGTCGCGCACAGCGGGCCGTTCTCCACTGCCGCGATGAACGGCTGCCCGTGTGCCGCCCAGCTGATCAGCGGGGGCGTCATCCGCTCCGACGGCGGCATGGGCAGCGCCAGGGCCGCGTAGGAATGCACGAAGTAGAAGCGGGTGCCGGGGTCGAGGCCGGCCAGCAGCCGGGAACCGCTGCCGGCGTTCGACCGTGTTCCAGCCCATGTGCGGCAGGACCGGGGCGTGCAGCCGCTCCACCGTGCCGGGCCACTGGCCGCAGCCCGTGGTGTGCAGGCCGTGCTCGACACCCTCGTCGAACATCACCTGCATGCCGACGCAGATGCCGAGCACCGGCCGGGAACCGGCCAGCCGCCGGTCGATGATCTGATCGCCGCGCACGGCACGGATCCCCGCCATGCAGGCCGCGAACGCGCCGACCCCCGGGACCACCAGGCCGTCCGCGCTGAGCGCGGCGTCGAAGTCGGCGGTGACCTCGGTGTCCGCCCCGGCCCGCTCCAGGGCGCGCTGCGCGGAGCGGATGTTTCCCGACCCGTAGTCCAGGACCGCGACCCGGGGCCGATGGCTCACAGTGCCTCCTCCGGCGTTCGCGCCGTCCGGCCGCCAGGACCAGACCACCGGCCACTCGGCCGGGCCTGACGGCCCGCCCTCGCGAGCCGGTACCGGACGGCGCTCACAGGACGCCCTTGGTGCTCGGGATCCCGGGCGCCCGGGGGTCCGGGGCAGCGGCCGCGCGCAGCGCCCGGGCTACCGCCTTGAACTGCGCCTCGACCAGGTGATGCGGGTTGCGCCCGGTCACTTCCAGATGCAGGCAGATGGCCGCCGTGGAGGTCACGGACTCGAAGAAATGCCTAGTCAGCGTGGTGTCGTAGGTCCCGATCAGCGGGGCCATGCCGTCCGGCTCCGCGTGCACCAGGTAAGGGCGCCCGGACAGGTCGATCGCGGCCCGGGCCAGCGTCTCGTCCAGCGGCACGGCAGCGTCCCCGAAACGGCAGATGCCGGCCTTGTCGCCGAGCGCCTCGCGCAGCGCCTGGCCCAGGGCGAGCGCGGTGTCCTCGACCGTGTGGTGCGCGTCCACCTCGATATCGCCGGTGGCCCGGACGGTCAGGTCGAGCAGCCCGTGCTTGGCCAGCTGGGCGAGCATGTGGTCGAAGAACGGCACCCCGGTGCTGATGTCAGCCGTGCCGCTGCCGTCGAGGTCCAGCTCGACCAGCACGCTGGTCTCCTTGGTGACCCGCTCGACCCGCCCGGTCCGCTTCATGGCCCGGCTCCAGGTGTCGTTCATCGTGCGCCCTCCCCGGCCGGCTGCGTGGCCGGCGTCAGCCCCCGTGTCAGCCCTGGTGCCAGTCCCAGGGTCAGCACCGCGTCCAGCGCGTCGCGGAACGCCGCCATCTCGTCAGGCGTCCCCGCCGTGACCCTCAGCCAGCCGGACGGCCCGGTCTCGCGGATCAGCACGCCCCTGTCTAGCAGCGCCTGCCAGACCGCGTGCCGGTCGGCGAACTCGCCGAACAGCACGAAGTTGGCGTCCGAGTCCGCCACCCGCAGGCCCCGCCCGCGCAGCCAGGCGACGAGCCCGTCCCGCTGCTCGCGGAGCGCCGCCACCGTAGCGAGCGGTTCGCTGGCCAGGGCCAGCGCCGCCCGGGCCACCGCCTGGGTGACCGCGGACAGGTGGTAGGGCAGCCGGACCAGGAGCAGCGCCTGCAGAACCGCCGGGTCGGCGGCCAGGTACCCGACCCGGGCGCCGGCCAGCGCGAAGGCCTTGGACATGGTGCGGGTCACCACAAGCCGCCGGCAGCGCGGCAGCAGGGTGAGCGCGGTCGCGGAGGTATCCCGGGCGAACTCGGCGTACGCCTCGTCCACGATGACCATGCCCGGGGCGGCCGCGCAGACCGCCTCGATCACCTCGGGGGCCAGCGCGGTGCCGGTGGGATTGTTCGGCGAGGTGAGGAAGACCAGGTCGGGCTCATGCGCACGGATCGCGGCCAGCGCGTGATCCGGCTCGAGCCCGAAGTCGGCGTCCCGGGCTCCGCTGATCCAGCGGGTGCCGGTGGCCAGCGCGATCAGCGGGTGCATCGAGTACGAGGGCTCGAACCCCAGCGCGGTCCGCCCCTGGCCGCCGAACGCCTGGAACAGCTGCTGGATGATCTCATTCGAGCCGTTGGCCGCCCAGACCTGGTCCGCCGCCAGCCCGTGGCCGAGATAGGCGGCCAGGTCACCGCGCAGCGCCACCGCGTCCCGGTCCGGGTAGCGGTTCAGCGTCCCGGCCACCTCCGCGACGGCCTGCGCGATCGCCTCGGCCACGGCTGGCGCGGGCGGATAAGGATTCTCGTTGGTGTTCAGCCGGACCGGGACGTCGATCTGCGGGGCGCCGTAGGCGGTGTGCCCGGCCAGGTCCTCGCGGATCGGCAGCCACGACGGGAGCGAGGCGGACCGGTGCGGGATCCCGGCCCGCCTGCGGCGGAACCAGCCGGGGAACTGCTCACGGCTCGGCCCTGGGAATGCGCACCCGCACCGCGGCGACGTGCGCGGCCAGGTCCTCGGCCCCGCCGAGCGCGTCGATGTGCGGAGCGACCTCGGCCAGCGCGTCCCGCTCGTATTCGACCAGGTGAATGGCGCGCAGGAAGGTCAGCACGGACAGCCCCGCGGTGTGCCGGGCGGTGCCGCCGGTCGGCAGCACATGGTTCGAGCCCGCCAGGTAGTCGCCGAGCGAGACCGGGGCGTACGGCCCCACGAAGACGGCGCCCGCGTTGCGGACCCGGCGGGCCAGCGCGCCCGCGTCCCGGGCCTGGATCTCCAGGTGCTCCGGCGCCCAGGCGTCCGAGGTGGCCAGCGCCGTGTCGGCGTCGTCCACCAGCACGCAGGCTGACTGGCCGGCCAGCGCGGCCTCCACCCGCTCCCGGTGCCGGGCCGCGGCGATCTGCGGCCCCAGGGCCTTGTCCACCCGGTCGGCCAGGCCCGGGTCCGTGGTGATCAGCAGGCAGGCGGCCAGCGGATCGTGCTCGGCCTGGGCGATCAGGTCGGCCGCGACGAACTCCGGATCCGCGGTGTCGTCCGCGATGATCGCGATCTCCGTCGGGCCGGCCTCGGCGTCGGTGCTGATCGTGCCGAGCAGCAGCCGCTTGGCGGCGGCGACGTAGATATTGCCCGGGCCGGTGATGGTGTCCACGGCGGCACACTCGGCCGTGCCGTACCCGAGCATGGCGATGGCCTGGGCCCCGCCGGCGGCGTGGACCTCCTCGACGCCGAGCAGCGCGCACGCGGCCAGCACCGACGGGCTGGGCAGGCCGTTCTCCTGGGGCGGCGAGGCCACGGCGATCTGCGGCACCCCGGCCACCTGCGCGGGGACCACGTTCATCAGCACCGAGGACGGGTAGGTGACCAGGCCGCCCGGCACGTACACGCCCGCGCGGCCCACGGCGACGTACCGCTCGGTGACGGTGGCTCCCGCGCCGACACTGGTCACGACATCCCCAGGCAGCTGGGCCCGGCAGACCAGCCGGAGCCGGCGGATGGTCTCCTCCAGCGCCGCGCGCAGGTCCGGGTCCAGCGCCTCCAGCGCCCCGGCCAGCGCGGCCGCCGGGACCCGGGTGCTGGCCAGGTCCACGCCGTCGAAACGCAGCGTGTACTCACGGACCGCGGCTGCTCCGCGATGGCGCACGTCGTCGCAGATCGGCCGGACCTTCTCGATCGCCGCCTCGACGTCCAGCCCCGCCCGGGGCAGCACCGGGGCTAGCTTTTCCCTGCTCAGCTGGGCAGCCGACGATCCGCGCAGATCAATCCTGGAAAGCACCCGCCCAGTGTACGGAGCGGGCCCGGGCAGGCGCCGGGCCCGTCCACATCGTGGACATCCCGGCTGGATGCCGCCCGGGGCCTGGCCCCGCCCGTCATTCCGGGGCCAGAGCCGATCCCGAGGCAGCCACCTGCCGGTCGCGCACCCAGGCGGCCAGTTCCATCCCGCCTGCCATCAGCCCGGCTCCCAGCGGCCAGAACGCGATCGCGCTCCGGGCGCCCAGGGACAGCGCGGCATGCAGCTTCGCCCCCGGTGACAGGGTGGCGAGCAGATGGTGGTAGCTGGCCAGCCCCGCGTGCTCCCCGATCCAGAGCGTGATCAGCGCGGCGGCCAGGGCGCTGACCAGGACCATGATCATGGCGACCGGGCCGTAGCTGCGGACGGCGAGCAGGTAGCCGAACAGCCCGCTGAGCACTCCCCCGGCCAGGCAGATGAAGCAGTACCAGCCGTCCGCCGCGATGAAGGCGCTGGTCTCGGCGTTGATCACGGCCGCGGTGCCGTGGCCGGTCATCACCAGCAGCGGCCGTGGGGCCGCCAGAGCCCAGGCGAACCCGGCCAGCACCCCGAGCAGCACGGTCCCGCCCGCCACAGCCAGGCAGGCCACGACGCCGCGGCGGATTCCGGCGGCGGCACGCGCGGCGGGGAGTGGCATGGGCTCGGTCATACTTCGCAGCAGCGTACGTGACCGCCGCCGCGACCGGGAACGCTGCACCGGGCGCCCCGCAGCGCGCGACCCGGTGCGGTCCGGCCCACCCGGTCCGGCCCACCCGGTCCGGCCCACCCGGCCGGCATGCGGCCCGCCGCCAAGGGGCCCGGGAAAATCGGCTGCGCGCAATTGCTTGGTACCTTAGGTTCTGGTGTACGGCGTAACCATGTCGGCCAGGCCGTCTCAAGGGGAAATGATGATTGAGGCACGGGACCTCACTAAGCGCTACGGGGAAAAACTCGCCGTTGACCATTTGTCCTTTACCGTGGAGCCGGGCCGGGTCACCGGCTTCCTCGGGCCGAATGGCGCGGGCAAGTCCACGACGATGCGGCTGATCCTCGGTCTGGACCGGCCGCTGTCCGGCATGGCCACGATCGGCGGCAGGCACTACGCCGACCTGCCCCAGCCGTTGCGGATCGTCGGGGCTCTCCTCGAGGCCCGGGCCATGCACCCGGGCCGGAGCGCCTATAACCACCTGCTGTTCCTGGCCCAGAGCCAGGGACTGCCCCGGTCACGGGTCGATCAGGTACTCGCCCTGGTCGGGCTGACCGAGGCGGCCAACAAGCGGACCGGGGCGTACTCCCTGGGCATGAGCCAGCGGGTCGGCATCGCCGCGGCGCTGCTGGGTGATCCTCAGGTCCTCGTCCTCGACGAGCCGGTCAACGGGCTGGACCCGGAAGGCATCCTGTGGATCAGGAACCTGATGAAGCAGCTGGCCAGCGAGGGCCGCACCGTATTCGTCTCCAGCCATCTGATGAACGAGATGGCCGTCACCGCGGACCACTTGATCGTGATTGGCCGGGGCAAGCTCATCGCGGACTGCAGTACCCAGGAATTCATCGAGCGCAGTTCCGAGAAATACGTGCTGGTGCGCTCGCCAGAGGCGGCCCGGCTGGCCGACCTGGTCGCGGCGGCCGGGGGCAAGGCCGAAGCGCAGGATGAGGGGGGCCGCCAGGACGCTGCGCTGAGGGTCACCGGCATGGATGCGCCGCAGGTCGGCGAGATCGCCGCGGCCGAGCGCATCGTGCTCCACGAGCTCACGCCGCGGCTGGCGTCGCTCGAGGAGGCCTACATGGAGCTGACCGCGGACAGCCTGGAATACGGCGTCCCCGCGTCAGTGGCGGGCTCCGGGGCGGCGGCACCGGGTACCCAGCCAGCGGCCACCGGGACAGCGTCCGGCACCGCACCAGGGAGGGCCGAATGATCTCCGCCAGCCCGCCGGCCGCGCCAGCCAGGCCCGGGATCGGCGACATCCCGGCCCCGTCGCGCGGCACCGCCTTCGCCCGCCTGCTGCTCGCCGAGTGGACCAAGATCCGGTCGGTCCGGTCGACCATCTGGTCGCTGATCCTCCTGGTCGTGCTCACCCTCGGCTTCACCGGCTTGTTCACCTGGCTGACGGTCCTGCAGTGGACCAAGACCGACCCGACGCAGCGGGCCCAGATCATGGCCGACCCGGTGAGCACCATCCTCGGCTCCGGTCTGGAGTTCGGCCAGCTGACGATCTGCGTCCTGGGCGTGCTGGTCATGTCGAGCGAATACTCCACCGGGGTGATCCGTGCGTCCCTGCTGGCCGTCCCGCGCCGCATCCCGATGCTGGCGGCCAAGTCGATCGTGTTCGCCCTGCTGGTCCTGGTCGTGGGGGAAATCGTCACGTTCCCGTCGTTCTTCCTCGGCGCGGCCGTCCTGCACAGCCATGCACCGGTGTCGCTCAGCGATCCGGGGGTGGCCCGCGCGGTGTTCGGGGCTGGCCTCTACCTCGCCGTTCTGGGCCTGTTCGCGCTGGCCATTGGCGGGATCGTCCGGCACACTGCCGGCGCCATTACCGGTGTCATCGCCTTCGTGCTGGTGCTGGCCCCGCTGACCCAGCTGATTCCCGGGAAGATCGGCAAATACGTACACGCTTACCTGCCCACCGTGGCCGGCCAGCTGATCGGCCAGGCGCACCAGCAGGCCAACCAGGTGCTCTCGCCCTGGGAAGGGTTCGGCGTGTTCTGCCTGTGGACGCTCGTGCTGCTGGTCATCGCCGGCTACCTGCTCAAGACCCGCGACGCCTGAAGGCTCTGCTGTTCCGGGGGGACGGCCCCCGGAACCCCTCCCCCCCGTCAGCTGCCTGGCGTGGGCAGCGGCAGGCCGGCCAGCTGGGCATGGACGGCGAGGAACGCCTGGTACTGGCGGCGCACGTCGGCCCGGTCCGGCTGGTCAGGCACTGATTCCTCACTCGCCTGGATGATCATGGCAGCCTGGTCGAGCAGCACCTGGCGCTGATCGTCCGCCGTGGTCCGTTCCATGATCCTGGCCAGCGCGTCCAGCTGGCGGATCAGCACCGCGGGCGATCCGCGGGAACTCTGCCGGATCTTCTCGAACGACCGCTGCACCAGCCGGTCGTACGTCGGCTCGGTGGTGATCACCCGCACGGCGCCCGCCCGGTCCCGGTGCACCCGGGCTGGCTGCCATCGGCCGGCGACCTTGCACAGGCTGTCAGACAGCCAGTCGATGCAGGTCAGCGCCGTGAAAGTGTCGTTCACGGCGGTGGAGAGCGAGCGGATCGCGATCTCCACCAGCTGGTTGACGCCGAACGAGACGTCCTGGGCCAGCGTCCGGTACGGGCCGGTGACGTGGGCCCGGGTCAGCCCGTCGGCCACCTTGCGCGCCGCGCTGGCCGGCCACACCGTGGCCAGCGGGCTGCCCTGGACGAGGAAGTGACCCGGCCGGTATCTCAGGTAGATGACCGCACCCGCCTGCGTGGCGATGCCCAGCAGCGTGCGCCGGTGAACGTACTGGAGGTACCCGCTGTCCGCGACCTCGACCACGCCACCGGGGCCAGCCATGCTGGCCAGCAGGCCGGAGACCGACGGGTCGCCAGGCCGGGCGGCTCCCGTCGTCCACCTGGTCATCGATCGCCGCGGAGAGGTCGGCGGAGATACCGGCGATCACCTCGGGCAGCTGGATCTGGGTGGCGATGTGGTGGATGAAGTAGATCAGCACCGCCAGGTCGGTCACGGTGAGCGCCAGCGTGACCGTGATGCCGATGTGCGGCACGTACGGCCCGCCTGGCCCGGGACCGCCGATGGACACCAGGGTGAGGACCGCGTAGACGAATGTCGCGACGAAGGTCCCGAGGGTCAGCTGGGTGCCCCGGTCCCGGATGAAGGTGCGCAGCATCCGGGGGCCGAACTGGGTGGAGACCAGGGTCAGCGCGACGATGACGATCGAGAAGACCACGCCCACGACCGTGATGATCGCCGCCGCGATCGTGGTGAGGATCTGCCGCGCAGCGTCAGCTGAGCCGCTGATCACCCACGACGGCAGCATCACGGAGCCGTGGTAGGCGGCCCGGTCTGCCACATTGGTGACGGCGAACAGGCCGAGTGCGGCCAGCACCTCGATCGCCGGGACCAGCCACAGGTTGGTGCGCAGCGCCTCCTTATGGTGGCCGGACAAGTGCATGCGGCGTATCACTGCAGCGCCCTTCGCTGGCCGGACTACCGTCCAGTCTTCCCAGCTCGCACGGGCGCGAAGCTTGCCCGGGCACGAAGCCCGCACAGTGCCGGCGCTGACCGGGGCGCGGGCTCAGCCCACGCAAGCCGGCCCGAGCAGCTGCTTCAGGTCGGCCAGCAGCGCGGGCGACGGCTTGACCCGCAGCTTGTCATCCAGCCGGACAATCGTCGCCCTCGGGCCATTGCAGAGTTTCAGGTGCACTTCGGACAGCCCCGGATGGGTGGACAGGACCTCGCGCAGCCGGTTGACCACGGGCGCGACGCACCGCTGGACCGGCATCGACACGACGAAAGGGCCGCCCTGGTCCGCCGTCAGGTCCGGCGCGCTCACCTCCTGCGCGATCAGCTTGGGCGTCTCGTCCCGCCGGTCCAGGCGGCCTTTCACGATCACGATGGCGTCCTCGGCCAGCAGCAGCGAGCACTGCTGGTAGGCGGCCGGGAAGAACAGCACCTCGATGGCGCCCTCCAGGTCCTCCAGCGTGGCCGTGGCCCACGGGTTGCCCTGCCGGGTGACCTTCCGCTGCACCCCCGACAGGATCCCCCCGACCGAGACCATCTGCCCGTCCGGGCGGCCGCCCCGGGCCGCCGGGCCGCGCTCGGAGGGCTCCTCCCCCGCGGAACTGATCAGCTCGGCCACGGAGCAGTCGGTGTTCGACGCCACGATGTGCTCGACGCCGAGCAGCGGGTGGTCGGACACGTACAGGCCGAGCATCTCGCGCTCGAACGCCAGCAGCGTGGTCTTGTCCCACTCCCCGTCCGGCACCGGGACCTCGAAGGTGGCCTCGACCTCGGCATCCCCCCCGAACAGCGAGTCCTGGCCGATGGCCTCGTTGCGCTTCACGTCGATCACGGTGTCGATGGCCTGCTCGTGGATGATGGCCAGGCCCTTGCGCGGGTGCCCGAGCGAGTCGAAGGCCCCGGCCTTGATCAGCGACTCGATGACCCGCTTGTTGCACACGTTGACCGGGACCTTGCGCAGGAAGTCGGCGAAGCTGGTGAAGGCGTCCTTGGCCGTGCGGGCCTCCACGATCGCGTCCACCACGTTGGTACCGACGTTCCGGACGGCGGCCAGGCCGAACCTGATGTCGTTACCGACCGGGGTGAACATGGCCGTCGACGCGTTGACGTCCGGGGGAAGCACGGTGATGCCCATCCGGCGGCATTCGTTGAGGTAAAGAGCGCTCTTGTCCTTGTCGCCGGACACCGAGGTGAGCAGCCCGGCCATGTACTCGGCCGGGTAGTTGGCCTTGAGGTAGGCGGTCCAGTAGGAGACCAGCCCGTAGGCGGCGCTGTGCGCCTTGTTGAACGCGTAGTCGGAGAACGGGACCAGGATGTCCCACAGCGTCTTGATCGCCGAGGCGGAGTAGCCGTTCGCCTTCATGCCGGCCTCGAACGGCGCGAACTCCTTGTCCAGGATCTCCTTCTTCTTCTTGCCCATGGCCCGGCGGAGCAGGTCCGCGCTGCCGAGGCTGTAGCCGGCCACCTTCTGCGCGATGGCCATGACCTGCTCCTGGTAGACGATCAGCCCGTAGGTGTCGCCCAGGATCTCGGCCAGCGGCTCGGCCAGCTCGGGGTGGATCGGCACGACCGGCTTGCGCTGGTTCTTCCGGTCGGCGTAGTCGTTGTGGGCGTTGGCGCCCATCGGCCCGGGCCGGTACAGGGCGCCGACCGCGGAGATGTCCTCGAAGTTGTCCGGCCGCATGCTGCGCAGCAGCGCCCGCATCGGGCCGCCGTCGAACTGGAAGATGCCCAGCGTGTCGCCCCGGGCCAGCAGATCGTAGGTGGGCTTGTCGTCCAGTGGCAGGGTCTCGAGGTCGACGTCGATGCCCCGGTTGGCCTTGACGCCGCGGACCGCGTCGTCCAGCACGGTGAGGTTCCGCAGGCCGAGGAAGTCCATCTTGAGCAGGCCGAGCGACTCACACGCCGGATAGTCGAACTGGGTGATGACCGCGCCGTCGGCCTCCCGCTTCCAGACCGGCACATGGTCGATGATCGGCTCGCTGCTCATGATCACGCCGGCCGCGTGCACACCGGCCTGGCGGATCAGCCCCTCCAGCCCGCGGGCGGTGTCGATGACCTGCCGCACCTCGGCCTCGGCCTCGTAGAGGGCGCGGATCTCGCCGGCCTCGCCGTAGCGGGGGTGGGCGTCGTCGAAGATCCCGGACAGCGGGATGTCCTTGCCCATCACGGCGGGCGGGAACGCCTTGGTGATCCGGTCGCCGAGCGCGTACGGGAAGCCGAGCACCCGGGCGGAGTCCTTGACCGCGGCCTTGGCCTTGATGGTGCCGTACGTGATGATCTGGGCGACCCGGTCCTCGCCCCACTTCTCGGTGACGTAGCGGATCACGTCACCCCGCCGGCGTTCGTCGAAGTCGATGTCGATGTCGGGCATGGACACGCGCTCGGGGTTCAGGAACCGCTCGAAGATCAGCCCGTGCTTGAGCGGGTCCAGGTCGGTGATGCCCAGGGCGTAGGCCACCAGGCAGCCTGCGGCCGATCCGCGGCCCGGCCCGACTCCCACCCCGTTCCGCTTCGCCCACATGATGAAGTCGGCGACGACCAGGAAGTACGAGCAGAAGCCCATCTGGGTGATGATGCCCATCTCGTACTCGACCTGCTGGCGCCGGCGGTCGTCGTACCCGTCCGGGTACCGGCGGTCCATCCCGCGCCAGACTTCCCTGCGCAGCCAGCTCTCCTCGGTCTCCCCCTCGGGCACGTCGAACAGCGGCATCAGGTTCCGGGACTCGAACTTGACGTCGGCGCGCTCGGCGATGAGCAGCGTGGAGTCGCAGCCGGCCTGCCATTCCTCGTCAGGGAACGCCGCGCGCATCTCCTGCGGGGTCTTCAGGTAGTAGCCCGAGCCGTCGAACCTGAACCGTCCGGGGTCGGCCATGTTGGACCCGGTCTGCACGCACAGCAGCACCTCGTGCGCCTTCGCGTCCGCCTCGACCGAGTAGTGCGAGTCGTTGGTGACCACGAACGGCAGGTCCAGCTCTTTCGCGATGCGCCGCAGGCCGTCGCGGACCCGCTGCTCGATGCTGAGCCCGTGGTCCATGATCTCGACGAAGAAGTTGCCGGCGCCGAAGATGTCGCGGTACGCGGCGGCCGCCTCGAGCGCCTGCGGGTACTGGCCGAGCCGGAGCCGGGTCTGCACCTCGCCGCTGGGGCAGCCGGTGGTGGCGATGATCCCCTGGGCGTGCGCGGCGATCAGCTCGCGGTCCATCCGTGGCTTGCGGAAGTAGCCCTCCAGCGACGCCAGGGAGGACAGCCGGAACAGGTTGTGCATGCCCTCGGTGGTCTCGGCGAGCAGCGTCATGTGCGTGTAGGCACCGGCGCCGGACACGTCGTCGTCCTTCTGCGCCGGGGTGCCCCAGCGCACCGGCTGGCGGTGCCTGCGGTGCTCGGGGGCGACGTAGGCCTCGATGCCGATGATCGGCTTGATCCCGGCCTTGGTCGCCTTGGACCAGAAGTCGTAGGCGCCGTAGAGGTTGCCGTGGTCGGTCATGGCCACGGCGGACATGCCCTCGCGCTCGCACTGGGCGAACATGTCCTTCAGCCGCGCGGCGCCGTCCAGCATCGAGTACTCGGTGTGCACGTGGAGGTGCACAAACCCGTCCTGGTGGCCGGTGTGGTCCGCTGCGGCTGCCGTCACGAACTACCGCCTCCTTTAAAGGCATGCAACGAAAACCCTCGCGGGCACTCACCAGCCAGGGCCGGGGGAATCGGCCGGTGCTGCCTGGTAAAGGACCTGCCCGGCCGCGGAATTCCCCGGCGGGAGGATGCCGCGGCAGTGGCGCACCGGCCCGGCGGAGTCGAGCCTACAGAGGCGGTGGAGGCGCTGCGACCCGCCACACCGGATGGCCTGTTATCCCGTTTTGCGCCTGCGATCCGGCCCGGAGGCCCACCGGCACGGGCGGCGGAGATAACCTCCCCGTTTGACGACTTAAAGTAGTCTAAATACTACTGATAGTGACAACCGATACCGCGGCATCCACACCACGGGCCAGGATGATCAGGCATGCGACTGACTCGGCACCTCGGCCTGGCGGTCGCGATCAGCGCCGGCGTGGTCGTGCTGATCGGCGTGGTCTTGCTGGATCGGCCTCGTCGCGACCCACTCCCACCAGGGCCCGGACGACGACCCCGTCGTGACCGGGCCAGGCGTCGGGACCGGACAACTGGCGGGGAGCGTGGCCCGGGCCTACCAGTTCCTCAACCAGATGATGGACCGCCACACGGCCGGCACCACCCCGCGCCTGGTCCAGAGCTACCTGGGAGGGCTGCTGGGCCTCGACGGCGACACCTCCTCTGGTACCTACGATGACGCGCTGGTGATCGACGCCTACCTGGCCGAGGGCACCCACAATGGGGTGGCCCGCGCCGAGGTCATCGGTGATGGACTGCTCTACCTGCAGGCCCACGATCCGGTGCACGACGGGCGCATCATGGACCAGTACGCGCCGACCGCCCTGGAGCACCCGAGTGACATCCACGTCACCGATCCGACCAGCAATACGGGCGTCATGGCCTGGGCCGGGGACGCTCTCGCGCAGCTGTATTCCGCCACTGGAAGGAAGGCCTACCTGGACGGCGCCGTGGCCATAGGCGACTGGATCCAGGCCCACTGCCGGGACGATCGCGGGCCGGACGGCTACACCGGTGGCTACACCGGATCGGGAAGCAAGATCGAATGGAAGTCAACCGAGCACAACATCGACGTGTACGCATTTTTCCGGCTGCTGGCCCGGGAAACCGGGGATCCTGTCTGGTCATCTAGATCGGCTTGGGCCAGGCGGTTCATCCTGGCCATGTGGGACGCTGCGGCGGGCCGGTTCTAGCGTGGGCACCAGCGACAATGGCGCGACCCTGGATTACTCCCCGCAGGTCGAGGACGTCAACAGCTGGTCGTATCTGGCTCTCCAGGACCCCGCGTACGAGAGATCGCTCGACTGGGAAGGGCGCCACCTGGCCGTGACCGCCGATGGCTACCGCGGCGTGAGCATCTGCACCGGCAACCGCACGGGCGTGTGGTTCGAGGGCACCGCCCACCTCGCGGACGCGCTGGAATTCAGCGACGAGGCAGACGACCAGGCCGAGGCGGCAACGTACCTCTCAGATCTCGTCTACGCCCAGGCCAGGGGGCCGAACGCGGACGGCCTCGGGATCATGGCCGCGTCGTACGACGCGCTGAGTGACTGCGAGGGCGGCAACGTGTACGCCTCGCTGCACACCGGCACGACCGCGTGGTACATCCTGGCCGCCGACCGCATCGACCCGCTTTCCGGCGTCCCCATCTCGGAGCAGCTCAGACCACGCGCCCGGCCGATACCCTGATCCGGCGATTATCCGGCTGGCACCCGCTGGGCGGCGTGCCGCGAAGCCAGGTACTCCTGCGTGAGCCGCACCGCCGTCGCGCCGTCACCGACGGCGGAGGCGACCCGCTTGATCGAGCGGTAGCGGGCGTCCCCGGCCGCGAAGACGCCGGGCATCGACGTCTCGAGCGGGAGGGGGGCACGATCGAGCGGCCACCCCGGCGCCTGCGCGACGTCGCGCCCGGTCAGGATGTAACCGCGCTCGCGCTGGATCGCGGCGGGCAGCCACTGCGTGTGCGGCTCCCCGCCGATCAGCACGAACAGCGCGGCCGCCGGGACCTGCTCTGTCCGGTCGCTCAGGCTGTCGTGCACGGTGAGGGCGTCGAGCTGATCGGATCCGTGGCCGTCCGTGATCTCGGTGTGCAGGCGTACCGCGATATTGGACGTGGCCTCGATCTCCCGGATCAGGTACTCCGACATCGAGCGGGCCAGGCTGTCCTTCCGCACCAGCATCGTCACCTGCCGGGCATACCGGGCCAGGTGCAGCGTGGCCTGGCCGCCCGAGTTCCCGGCGCCTACCACGAACACGTCGCGGCCTTCCATGGCCGGCGCCTCGCTGCCGGCCGAACCGTAGAAAACGCCCGAGCCCACCAGCGCCTCGAGGCGCGGCACACCCAGACGGCGCCAGGCGATGCCCGGCGCGACGATGACCGCCCCGGCCACGATCTGGCTGCCGTCGGCGAGGTGCACGACGCGGTCGCCGCCCTGGCTTTCCAGGCCGGCGGCGGGCTGGGAGAACACCATGTGCGCGCCGAACATCCAGGCCTGCTCGCACGCCCGGCGGGTCAGCTCGTGCCCGCTGATGCCGTGCGGGAAGCCCGGATAGTTCCGGATCATGGGGCTGCTGCCCGCCTGGCCGCCGGACACCGCTCTCTTCCAGCACCACTGTCCGGAGGCCCTCGGATGCCGCGTAGACGGCGGCGGTCAGACCAGCCGGCCCGGCCCCGACGACGACGATATCGCAGTCGTCGACGTCGTTGCGGGTGCTCCCGCCGACCGATTCGATGATCTGGGCGGGCGCCGGCTCGACCATCGTGTAGCCGTCGTGACGGATCATGACCGGCAGGCGCGACGCGTCCAGCCCGTGGTCATCAAGCAGGCGGCGGCCCTGCTCGGTGTCGGCGGCGTGGAAGTGGAACGGCACGTTGAAGCGGGTGAGCAGTTCCCGCAGTTCATGCGTGCCGGGGTCCTGGAGCCGCCCGACGATGTGGAACAGCTCGAAGCCGCTTCCTGGTCCTTGGCCCAGTCGGCCAGGAACTCGCTGATCTCGCGGTAGAGATCCTGCTCGAGCATCCACGGCTTGCTGAGGTGGTAGTCGGCCTGGCCGAGCGTCATGGCCCGGACGACCGGGCTGCGCGCCGAGTAGTCGCGCTCCACCAGGAGCACCCGCTTGGCCAGCGGGTGCAGGGCATGCGCGTACCTGAGGAACTCGACCCCGGGCATCTCGCGCATGTGGTGGTCCGCGATGAGCAGCGCCACCGGCTCGTGCCCGGCGGCCAGCTCGCGCAGCGTGGCCAGCCCGGCGGCGGCGGACGACTCCGCGATGACCGGAAGTCCTTCCCGAACCGCCGGCTGAGGTCGTCCTGGAGCGCGCGCACGACCCCGGGGTCGTCATCGATCACGAACAGGACGGGTCGTGACATCGGCTGCCTCTCAGCCGTAGCGGGTCGGTGATCAGCGCGTCCGCCGTGCCCGGCCGGGCACATGCCCCGGCCGTCAGTCGTTGGCCGTCGCCCGGCCGGGCGGCTGGCTCGGGCTTAGCGTCCGGACCCGCCGGCGGGCTGGATGTTCTGGTTGATGTGGAAGATGTTGTCCGGGTCGTAGCGGCGCTTGACCTGCGTGAGCCGGTCATAGTTGCCGCGGTAGGACGCCTTCACCCGGTCCTGGCCCTCGTTCATCATGAAGTTGATGTACGCGCCGCCGGCCGAGGTCGGGTGCAGTTCCTGCCAGTAGTCCTTGGCCCACTGGGAGATGGCGGCGGCGTTGGCCGGGTCCGGGTCGACGCCGACGATGACGCCGGCCCAGCCGCCGTCGCGGTAGGCGAACGCGGTCGCGTCGGCGGGCACGCGGCTGGCCGCGCCGTCGATGGGATACATGTGCATGGTGGAGTGGCCGGTGGGCAGCCGCTCTCCGTACTTGCGGTGCACGTCGATGGCGGCGTCGGAGATCTCGTTGAAGAAGTCCGCCCGCCAGTACCACTGCAGCCCGGCCGGGTAGAGGGCGTCGAACGCGCTCTGCAGCACGCGTGAACGGCATCGCCTGCAGGCCGACCAGCAGCGGCGAGCCGAACGTCCTGACCGGCTCGAGCACCTCGGCGGCCCGGTCGTGCGACCCGGTGTAGCACCAGACGATGCCGCAGGCCTTGCGTCCCCACAGCGCCTCGGGGAACGGCGGGGCCGGGGGGATGGTGAGCAGCGCGATCCAGCCGCTCAGCTCCTCCGGCAGCGAGGGCAGCAGCTCCCGGTACCAGCGCATCACCTCGGCGGTGTCGGCGATGTCGTAGAAGCACCGGGCCGCCGATGATCGTGCCGCCTCGCCGATGTCGTGGCAGCGGAACGTGAACGAGGTGACGATGCCGAAGTTCCCGCCGCCGCCGCGCAGGGCCCAGAACAGGTCGCGGTGCGAGCTCTCGCTGGCGGTCACGAACGTGCCGTCGGCGAGGACCACGTCGGCGGCGAGCAGGTTGTCCACGGTCAGGCCGAAGCGGCGGGACAGGTAGCCGATGCCGCCGCCGAGGGTCAGGCCGGCCACGCCGGTGGAGGCGAGGAAGCCGGACGGGGTGGCCATGCCGAACGCGACCGTCGCGTGGTCGACATCTCCCCAGGTGCATCCGGCGTCGACGCGGACGGTGTGGTCCCCGGGGCTGACCGTGGTGCTGCGCAGCAGCGACAGGTCGATGACCAGGGCGTCGTCCGCTACCCCCAGGCCGGCCGCGTTGTGGCCGCCGCCCCGGACGGCGATCTCGGCGCCGTGGTCGCGGGCGAACCGCACGCAGGTGACGACGTCGGCGGCGTCCCGGCAGCGGGCGATCGCGGCCGGATGCTTGTCGATCATGGCGTTGTAGACGGCGCGCGCCTCGTCGTACCCGGGATCTCCCGGGCGGATCAGGTCGCCGCGCAGGACGGCGGCCAGCTCGTCGTACGGAGCGGTGCCGATGCTGGCTGATGTGGTGGTCATGAGGGCTCCCCTTCGGGTACGTTGCTTGGTCTCCAGGCACCTGACGGTAGGACCGGCGCCGTTCGCGTAGCGTTCGCGCCGGCGTTCGGGGCCGTCGCCGCGGGCCGCGTCTGCGCCCTGGCGTCAGGAGACCGGGAGAACGCCGGGCGGGCCGGAGCCAGCGCCCCGCTCCATGAGGTCGTGCTCGCAGCGCCGCAGGAGCGCGACACTGCCGTGGGCCGACGCCATCCGTGCGGCGGAGTGCAGCCGCGAGATGCCGGCTGGCCGCCCGTCGTGGGCGGCGCGCATCCGCATCACCTCGGGCAGCCACCACAGGTCGTCCCGCTCCTGCGCGGCGGCCATGGCGGCGTCGAGGATGGCCTGCGCGGCCTGTGCTGATCATTGCGGGCCGACAGGTCGGCGAGCAGCGACAGCCAGTACGGCATGCGGGCGAAGGAGCCCTCCGACTCGAGGTTGCCGATGCCGCGCCGGGCCAGGTCGATGCCCGGCTCGTCCGCCGCGGGACCAGCCGTCGAGGATCAGCGCCCACTCCCGGTAGTAGGCGAAGCCGTACCGGCTCGCACAGCTCGCGCAGCTCGCCGACGGTCGTCCCTCAGCCTCGGGACAGGTCACGGCGCATCTGGTAGGTGATGCTGCCGTAGGCCAGGGCCACGGCCAGGCTGTACGGGTGGTCGATCGCGCGCGCCAGCGTGATGGCGCTCTCTGCGCTGGCCGACTGCGTCCTGGTCGTGGCCCAGCAGCCAGTGAGCGTGCGCGGCCCAGGCCATGGCGTGCACGTCGGGCCGGGTGCCGACGCTCAGCGACGCGGCACCACTGGACATCCGGGCGGCGAGCTCGAGGTGACGCAGCCCCTCCGCGGGCCTGCCGAGGCTGAGGGCCGACCCGCCGACGGCGAAGTGAGCCGGGCCGCTCAGCTCGGAGGCGGGATCGACCAGGGCCAGCGCGCGGGCGGCCGCCTGGTAACCGTCGGCGATGCGGCCCTGGACGAATCGCGACGTCCACAGCGCGACCAGGCCGGTGAGCAGTCGAATCCCTGCGGCCCAGTGATTCCGCCAGGTCGATGGACCGCTCGAGGGCCTCCTGGAGATCCGGGGATGAGTAGCCGTACCTGGCGTTGAGCGGTGCGGCCATGGCTTCCAGCACCGCGAGTTCCTGCCTGTCCCGGTCTCTCCCGTCGGGGAGGCCCCGGACGATGGACAGCGCCTCCTTGCCCAGCCGGATCGCCTCGGCGTGGGCGAACATTCCCGCCGCGACATTGGCCGCGCGCTGGTAGTAGGCCACCGCCCGGCCTGGCCGGCCCCCGCGCGCGTACTGCTCGGCGAGCTGGGCCGAGACCGCGTCGGTGTCATCGGCGTGCAGCAGTTCCAGGCTCTGCGCGATGCGCCGGTGCAGCAGCCACCGCTTCGGCGGGCTGACCTGCTCGTAAGCCGTGTCGCGCAGCAAGTCGTGGGAGAAGTCGTAGCCGTCCCGGAACTCGCGCAGGATCCTGCGGCGCCACAGTTCGTCGACTGCCCCCACCACGATGTCGGCGTCCAGGTCGCTGGCCTCGGTGACCAGGTCGAGGGTGAAGTCCGTCCCCACCGCGGCCGCCAGGCCAGCCACCTCGCGGGCGGCCACGGTCGCCTGCTCGAGCCGGTTGCGCAGCACCGCGGTGAGATCACCGGGCGGCCGGGACGCACCGCCGTGGTCGGCGGTGGCGCGCACGGCCTCGACGACGTACAGCGGGAAGCCTCCGGTCGTCCCCTGGAGCAGCAGCACATCGGCCTCGGGAAGGGGCTGCCCGGCGATCGCCTCGGCGAGACGCGCGGTGTCGGCCGCCTCGAACGGGCTGAGGTCAAGCTCGGTCAGCACTCCGGTGGCCCGCATCCTGTCGGTCCAGTCCGCGAGGACCGGGTCCTCACGTGGGCTGTCATTGCGAAGCGTGGCCGCGACCAGAAGCTGCGCCCCGGGGGCCAGCCCGAGGCAGAACGTGAGGAAGGCCAGCGTCTCCTCGTCGCACCACTGCATGTTGTCCAGGACCAGCAGCATCGGGCGGTCGACGGCCAGCAGCGCCCGGGCCAGGCCTTCGAAGAAGCGCAGGCGCTGCCAGGCGTCGACCATTGCCCGCGGGCCGGCGCCGCGCTCCCCGCGTCCCGCGGCGGGCACCAGCCGGTCCACCTCGGTACGCCAGGCCTCTTCCAGCGTCGCCCTCGCGGCCTGGACCTCCCGATTGCGGAGCCAGTCCGCTACCGGCGCCAGCGCCAGCCGCCCGGCTGTCCCGAAGCACTGGCTGCCCGCCACGACCGCGCCCTGCCGCCTCGCCAGCCTGGCGACCTCGGTCACCAGGCGGGTCTTCCCCACGCCGGCTCCCCCGCGGACCACGACCAGGCCAGGCTGGCCGGCCACGGCCCCGCGCCACAGCTCCTCGAGCACGCTGAATTCGCGGGAGCGGCCGACCATCCGGGCCGCGGCGATCCCGGACCGGGCGATGGCCGGCCCGATCTGCGGCAGCCCCGTACCTGCCGGGTCGGGGCCGGAGCGGGCCATCAGGCGCTCGAACGCCTGCCGCGTCGCCGGGTCCGGGGTGATGGCGAGCTCGCGTTCCAGGACCGAGGCGCAATGGTGGTAGGTGCTCACCGCACCGGCGCGGTCGCCCAGGTCAGCCTGGAGCTGCATCAGGGTGCGATAGCCGGCCTCCTCGAGCGGCTGCAGCTGGATCCGGCGGCGGGCGGCCTCCACCGCCCCAGCCAGATCGCCCCGCCGGGCACGCGCCGCGCAGACCAGATCGCACAGCTCCACGCACTGGCGCTCCCGCTGTGACCTGGCCTCCAGCACCCAATCCTCGTACACCCCGGGCAGGAGGTCGCCCCGGTACTCGGCGAGAGCCCGGGTGGCGTGCAGGAGAACACCATCATCATCAGCAGCCGCGGCCGCCGCCCGGGCCGCCTCGCCCTCGATGTCGAAGGTGCGCACATCGACGTGGCACGTCTGGGTGTCGCACCAGCACAGATCCCTGGACGTCACGATGAGCGACGGCTCATCACCCAGGACCAGGCGAAGCTGATGCAGCTCACGCCGCAGGTTGGTCAGCGCCTGCGCGTCTGCCGAGTCCGGCCAGAACAGGCCGGCGATGCGCTGGCGGGGCTGCGGCGAGCCAGCGTGGGTGACCAGGAAGCCGATGAGGGCAACCGTACGTGACGAGCGGGCCCGGACCCCGGTCCCGTCGTCGGTGACGGACTGCTCCCCCAAGAGAGACACGTGCAGCATTCCGACGCGGCCTCCTGGGACACCAGGGTAGACGGCCTTAAAGCCCGGGGACAGCCTGCGCAGTGGGGTGCGGACCACCCGCCGCTGCTGGCCCGGATGTCCGTGAACTGGCCCGGGGCCGCCTCCACGGCCGGAACACTCGAGCGGCTGCGCGGACTCTTCCGCGAGCTGGGGTAGATCCGCCCCGCCGGGCTCAGGGCCCGAGCCCGCTCAGCCGGCCGCGGAGGGCCCGCAGCGCCTGGCGCCGCTCGCCGGGGGGCAGGCGGTCCAGGAAGAGATGCCCGTCGAGATGATCGAGCTCGTGCTGCAGGCAGCGGGCCAGCTCCCCGGTTCCTTCGACCGTGACGGGCAGGCCGTCGAGGTCCACCCCGGTGACCAGCGCGTGCCCGGCCCGCGGGGTGGGTGCGTAGAGGCCGGGTACCGACAGGCAGCCTTCCGGGCCGTCCTGGTGGCCGTCGCTGGACAGCAGGCGGGGATTGATCAGGTACCCCTGCTCGCCGTCGACGTTGTAACAGAACACGCGCAGGTCCACGCCGATCTGGGGGGCGGCGAGCCCGGCCCGGCCCGGGAGCCGGCAGGTCTCCGTCAGGTCGGTGACCAGCCGCGCCAGCCCCGCGCCAAAGTCGGTCACCGGGCGGCACGCCTCGCGCAGCACGGGGTCGCCGAACAGGCGGATGTCCCGGACGCTCATCTGGCCGGGCTGGCCGGGCGCCAGCGGCGCGGGCGAGGCTGGGCCGGGTGACGCGGCGGTCGCCGGTTCCGCCAGCTTCGGGATGGCGTCGAGCAGCTGGCCGTGCCAGTGGATCTCGGCTTCCAGGCGGCCGATGGCGTGCTGCAGGATCAGGCTGTCCGCGACCGTCTGCTCGGCCCAGGTCCGTTCACGCTCGTGCCGGAAGAACTGGAGCTGCGCGGCCAGCGCCCGGTGCCGGTCCTCGACCAGCCCGCGCAGTTCCTCCTCGGGGAGTTCGCCGCTCATCGCCACGGCCAGGTCCACCGGGTCCGACCGCAGGCCGACCTGCCGGAAGGCCTCGGCGCGCAGGGCCAGCAGTTCGCGGCGCCCCTCACTGGTGATGGCGTAGACGGTCCGGGCGGGCAGGTTCCCCACTTGCTCGGTGCGCACCGCCTCGATCAGGCCCTCGTCCGCCATCCGGTGCAGGGCCCCGTACAGCGAGCCGGGACGCACGTCGGACCACAGCTCGGCCCGGTCGACCCGGGCGCCGCGCCGGATCTGGTGCCCGTACATAGGTCCCTGCCGGGCCAGCGCGCCCAGCACGAACAACCGGGTCGGGTTCATAATGACTAGTCAAACATGAGTACTCATATTTGACAATGAACGCGTGAGGATGCGCGGCATGATCGCCGCCGTGGTCAGCTTTCGGCGCGCAGGATGTTCAGCGCGTGGGCGAGGTCCGGGGAGTACTCGCTGGTGAACTCGACCCGGCGGCCGTCCGACGGGTGCGCGAAGCCGAGCCGGACCGCGTGCAGCCACTGCCGGGTCAGCCCCAGGTGGGCCGCGAGCACCGGATCGGCCCCGTACAGGCGGTCGCCGGCGCAGGGATGCCGCAGCGCCGCCATGTGCACCCGGATCTGGTGAGTCCGCCCGGTCTCCAGGATGATCTCCTCCAGGCTGGCCCCGCGGAAGGCTTCGAGCGTGTCGTAATGGGTGACGCTCGGGCGGCCGCCGGCCACCACCGCGAACCGGCCGTCCCCGGCCGGATGACGGCCGGTGGGCGCGTCGATGGTCCCGCGCAGCGGATCCGGGTGGCCCTGCACCAGGGCGTGGTAGCGCTTATCCACCTCACGGTCACGGAACGCCTGCTTGAGCACGCGATAGGCGTGCTCGCTCTTGGCCACCACCATCAGGCCTGAGGTGTTCGCGTCGAGCCGGTGCACGATGCCCTGGCGTTCCGCGGCACCGCTGGTGGCGAGGATCTGCCCGGCCCCCAGCAGCCCTTCGAGCACGGTCGGGCCGGTCCAGCCCGGGGTGGGATGGGCGGCCACCCCCGGCGGCTTGTCCACCACCACGATGTCGCTGTCCTCGTACACCACGTCCAGGCCGGGCACGGGACGCGGCACCGGCGCCGTGGACACCGGGGCGGGCAGCGTGACGTCCAGCCACTCCCCCGCGGGCACCCGGTCCGACTTGGCCGCCGGGCGCCCCCCGATCAGCACCTGGCCCCCGGTGATCAGTTCCGCGGCGCTCGTCCGGGACAGCCCGAACATCCGGGCCAGCGCGGCGTCGACCCGCTCACCGTCCAGCCCCTCGGGAACCGCCACCCGGCGCTGGTCCGCCCCGGTCACGGGCTGCCATCTCCGGGCACGCCGGGTGTGGCCGGCCGGTCAGCGACGGGACGGGGGCCGTCCAGGGCGGCGCCCCGCGGCCCGGACGGCTCATCCCGCGGTCCCGGCGGGTCATCCCGCAGGCCGGGGTGCCCGGCATCCTCACCGGTCCGGGCCGCGGTTCCCCCGCCGGGCCCGGCAGGCCGCGCGGCGGCCAGGTTCCGGGTGCCGTCGATGGAGACACCCCGGGCGGCCAGCAGCACAGCCAGCACGCCGCCGCACACGATGCACGAGTCCGCCACGTTGAACACCGGCCAGTGCGGCAGCTCGATCCAATCCACCACGTGCCCGCGCAGGAAACCCGGGGACCGGAAGAGCCGGTCCCCCAGGTTCCCGGCCGCCCCGCCGAGCAGCAGCCCAAGCGAGACGGCCCAGGGAATGCTGCGCAGCCGCCGGGCGGTGCGCAGGATGGCCACGATGACCCCGAGGGCGATCAGGGTGAAGACGACGGTGACCGAGGTGCCGATGCTGAACGCCGCGCCGCTGTTACGCAGCTCCCGCAGCGTCAGCAGGCCGCCGAGCAGGCGGACCGGGGCCCGCTGCGACATGGTGGCCACCACGATGGTCTTGGAAACCAGATCCGCAACGAAAACCGCCACGGCGACCGTGACCAGCAGCCGGATCCGGCGCCGCCGGGGTGCCGGACCGGGGCCGCCCGCCTCGTGATCCGGGTCCCCGGCACGTCCCGCGCCGTTCAGCGCCGTTCCTCGCGCTGCTTGCAGGCCACGCAGAGGGTGGCCCGGGGGAAGGCCTGCAGGCGCGCCTTCCCGATCGGCTGGCCGCAGGACTCACAGACGCCGTAGGTGCCATCCTTGATCTTGGCTAGCACCCGCTCGGTCTGGGCCAGCAGCTCGCGCGCGTTCTGGGTCAGGGCGAGCTCGTGCTCACGCTGGAACGTCTTGGCCCCGGCGTCAGCGGAGTCGTCCCCGGCGTCACCGACCGCATCACCGAGCCGGGCCGCGATCTCCGACTCCGCGGTGGAGATGTCCTGGCGCATCCCGCTGGCCTCGTCCTCGAGTTCCTGGCGAACCTCCGCCAGCTCCTTCTGGGTCCAGTGCTTCTCACCAGGCCGGACAGGTAGAGCCGCGGCACCCGAACGTGCGGCTGCTGTCATACCGGCCCCCTTTGACACGACTTGTCCACTATGCCAGCTGCCACCAATCGATCTTGAACTGGCGGGCAGTCACCGGAGGATAGATCGGCCTGCCCGGCACTGCAAACGCATCTGGGCCCGGCGATAATCCGCGGCTCCGGCTGGCCAGCGTCATCTGGCCGTCCGGCCGCCACCGCGCCCGCCCGTGCTTCCGAGAGGGCCGGCCCGTTCCCCCGAGACGGCCGGCCAGCTTGCCCGCCGCGGACGCCCCAGGTCCGTGACGGCGCGGCCGTGGTCCCGGGCCGCGGCGGCTAGCATGGCCGCGCCAGAAATGTCCCCTAATACTAGGGAAGGAAAACCCCGGCTCCCGGATGGAGACCCTGATGGCCCAGGCCACCGCCGACTCACCACGCACCTCGGTCCGCCACCCCCTCGCCCCGCTGACGGCGGACGAGGCCGGCCAGGCCAGCCGCCTCGCGCTCGCGGCCGCGGGCCCCGGCACCCGGCTCGTCTACTGTGCCCTCGCCGAGCCCGCCAAGCGGGCCGTCCTGGCCTGGGACGGCCGCCCGCTGCCGCGGGAGGCCCGCTGCGTCCTGTACGAGCGGCCCGCCGGGCACACCTGGGTCATCACCGTCTCGCTGGACGAGGCTGCGGTGACCAGGAAGGTCCTGGTGCCGGACGTCCAGCCGCCACTCATGGCCGAGGAGTGGAGGGAGAATACCGAGCAGATCAAGGCCGACCCGGGTTTCCGGGCTGCGCTGGCCCGGCGTGGTATCACCGACATGTCACTGGTCCAGGTGGACCCCTGGCCGGCCAGCAACTTCGGGCTGGAGATCGACGCCTCCGGGCGACGACTGGCCCGCGGGGTGGCCTACCTGCTCGACGGCCCGGGCAGCAACCCGTACGCCCGGCCGATCGAGAACCTGGTGGCGCTGCTGGACCGCGACACCGGGAAGGTCCTGGAGATCGAGGACGGCGACGTGGTGCCCATCCCCCGGGACGCCGGCCGGTACGACACGGCCAGCGCGGGCGAACTCCGCCATCTCTCGGCGCTGCAGATCCTGCAGCCCGGCGGGCCCGGGTTCACCGTGGACGACGGGTGCCTGACCTGGGGCCCCTGGCAGATGAGGGTGTCGCTGCACCCGATCGAGGGACTGGTCCTGCACCAGATCGGCTATCACGACCGCGGGCGGCTGCGGCCCATCATCTACCGGGCCGGCCTGTCCGAGATGATCGTGCCGTACGGCTCCACCGCGATGAACCACTGGTGGAAGAACGCCTTCGACGCCGGCGACATCGGCCTGGGCAAGATGGCCAGCCCGCTGGAACTCGGCTGCGAGTGCCTGGGTGAGATCGTCTACCTGGACGCCGTGGCCGTGGACGAGGACGGCGCGGCCCGCGTCCTGCCGCAGGCCATCTGCCTGCATGAAGAGGATTACGGGGTGCTCTGGATGCACCGGGACGCGGCCAACCAGGCCGCGGAGACCCGCCGCTCCCGGCGGATGGTCGTGTCGTCCATCGCGACCGTCGGCAACTACGAGTACGGCTTCTTCTGGTACTTCTACCTGGACGGCTCGATCCAGGCCGAGGTCAAGCTGACCGGGATCATCCAGACCCAGGCGGTCCGGCCGGGAACCCGGGCCAGCTACGCCAACCCGGTAACCCCGGAGCTGGCCGGGCCCCATCACCAGCACCTGTTCAGCTTCCGCCTGGACATGTGCCTGGACGGCCCGGACAACTCGGTCTACGAGGTGGACGCGGTGCCGGTCCCGGCGGCCCGGCCAACCCGCACGGGAACGCGTTCGCCATCCAGGAGACCCTGCTGGAGACCGAGGCCGCCGCCCAGCGTATGGCCGCGCCCGAGCGGAGCCGGTCCTGGAAGATCGTCAACCACGCCGCGCGGAACGCCTGCGGTGAGCCGGTCGGGTACGCCCTGGTGCCCACGCACGCCAGTGCGCCGCTGCTGGCCCAGCCGACCGCGGCGATCACGTCCCGGGCGGCGTTCGCCACCCGGCACCTGTGGGTCACCCCCGCCCGCGACGATGAGCTGCGGGCCGCCGGGGAGTTCCCGAACCAGCATCCGGGCGGCGCCGGCCTGCCCGCGTGGACCGCGGCGGACCGCCCGGTGACCGACACCGGTATCGCGCTGTGGCACACGGTGGGCGTGACCCATTTCTGCCGGCCGGAAGACTTCCCCGTGATGCCGGTGGAGTACACGGGTTTCACCCTGCGGCCCGCAGGGTTTTTCGACCGCAACCCCGCCCTGGACCTCGCCCCGCCTGGCGGCCACTGCACCCCCTGATCCTCTGCGGGAGGCCAGGCGGCGGGGATGCCGGGCGCGGAAATGGCGTCGGCCGGGGGTGGGGGGATCGGCTATCGTTGTAGGCGCAAAGGCGTTGATGGGGACAGCTGCCGCAGCAGGAAGCCAGGAGCGACCCGGGGATGGTGTGAGCCCGGGGGCAGGCCAGCGGACCAGATCACCCCAGAGCCGCCGGAAGAACAGCAGCGGACCAGGCACGCGTCAGCAGGCACCGTGGCCCGCGAGCCCAGTAGAACCGGCCGCGAGACATGAATTGAGAGGGTCGCGCTCCCTGGCGGAGACGCGGCCAAGGAGGGTGGTACCGCGGGGCCGCCGCCGGCGCGCCTCGTCCCTCCAGCGAAGCCGCGCGACCGGGCCGACAGCCAGCCCGCGAGCGCCCCGCAGGAGGACCACCAGTCATGGCGCCCAGAGACGACGCGCACGCAGGCAACACCACGCAGGCAGGCGGCCCGCGCTACTTCCCGGACCTGCCCCCGGCCATCGACCTGCCCGCCATGGAGCACGACGTCCTGGCCCGCTGGCAGGACGGGAAGTTCTTCGAGCGGTCGCTGGATGCCACGGCTGGCCGGCCCGTCTGGACCTTCTACGAGGGCCCGCCGACCACGAACGGCATGCCCGGGGTGCATCACATCGAGGCCCGGGTGTTCAAGGACGTCTTCCCCCGCTTCAAGACCATGCAGGGATTCCACGTCCCGCGCCAGGGCGGCTGGGACTGCCACGGGCTGCCGGTCGAGGTGGCGGTGGAGCGGGAGCTCGGCCTGTCCGGCAAGAAAGCGATCGAGAGCTACGGGATCGCGGAATTCAACGCCCGGTGCCGCGAGTCGGCGCAGCGGCACGTGAACGCGTTCGAGGAACTGACGGTCCGGCTCGGCTACTGGGTGGACCTGCAGAACGCCTACCGGACCATGGACACCAGCTACATCGAGTCGGTGTGGTGGTCGCTGAAGGAAATCTTCACCAAGGGCCTGCTGGTCAGGGACTTCCGGATCAGCCCGTACTGCCCGCGGTGCGAGACCCCCCTCTCCGACCACGAGATGGGCCAGCCAGATGTCTACCGCCAGGTGTCCGACCCGGCGGTCACGGTCCGGTTTCCGCTGGTCAGCCTGCCGGACGGGGCCAACCCGCTGCTGAACGGGGCGGACCTGCTGGTGTGGACCACCACGCCATGGACCCTGGCCTCCAACACCGCGGTGGCGGTCCACCCGGACGAGAGCTACGCGATCGCCCGCAAGCCCGGCGACGGCGACACCGTGGTGGTGGCCGAGAAGCTGGTCTCCCGGGTGCTCGGGGAAGGCTGGCACGTGGTGGCCGCGGTGCCGGGCGCGGCCCTTGTCGGGGCCACCTACCGGCCGCCGTTCGGCCTGGTCGAAATCGCGGGAGCGCACCGGGTCGTGCCCGGTGACTTCGTGACCACCGAGGACGGCACCGGCCTGGTGCACCTGGCCCCGGCTTTCGGCGCCGACGACATGGAAACCGGCCGCGCGCACGGCCTGCCGGTGGTGAACCCGGTCCGCCAGGACGGGCGGTTCGAGGAATGGATCCCGCTGGTTGGCGGGATGTTCTTCACGGCCGCGAACGAGCCGCTGGTCCGCGACCTGACTGAGCGCGGCCTGCTGTTCCGGGTCGAGCAGTGGGAGCACAGCTACCCGCACTGCTGGCGCTGCCATACGCCGCTGCTGTACTACGCGCTGCCGTCCTGGTACATCCGGACCACCCAGGTCAAGGACCTGATGCTGGCCGAGAACGAGCGGACCACCTGGCAGCCGCCGACCATCAAGCATGGCCGGTACGGCGAGTGGCTGCGCAACAACGTGGACTGGGCGCTGTCGCGGACCCGGTACTGGGGTACTCCGCTGCCCATCTGGGAGTGCGGCGAGCAGCACCTGACCTGTGCCGGGTCGCTGGCCGAGCTCAGCGAGCTGGCCGGGCGGGACCTGTCCGGGCTGGACCCGCACCGCCCGTACGTGGACGAGGTGACGCTGAGCTGCCCGGAGTGTGGCGGGGAGGCCCGGCGGGTGCCGGAAGTGATCGACGCCTGGTACGACTCCGGGTCGATGCCCTTCGCCCGCCTCGGCGCGCCCTGGCAGAACGCCGAGGAGTTCCGGCAGACGTACCCGGCGCAGTTCATCTGCGAGGCCATCGACCAGACCCGTGGCTGGTTCTATTCACTGATGGCGGTGGGCTGCCTGGTGTTCGGCCGGAACGCCTACGAGAACGTGGTCTGCCTCGGCCTCGTGGTGGACGAGCGCGGCCGCAAGATGAGCAAGCACCTGGGCAACGTGCTCGAGCCGCTTCCGCTGATGGAAGCGCACGGCGCGGACGCGGTCCGCTGGTTCTTCGCGGCGTCCGGGTCGCCGTGGTCCACCCGGCGGATCGGCGGCGCCGCGCTCGACGAGATCGTCCGCAAGGTGCTGCTCACCTACTGGAACACGGTGTCGTTCCTGGTGCTGTACGCCAACGCGGCCGCAGCCCAGGACCAGGCGTGGGGTCCGGCGCAGGCCGCGGAGGCACCGCCTGCCGCCGGCCGGCCGCTGCTGGACCGCTGGCTGCTCAGCGAGCTCCACACGACGGCTGACGAAGTAACAGCCTGCCTGGAGGGCTTCGACACCGCGGCCGCCTGGCGCCTGGCCACGTTCATCGACGACATGTCGAACTGGTACGTGCGCCGCTCCCGGCGGCGGTTCTGGGAGGGACCAGCCACGCCGGACGGCTCGTCGGCGTTCGCCACGCTGTACGAGAGCCTGCACGTGCTGACCCGGCTGATGGCGCCGCTCACGCCGTTCCTGGCGGACCATGTGTGGGCCGTGCTCCGCGGCCCGGACGATCCGGAGTCCGTGCACCTGGCCAGCTGGCCAGCCGCGGACCAGGGGCTCATCGACCCCCGGCTGTCCGCGCAGATGGCGCAGACCAGGCGGCTGGTGGAACTCGGGCGGTCGGCCCGCGCCGCCGCCTCGGTCCCGGTCCGCCAGCCGCTGCCCCGCGCCGTGGTGAGCGCGGCCGGGTTCGCCGACCTGGCCCCGGGGCTGCGCGACGAGGTCGCCCGCGAGCTGAACGTGCGCGCGCTGGAGCCGATGGCCGCGGTCGGGGACGACCTGGTTGACTACGTGGTGAAGCCGAACTTCCGCACCCTGGGCCGCCGGTTCGGGAAGGGCACCAAGGCGGTCGCGGCGGCGATCATCGCGGCCGAGCCGGCGGTGCTGGCCGCCGAGCTGAAGTCGGCGGGCAAGGTCTCGGTCGAGGTGGCCGGCACCCCGGTCGCCCTCGGGGCGGACGACGTGATCGTGACCCAGACACCCCGGACGGGCTGGACGGTCGCGTCTGAGGGCGGCGAGACGGTCGGCATCGAGGTGTCTATCACCCCCGAACTGCGCCGGGAGGGGCTGGCCCGGGAGGTCATCCGGCTGATCCAGGACGCGCGCAAGTCCGACGGGCTGCACGTGAGCGACCGGATCACGGTGGCCTGGGAAACTACCGATCCGGACCTGTCCGCCGCGCTGACCGAGCACGGGCCGCTGATCGCGGGCGAGGTGCTGGCCGACCAGTTCAGCCCGGTCACGACCGCGGGCACGGGCACCGACCCGGCCCGGGGCGCGCACCAGCACGCCGAGCCGGATCTGGGCCTGACCTTCTGGCTGGCCCGGGCCTGACCGCCGCTGGCCGGCTCCCCCGCTCACCCGGGCGGGGGACGCCGGCTGAACCCTCGAGCTGGTCGGGCTGGCAGGCGCGGCAGGGCACGAACTTGGCTTCCTCGGCCTCCTGCCTGGTCATGATCTCCAGGTCGCCGGCGCCAAGGAACCGGATGAGGATGCATCCGCTGCGGTGGTAGCGGGCCACTCCGGGCACCACGGTCACCTCGACCCGCCCGGGCCCTGTCTCGCTGGTAGCCGGGTCCCCGGGCTCCGGTTCCTCCGCGAGGGGCTCCTGAGCATCAGGTTCCTCGACTGAGGCCTCCCCGGCAGCAGGCTTCCCGGCAGCAGGTTCCGCTGTCGCGGAGTCCCCAGCCGCGACGGCAGGATCCCCGGTCCCAGTCTCTGCCGCCTGGCTGGGGGGGTCCGCGGCCGGGGATCCGCGGCCCGGAAGCGTGATGATCCACTGGGGCCGGTCACGGACGGCATCCGGCTGCCCGGCCCCATCGTCTGGGGCTGACCCGGCGGCTTCATCGTCCGGGGAGGCCGGCATGGCCTCGGCCTCCGGAGAGCCCGGGCTGGCCTCATCAGTGTCCAGGGCGGGTTCGGCGGGCACTGCTTCCGGAACTGGCCCGGCGGCCTCCTCGGCCGCCGGCCCGGCGCTCCCAGACGCGGCGCCGGCCAGGTCCGGGCTGGCCGGCTCCTGGTCAGTGTGCCCAGCGTTCTTCAGGTCTGCGCTGCCGGTGTCCGCGCTGTCCGCGCCGGGGGTGTCCGCGTCCGGGATGCCCGCGCCGGGGGTGTCGGCGTCCGGGCCGTCTGCGTCCGGGCTTTCTGCGCCGGGAGAACCCGCGTCCGGGATGCCCGCGCCGGCGCTGTCCGCGTCGGGGGTGGCGGGTTCCGGACGGGCTGGCGCGCCCGCGAAGGCTGCCGCGGGCGGTGGCCAGGCAGCGGCGTCGGGGGCCCCGGGTGGCTGCCACCCAGCACCCGATCCCCATATCCAGGCCTTGGCGCCCACGGGCGGCGCATCCGCCCCCCTTCTCAGGCTCGGACGGCAGGGTCTTCCCTGGGGACCCGGGCGATTCAGCCGGGGCCGGCAGCTCGATGCCGGGCCAGCTCAAAGCGCCGGTATCGCGTTTGCCGCCGGATCCGAGCTCTTCTTCGACCCGCTCCCACAGGTCGTCGCTGCGCCCGGCGACGGGAAACTCCGCCTGGTGACGCACCGCCTCAGCGGGAGGAGCGGGCGGCGGGCCGCCGGCATCGTCGCGCCGGTCTTCCCGCCCCAGGGTGCCCGTGGCCTGAGTGCTGGCCAGTACCGGGGTACTGGCCAGCACCTGCGGCGCTGGCCGGGACTCGGGCACGCTGGCCGCCGGCGACTCGCCCCGGCCGAATATCTCCGACCAGTGGGCCAGTATCCCGGCCGCCAGGATCAGCGCCGCTGCCGCACAGACCCCGATGGAGACGTACACCATCATCAGGCTGCTGGCGAGGACGCCGGCCACGAGGAGGCCGATCGCCACAGCAGCCAGGAGAGCGCTGGCTCTGATCACGTGCGCTCGCCGCGGGCTATGCGGGTCATGCTGCCAACCGAGGAAACACTGTTGGGCTGTGTACGGCTGCGGAGCGGGCTAACCGGTTACCGGTGGTCGTGCGGCGAGCCATCCGACGGGTGGAACCCGCCGTGTGACACAGGCTCGGGCGCGCCGGCGTAGGCACTGGCAATGGATGGCTGGCCATTCCTGGCCTCCATGCGGGACATACCTGACGACACGGACGAGTCGGACCCGCTGCCCATGGCCGGGAAGGCACCGCTGTCGGTCGCGCCCGCTTCCAGGTCACGCATCTGCCCTTCGAGGTACGCCTTCAGCCTGCTGCGGTACTCCCGCTCGAAGGCACGCAGGTCATCAACACGCCGCTCCAGCTCTTCACGCTGCTGGACCAGGGAGCCCATGGCCTGACGGTGACGCTCCTGGGCGTCCCGCTCGAGGCTTTCCGCGCGGGCCCGGGCATCGCTGGTGATCTGCTCCGCCTGGCGGCGGGCCTTGCCCAGGATGTCGTCAGCCTCGCGGCGCGCCCGGCCGAGCGTCTCGTCGGCCTCGCGCCGCGCATCGGCGATCGCCTGGTCGGCGGTCTGCTGCGCGAGCGCCAGCACGCGCGCGGCCGTGTCCATGTTGTCCTCGGCCGGCGGCATGCCCATCATCGGCGGCTCGGGCCTGCGCTCAGGCTCAGGGCGCGGCGGTTCGGGCGCCATCATCTCGGGAGCCGGGTCGGCCAGGGGCGAGCTGAGCGCGGACATCGGTACCTTGCCCCCCCGCAGGCTCTCGGCCAGCTTCGCCCGGAGCTCTTCGTTCTCCTGGATCAGCCGGTCGAGCTCAACCTCAACCTCGTCAAGGAAGGCGTCAACCTCTTCCTCGTCGTAGCCGGGCCGCAGCCTGGTGGTACTGAACTGCTTGTTTCGCACATCCGCGGGCGTCAGCGGCATCTCGTCTCCTCGGCGCGCTTGAACGGTGTTCCTGTCGGACGCTACCTGATCAGAGCAGCTGCACGGCCTGCATCGCGAAAATGACCACGAAGAAGAGCACCATGAAGCTGAGGTCCAACGCCAGACTACCGATCCGGACCGTGGGGATGACCCGTCTTAGCAATCTCAGCGGAGGGTCGGTGGCAGTAAAGACCAGTTCGGCCAGGATGAGGACGATGCCCTTCGGCTGCCAGCGGTCCGGAGGACGCGAGAACGCCTGGATCCAGCTGAGGATCAGCCTCCCGATGAGAAGCACGAAATAGATCGTGAGCACGTAGAACAGAACGATCTTTACAATCCCCACAACCCTGCCCTGCCTTCACCGGCGCTGCCATGACGGGCACCGGGATGGCTACCGCGGGTGCCACTGCCGCGTGCTCACCACCGAGTGTGCCGTACTCCTGAGCGTCTAACTCTGGTTGAAGAAGCCTCGTTCAGCTATCCGGGCCTTGTCCTCCGCCGTCACCTCGACGTTGGCCGGGCACAACAGGAACACCCTGTTCGTCACGCGGTCGATGCTCCCGTGCAGGCCGAAGATCAGGCCTGCGGCGAAGTCGACGAGCCGCTTGGCGTCGCTGTCGACCATCTCCGTCAGATTCATGATTACCGGAGTGCCCTCACGGAAGTGCTCTCCGATGGTACGGGCTTCATTGTACGTGCGCGGGTGCAAGGTGGTGATCCGCGCGAGATCGGTGGCCTGGGACGGTCCGGGCACATGGGTGCTGCCCCGGGGCGCCGCGGGCGGGGCCGGGTCCATGAGGAACTCCGTGCGGCCACGGGCGGCCGGGCGGTCGGGCTCCGGCTCGGCAGGCTCGGCAGGCTCGGCAGGCTCGCCGTACTCCTCCTCGTACTCCTCGTAGGAGTCATAGCCGTCGTCGTACCGCGGATCGTCCTCGACGAGGCCGAGGTAGACCGCCATCTTGTGCATCGTGCCGGCCATCGGTCAGACCTCCGTCATCACTGTCATGCACCCCCGGTGCGTCGGACATTACCTGACGAAGCCCGGCCGACCGCCGAGCAACGCCGTACCGACCCGCACGTGTGTCGCGCCTGCGCTGATGGCGGCCTCCAGGTCACCGCTCATCCCGGCGGAGATCATCGCCGCCCCGGGATGCGCCGAGCGCACCTGGGCGGCGATGCCTGCCAGTTGCCGGAACGCCGCCAGCGGGTCGGCTCCCTGCGGTGCCACAGCCATGACTCCCCCTAGTTCCAGGCCTGCCTCACCGGCCACCGCATCCGCGATGGGCGGCACGTCCGCCGCAGTGGCGCCGCCGCGGCCCGGATCGCCGTCCAGGCTGACCTGGACCAGGCAGGTCACCGTGCGGCCGGCTTTCCGGGCCGCCGCACCCAGGGCGGTGACCAGCCGGGGCCGGTCCACCGAGTGGATCACGTCGGCGTAGCGCACCACGCTGCTCACCTTGTTGGTCTGCAACTGCCCGACGAAGTGCCAGGTGAGCAGGTCACGCAGGTCCGCGCACGCGGCAGCCTTGGGGGCCGCCTCCTGATCGCGGTTCTCCCCCACGTCCCGCACGCCCAGCGAGCTGAGCACCCCGATGTCGCTGGCCGGGAAGGTCTTGGTGATGGCGATCAGGGTGACGTCGTCGGCGCCCGCCCGGCCGTCTCGCAGGCGGCGCTGATCCGTGCCCGGACCCGGGCCAGCGAGGCAGCCACCTCGCCAGCCCGGTCACCGCCGGGACCCTGCCGGCCCGGCTGGCCGGGCAGGCCCGTCACCGGGTCCGGCCTGGCCGCTACTTGAGGAAGTCGGGGACGTCGAGTTCGTCATCCTCTTCGAACACCACGGAGCGGCGCCGGGTGGTCGCCGCGTCGAAGACGCGGGCCGCCGCGGCGGTGTCCGGCCGGGGCGCCGGGGCGACCGGGTCGGGGCCGGCCGACCGGGGCGCGGGCACAGCGTCGATCCCGCTCTCCTCGCGTCACCGGGTCCGGTGACGCCGCGGAATCCGCGGTGTCCAGCCTGCCGGTCCCGGCGCTCGCGGACGACACGGGCTCCGGTTCCGGCTCACTGACTGTCTCGGATGGCGCGGCCCACACGTCGGCGGGCACCGGGGGAGCCGGCACCGCCGGGGCCCGGTAGGTGTCCGCGGCGGGGGCCGGGTCGGCGGCGAAGCTGGACGCTGCCCGGGTCTGCCGCGGCCGGCGGGTGCCGCTCTCGTCGAACCCGGCCGCGATGACCGTGACCCGGACCTCGTCACCGAGCGCGTCGTCGATGACCGCGCCGAAAATGATGTTGGCTTCCGGGGCCGCGGAGTTGGAGACGAGCTGGGCCGCTTCGTTGATCTCAAACAGGCCCAGGTCGGAGCCGCCCTGGATGGAGAGCAGGACACCATGTGCCCCGTCGATGCTCGCCTCGAGCAGCGGGCTGGAGATTGCCATCTCCGCGGCCGCGACGCTGCGGTCATCGCCGCGGGACGACCCGATTCCCATCAGCGCCGAACCCGCCCCGGACATGACGGATTTCACGTCGGCGAAGTCCAGATTGATCAGCCCGGGCGTGGTGATCAGGTCGGTAATTCCCTGGACACCAGAGAGGAGCACCTGGTCTGCCGCCTTGAATGCGTCCAGGACGCTGACGTGGCGGTCTGAGATAGACAGCAGCCGGTCGTTCGGGATCACGATCAGCGTGTCCACCTCGCTGCGCAGCCGCTCGATGCCCAGCTCGGCCTGGGAGGCCCGGCGCTTGCCCTCGAACCCGAATGGCCGGGTGACCACGCCAATGGTCAGCGCGCCCAGCGACCGGGCCACGTTGGCCACGATCGGCGCCCCGCCGGTCCCGGTGCCGCCGCCTTCCCCCGCGGTGACGAAGACCATGTCGGCCCCCTTGATGACCTCCTCGATCTCCTCCCGGTGATCCTCGGCAGCGCGGGCCCCGACTTCGGGATTCGCTCCCGCGCCGAGGCCGCGGGTGAGTTCCCGGCCGACGTCCAGTTTGACGTCGGCGTCGCTCATCAGGAGCGCCTGCGCGTCGGTGTTGATCGCGATGAACTCAACGCCTTTGAGCCCCTCTTCGATCATCCGGTTCACGGCATTGACGCCGCCCCCACCGATACCGACGACCTTGATGACCGCCAAATAGTTCTGCGGTGCTGCCACGAGGAGGGACCTTTCCGCTCGTTTGCCTCTGTCGCGATTCTGCACCCGGCTTTTACCGCCGGAGAGAGCGCCCTTTCCTGGAAACCACCGCCGAAACCACTGTCTCAGCAGCCTGCCGAAAATCGCCCCCAATTGATCCGGCCGGGCACGCTCCGTGATTTCCCAGGGAGTTAACCCTCACTCTCAAGTTGAGATTTACAGTTATGTCATCCTGGCGATTGATACGGACAGTAGGGTTGGACGGGGGCAGGGTCAACTAGCCACGCTGCTAAGCAGCCCGGCGTGTCGCCGCCTGCCCGGATATTCCCGGCCGCCATTCACCCGCCGGTCACCGCCGTCCCCGGCGCGCTCACGTTGTAGGTCCGCGCATGCGTGCGCATCAGCAGCGCGAGTTCCCTGGCCTTCGCGGCCGGCCGGTCCGTGCCACCCCACACGACCGTGATGCCGCGGGCCAGCCTGAGAGTCACCTCGGACTGGCTCGGCGCCTGCACGGTGACCACCGACCGGGCGAGGTAGCGCGGCAGCTCGTGAACGACCACCGCCGCGGAGTACACCGCCGGGCTGCCGCGCAGCGCCGGCACGGACAGCGGCACGGATCCCGGCCCGGACGCCGCCTGGAGGAGGGGCAGGCCGGGCGGGCGCCGGGCCGATGACTCCACGACGACGCCGTACTTGTCGATGAGCTGGTACCCGCTCCCGGACTGCACGGCCAGGGCGGGCGTGCGCTCGGTGACGGCGATCGTGACCCCGTCCGGCCAGTTCCGGGTGACCCGCGCGGACTGGACCTGGCGGATCTGCCCGACCCGGCGGGCAACGGCGGCGCTGTTCACCCTGATCAGCGGCAGCCCGGACGGGATGGCGGCGGCCGACCGGACCTCAGCCCCGGAGACCAGGTGGGTGCCGGTCACCTCGACCGAGCGGACCACGAAGAACCGCGAATCGAGCAGGGCCCAGGCCACGCCGGCCACGATGGCCACCGCGGCCAGGGCGAAGAAGGCCGCCCGCCACGGCTGGTGCCCGCCCCGCCGCAAACCCCGGGCGGCGGCTGGCGATCCCGGGCGGGCACTGTCCGCGCCCGCCCCGCCGGGCCCCGCGGCCTCCTGGTCACGGGGCTGCTGCGTGAGGTCCCCGGCCTGGCCGGTCATCCAGCCGGCCCGCCGCGGGCGCGGAGCGCGTCGAGGACCGGCTGGCCCAGCGCGGTGACGTCGCCGGCGCCCATGGTGAGCACCAGGTCGCCGGGCTTCGCGGTGGCTGCCACCGCGCCCGGTACGGCCCCCCGGTCCGGCATGAAGTGGGCCCGGGCCCCGGGCACGGCCACGGCGACCAGCTCGCCGGTGACGCCTGGCTCCGGATCCTCGCGGGCCGCGTAGACATCCAGCACGAAGGCCTCGTCGGCGCGGCCGAGAGCGGCGCCCAGCTCGCCCGCGAAGATGCGGGTCCGGCTGAACAGGTGCGGCTGGAAGATGGCGATCACCCGGCCACCGTCCGCGATGTCCCGGGCCGCCGCCAGGTCGGCGGCCAGCTCGGTGGGGTGGTGCGCGTAGCTGTCCAGCACCCGTACCCCGTCGGCCTCGCCCTTGAGTTCCAGGCGGCGCCGCGCGCCGCGGTAGGCGGCCAGCCCGCGGGTCACCTCGTCCACGGGGAACCCGATCTCCAGGCACGTCGCCAGCACCGCGGTGGCGTTGAGAGCGTTGTGCCGGCCGGGGACGCGCAGCTGCACCTGCGCGGAGGCGTCAGCCACCTGCCGGCCGCACTGACCTCGAAGCCGACCGTCATGCCGCGCGGCACCACGGCGCCCACCCGGTAGTCCGCGTCCGCCGACTCGCCATAGGTCCGGACCCGCACCGGGAGCTCCCGGGCCGCCTCGGCCAGGGCCCGGGCGCCCGGGTCATCGGCACAGGCGACCAGCAGCCCGCCCGGGACGATGCGCCCGGCGAACGCGGCGAACGCGGTCTCGATCTCGGCGAGGCCGGCGTAGTTGTCCAGATGATCGGCTTCCACGCAGGTCACGATGGCCGCCTCGGGCGAGAGCATGAGGAACGAGCCGTCGCTCTCGTCGGCCTCGGCCACGAACAGCTCGCCGCTGCCCTCGTCCGCGCCGAGGCCGGTCTCGGTCAGGATGCCGCCGATCACGTAGGAGGGGTCAGCGCCGCAGTCCCGCAGCACGGTGGTGAGCATGGACGTGGTGGTGGTCTTGCCGTGCGTGCCGGCCACCGCCACGGCCCTGCGGCCGAGCATCACCGAGGCCAGCGCGGCCGCCCGGTGCAGCACCCGGAGCCCGCCGTGGCGCGCGGCCACCAGCTCGGGATTGTCCGGCCGGATCGCGGTGGAGACCACGAGCGTGTCCGCCCCCGCGACGTTCGCGGCGTCGTGCCCGACCCGGATGTCCGCGCCGAGCACGGCCAGCTCGTCGAGCAGCGCCGAGCCGGCCGCGTCGCTGCCGGACACGCGGACCCCCCGGGCCAGCATGATCCGGGCGATGCCGGACATGCCGGCGCCGCCGATGCCGGTGAAGTGCACCCGGCCGAGCTGCTCGACCGGGACCGGGTCCACCGGGGTTACCAGGCCCATCCCACCATCCTCTTCTGCTGCTGCTTCACGCCCTGCGCCTGCCCCCGCCAGCACTGCCGCGGCCAGCACTGCCCCGGCCAGCACTGCTATGGCTGCCGCCGGCGTGGCCCGCGCCGCCCCGGCCGCGGGGCCTGCCCTGGGCCTGGTCCCGGATGATGCCGAGGACAACGGCCGCCAGCCTGGTGTCGGTGTCGCGATGGCCCATCGCCGACGCCGCCTGTGACATGGCCGCCACGAGCTGCGCGTCTACCAGGATGGGCAGCAGGTCGGACCGGATCCATTCCGGGCTCAGGTCCGCATCGTTAATGATCAGCCCGCCGCCGGCCGCCTCGACGGGCGCCGCGTTGAGCCTCTGCTCGCCGTTGCCGTGCGGCAGCGGCACGTAGGCCGCGGGCAGGCCGACCGCGGTGAGTTCCGCGCAGGTCATCGCGCCGCTGCGGCAGATCGCGAAGTCGGCCGCCGCGTACGCCAGGTCCATCCGGTCCACGTACGGCAGCGTGATGTACGGCGGGCCGGCGGCGGGCAGCTGGACGTCGATGTCGCTGCGCGGCCCGAGAATGTGCAGCACCTGGAGGCCGGCCGCGCGGATCGAATCGGCCGCGTCGAGCACCGCGTAGTTCAGCGAGCGGGCGCCCTGCGACCCGCCGGTGACCAGCAGGACCGGCAGGTCCGGCCGGAGCCCGAAGTGCGCCCGGGCCTTGTCCGCCAGGGCCAGCCGGTCCAGGCTGGCGATCTCGTGGCGGAGCGGGATCCCGATGTAGCTGGCGTGCGGGAGCTTGGTGTCGGGCTGGCCGGTGAACACGTGCGTGGTGAACCGCGCGCCGATCCGGTTGGCCAGCCCGGGCCTGGCGTTGGCCTCGTGCACCACGATCGGCACGTGGTGGCGCCGGGCGGCCAGGTACCCCGGCGTGGCCACGTAGCCGCCGAACCCCACCAGCACGTCCGCGCGGGCCTGGTCGAGTACCCGGGCCGCGGCGCTGACCGACGCGCTGAGCCGGCCGGGCACGCCGAGCAGCTGCGGGGTGATCTGGCGGGGCAGCGGGACCGGCGGGATCAGGGCCAGCTCGTAGCCACGCAGCGGAACCAGCCTGGTCTCGAGGCCGCGCTCGGTCCCGAGGCACACGATGCTGAGCTGGGGGTCAGCCCGGCGCAGCGCATCGGCGAGGGCCAGCGCGGGCTCAATATGGCCCGCGGTCCCCCCGCCCGCGAGTACGACGCTCATCGCCCGGCACTCCCTCTCTCACCGACGGCGCCCGGGCACGGCTGGCTTCTCCCGCCGGCCGGCCAGGCCCAGCCAGCTTAGGACGCGGAGCGGCACGCCGGGGCCAGCCTCGGCAAGGGCCTGGCTCGCACCCGGCTCCCGCTTGGCGAAAGACATCAGCATGCCGAGCGCCACCATGGTCACGAGCAGCGAGGACAGGCCCTCGGAGATCAGCGGCAGGGGCACTCCGGTGATCGGCAGCAGGCCGAGAACCGCGCCCATGTTCACCAGGGCCTGGACGACGATCCAGGCGGTGGCGGCCCCGGCGGCCAGCCGCATGAAGGTGTCCTGCACCCGCCGGGCGATGCGCAGCCCGGCGTAGGCCAGGCCACCGTAGAGGAACGTCACGCACAGCGTGCCGACCAGGCCCAGTTCCTCGCCCAGGATCGCGAAGATGAAGTCCGTGGTCGATTCCGGAACCCAGCCCCATTTCTCCCGGCTGGCACCGAGGCCCACGCCGAACCAGCCACCCGAGCCCACCGCCCACTTGCCCTGGATGCTCTGCTGGTTGGTGCCCACCGGGCTGCCGCCGGCATGGAAGAAGCCGAGCAGGCGCTCCATCCGGTACGGGGCGACCACGATCATCGCCAGCAGCGCCAGGCCGATGATGGCCAGGACGCCGAGGAAGACCCGGCCCGGGGTGCCGATGATCCACAGCAGGGCAAGGAAGATGATCAGCAGGACGAACGTGGTGCCCAGGTCGTCGCCGAGCATCACCAGCATGGCGAGGATGCCGACCCCGGGCAGCAGCGGGATGAGCAGCTGCCGCCAGTCCTCCAGCTGGCTGAGCTTCTCCTTGCGGGCGAGCAGGTCGGCGCCCCACAGCAGGAACGCGAACTTGGCCAGCTCGGACGGCTGGAACTGGACACCGCCGAGCTGTATCCAGCGGGCCGCGCCGCCGTTGCCAGCCGGCTGGCTCACGAACAGCACCACGATCAGCCCGAGCATCGACACGAACATCAGCGGGTAGGCGGCGGCCCGGAACCGGGAGGGCGGGCACTTGGCCGCTACCCACATGCAGGGCAGCCCGATCAGCACCCCGAAGAGCTGGTGCTGCAGCCCGGACCAGGGTGAGGTGCCTGCCATCAGGCCGTACGCGGACGAGGTGGACAAGACCATGACCAGGCCGAGCGCCAGCAGCAGCGTGGTGATACCGAGGACCAGGTAGAAGGAGGTCAGCGGCCGGTCCAGGAAGGCGAGCCGGGCCGACACCCGGTCCCGCGCCGTCTCACCCCACGACCCGGCATCGCCCGCGGCCGGACGGGACTCCGTGGGCACCTCTGAGACCATTACCCAAGTCTCGGTCCCGCGGGCCGCCGGCCTGGGGACATCCGGCGCGTGTCGCGCCTATTTAGGCATCCGCCCCAGGGGGAAGATGCCCAGGCCGGAGGGCCGGGCGCAGCGGTGTGCTACTTCGGCATCCATTCCACGTAGAAGATGCCCAGGCCCAGTGCGACGAACATGGCGGAAATCAGCCAGAATCTGATCACAATGGTGGTTTCCGCCCAGCCCTTAAGCTCGAAGTGGTGCTGCAGCGGCGCCATCCGGAACACCCGGCGGCCGGTCATCTTGAACGAGCCGACCTGGATGATCACGGACAGGGCGATGACCACGAAGATGCCGCCGAGGATGGCCAGCAGCAGCTGGGTCTTGGTGCACACGGCCAGGCCAGCCAGCACGCCGCCGAGGGCCAGCGACCCGGTGTCGCCCATGAAGATCCGGGCGGGCGGCGCGTTCCACCACAGGAAGCCGAAGCAGGCGCCGAGCACCGAGGCCGCCACCACCGCGAGGTCGAGCGGGTCGCGCACCGAATAGCAGTGCGGGGCGAGGAACGTGGTGCAGTCGTTGCGCAGCTGCCAGTTGCCGATCAGCACGAAGGCCGCGAGCACGAGGCAGGCACAGCCGGTGGCCAGGCCGTCCAGGCCGTCGGTCAGGTTCACCGCGTTGGACGTGCCGGCGATCAGGAAGACGATCCACAGCATGAACGCGGTCACGCCGATCGGCGGGCCGAAGTCACGCAGGAAGGACAGGTGCGCGTCGGCGGGCGTCAGGTCGTACCCGTCGGCGAAGTGCTGCTGCACCACGAGCAGGGCGAACACCGCGCCGACCACGGCCTGGCCGGCCAGCTTGGCCCCGCTCCGCAGGCCCAGGCTGCGCTGCTTGTAGATCTTGATGAAGTCGTCGATGAAGCCGACCGCGCCGAGGCCCACCATCAGGAACAGGACCAGCATGCCGGAGACGGACGGCTCCTGGCCGGTGAAGACGTTGCCGACGAAGTAGCCGACGACCGCCGCGATCACGATGACAGTCCCGCCCATGGTGGGGGTGCCGCGCTTGGTCGCGTGCCCGGCCGGGCCCTCCTCCCGGATCAGCTGGCCGTAGCCGCGCCGGGAGAAGATCCTGATCGCCAGCGGCGTGCCGAACAGCGCCAGCAGCAGCGAGACTCCTGCTGAGAACAGGATCGTTCTCACTGTGCCGTCTCCTCGGTCAGGGCGAGCGCGACCCGCTCCAGGCCGGCCGAGCGGGAGGCCTTTACCAGCACAACGTCCCCGGGCGCCAGCCGGTGCCCGAGCGCGTCCAGGGCGGCGCCCGCGTCGGCGGCGTGGATCAGCTCGCCGCCCCAGGACGGCTCGGCCTTGGCCCCGGTGAGGATGGCACCCGCCTCCTCGCCGACCACGATGAGGCCGGTCAGGCCGGCCTGGGCCGCGTAGCCGCCGATCTCCTCGTGCCGGGCCCGGGAGTGCGGGCCCAGCTCGCTCATCGGCCCGAGCACCGCGAACGAGCGGCGGCCGCGGGCCAGCACCGCGAGCGTGTCCAGGGCGGCCCGGACGGCCTCGGGATTGGCGTTATACGCGTCGTTGAGGACGATGACCCCGTCCGGCCGCTCGGTGACCTCCATCCGCCACCGGCTCCGGGCCTCCGCCTCGGACAGCCGCTGCGCGATCTCCGCCACGGGCATGCCCAGCTCACTGGCGAGCGCGGCCGCAGCCAGCGCGTTGTGCACGTTGTGCTCGCCGTAGAGGCGCAGCTGGACCTGGCCGGATCCGGCCGGGCTGGCCAGCCGGAAGCCGGGCCGGCCCCTGTCGTCGAGCCGGACGTCCTCGGCGCGCACGTCGGCCGGGCCGCGGCCGAACGTCACCACCCGCGCCACCGTCCGCGCGGCCATGGCCATGACCCGGGGGTCGTCGGCGTTGAGCAGCGCGACCCCTCCGCGCTCAGGCAGCGCGCCAGGCAGCTCGCCCTTGGCCCGGGCGACTTCCTCGATGCCGCCGAACTCGCCCTCGTGCGCGTGTCCCACGCAGAGCACCACGCCGAACTGGGGTGGGGCGATCTGGCACAGGTGAGCGATGTGCCCGGGTCCCCGTGCGGACAGCTCGAGCACCAGGTAGCGGGTCTCGGCGGTGGCGCGCAGCACGGTCAGCGGATGGCCGATCTCGTTGTTCCAGGACGCCCGCGGCGCCACGGTGGGGCCCAGGGCCTCGACGAGCTGGGCGGCCAGGTCCTTGGTGGTGGTCTTGCCGGCCGACCCGGTGATCCCGGCGATCTGGAGGGCAGGCAGGGCGTCCACCACGGCGCGGGCCAGCCGGCCCAGGGCCTCGGTGACGTCGGGAACGATCAGCGCCGGTACCCCGCACGGCCGGGTGGCCAGTACCGCGGCAGCCCCGGCCGCCACGGCCTGCGGGGCGAAGTCATGCCCGTCCACCCGGGTACCGGGCAGCGCCGCGAACAGGGCACCCGGGGTGGCGGCCCGGGAGTCGATGATCACCGGGCCGGTGACCAGCGTGGCCGGATCGGGTTCCCGGCCTGGCGCGGGCCCGGTGAGCTGGGCGCCCGTGATCTGGGCGCCCGTGATCTGGGCGCCCGTGATCTGGGCGATGGCACCAAGGGAGAGCGGGATCACGCGTCCTCCTCCATGGCCCTCTCCCCCAGGCGGGCCGGGCCGGATCGCTGATCAGGCCCCGGCGGGCCCAGCCGGACCCGGGCCGCGTCCCGGCCGCCGCGGTCGGCCAGCACCTCGGCGAGGGCGTCGGCGGCGACTTCCCGGTCGTCGAACGGGGTTACCTGACCCCCGGCGTACTGCCCGCGCTCGTGTCCCTTGCCCGCTACCAGCACGATGTCCCCCTTGCCCGCAGCCGCTATGGCCAGGCTGATCGCGGCGGCCCGGTCCGGCTCGATGATCACCTGCCCGCGGCGCTCGGCCGGGACGGTCAGGACCCCCTGCAGCATCTCGGCCAGAATGGCCAGCGGGTCCTCGGATCGGGGGTTGTCACTGGTCAGGATAGCCAGGTCGGCCAGGTTCACCGCGGCCGCGCCCATCAGCGGCCGCTTGGCCCGGTCCCGGTCACCGCCGCAGCCGAGCACGATGGACAGCCGTCCCTGGGTGACCGGCCGCAGCGCGCGGAGCACCGCCTCGACCGCGCCGGGCTTGTGCGAGTAGTCCACGAGCACGGTGAAGTCCTGGCCGCACTCCACCCGTTCCAGCCGGCCCGGCACGCCCGGCGCGGCCGCGATCCCGGCGACCGCCGCCGCCAGGCTGACCCCCGCCTCCACCAGGGCGACGATTGCGCCCAGCGCGTTGGAGACGTTGAACGGGCCGGGCAGAGCCACCGATGCGTCGGCCTCCACCCCGCCCGGGCCGACGACGCGGAACGTGCTCCCGTCCGCGCCGCCCCGGACGTCGGCCGCGCGCCAGTCGGCGCCCGGGTCGCCGGCGGCGGAGATCGTGGTGACCGGGATCTGCGCCCGGCGGGCCAGCTTGCGGCCCCACTCGTCGTCGGTGTTGACCACGCCGGTCCGGGCGAAGCCCGGGGTGAACAGGGTGGCCTTCACCGAGAAGTACTCGTCCATGCTGGCGTGGAAGTCCAGGTGATCCTGGGACAGGTTGGTGAACACCACGACGTCGTAGGTCGTGCCTGCGACCCGGCCGAGGGCCAGCGCGTGGCTGGAGACCTCCATCGCGGCCGCGGTCACGCCGCGCTGCACCATCTCAGCCAGCAGCGCCTGCAGGTCGGTGGCCTCGGGCGTGGTGAGCTGGCTCGGCACGGCGGTCCCGGCCACCCGGGTCTCCACCCCGCCCAGCAGCCCGGTCACGTGACCGGCCCGGCGCAGGCCGGACTCCAGCAGGTAGGTGGTGCTGGTCTTGCCGCTGGTCCCGGTGACCCCGATGAGGGTCAGGCGGCTGGACGGGTTCCCGTAGATCCACGACGCGACTTCGCCCAGCCGGGCCCGCGGATCAGAGACCACGAAGACCGGCAGCCCGCAGTGCCGGGCCAGGCTCTTTCCGTCCGGGTCGGTGAGCACGGCCACCGCCCCGGCATCGGCCGCGTCGTCACAGAAGTGCGCGCCATGATGCTGGCTGCCGGGCAGGGCCGCGTACAGGTCACCGGGCCGCACACGGCGCGAGTCGTGGGTCACGCCGGAGACCGTGACCGGGCCACCGGGCCCGGCCAGCGGATCAGGGCCAGCGCGTCCGGTGCTCAGCCCGAGCAGCATGGCGAGTTCGGACAGCGGACGCGGCGGGACATCGCGTGGAAGGAGAGCCGCAGGCACGGGCCGAGGTTACCTCTGATCACGGTGCCGTGAGCCTGACGTTGGGACGCTTGGCATGATCGGGCGGGATCTTCATCGTCGTCAATGCGAACTTCATGACCTTATAGAAGACGGGGCCCGCCACCTGGATGCCGAAGTAGCCGCCCTTGCGCGGGTTCTGCACGTTCACCGCGACGACCAGCTTCGGGTTCCCGGCCGGGGCGATGCCGATGAGGCTCGATCCGTACAGGCACAGGCAGCCGCCCTTCTTCGGGTCGGCGATCTGCGCGGTCCCCGTCTTGGCCGCGATCGAGTACCCGGGGATCTCCGCCCAGGGCTCCCCGACCTGCGCGTCCAGCCAGGGCACCTGCTGCAGGATCCCCATGAGCTGATGGGCGGTCTTGGCCTGGATGATCCGGTGGGTGGCGGGCTTGGGCGCGGGCACGAACCGGCCGCTGGCGTTGGTGGTGCCGTCCACGATCGACGGGGCGACCCGCACCCCGCCGTTCGCGATCGTGGCGTAAACACTGGCCATCTGGACCGCGGTGACCGCGACGCCCTGGCCGAACGACAGGGTGTACCGCTCGTCACCCCACCACTTGGACGGCGGGTACAGGATGCCGTTGCTCTGCGCGGGCAGGCCGGGCACGCTGGGCGAGCCGATGCCGAAGTTCCGGAAGTACTGGTACTGCGTCTGCGGGGTGACGTGCTGGGTCACCTGGACCATGCCCACGTTGCTGGAGTGGGCGATGATGCCCGCGATGGTCCATTTCTCGGTCGGGTGGTACTCGGCGTCGTGAAAGCTGAAGCCGTGAATGTTGATCGATTCGGGCACGGTGTAAGCGCTCATCGGGGTCTGGCCGCCGTGCTCCATCGCGGCCGCTGCGGTGATCACCTTGGCGGTGCTGCCGGGGTCGAACACGTTGGAGACGGGGATGTCCGTGGTGTCGGCCAGGCTGGCCGGGCGCGCGGGATTGAATGAGGGCGCCTGCGCCATGGCCAGGATCTTGCCCGTGCCGGGCTGCATGATGACCACGGTGCAGTTGCTGGCGTGGGTCTTCCTGACCTCCTGCGCGCAGGCCTGCTCGGCCTCCCACTGCAGGCCGGCCACGATGCTCAGCCGGACGTTGTCCCCCGGCACCATCTGCCGGGCCGTCTGCCCGGCGACCGGGATTGGCTGGTTGTTGGTGCCCACCTGCACCTCCTGCTGGCCAGCCCGGCCGGTCAGCAGCGAGTTGTAGGACTGCTCGATGCCGGCCTCGCCCTGCAGTGCGCCGGAGACGGTGTTGGTGAACCCGACAACGTTGGCGGCCAGGCCCCCGTTCGGGTAGACGCGGGTATACGACGGGGTCATCGCGATGCCGGGCAGGTTGAGCGCGCTGATCTCGGACGCGGTGGCCGCCGGGACGCTTCGCTTCAGCACCACGTAGTCCGGTGACACCGGCGACGGGTGGGATAGCAGGGCCAGGATCGACGCGGACGTCATCCCGAGCGGGCCGGCCAGCGCCGTGGCCACCGAGCTGAGCGACCGCTTCGCCTGGGCGATCATCGGCGGGTCGGCATGGACCAGGTCGGTCTGCACGGTCATCGCGAGCGTCGTGCCGTCCGCGCTGGTGATGCTGCCGCGGACGGCGGGCAGCGGGATCGTGGCCAGCCGGAACCGGTCCGCCGTGGCCTGGTATTTCGAGCCCTCCATGGCCTGGAGCTGGACGAGCCGCCGGCCACCAGGGACAGCACGAAGCCGATGCAGAGCATGGTGATACGCAGGCGGCGGGACGGGTTGCCGCGGGTCAGCATGCTGCGGCGGCGCCCGGCCCGGCCGGGGCCCCCGGCCTTCCGGCCGGGGGCCCCGGTGACCTTGGCTGAGAAATTCCGGGCCGGCGAAGGCCGCGCCGCCCCGGTCCATGACCCCGGCCGCCGCCCGTCCGCGCCCGGGCGCGGCACCCGGCCGGGGCCGGCCTCACCACGGCTGCCGGAGACGCCGTCACGGGACCTCCTGCCTGCCGCGGGCCGCCGGGGCCCGGGGGCGGCCGGCGGCCGCACACCCCGCGCGCCGGGACGGCCGTCGCCCTGGCCATCCCTCACGGGGTGTATCCCGGGACCACGGGCACGCCCGGCTCGGTGACGGGCTGGCGGATGATCTGGCCGGTCCTGAGGTTGAGGAACTTGGTCAGCGGTGGCTCGACCATGCCAAGCTGGCGCGCGCGCTTCGCGATCACCGAGGGCGCCGAGTCCTCCGCGACCTGCTGCTTGAGCGCCTGCACCTGCTGGGCCCGGGCCGCCTGCGCCTGCTGCAGGGTGGTGATCTGGTACGAGCCGGTGGCGAGGATCGTGTTGATCACGAGCAGGCAGATCAGCCCCCCGCCGAGCAGCGCGGTCACGAAGACGATGAACGGGGTCCGCGCGATGGCCGCCGACGGCGCGCCCGCCCACGGCCCGGCCTCGGACGTAGCTCCCGCCAGGCGAGCGGGCCGGGTCCCGGCGGCACGGTCCGGGGCGGTGCCGGCCGGGCGCGCCTGGCGCGGCCCGGCGGGGCGGCCCGGGCCCGTCCCGGCGGGGCGGCGGGCCGGCCGGGCCCGGCCGGGCAGCACCGGGGACGGCGATCCCGCCGTGGCCCGCGCTCGCTGGCCTGTTGCTGCCTGCCCCCGGGCAGCGCGCCCCCTGGCACCCTGCTCCCGGAGGCCCTGCTCATCAGGCCCCGGCTCCCGGACCCCAGGTGGCCGTGGCCGGACCCCCGTTCCCACACCAGTGCGCACGCTCACTCCCGCGTCCCCCTTGCGGCCGGATTACCCTGCCCCGCCCCGTGATGCTCTGTCCTTTGGTGCGCTGCTCTTTGGCGGCTCTTCTGTTCGCAGCCTTGCCCTGTGCCGCTCTGTCCCCTCGGGTGCACCGCCCCCGGTGCACCGCCTCCCGGCGCCGGTCACGCGGCGTCCCTGATCCGCTCGGCCGCCCGCAGCCGGGCGGGCGCGGCCCGCGGGTTGCGCGCCAGTTCCTCCGTGGAGGGCCGTTGCGCACCCCGGGTGAGCAGCCTGAACTCGGGCCGTGCGGACTCCAGCGGCACCGGCAGGCCGGGCGGCGTGGTGTCGGCGGCCGCCCCAGCCAGCGTGGTCTTGACCGCCCGGTCCTCCAGCGAGTGATAGGCCAGCACCACGATCCGGCCGCCTACCGCCAGCCGGTCCAGGGCGCCGGGCAGCGCGGTACGCAGCGCGTCGAGTTCCCCGTTGACCTCGATGCGCAGCGCCTGGAAGGTCCGCTTGGCGGGATTGCCGCCGGTGCGCCGGGCCGGCGCGGGAATGGAGTCCCGGACGATCCCGGCCAGCTGGCTGGTGGTGGAAAGTGGAGCGCGGGCGCGCTCCCGTACCACCGCGTCGGCGATCCGCCGGGCGAAGCGTTCCTCGCCGTAGTCACGCAGGATCCGGGCCAGCTCGCCGGCCGGGTAGGTGTTCAGCACCTCGGCTGCGGTCAGCGTCCGGGTCTGGTCCATCCGCATGTCCAGCGGGGCGTCATAGGAGTAGGCGAACCCGCGGGCCGGGTCATCCAGCTGGGGCGAGGAGACGCCCAGGTCGAACAGGATGCCCTGGACGCGCTGGTCACCACGGCGGGACAGGAGCTCGGGGATCTCGTCGTAGACCGCGTGCACCAGGGTCACCCGCTCGGCGTAGGGGGCCAGCAGCCGCCGCGATTCCTCCAGGGCCTGGGTATCGGTGTCCACCCCGATCAGCGCGAGTCCCGGGTGCGCTTCCAGCAGCGCGCGAGCGTGACCGGCCCGGCCCAGGGTGGCGTCCACGAGGATCGCGCCGCGAGGCTGCAGCGCCGGCTCGAACAGGGCGAGGACTTCCTCGACCATCACCGGCAGATGCCCGGCTGCCGAGTCGCCCATCGGACCCCCTCTCACCCCGCCGCATCCTCACGGGGATGCGGCGGGCCGCCTGCCTGCCCTGTGTGCTGCCCGGCCAGGTCCCCATCCGCGCGATGCGCGGGCCCGGACGTCTCCTGGCGCCGGGGAAGTGACGCCAGCCGACGTGATCGCCCAGGCGCGGGTGGAGACCTCGCCGAGCACGCGGCACCGGAAAACCGGCACCGCTTACAGCACCCCTGGCAATACCTCCTCTGATGCTGCGGAGAAGGCGTCTTCCTGCTCCGCCAGGTAGGACTCCCATGCGGCCGAGTCCCAGATCTCCAGGCGCGTATTAGCCCCGATGACCGCGCAGTCACGGGTCAGCGCCGCGTACTCGCGCAGACCTGGCGGGATCGTGATCCTGCCCTGCTTGTCAGGGGTCTCGTCCGAGGCACTGGCGAAGAACACCCGGCTGTAATCCCGTACCGCTTTCGCGGTGACCGGCGCGCTGCGCAGGGCGTCCGTGATCCGGCCGAACTCGGCGACCGGGAAGACGTACAGGCAGCGTTCCTGGCCCTTGGTGATCACAAGCCCTCCAGCGAGCTCCTCGCGGTACTTGGCCGGCAGGAAAAGCCGGCCCTTCTCGTCGAGGCGTGGCGTATGAGTGCCCAGGAACACAGGCCCTCACCTCCCGCCCCCCGGAGTAGCGTGCCCCATCGGCCTCCACTGTACTCCACATTCCCCCACCGTCAACGTCGCCGAGGAGCCTGATAACGGAAAAACGCGCTAAAGGCGCAGGTCAGAGGCAGGGAGCAAAGTGGGGGACCAGCAGGAGCCCGTCAGCGGGGGGCCGGGAGTGGTTCCCGGCATCGCGCGCTGGGCCGTCCAGGACGTACTGTCGGTACGCACCAACAGGTCGCCGCGGGCAGCCCAGCGCCCAGCGGCGGGCGCGGCTGTCGGCCACGGGCCCAGCTGACCAAGGAGGACAGGTGGTCTTGGACATGGGGGCCGGCGCCGAGCGCACGCTCGACGACCTGGTCGGGGTGGCCCATCGCATCGGCAACGCGATCGAGTCAGTCATCGAGGGAAAGCCGGACGCCGTCCGGCTCGCCCTGACGGTCCTGCTGGCCGAGGGGCACGTACTGATCGAGGATGTCCCGGGCGTGGGGAAAACCATGCTGGCCAAGGCACTGGGCCGGTCCACCCAGTGCGCGGTGCAGCGGATTCAGTTCACCCCGGACCTGCTGCCCAGCGACATCACCGGGGTCAGCGCGTTCAACCAGGAGCGCCGCGAGTTCGAGTTCAAGCCGGGACCGGTCTTCGCGAACATCGTCGTCGGCGACGAGATCAACCGTGCGTCCCCGAAGACCCAGTCGGCGCTGCTCGAATGCATGGAGGAGCGGCAGGTCACCGTGGACGGCACCAGCTACCCGCTGGAACGGCCGTTCATGGTCATCGCCACCCAGAACCCGATCGAGATGGAAGGGACCTACCCGCTGCCGGAGGCGCAGCGGGATCGTTTCACCGCGCGCATCTCGATGGGCTATCCGAGCACCGAGGCCGAACTGGCCATGCTGGACCTGCACGGCTCGAGTTCGCCCCTGGACTCGCTGGAGCCGGTCGCCTCGGCCAGGGACGTGCAGGACCTGATCGCCGCCGTGCGCCGCGTGCACGTGGCCGACGCGCTCAAGCAGTACGTCATCAGCCTGGTCAGCGCCACCCGCTCAGCCCCGGAGCTGCGGCTCGGAGCCTCCCCGCGCGCCACGCTGCACCTGCTGCGGGCCAGCCGGGCCCGGGCGGCGCTGGACGGCCGTGACTTCGTCATCCCCGATGACGTGCAGGCCCTGGCCGGCCCGGTCCTCGCGCACCGCCTGCTGCCCACCGCCGAGGCCATGGTGGAGCGCCAGCTGCCCGACCGCGTGGTGGCCACCATCGTCGAGCAGACCCCGCTGCCCCGGATGCGCTGAGCTCTCCGGCCGCGCCCTTCAGCAGCACCCGGCCATGCCGCGCCGCAGTGACGAGCCCTGGCTGCGCCGCTTCATGAACCCGTTGCCAGCTCGTGACGTAGGTTAGGACAACGGGGCGGAGGAAGGGCCAGGATGCGGGCGCTGTTCGCCGGGTTGACCACACGTGGGAAGTCATTCCTCGCGGCGGGCGTGGCCGCGGGGGGCTTCGGGCTTGGTCTCGGGGAACGCGCCCTGCTCAGCATCGGGCTCATGCTGGTGGCGCTGCCGTTGCTGGCCGCCCTCGCGACCAGCCGGGCCCGCTACCGGATCCGCTCGGCACGGCGGATCAGCCCGCCGCGGGTGCCCGCGGGGCAGAACGCCGTGGTCTCGCTGAGGCTGGAAAACATCTCCCGGCTGCCCACCGGGCTGCTGCTGGCCGAGGATGCCCTCCCCTACTCGCTCGGCACCCGGCCGCGCTTCGTGCTGGAGCGGATCGAGCAGGGCGGCTGGCGGGAAATGACCTACCCCATCCAGTCCGGCACCCGGGGCAGGTACACGATCGGCCCGCTGCAGGTGCGCGTGGCCGATGCGTTCGGCCTGGTGGAACTCACCCGCTCGTTCGCCGCCCGGAGCACGCTCGTGGTGACGCCGGCGATCGTCAACCTGCCGAGCATGCCGCTGGCGGGGAACTGGCGCGGGGAGGGCGGCGGCCACACCCGGACCGCGGACACGGCCGGGGAGGACGACGTCATCCCCCGCCCATACCGGGACGGTGACGAGCTGCGCCGGGTGCACTGGCGGTCCACCGCCCGGCATGGCGAGCTCATGGTCCGCCGCGAGGAACAGCGCTGGCGGAACCGCGCGGTGCTGCTGCTCGACACCCGCGGCCAGGCGCACAGCGGCGCCGGGGCGGGCTCCTCGTTCGAATATGCCGCGAGCGCCATCGCGTCCATCGGCGTCCACCTGGCCCGCAGCGGGATCGACGGGCAGCTGGTCACCGACACCGGGCCCGCCACCGCACCCGGGTCCTTCGAGGATTCGCTGCTTGACTCGCTCGCGGTCATCAAGCAGTCCAGCGGGTCCGGGCTCGCCCGCGGCATGGACCTCGCGCACGGCGGCACCGGCGGGCTGTTCGTGGTGGTGGCCGGGCGGCTGTCGGCCGGGGAAGCCACCAGGCTCGCCGCGGGGCGCCGCGATGCGGGCCCCGCGATGGCGCTGCTGCTCGCGGTGTCCACCTGGAGCGGCCGCCGCCCGGCCGACAGCCAGGCGGGCGAGACCGACGTCCCCGCCGGGATCCTGCGCGCGGCGGGCTGGCGGGTCACCACGGTCACCGCCGACACCCCGCTCACCACGGCCTGGGAGCGGCTGCGCGCGTCCTCCGGGATGCTGGGTGCGCCAGGGCACGAGCAGGGTCGTTTCCGGGCCGGGGCCGACCGGTGAGCCAGCGACTCACCATCGCCGCGGCCGTGGCCACGATCGCGGCCTCCTTGTCCCTGTACCCGCTGGTGTCGGGCTGGCTCTGGTTCTGGGAGGGCGCCGGGGCGGTCGCCGTGGTCGCCCTGGCCGGGGCGCTCTCCAGGCTGCGGGTGCTCCCGTGGGCGCTCTGCGCCCCCATCGGCCTGGCGGCCTTGCTGCTGTACCTGAACGTGGTGTTCTCCAGCGCGCAGTCGCTGGGCGGGGTCATACCCACCGCCACCTCCCTGCGCCACCTGTGGCGGCTGGCCCGGCAGGGGCTGGACGGGACCGCGAGGTTCGCGCCGCCCGCCCCGGCCGGCCACGGGATCCTGCTCCTGACCGTGGCTGGCATCGGCCTGGCGGCGGTGGCCACCGACCTGCTGGCGGTGCGGCTGCGCAGGCCGGCCGTGGCCGGGCTGCCGTTGCTGGTGCTGTTCTGCGTCCCCCTGACCACCGACGCGCACCAGGGCATCTTCGGGGCCATGACCGTGTTCGGCGTGGGCATGGCCGGCTACCTGGCCATGCTGGCCGTGGACGCCCGGGAACGGCTGCGGCTGTGGGGGCGCCTGGTCACCCTGTGGCACCGGGGCCAGGACCCCGCGGTGGCACAGCGGGGCACCCCGAACACCAAGGAACTCGCTGCGGCCGGCCGCCGGATCGGCGTAGCGGCCGTGGTGATCGCCCTGTTCGTCCCGCTGCTGGTGCCGGGATTGCGCAATCACAAGCTCTTCTCGGGCGGGGGCGGCAGGGAGAAGCTGGTCACGCTGCCCAACCCGCTGGTGCAGATGAACAACGACCTGCAGCGCAAGGTACCGATGCACGTGCTCACCTACCGGACGACCGATCCGGCCCCGCAGTACCTGCAGGTGTACGTGCTGAGCAACCTGACCGCCAGCACCTGGACGCTGGCTCGCCACCGATGGCGAGCCGGTGCACGGCGGGAACCTGCCGGCCGCGCCGGGACTGGGCCGGGGCACCACCACCTCGGCCGAGAACACCAAGATCACCCTGGCCAAGACGCTGATCACCGGGTCAGGCAGGGCCAGCTTCCTCCCGCTGCCGTACCCGGCCCGCAGCGTCAGCGTGGACGGGGACTGGCGCACCGACCCGCGCACGCTCACCATGTTCTCGGCGCAGGGCCTCTCCGGCCTCAGCTACACGGTGACCAGCCGCGAGGTCTCCCCCACCGAGCGGCAGCTGCAGCAGTCCGGGGCCGTCCCGACCAGCATCGAGAACGACTACGTCAACGTCCCCGAGGCCCTCATGCCGCTGAGGAATCTCGCCCTGCGGATCACCCAGAAGGAGAGCACGCCCTACGGCGAGGCCGTGGCCCTGCAGCGCTGGTTCACCCAGTCGGGCAAGTTCACCTACAGCCTCAACGTGAACGAGCCGAACTCGGCCAAAGCGCTGATCCACTTCCTGACCAAGGACCGGCGGGGTTACTGCCAGCAGTTCGCCTTCGCCATGGCCGTGCTGGCCCGGTTGCTCGATATCCCGTCCCGGGTGGCAGTGGGTTACACGGCAGGCTCCCCGATCGGGCACGACCGCTGGGATGTCCGGACCAGCGACGCCCACGCGTGGCCGGAACTGTATTTCCAGGGTGCCGGCTGGCTTCGCTTCGAGCCCACCCCCGCAGGGACCGGCGGCCAGGCCACCGCGGTCCAGCCCGCCTACAGCCTGCCGCCGCAGACCGCCGTACCCGGCGGGACGCAGGCCGCGCCGTCCCCGGCGGCCACGGCCCCGCAGTCTGGTGTCAAGGCGGGAGACTCCGGGGCGCTGGCCAAGCTGAACCGCCTCGGCGCCCGGGAGGGCGGCGGGGGCGGCAGCGCCGACCATACGGGACCGATCTGGCTGATCGGCGTGGCCGTGATCGTCGTCCTGCTCATCACGCCCCGCCTGGCCAGGTCACTGACCCGGCGGCGGCGCTGGTCTCGTGCGGCGGGCGACCGGGATCGGGCCCAGGCGGCGTGGCTGGAACTACTGGACGACCTGACCGACTACAAGGTCGCCTGGTCGGCGAGTGAGTCGCCGCGTGCCCTCGGCGCCAGGCTGGCGCGGACGCTCCGGCTCAGCCCGGAGGCGGCGGCCGCGCTGACCCGGATCGTGCACGCCACCGAGCGGGCCCGGTACGCCCGGGACCCGGCGGACTCGGCCACGCTGCGGGCCGACACGGGCCTGGTCCGCCGCGAGGTGGCCGCGGGCTCGGGCCGGATGGGACGCTGGCGGGCCCGGCTGCTGCCGCCCTCGTCCTTGCTGCCGGCACGCGCGGCGGTGCAGCACGGGCTGGACGTGTTCAGCTGGATGGACGTGGCCGCGCAACGGACGGGCACCTGGTCCCGCCGCGGCCCGCGGGCCGCCCGCAAGGCGCGCGCTACCTGACCACAGCAGCATCAACCGCAGGACCATCAAGCCACAGCGCCATTTACCCGGGTCATCGGGCCGGGTGCGATGGCGCCACCTCCCGCAGCGCCGCGCGCCGCAAGGGCCCCCTGCCGAGGGCCGCCCGCCGGAAGGCCACGACCCGCCTGGTGCGCCTGGCGTAGGCGCGGACCTGCCCGCCCACGCCCACGGCCGCCTGCCCGGAGGGCAGGCTAAGCCGGATGAAGCGGCCTACCGGTCCCGCTCCTGGCGACGGCGCCAGCGCTCCTCGAGCCGTTCCATGAACCGGGACCGGGAGCTCACCGGCGGCCGCATCCGGCGGTCACGGGCCAGGCCGCCAGGCCGTCCCGCCGAGCCACCCGACATGTGCCGCCAGCTGGAGAGGGCCCACATCGAGCAGGCGAGCATGACCACGAAGCCGGCCACGCCGATCAGGGTCAGCTTGGAGATGACGCCGGCCAGCAGGAGGCCCACGCCGAGCAGGAAGCCGATCGCCGCCTCGACCACCCGGCGCTTGTAGTGCACCCGTGGATCTTTCGCGCGCACCGCCTGCGCGAACTTCGGATCCTCGGCATAGAGCGCACGCTCGATCTGATCGAGCTGACGCTGCTCGTGCTCAGACAGCGGCACGGCGCCTCCCATGAAACCTCGCGCGCGGGGACGGGTGCGATGAGTTCATCTCACGGTCCAGGGTTCTTCTTCCAGAATACGAGTCCGGCTGGTCTGGGTGGAAGGGTAGTGGGAGGGTAAAGGAGTTCCGGCCCCTGCCAACACCCCGGACCTCCTCTGGCGCCTGCCGCAGCCATCTGCCCGGCGAGCCGGGCGTCAGCCAAACACAAATTCGAATTAGATCCGCGTAAGGGTGAGTATATCAGCCTTCCACAGGCGGCCTCCGGGGCTGGTCCGGCAGCCTCCCAGGGTGGCTGACCTGGCTGATGGCCGGGAAAGTAGTCCGGCTGACGCCGGGAATGTGATCCGGCTGACGCCCCGGAACGTGATCTGGCCGTCCGCAGGCCCGGCTCCGCTCACCACCGGTCCGGCCCGCTGCCCGCTGGTCTGGCCCTGCTCACCGCTGGTCTGGCCCTGCTGGCCGCCGGGCCTGGCCCTGCTGGCCGCCGGTCCGGCTCCGCCGGCCGCGGGTCCGGCTCCGCTGGCGGGCGCGGCGCTGACCCGCCCGGCCGGGGGGACGGCTCGTCACGCTGCCCGGTGACCAGAGCGGCGGGCCGTACCGTGTCGGCACCGAACCGCCCGCTGATCCGGTCCAGGGCGCGCTCGGCATCGCGCCAGCCGGCCGTTCCCCGAACGCCAGCTGGGTGGCGGCCCGGGAGGCAGGCACCAGGCCGCTGGTGCGCACCCCGACCAGGCGGAGCCGGGCGCGGGAGTCCAGCCCGGCCGCGCCGTACAGGGCGCAGGCGGTGGCGTAGATGGTGCGCGCCACGTCGGTGGGCTCGGGAAGCGTCCGTGACCGGGTGATCGTGGTGAAGTTGGCCAGCCGGAGCTTGATCACCACGGTCCGGGCCAGGGCCCCGGCCGAGCGGAGACCGCGCGCGGTCCGCCCGGACAGGCGGAGCAGTTCGCGGCGGATCACCTCCGGGTCGTCGACGTCGCTGGCGAACGTCTCCTCCGCGCCGATGCTCTTCTCCGGGGTGCTGCTCACCACCGGGCGCTCGTCCCGCCCCCAGGCCAGCGCGGCCAGGTGGGCGCCCAGCGAGGGACCCAGTTCCCGCTGGAGGGTGCCGACCGGGATCTCCGCGATGTCCCGCACCGTGCGCAGCCCGAGCCGGGCCAGCGCCTGCCCGGTCTGCTCCCCCACCCCCCACAGCGCCGCCACCGGCAGCGGGTGCAGGAACTCCAGGACACGGTCGGCGGGCACGACGAGCAGCCCGTCCGGCTTGGAGCGGGTGGAGGCGAGCTTGGCGATGAACTTGGACGGGGCCACCCCGACGGAGCAGGTGATGCCCTGCTGCTCGGCGATCGTGGCCCGGATCTGCGCGCCGATCCGGGCGGGCGGCCCGAGCCGCCGGATGGCCCCGGACACGTCGAGGAACGCCTCGTCGAGCGCGAGCGGCTCCACCTCGGGAGTGACCGACCGGAAGACCTCCATGACCTCCTTGGACACGGCGGCGTAAGCGTGATGCCGGGGCGGGATGAACACGGCCTGCGGGCACAGCCGCCGCGCTCGCGTCACCGGCATCGCCGAATGAACCCCGAACGCCCGCGCCTCGTAGGTCGCGGAGAGGACCACGCCGCGGCTGGCGGTCGCGCCCACGATCACCGGCCGCCCGGCCAGCCCGGGGCGGTCGCGGATCTCGACGCTGGCGTAGAAAGCGTCCATGTCCACGTGCAGGATGTGGCAGCCGCTGTCCTCCGGCCCAGCCCCGGCCGCCGCCCCCCCGGCCACCGCCCCCGCGGCCTGCTCCGCTGCGGCCACCGGCTCGCCGTCGGGGGAGGCCGGTCCGTGACCCGGGGCGCCGTGGGTCATCGGTACCCGAGCACGTGGAACTGGGCGGCGAAGTCGTGGAAGGCCGGGTGGGTGGAGGCGGCCTGCTCCAGGGCCAGAAGCGCGTCCGCGGCGCCCGGGTCCACATCCGCGAACGACCCGGGCACCAGGTCGGTGAAGACCCGGATGCCGTGCGCGGCGCCCGGCCGCAGCCCGGCCCCTTCGATCAGGCCGGTCACCTCGGCCAGGGTGAACCGGCGCGGCCCGCGCCCGGACCGGCCATCTGGCCTGGCCCCGGGGCCGTCATCAGGCGTGCCCGCCAGGCTGCCGACCGCGGCCAGCAGCCGCCGTGCCTCATCGAAACGCCCGGCCAGGGCCCGGTGGATGACCGCCGCGACCGCGCTGGTGGCCAGCACGCTCACCGCGCCCCCTGGCCGCAGTACGCCGGCCACCGTGGTCATGGCCGCCGCCGGCGAGTCCACGTACTCCAGGACGCTGTGGCACAGCACCAGGTCGGCGCCCTGTTCCCCGACGACGGCGGCCAGGTCGCCGACGTCGCCCTGGACCGCCCGCAACTGCACGCTCATTTCCGCGGCCCGGCGCTGCGCGGCGGCCAGCGAATCCGGGCTGGGGTCGATCACGGTCACCGTGTGGCCCTGCCCGGCCAGCGGGACAGCGGAGCCGCCGGTCCCGCCGCCGGCGTCCACGATGTCCAGCCGCGACCGGCCAGTCTCGGCCACCAGCCCGGTCACGACGGCCCGCAGCACCTCCCGGATGACGGCCGTCCGGGCGTCGTCGTACCGGTTCCACCGCTGGGCCGTGCCTGTCCCGGTCGGCGTGCCCGTCCCGGGCGGCACCTCTAGCCCTCCGCCACGACGCTCGCTGGCCACGGCCCCTCCTCGCTCACGGTCGGGTCCCAATGTAGTGCGCGACCACGACATTCCCCGGCCTTCGCCGCGGACGCCGGGCGGGGTCGCCGCCTGGCCGCCTGCTACCGCCCGCCCCCGCCGCTGAGCGAAACCTGAGAGATTCCTTTAAGAATGCTCCGAGTTTGTTACTGTGCCTACCGCCGGACTTCCCGCAGATCCCGGCTCCCTTGGGCCCTGGCACGGGAAGATGCGTTCCGCCCGGCCCGAAATTCACCCGGCCGGCCACGCCGATTCCGCGATTACCAGCCCCTTCGCTGGGAAATACATAGGCCAGTGCCCTGCGCCGCGAAGCGGTGCGGGCGCGTCGCCGTTTGGGGTGGGTGGGCGTGTGGGTGCGCTGCGGCAGATCTGCCCGGCAGGCGGGGCGTGCCACCTGTTTCGCGCGGCGGCACCGGGTGACCTGGTTCCTGCATGGGACCGGGAGTCCTGCGGGCTGGAGGTCAGCGCCGACATGACGGTCCATGAGGTACGCGTGATACCTGAGCCAGTCTCCGGTTGCAGCAACAATGCGTTTACTTGCAGCTTTGCTCAGCAGAACCTCTGTGAATGGTCATCCATATCCAAACGGGTCTCACTCATGAGACTCACCGCCTAGGCTCTCCCCCATGGTCGAGCACTTGGAGCTCCCCCGCCCGCTGCGACTCATTCGCTGCACCGGGTTGAGCTTGAGCGAGTCACTTGGTCTTCCGCTCGCCGCCTACTTCCTGGGCGCCTGGCTGGGCGGCCGGAATGACGGGCTCATCGCCGGCGTCGTGGCGATCTGGCTCACGGCGGTGATCCGCAAGATCGCCTGCGGGTCGGTGCCCAGCCTGCTGACGATCTCGGCCATCGTGCTCACCCTGCAGACCGTGGTGGTCCTGGCCACCGGCGTGTTCTGGATCTTCCTGCTCCAGTTCCCGCTCGGCTACGCGGCCATGTTCATCCTGTTCGCGCGCACCGCCCGCGGCCCCAACCCGATCGTGGCCAAGCTCGCCGCCGAGGTCGTGGCGCTGCGCCATCCGGCCCACCATCCGGCCCTGCACCGCTTCTTCCAGGGCGCGACCTGGCTCTGGGCGGGCATCTTCCTGCTCCTCACCGCCGGCCTGGGCGTGATGATGGTGACCGAGCCGGCCAGCACCTTCCTCATGCTCTCGACCGTCGCCACGGTCGCCGGGACCGTGGCGGGCATCGGCGCCTCGGTGCTGTGGTTCTGGTCCGTCCTGCGCAAGCACGGGCTGCGGCTGCAGTTCAGCCCGGCGTGACGGTTTTCGTTGCGGAGAATTTGAATTTAAAGAATGTGACCGTCAGGCGGTCAGCGTCGGCTTCAGTTCCAGAAGGTGGGCCAGCAGGCCGTTCACGAACGCGGGAGACGCGTCGGTGGACAGGTCGCGGGCCAGGAGCACCGCCTCGCTGATCGCCACCGCGTCCGGGACGTCATCCGCCCAGAGCATCTCGTAGAGGCCGATGCGCAGGACGTTGCGGTCCACGATCGGCATCCGGTCCAGCGTCCAGCCCTCCGCGTGCTCTTCCAGCAGCTGGTCGATGCGCTCACGGTGCACCTGGACCCCCCGGACCAGTTCCGCCGCGTACTCCCCGACCGGGGGGCTGGCCGCGATGATGCGCTGCTCCAGCATGTCCAGCACCGGCTCGCCACGGACCTCGGCCTCGAACAGGATGTCCAGGGCCCGCTTGCGGGCCTTACTGCGCGCGGCCACGGAACCGGCTCGCTGAGGATTCAGGCACGGGGGATTCAGGCACGGGGCATCCGGGCGCGGGCGGCCGGGTCACGCGCGGCCCATGTAGTCACCCGTACGGGTGTCCACCTTTACCTTTTCGCCCGTGGTGATGAACAGCGGCACCTGGATCTGCGCGCCGGTCTCCAGCGTGGCGGGCTTGGTGCCGCCCGTGGACCGGTCCCCCTGCACACCGGGGTCGGTCTGGCTGACGGTCAGCTCCACGGAGGCGGGGAGCTCCACGTACAGCGGGTTGCCGTCGTTGAACGCGACCGTCGCGGTCTGCTCCTCGAGGAGGTAGTCCGCGGCGTTCCCTACCGTCTGCCGGGGGATGCGCGGCTGGTCATAGTCCTGGGTGTCCATGAAGACGAAGTCGTCGCCCTCACGGTAGAGGTACTGCATCTCGCGCTTGTCGACGTTGGCCACGTTGACTTTGACGCCGGCGTTGAAGGTCCGGTCCACGACCTTGCCGGACATGATGTTCTTCAGCCGGGTGCGCACGAAGGCGCCGCCCTTGCCGGGCTTGACGTGCTGGAAGTTCGACGACGTTCCAGAGCTGGCCGTCGATGTTCAGCGTCATGCCGTTCTTGAGGTCGTTCGTGGTGGCCACGTCTGCGTGTCTCCTGCGTGCGGGTGCGCCCGCCCCGCCGCCGATGGCCGGCTACAGGACGAGCAGTTCCCGGGTGGTAGTGGTGAGTAGCTCCTGCGGTGCCGCCGTCCCCGTGCCAGCGCGCACCACCAGGGTGTCCTCGATCCTGACGCCGCCTTGCCCGGGGAGGTAGATCCCGGGTTCGACGGTGATGGGGACTCGGTCCCCGAGTGTACCCGTCCGGCCGTACCCCATGATCGGAGCCTCGTGGATCTCCAGGCCCACGCCGTGGCCGAGCCCGTGCTGGAAATGCTCGCCGTGGCCGGCCCCTGCGATCAGGTCGCGGGCCGCCGCGTCCACGGCCCGCACGTCCGCGCCGGGCCGGGCCGCGTCGATCCCGGCGGCCTGCGCGGCAGCGACCAGCGCGTAAATACGTTGCTGCCACGCGGCGGGCTCGCCGAGCACGACCGTCCGGGTCATGTCCGCGTGGTACCCCTGGTACCGCGCACCGCAGTTGACCGTGATCATGTCACCGGCCGCGAACGGGCGGCCGGACGGCACGTGGTGCGGGATGGCCCCGTTCGGGCCGCTGGCCACGATGGTGTCGAAGGCCAGCCCGTCCGCGCCCAGGTCGGCCATGGCCCGCTCCAGTGAGATGGCCAGCTCGCGCTCGGTCACGCCGGGCCGGATCAGGGGCAGGATCTGCTCGAACGCGCGCGAGGTGATCTCGCAGGCCCGGGCGAGCAGCGCGATCTCCTGCTCGTCCTTGGCCATCCGTATCTCCTCAACGGCCCGGCCCAGCGGCACCAGCCCGGTCCCGGGAACCGCCCCGGTGAACGCCTGGTAGCGCTCCACGGTCATCTCGTGTGCCTCGAACGCGAGCCTGCGTACCCCGAGGCCGGCCGCAACGCGGGCCAGGGCGGGCTCGATAGCCCGCGCGATGAGGATCTCGAGGTCGGGGCTGGCCTCCCGGGCGGTGCCCGCGTAGCGGGAGTCCGTCGCGAGTACCGGGCCGGTGACCTGGACGGGGGCGTCACCGGGGGCGGCGGCTGCCCCGCCGGGCGGCGCGGCGGGGTCTGCGGCGGGCAGGAGCAGGGCCGCGTTGGAGCTGGCCAGGCCGGTCAGGTACCGCACGTTGGCCGGGCTGGTGATCAGCGCGGCGTCCGCGCCGAGCGCCTCCAGGGCCGGCCGGAGCCGCTCCCGCCGGGCCCTCTCAAGCTCAGGCATGCCCCGACTGTAACCCTCCCGCCGGGCCCCCCTGCGTCCCTCGCGCCGCTCCCCGCGATGCACGACTCCTCCCGCGCGACTCGTCCCGCCCACGGCGCGCCGGAACCGGGCACGACGCCGGTCCGGGCACACGGCCCGCGGGAAAAGTGCCCGGCCGGCCGGGGCCGGGCGGCCGGGCAGCCCCCGGCTGGCCGGGGATCAGGTGGTCCGCGGGGACACAGTGGCGCGGGCCAGGACGGACAGGCCGGCCGGGCGGAGGGAGTCGGCACGGTCCCACAGGGCGGCCGGGATCGAGTCGCGCTGCCGGACGTGGTCGGCGGGGCCGAACCCGTGCCGCGCCAGGAGGGCCGACACGTCGTCCGGGGCCAGGAACGTCAGCCACGGCTCACCCCGCTCGGCGGCTCCGGGCGCCACCAGCTCCACGTAGGTGCTGCCGGTCTCGTCACGCAGGGCGGCGGGCAGCATGTAGTCGGTGATGAGCTGCGTGCCTGGCGCGAACCCGCCGACCTCCGCGAGGGTCTGGCCGATCGCGGCCGCGGTGAGGTACATGGTCACGCCGAGCCAGCTGACCAGGGCCGGCCGGGACGGGTCGAACCCGGCCTGGCTGAGCCGGCCGGCCAGCGGGTCGCGCTCGAAATCCATGGCCACGAAGCTCACGCCGTCCGGGACGGCTATCCCGGCCGCCGCGAGCTGCTGGCGTTTCCACTGCTGGGTGGCGGGGTGGTCGACCTCGAAGACCCGGGCCGGCCAGCTGCGTGCGGTACGCGAACGAGTCGAGGCCCGCGCCGAGGATCACGTACTGGCTCACGCCGTCCCGGACGCAGGCGGCCAGGTGATCCTCGGTGAACCGGCTCCGGCAGAGCGCCTGGGCCCGGGCGCAGGACAGCACCAGGTGGCTGCCGTGCAGCCGGTGATAGCTGATGAATTCCTCGGCCCGCTCGCCGAGCAGGACGGCGGCCAGCTCATCGGAGAAGATAACGGGCTCACCGTCGACGATCAGGTGGGCGGCCCGGGCGGCGGCCGCGGTCAGGGCCGTCTGGCTGGGGAGATTACTGGTTTCCACGCCGCGGACAATAGCCGACCTTTTCCCTAACAATACCACATAAACAAAATTTTCGGAAGCATATTCGAATTACAATTGCGCGTCTTCAGCGGCCGCCTGGCCATTACCCCGGTGCGGTCGCCCGTCCCTGGCCAGGCCGGTGATAGCTGGCTGGCCGGCGGGTGACGTTCCCGGCGACGGGGATCCTGGCGCGTGATTCCTAGTCCGCGGGCGGGCCGGTCAGGTACTTGGCCAGCAGGAGGTCGTCGACGTACTGGCCCTCGATGAGGAACTCGGCCCGCAGCAGCCCCTCGCGCTGGAATCCGAACCTGGTGTACAGCCGGATCGCCTCGGGGTTCGTGCTGAAGGTCCGCAGGCTCAGCTTGCGGGCGCCGCGGGCCCGGGCCCGTTCCTCAGCCGCGGTCAGCAACGCCGTGGCCACCCCCCGGTGCCGAGCCTGCGGCGCCACCGCGAGTCCCAGCACGGCGATCACGTGAGCGTTCTCCGGCAGCGGCAGCGGGGATCCGAGCCGGATGTACCCGACCACCGCACCGTCGATCACACCGACCAGGAAGGCCTGCGGCGGGCTCTCGGTGAGGAAGAAGACTGAGCCCGTCTGCTGGATCACCGACGGGAAGCCGCTCTGCGGCGACCACGAGATCCTGTCCAGCCGGGCCAGCTGCGCCTCGTCGGAGGCTCGCGCCGCCCGGACCTTGACCGGGCTGACTGGTGCGGTCATGCGATTATCCTTGCGCACCCGCTGCCCCGTCGCCCGCCCGAGCCGGGTCTGGCTCATGAGACCGCGCCGGCCGGTTTCCGTCGGTGCCTGATGGCAGGATCGGTGGATGACGAACTCAGCTGCCCCGGCTGGCGTCGCGCCGCGAGAGGCTGGCCTAACCGCGGGCCAGGCCCGTGTCACCGCCGAGCGCGCCGCCGCGCAGCTGCTGTCCGGCCCGCCCGCGCGCCGCGCCGAGGAGGTCGCCGAGCGGCTGCTGGCCATCCAGGGCCAGGACCCGCGGGGGGCCAGGCTGGCCGTCCGGGTCCGCAGCCGGGGGCTGACCGCGGCGGACATCGATCATGCGCTCACCGTTGACCGGTCGCTGGTCATCAGCTGGCTGAACCGCGGCACCCTGCACCTGGTGCGCAGCGCGGACTACTGGCCGCTGCACCGGCTCACCACGCCGCCGCTGGCGACGGGCTGTGCCCGCCGGCTCGCGCAGGAGGGCATCCCGCCCGCCGAGGCGGATCGCGCGGCCGGGCTGATCGAGGGCTTCCTCACCAGGGATGGTCCGCTGACCCGGGCACAGCTGGCCGGGCGCCTGCGGTCCGCCGGGGTCCGGACCGAGGGGCAGGCGCTGGTGTTCCTGCTGTTCCTGACCTCGCTGCGGGGCATCTCGGTGCGCGGCCCCATGATCGGCAAGCAGCACGCCCACGTGCTGGCCCGGGACTGGCTGGGTGCGCCGCCCGCCGACCCGGACCCGGACGCCGCGCTGGGCTGGCTGGCCGGCCGTTATCTGGCCGGCCACTCCCCCGCCACCGACCGGGACCTGGCGAAATGGGCCGGCCTGCCACTGCGCGACGCCCGCCGGGCGCTGCGGGAAATCGCGGCCAGCCTGGTGGAGGGCGAGGACGGCCTGGTCCGGCTGGCCCGCCCGGCGGACCGCGCCGGACCTGCGGACGGGGCCGCCGCCGAGCACGCGGCCGCCACTGCGGACGGCGGGGCCCTTCCGCCCGCCGGGCCAGGGCCGGCACTCCCGCCGCCCCGGCTGCTGGGCACGTTTGACCCGCTGCTGCACGGCTGGCAGTCCCGCGCGGAGGTGCTGGGCCGGCACGAGCCGGACATCGTCCGCGGCGGCATGTTCCGCTCGTTCGCGCTGGCAGGCGGCCGGGCCGTCGGCACCTGGGGTCTGTCGGGCGACCAGGTCTCGCTGACCCTGCTGGAACCGGTGAGCACCGCGCACCGCCGGGCCCTGGAAGCCGACGCAGACGACGTGCGGCGCTTCCTCGGCCTGGTCGGGACGGCCAGGCAGTAGCCGGCCCCGGCGGGGCAGATCTCACGATATGACGCTTGCGGCCTAGCGCGCCCGTCCATATACTCGGGTACGGATATACGGAGACGAGGAAGTGGGTAGCCGTCATGGCGGGCACGCGGCGGAGGGTGTCCAATCCCCTGGCGCTCGCCGTGCTCGCCTCACTCCGCGAGCGCCCCATGCACCCGTACGAGATGGCGGCGACCATGCGCGCCCAGGGCAAGGAACGCAGCATCAAGCTGAACTACGGCTCCCTGTACACCGTGGTCGACAACCTGGCCAAGCACGGCCTCATCGAGGCCATGGAGGCCAGCCGCGAAGGGCGGCGCCCCGAGCGCACCGTGTACCGCCTGACGGATGCGGGCGGCGAGGAGCTGGAGGACTGGCTCACTGAGCTTCTCGGCACCCCAGTCAAGGAGTATCCGCAGTTCGAGGCGGCGCTCGCGGAGATCGCGGTGCTTCCCCCGGCCCAGGTGCGCGACGTGCTGGAACACCGGGTGGAGGCCCTGGAGAAGGCGCTTGCGCAGGAACGGGCCGAGATCGCCCAGTTCCCCTGGCTACCGCGCCTGTTCCTGATCGAGAACGAGTACCACCTGGCCATCCGGGAAGCGGAGCTGGCCTGGGTGCGCGGCCTGGTGCGGGAACTCCAGGACGGCTCCTTCCCCATGATGAAGGAGTGGGACCACTGGACCCGGACCGGGGAACTCCCGGCGGGCCTGCCTGACGAGCTCTACGGGGCGGCGGGCCTGACCATGCCCGCGGAGGGAGCCGCCCCGGAGGCGGCCGCCGGACCTGGCGCGGGACACGACCCTGACCCTGGTTCCGGCCCCGGCTCAGGCCCCGGCGGGGAAGGGAGCCGCTGAACTGACCCAGGACGCAGCCGGCCCCCGGCAAGGTGCGGGAACACCTGACCAGGGGCCGATCCTCGAACCGATCCCGCGGGAACGAGATCCGATCGGGTTGTAGCAGCTCAAGGATACTCGGCGAGTTCCGCGCGGACCGGTTTGCCAACCGACCCTCACGGAGGAACACGCCATGAGTACCCAGGCGCAGGACGCGGGCCCGGCTCGCGTCACGCCCGCACGAGCACTCGCGATCGAGGCCCGCGAGCTCGTCAAGACCTATCCCAAGGGAATCCGTGCCCTCGACGGGCTGAGCTTCACGGTCGCGGAGGGCACGGTCTTCGGGCTGCTCGGCCCCAACGGGGCCGGCAAGTCCACCACCGTCAAGATCCTCACCACCCTGGCCCAGGCCGATTCTGGCTCGGCCAGCGTGGCCGGCCTGGACGTACGCGGCCAGGCCGCCGCGGTGCGCCGGGCCATCGGCGTGGTCGCGCAGCGATCCGGGGCCGACCCGACCGCGACCGGCCGGGAGAACCTGCTGCTGTCCGGCCGCATCCAGGGCCTGCGCGGACGGGAGCTGGGCCGCCGGGCCGACGAGTTGCTGGCCCGGTTCGACCTGGCCGATGCCGCGGGCCGGATGGTCCGCACCTACTCCGGCGGCATGCAGCGCCGGCTCGACGTGGCCATGGGGCTGATCCACCGGCCCGAGGTGCTGTTCCTCGACGAGCCCACCGCGGGACTGGACCCGGAATCGCGCTCCGCGATGTGGGACGAGATCGCCCGGCTGTCCGCGGGCGAGGGCCTCACCATCCTGCTGACCACGCACTACCTGGAGGAGGCCGACCGGCTCGCCAGCCAGCTGGCCATCGTCGAGCGCGGCCGCGTCGTGGCGGCCGGCAGCCCCGGCGAGCTGAAGGCCCGCCTGCACGGCGACACCGTGCACGTCGAGCTGGCCGCCCCCGGCGACCAGGCGCAGCTGGACGCGGTCCTGCACCACATCCCCGCGGTCCGTGAGGTCAGCGTGACCGGAACCCAGCTGAGCGCCCGGGCCGACGACGGCGCTACCACCGTGCCCGCCCTGCTCGGTGCGCTGGAGCGGGCCGGGATCGCGGTCCACGGGATCACCGCCGCCCGTCCCTCGCTCGACGACGTGTACCTGCGCTACGCCGGGCGCCGTTTCGCCGAGGCCGAGCAGCCGGCCCCGGCCGGCAGCGAGCCCGCCCAGAACCCTTCCGGAGGGAACCGATGACCGCGATCGCCGCCCACACCACCTGGATGACCCAGCGCCAGCTGAAGGCGCTGGCCCGGCAGCCCGCCTACCTCATCATCCAGATCATCCAGCCCGTGATCTGGCTGTTCCTGTTCGGCTCACTGTTCCGCAAGGTGGCGGAGCTGCCCGGGTTCGGCGCCCCGTCCTACCTGGACTACCTGGTGCCCGGGGTGGTCGTGATGAGCGCGCTGTCCACCAGCATGTGGAGCGGCATGACGGTACTCGAAGAGATCGACCGGGGCATCATGGACCGCTTCCTGGTCCTGCCGCTGCACCGCTCGGCGATCATCAACGCCTCGGTCGTCATGCAGTCGCTCACCACCGCGATCCAGTCGCTGATCATCGTGGGGCTGGGCCTGGCCGCCGGAGCCCGCTATCCGGGCGGCGCCGCCGGCCTGATCGTCCTGCTGGTGGTGTCGGTCCTGGTCGCCGTGGTGTTCAGCGCGCTGTCCAACACCATCGGGATGCTGGCCCGGCAGCGGGAGACCATCATCGGCCTCAGCGTGTTCCTGCTGCTGCCGCTGACGTTCCTGTCGTCGGCGTTCATGGCCCCGGCCCTGATGCCGCACTGGATGCGGATCGCGGCGGACTGCAACCCGGTCAACTGGGCGCTGGAAGCGGCGCGGGCGGCGATGAGCGCCTCCCCGGACTGGGCGCGGGTCTGCGCCCAGGGCGGCGGGCTGCTGGTCCTCGCGGTTGCGGTCACCGCCCTGTCGGTGCTCACCTTCCGCGCCTACCAGAAGTCCGTCTGACCCCTGGAGGGCTTGTGGGGCCCGCGGGTCCCACAAGCCCCGGGTCCTGTGGTTCCACGGGTCCCCCAGGCTCCGGGCCCAGCCCCGGACGTTCGTCCTACAGACCCCAAAAACCCTATAGGCCCCACAAGACCTACAGGCCCCATAGGTCGCGGACCTTGCAGCAGCGTCCCACAGGTCCCGCAGACCATACAGGCCCCACAGGTCCCGTCGCACGTTGATGATCATGGGATTGGTGTTGCTATAACGACACCAATCCCATGATCACGAAGAGGACCGCCGGGAGCGTGGCGGGGCAGAGCGGGGGCGGGGCGCAGCCGGGGCGTGGGTCAGCCGGCCAGGTCGCGGACCTGCTCGATGAGCCGGACCCGCTCGGCGTGGCTGCCGGCGAGCGGGGCGCAGCCGGGGCGTGGGTCAGCCAGCCAGGTCGCGGACCTGCTCGATGAGCCGGACCCGCTCGGCGTGGCTGCCGGCGAGCGGGGTGACGTTGAGTGTGGTCACCCCGGCCTCCTTCATGGCCGCGAGCCGCTCCGCGACCAGGCCCGCCGGCCCGATCAGCGACGTGCCCTCGAGCAGTTCGGCGGGCACCAGCGCCGCGGCCTCCTGCTTGCGGCCCGCCAGGTACTCGTCCTGGATCCGGGCGGCCGTCTCCCCGAACCCGAACCGCACCGCGAGCTCGTAGTAGAAGTTGTGGCCCTTGTCCCGGTGCGGGCCCATCCCGCCGATGTACAGCGCGAAGAACGGCCGGGCCAGGTCCAGGTACCCGGAGACGTCCGGGCCGATGGCCAGCGGGGCGGCCGCCACCACGTCCAGCGGGCCGAGCGACGGGTCACGGCGGGACCGGCCGGCGGCGAGCGGCTCAGCCCAGGCGGTGGCCGCCTTCTCCGGGTAGTAGAAGATCGGCTGCCAGCCCTCAGCGAGCTCGGCCGCCAGCGCGACGTTCCTCGGCCCGAGCGCCGCGATCATGATCGGGATCCGTTCCCGGACCGGGTGGTTGATCAGCTTGAGCGGCTTGCCGAGCCCGGTGCCCTGCCCGGGCGGGAGCGGAATGGTGTAGTGCTTCCCCGCGTACTCCAGCCGCTCGCGGCGCCACACCTGGCGGCAGATCTCGATCAATTCCCGGGTGCGGCCGACCGGGGCGTCGTAGGGCACTCCGTGCCACCCCTCGATCACCTGCGGGCCGGAGGCTCCGAGCCCCAGGGTGAACCGGCCGCCGGAGACGTAGTCGAGACCGGCCGCGGTCATCGCGGTGAGCGCGGGGGTCCGGGAGTACAGCTGGAAGATTCCTGAGCCGATCTCGAGCCGCTCGGTCTTGGCTGCGATGAACCCCAGCTGGCTCACCGCGTCGAAGCTGTAGGCCTCGGGCACGAAGACGATGTCCAGCCCGGCTTTCTCGTAGTCGGCGAGCTCGGTCACCGTCTCGGCGAAACCGCCGGCGTAGTTGAGATGCATCCCGATGCGCATGCTGCGGCCTTTCGCGAGGCAGCCAAGCCGAATGCCGTTCGGCTCAGCTGATGATGAGAGTAGCGGGCGCCGGCAGCGGGTCAACCCTCAGCGGGCGTCCGGGACCGCCGCCTCGGTTACCGTGTCCTCCCCCGCCGCCGCGCTGACCGCGGCCAGTTCGGCGATGGCCTGGAGTGCGAGCTGATAGGACATCAGGCCGAAGCCAGCCACCGTCCCGTCCGCCACGCCGGCCACCACGGAGGTGTGGCGGAACTCCTCACGCCGGGCCGGGTTGGTCATGTGCACTTCGACCAGCGGCGCGGTGCGCATGGCAAGCGCGTCGCGCAGCGCATAGGAGTAGTGCGTGAACGCGGCGGGGTTGAGGACCAGGGGCATCCGGGCCGCGGCCGCCTCCTGCACCCAGGCGATCATCTCGGCCTCGTCGTCGGTCTGCCGGACCTCGACGTGCAGGTCCAGCTTGCGCCCGGTGAGCCGGCAGGTCTCCACCAGGTCATCGAACGTCTGGGTGCCGTACACGTCCGGTTCCCTCGACCCGAGCTGGGCGAGGTTGGGTCCGTTGAGCACGAGTACCTGCTTCACCGTTCGCACACCTCCTGGTAGGCCCGGCGCAGCAGGTCCTCGGATGGCGCGTCGAGCGTGCCGGGCCGGGCGAGCCCGTCCAGGACGACCAGCCTGAGCCGGCCGCCGCGGGCCTTCTTGTCCACTGTCATGGCGTCGCGCAGGTCGGGCCACACATCGGCGCGGTAGACCGTAGGCAGCCCGACCGCCTTCAGCACCCTGCGGTGCCGTGCGGCGGTCCCCGCATCCAGGCGGCCCTCCAGCCGGGCGACTTCCGCGGCGAACACCATGCCGATGGCCACCGCCTCGCCGTGCCGGATCTGGTAAGCCTCCACCCGCTCGATCGCGTGGCCGAGCGTGTGGCCGTAGTTCAGGATCTCCCGGCGCCCCGCCTCGCGCAGGTCCCCGGAGACGACGTCCGCCTTCATCCGCACGGCCCGCTCGACCAGCTCCCGGGCCTGCCGGCCGTGCGGGATGACCGCGTCCGCCGGATCCTCCTCGATAAGCCCGAGGATCGCCGGATCGGCGATGAACCCCGCCTTGATCACCTCGGCCAGGCCGCTGACATACTCGGCGCGCGGCAGCGTTTCCAGCACGGTCAGGTCGGCGAGGACCCCGGCAGGCGGATGGAACGCCCCGACCAGGTTCTTGCCCTCGGGGATGTCGATCGCGGTCTTGCCGCCCACGGCGGCATCCGTCATCGCGAGCAGCGTGGTCGGCACCAGTACCAGCCGCACCCCGCGCAGCCAGGTGGCCGCCACGAAGCCGGCCAGGTCCGTGGCCGCGCCGCCGCCCACGCCGACAATGGCGTCGCTGCGGGTGATCCGGCTGGCGGCCAGCTTCGACCAGAGTGCGGCGGCGACGGTGATGTCCTTCGCCGCCTCGCCCGCCGGCACCTGCGCGGCGTGCACCTCGTACCCGGCGTCCCCGAGCGCCCGGCGGACCGGCCCGGCGATCTCATCCAGGCCCTCGGGCGAGATGACCATGACCGACGACGCATGCTTCCCGACCAGCGAGGGCAGTTCGCCGAGCACGCCGGTGCCCACGACGACCTCGTAGGGATGCTCGCCGCCGACCGGGATCCGGCTCACGCTCATGACTGGGGGGCCGCCGGCCCGTGGCCGTTCCCGGCCCCGGGCGCGAGCCGCGCGGCGATCTCCCCGGCGATGTCCTCCGGCTCACGGTCGTCGGTGGGCACGGTGATCCAGGCCAGCGCCGCATACACCGGGAGCCGTTCGTCCAGGAGCGTCTTCATCCTGGCCCGCGGGTTGCCCAAGAGCAGCGGGCGCGGGGTGTCGAGCCCGGTCCGGTGCACCGCGGAGACGAACCCGGTCTCCAGGTAGACCACCCGGCGGCCGGCCAGCAGGTCGCGGGTGCCGGGGTCGAGGATGGCGCCGCCGCCGAGGGCCAGGACCCCGGAGTGGCTGGCGATCAGCCGGGCCGCGGCCGCGCGTTCCAGCGCGCGGAACGCCTCCTCGCCGTCCTGGACGAAGATGTCGCTGACCGGCTTGCCCGCCGCCTCCTCGATGACCGTGTCGGCGTCCACGAAATCCAGCCCGAGCAGGCCGGCGACCAGCGCGCCGACCGTGGTCTTGCCTGCTCCGGGCGGCCCGATCATGATCGCGGCCGGCTGGCGGTGATCTGGCGGGCCGTGATCCGGCGGGCCTGGTTCCTGCGCGGTCACTTCATCACCAGCGAGTTCAGGTAGCCGGACCAGTTACGGTGCGCCTCGGCCACGGAGTCGCCCCCGAACTTCTCCGCGGCGGTCCCCGCCAGCACCAGGGCGACCATGGCCTCGGCCACCACGCCCGCGGCGGGGACGGCCGTCACGTCGCTGCGCTGGTTGATGGCCCTGGCGGGCTCGCCGGTACGCACGTCGACCGTGGCCAGCGCGCGCGGCACGGTGGAGATGGGCTTCATCGCCGCCCGCACCCGAAGTACCTCGCCCGTGCTCATGCCCCCCTCGATCCCGCCGGCCCGGTTGGTCCGCCGCCGGATCCCGCCCTCGGCCAGCTCGATCTCGTCGTGGGCCTCCGAACCGCGGCGTCGGGCCGTGGTGAACCCGTCGCCCACCTCGACACCCTTCATGGCCTGAATGCTCATCAGCGCTGCGGCGAGACGCCCGTCGAGGCGCCGGTCCCAGTGCACGTGACTGCCGAGCCCGGGCGGCAGGCCGTAGGCCACCACCTCGACGACCCCACCGAGGGTATCGCCGTCCTTGCGGGCCGCATCGATTTCCGCCACCATCGCCGCGCTGGCCGCCGGATCCAGGCAGCGCACCGGGTCCTCGTCGATCCGGGCCCGGTCGGAGGGCTCCGGCAGGGTGCCCTCGGGCACGCTCACCGGCCCGATCGCGACCACGTGACTGAGCAGCTCAATGCCGTAGGCCTGGCTGAGGTACTGCCTCGCGACCTCGCCCAGGGCGACCCGCGCCGCGGTCTCGCGGGCGCTGGCCCGCTCCAGCACGGGCCGGGCATCGTCGTGACCATACTTCTGCATGCCGGCCAGATCGGCGTGACCGGGCCGGGGGCGGGTCAGCGGGGCGTTGCGGGCCAGGTTCTCGAGGTCCTCGGCCGGGACCGGGTCAGGTGACATCACCGTTTCCCATTTCGGCCACTCGGTGTTGGCGACCCGGATCGCCACCGGTCCCCCGAGTGTGCGCCCGTGCCGGGTCCCCCCGGTGATCTCCACCTCGTCCTGCTCGAACTTCATCCGCGCGCCGCGGCCGTACCCGGCCCGCCGGCGGGCGAGAGCGGCAGCGATGTCCCCCGTGCTGATCTCGACACCCGCCGGGACACCTTCGCATATGGCCACCAGGGCACGCCCGTGCGACTCTCCCGCGGTCAGCCAGCGAAACATGTCCCGATCCTCCCACGGGCGGCTCTCTGCAGGTCAGCCACGCGGCGCAGGTCAGTCACGCGGTGTGCGCCAGTCACGCGGCGCAGGCCAGTCAGGCGGTACAGGCCAGTCACGCGGACTCCGCCGTCTGGCCGGCCTGCACCACCGATACTTCGACGCCGCGCCGCAGCCGGTCGCCGGTCGCGGCCAGCAGGGCATCCGCTGCCCGGCGGACCGCCGCCCCGGCGGCGGCCGGGTCACACCCGGCCGCGAGCGTTACCTGGAGCGCGAGGTCAGCCCCGGGAGAAGAGGCGCCGGTGGCGCTCTCTTCCTCTTCCTCCTGCGGCCCGTCCGGGCCGGCGTCCGCCAGCCCCGCTTCCAGCGGGTCCGGCCCCCGGGGATCAGTTCCTGGCGAGCCGGCATCGCCGCCCGCCCCTGGGCGGCCCGGCGCGCCGCTCACCGCAGGGTCGAGGCCCGCGCCCCCGGAGGCCGTGACGCGCTGATCGGGCGAGGTCAGGGCGGCCGCCACGATCAGCGGCTCGCGGGCCAGCGCCGCCTGCAGCGCGGCCAGCACCTCGGGGTCTTGGTGCGGCAGCGGGACCGGCCGACCCGCCGCGAGCGCCGCGAGCCGGGCACCGTCCACGGCGAGCGGGACGGGACCGGCCACGTCGATGACCACGGCGCTGGCCTCCTGGGTGCCGGCCAGCCAGGCGCTGGCCGCCGGAACCGGTACGGGACGTGCGTCGCTGCGCCAGCGCGTGAGCGCCTCGAGGCAGGTGAAGGCCAGTACGGCGCGGCTGCCATCCTGCGCGACCAGGGTGGGGAGCGCCATCTCCGTGGACTTCTCGGTCCCCTGATCGTCCGCCTCAGCCAGCACGGCCACCACGGGCACCAGCAGGCGGGACCGGGCCAGGGCGGTCAGCGCGGCGTGCTCACTGCCCTGACCAGCGGCGTATGCGTTCAGCGCGGCCAGCACCGCCGGGTCGGCGGCGCCGTCGTCTCCTGGGAATTTCGGCTCTGCCACGGTCAGCCCTTGCACGCCCCAACCCTAGGCCATCTCGGGCGACGCCCAGACGGCTGGCGCTATCCGCCCGTAAGCTCTAGCGCTGACGGCCACGCGTGGCGCAGTCGCGCCGGGCCCGGATGCGCACACGGTGTCCCGGGCCAGCCGCCAGCGTCGCGCCCGGCAGTCCCCCCGGCAGCTCAGCAGGCGTGTGGCGAACGGGCCATTACCGGCCTGGAGTGCCCACTGCAGGCGAAGCAGTTGAGGGGGAAATCGCCGTATGAGAGTCTTTTGAACTGCAACGAGGGCCGACCGGAGGGGAGCGTGTGACAGAGGCTGAGCACATGGTCAGGATCATCGAACCGGGAACGCCGATGCAAAAGGTCATCCCGCCCCGCCTGGTCGAGCCCTATCTGACCGGGCGGCGCTCGGTGATAGCTGGGTATGTGTACCGGGCCAGGGACTGCGCCTTCCACGGCCCCGCGAATTTCTATGATTCGCTCGGACTTGGCTATGAAGGCTCAGACTTCACCGCCGAACTCGCGGAGATCTATGTCATGCGCTGGCTCGCCCTGGAGATGGATTCCGCGCTGGCGCCTCCTCCCGCGGACAGCCAGAACAGCCTGCCTTCCATCCCCGAGTTCTACACGCTGCCGATACCGGTCCCGGTGGGAGCGGAGATCCACCGGATCGTCCTGGGCGGGGAGGAGTTCATCGCCCGCTACGACGGGCAGTCCTGGCTGCGGCCGTCCAGGGGGCGGTGAGTCATGCGCTTCAGGCTGATGGCGACCTACCGCGGGGTGCCGTACGAGGCAGGAGTCGGCCCGTCCAGTTCCGATCTGGTCTTGTTCGCCGCGTGCCCGCCCCCGGAGGAACTGGGCTTCGAGCCCGCTCCCGGCCACTGGCGCAAGCACGTCATCAGGGCGGAGGTGGACGTGCTCTGGGAGTCGCGGCCGGTGGGCACCTTCCATGGGGATCCCTGCCTGGTGCTCGACGACCTGGGTGACCGGCTGCACATCGCTTATCTCGGCAAGGACGGCCGGCGCGCCCGCGAACTCGGGTACTGGCAGGTCGACCGGGGCGTATATGAGCTGCTGACCCCACGCGACGAGGTGACCGGCCTCACCCAGGAGAAAGCGGAGAAGAGCCTCCCCCGCCGGGCGCCGGTGAACGGCGGGCAGCCGATGCCGTCCTACCCGTACGGCTCGCCGCAGTGGCCGCCGGCGTCCGCCGCCCCCGCGGGCCCGCTGGAGCCGCGCGGAAGGGATGACGGGGCGGGTTACGCCAGCGAGCCGGTGATGGCGCCAGCCGGCGCCTGGAAAGGCAATGGCTCTGCGGGCGGCACCGGGAGCTGGAACGGCAACGGAACCCCCGCCGGACCGGGAGCCTGGGACAGTAACGGCACCCCAGCCAGCACCGGCGGCTGGAACCGGAATGAGACCCCGGCCGACACCGGCGGCTGGAACCGCAACGGCTCCCCGCCCGGCCCCGTGACCTGGAACGGCAACGGTGCGCCCGGGACGGTGGCCGGGGCGAATGGGCACGGGATGGCCAGCTGGAATGGCATGGCTGGCCCAGACGGGATGCTCGACGCCCTCGCTGCGCCCGGCCCGGGACGCAGGCGTCATGCCCCGAAGGCCGGCCGCCGATCCGCCCGCAAGCAGCGGGTCCCCACCCGGGCGATCTTCTCCGAACTGGCTGACCTGGCAGCGATCCCGCGATCGGCGTATGCGCTGGAGCAGGAGTCTGACGGCGCGATGTGCCTGCTGCGGACCGAGGAAGGGTTCGAGGTCTTCAGCGCGGCCGATGGCGCCCGGCACGAGGTGCGCTCCTTCGATGACGAGGAAGCGGCCTATTTCTACCTGTTCGGCGTCCTGGCTGCGGAGGCCGTGCGCAACGGCTCGCTGATACCACCCCGCTGACCAGTTCGCCGGAGCCGCCGGCGCAGGGAACCGGAGTCCAGCCGGGCGCGGCCTGGGCCGGTAACACCGCGGCGGGTGAGGCAATCAGGACGTTCAGCCGGCGCAGTCCCCGCGCGGTGCGGGCCTTGATGGTGCCCAGCGGCACGTCCAGCCGCTCGGCGATCTCCCGCTGGGTCAGATCCGCGTAGTAGGCCATCTCGATCGCCTCACGCTGCAGATCGGGGAGCCGCGCCAGGGCCACCTGCATGTCCCGTGTCCGTTCCACCTGGCTGGCGATGTCGCGCCCGTCAGGGCCGGCCATCGACGCGGCGTCATCGAGGGGCACCGTCTCCCGGCGGCGGGCGCGCAGATGGTCGATCGCCCGCCTGCGGGCGATGGTCAGCACCCAGGCCTCCAGGCTCCGCGACGGGTCGAAGCGGCTGCGGAAGCGCCACACTTCCACGAACACCACCTGGACGACGTCGTCGATATCCGCGTCCGGGACCCTGCCGCGCAGGTAGCGCCGCAGGATGGGCCCGAGTTCGGCGTAGCAGTCATGGAACGCGTCATCGTGGGCTCCGGCCAGGCGATCGCCGAGCTCCCTCATCTTGTCCGTGCGCACCCTGCCACCGCCTTTCCCGGCCGGTTTCCGATCCCGGTCCTCGCCGGGCCGTTCCCAAAACCGCTTCAAAAATTATTCATAGCCTAGAATGGGGCTGGGCGCAACCGGGCGCGGCGCCGCCGCCGAAGACAGGTGAGCCGGAAAGCAGGGGAACCCGGCCCAGGGACCTGGACCGATCAGCCCAGACCGGGCCGCCGGGCAGGGCAGGCAGGGAGGGCAGCCGGGGAGATCCCGGGCCCAGGTAGCGCAGGGAGGAGTGAGCGGTGCGGCGGCAACCGACGAGGCAGCCCGGTCAGGCCGCCGCTGCCTCAGTAGCCGAGAGCCGCCACGACTTCGGACAGCGCCTCGGGCAGCCCGTGAACGAGCCGCGCCGTGGCCGGAATCCGGTCCCGGTCCCAGCCCAGGCCACCCAGGATCAGCCGGGTGCCCGGGCGGCGCGGGGACAGGTCAGGCAGGACGACCGGGTCACCAGTGGCCGGAACCTGGGACCACAGGAAGACCACTCCCGGGCCGGTGCGCCGGACGGCGGCCGCCAGCGCGGAGTACGGCAGGTCCGAGCCGAGGATCCGGCTGTCGATCCCCCGCTCGGCCAGGGCCGCCGCCAGCGCGTAGAGCGGCAGGCTGTGCTGATCACCCTCGGCGGAGGCGAGCAGGACGGCTCGGTGCTCCACCTGGCCGGGCAGGTCAGCGGCCCGCCGGGAGAACGCGGAGATGATCGCCACCGACAGCAGGTGCTCGGCCTCGACGCACGTCCCGGTCTGCTCGTACCGGGCGCCCACCCCGGCCAGCACCGGAAGCAGCAGGTCCTCCCAGGTGCGCACGCTGCCGTCCCGGGCCAGCGTGGCCCGGATGTCCTCGCTGATCCGCTTCTCGTCCAGGGCCAGCACGGCGCGGGCCAGGCCGCGGGCCGCGGGCGACGCACCGGGCAGCGCCAGGCGCTGGCCGCCGGAGCCATGTCCCGGCCCAGGCCGGGCGGCCACGAGTCCCTCACCGGGAGACCCGGCCGCGTCGCGCCCGTCTGGTTCGCGCCCACCCGGTTCGCGCCCGTCTGGTTCGCGCCCACCCGGTTCGCGCCCACCTGGTTCGCGCCCACCTGGTTCGCGCCCACCCGGTTCGCGCGCGGCCTCCGCTCCCCCGGGCACCAGCACAGCGCCCGCCCGCCCGCGGGGGTCAGCGGCTGCCCCGGCCCCGGCACCGTCCGTGCCCGCCCGGGCCGGGACCAGCGTCACCGGAGCGGCCATCGCGGCCCGGGCCGCATCGGCCGGGGCCGCGCCGCGCAGGATCAGCTTCTGCATGTGCTCGAGGCGGATGATGTCCTCCGCCGTGTAGCGCCGGTGCCGCCCGGGGCTGAGTTCCCGGGCCCCGATCCCGTATCGCCGGTTCCAGGTACGCAGGGTGGACGGCGCCACCCCGAGACGGCGGGCCACCGCTCCCACACTGAAACCGACTGTGTCCGTCATGGCCTTTCCTGAAGTGACTTATGCCACCAACCGCCGCCGGTAATCCCAGGCCGGTTCCTGGTGCCAGGACCGCTATTCAACTCCGGCCCCGCAGCACCGGACAAGCCAGGCCCAGACCGCGCGCTCCGCACCGCGTGGCCGCGGTGGCCGGCTGGACCGCGCTGGCGGCCATGGCCGTGGCGCAGGTGGTCTCGTCCCGGGCCGGTCACCTGGAGATCTTCGTCACGCTGATCGTCGTGCTGCTGGCCGTCGCGAGCGTGTCGTTCACCGCCGTCGGGTGGGGCTGGCCGCGCGCCGCCGCCGCGGCCAGCGCCGCGTTCGCGCTGGGGCTGGCCGCCGAGTGGGCCGGGACCAGGACCGGGTTCCCGTTCGGGGCCTACCGCTACACCGGGCTGCTGCGCCCGGCCGCGGGGACCGTCCCGCTGGTGGTCCCGCTGGCCTGGGCCGCGATGGGGCTGCCCGGCTACGCGGCCGGCGCGGCCCTGGCCCGCAGCCGCGCCGGGCGGATCGCCGCGGGCGCGGCCGCGCTGACGGCCTGGGACCTGTTCCTGGATCCCCAGATGATCAGCAACGGGTTCTGGCGGTGGGCTCACCCCGGCCCGTACCAGGGCGTGCCGCTCAGCAACTTCGCGGGCTGGCTGCTGGTGTCCGCCGTGCTGATGGCCGTGTTCGACGGCCTGCTCGGTGCCAGCCAGCAGGGGGCCAGCCAGCACCGGGCCGCCGTGCGCCCGCCCGCCCCGCATCCGTCCGGCCCGGACCGGGGGGCCCGGCCACCCCAGCCAAGGCAGATAACGGACAACCACCCGGGGCTGCTCGCCGCGTACACCGTGATGGCCGTGATGGAAGCCGTGGGGTTCGCGGTGATCTTCCCTCACGGCCGGGCGGTCGCGCTGGCCGGCGCGCTCGGCATGGGCATCCCGGCCGCGCTGGCCTGGGCCCGTCGCCGTACCCGCAACCAGACCGGAGGAAAGCAGCGTCCATGAGCGATGTCGTGGTGATCGGCGGCGGAGTGGGCAGCATGGCCACCGCGATCAGGCTGGCCGCCCGGGGACACCGGGTCCAGCTGTTCGAGCGCCGCCACGAGCTGGGCGGCAAGCTGACCGAACTGCGCCGGGACGGCTTCACGTTCGGGCTCGGCCCGTCCCTGCTGACCCTCCCGGAGCTGTTCGGCGCGCTGGCCGCCGAGGCGAGCCGCAAGCTGGACGAACTGGTGACCCTGGCCGAGGTCGATCCGGTGTGCCGGTATCACTTCCCGGACGGCAGCGTCCTGGACGCGCGCAGCGACCCGGGCGCGATGGCCGCCGAGGTGGAGCGGTTCTCGCCCGGGCAGGGCCAGGCCTGGCAGCGCTATTTCGAGTGGGGGGAACGGTGCTGGGCCGCGAGCGAGCGGGCCTTCCTGGCCGGCCCGCTCGACCTGGCCGGGCTGGCCCGCCGCCGGGCCAGCCTGTCCGACCTGTTCGCCAGCGCGCCCGGGCAGACGCTGGCCGGACTGGCGCGCCGGTTCTTCACCGACCCGCGGCTGATCCAGTACGTATGCCGCTACGCGACCTACTCCGGCTCGTCCCCGTACCAGGCGCCCGCGGCGGTCGGCTGCATCCCGTACCTGGAGCATGCCCGGGGGGCTTGGTACGTGGAGGGCGGGCTGGCCCGGCTGCGGGACGCGCTGGCCCGGCTGCTGGCCGAGATGGGCGTGGTGGTGCACACGGGGGCCACGGTGTCCCAGGTCCTGACGGCCGGCAGTAGCCCGGGCCCCGGGCGGGTTCCAGGCTGGCCGGCCCGCGGCCGGGCGGCTGGCGTGCTGGTCGCCGGGGAGCGGGTGCCCGCCGACGTCGTGATCTGTGGCGCGGACTCGGCCCGGCTGTACCGGGACCTGGCCCCCTCCCGGACGATGCGCCGCCGGATCGCCAGGATCGGGCCGTCATCGTCGGGGTTCCTGGTGCTGGCCGGGGTGCGCGGCCGGACGCCCGGGCTCGCGCACCACAACGTCATCTTCTCCGCGGACTATCAGGCCGAGTTCGAGGACATCTTCGGCCGGCGCCGTCCGCCCGCCGACCCGACGATCTACGTCGGCTGCCCGGCGGCCGGGGACCCGGCCACCGCCCCGCCCGGGCACGAGAACCTGTCGCTGCTGGTCAACGTCCCGGCCTCAAGCCCGCGGAGCTGGGGCCGGTCCGCAGCGGACTACCGGGAACTGCTGCTGGACAAGCTGTCCGCCGCGGGCGTCGGGGTACGCGGCCGGGTGCTGTTCACCGAGACGCTGACCCCGGCCGACTTCGAGCGCCGGTACGACGGCTGGCTGGGCTCGGTCTACGGCACCTCGCACAACGGCAGGCTCGCCCCGTTCCGCCGTCCGGGCAACCGCGGCCCGCTGGCCGGGCTGTACCTGGTCGGCGGGTCGGTGCACCCGGGCGGCGGCCTGCCGCTGGTCGTGATCGGGTCGCGCATCGTGGCGGACCTGGTCACCGAGGACCTGGCCACGGGGAGGATCTGACCATGAAGCTCCGCACGGCGGCCCAGGCAGCCGCCGCGGCCGTGGTGCTGACCCGGCTGGCCCGGGGCCGCGAGATGCGGCCGCCGCTGGAGGCCGGCCCAGTGCCCGCCGGGGCCACGGTGTCGGCCATCATCCCGGCCCGCGACGAGGCCGCCCGCATCGGCCCCTGCGTGATCGCGGCCCGCGCCGACCCGGGGGTCAGCGAGGTGATCGTGGTGGACGATGAGTCCACGGACGGCACCGCCACGGTGGCCGCCCGGGCCGGAGCCTGGGTCATCCCGGGCCGTCCCCTGCCGGCCGGCTGGGTCGGCAAGCAGTGGGCGCTCCAGCAGGGCCTCGAGGTGGCGTCGGGTGAGTACGTGCTCACCCTGGACGCCGACGCACGGCCCCGGCCCGGGCTGGCCGGGGCGCTGGTCGCGGTGGCCACCGGGGGCCCTTTCGACCTGGTCAGCGCGGGTCCCCGGTTCATCTGCGACAGCGCCGCCGAGCAGGGCCTGCACGCGGCCATGCTGGCCACCCTGGTCTACCGGTTCGGCCCGATCGGGCCGGCCCGCCAGCCACGCCCGGGACGCGTGGTCGTCAACGGGCAGTGCCTGCTGGCCCGCCGGGCCGGGCTGGCCGCTGCGGGCGGCTTCGGGCCGGTCCGCGGGTACCTCACCGACGACATCGCGCTGGCCCGGGAGCTGGCCCGGCGGGGCTGGCGGATTGGTTTCCTCGACGGGCGTGACCTGCTGGATGTCGACATGCACGCGTCCGTGGGCGAGGTATGGCGGGAATGGGGCCGGTCGCTGCCGATGGCGGACGTGACCAGCGCGGCGAGCCAGGCCGCGGACCTGGCCGTGCTCGGGCTGACCACGGCCCTCCCGCTGGCCCGGCTGGCGGCCGGGCGGCCGACCGTGCTGGACCTTGGCCTGCTCGCGCTGCGGGTGTCCCTGCTCGGACCACTGCGGGGCAGCTACGCGTCGCCGGGGCCGGGGCTGTACTGCTCGCCGCTGGCCGACGTGGCCGCGCTCATCCGGATGACGGGCGGGACGATCCGGCCGGTGCGATCCTGGCGGGGCCGCCGCTATCCGGGTCCCCCGGCCCCGGCCGCGCGGTGGCGGCGGCGCCGGGAGAGCGCCGGCGGCTGGGCCGCCGGCCGGGATGGCGGCGGGACGCCCGGGCGCGGGCGCCCCTTCCGGTGCCGTGTGGCCAGCGCGGCCATCCCGAAGCGCACGCCGATGAGCGACATCAGCGCACCCGTGGCCGCGACCTCGAGGGCGGGAGCGAAGATCAATTGCAGAAACGGGGCCGCGAACACGCCGGTCCTCGCGCCCACGGCGAAGGAGCGCGTGAACAGGGCCACCCCGGCGCACAGGGCGATGCCCAGGCCGAAGGCGGGCGGGCAGATCACCGCGAAGCCGCCGGCGAACGTGAGCACGCTGCGGCCGCCGTGCAGCCGGGCGAAAATGGGCCAGGCGTGGCCGATCATGGCCGCCGCGACGGCCGCGTACACGAGGGCCTCACCCCGGGGCGGACCGCCGCCCGGCAGGCCGGACAGGAACCCGTGCGCCAGGATCAGCCCGAGCAGCCCGGCCGCGGTGCCTTTCAGCGTGTCCCCGGCCAGTACCGGGACGGCACCCGCCCAGCCCAGCTGGTCCTTCATATTCCAGAAGCCCGGGTTCCGGTCCCCCACCTGGCGCGGGTCGAACCCGCGGGCGCGGGCGGCCAGCACCGCGACCGGAATCGAGCCCAGCAGGTAGCCGCCCGCTACGGCAGCCACCCAGGAGTCAATCATGATCGCCTCTTTCCACCTGACCAGATACCCGCGTGAGCACGCCAAGCGCGCGGTCAGCCGGATGGCCTTCGACCGGCCGCTGCTGGCCAGGACCACCGGCCTCCGGTTCTGGCGGCTGCTCGGCACCGCGCGGGGCAACGCGATGAGCCTGAGCGCCGACCTGCGCCGCTGGGCGATGTTCGCGGTCTGGCAGGACGAGGCAGCCCTGGACCGCTTCCTGGCGGAGTCGCCCATCGCGGCTGAGTGGCGGTCTGCCAGCCAGGAAACTGGACGGTCCGGCTCGGCTACGCGGGCGGGCACGGCCAGTGGGGCGGCCGCGACCCGTTCGTGGGCATGACCGCGCGGGCGCCGGCCCCCGGCCAGCAGGTGGCGGTGCTGACCCGGGCGTCGATCAGGCCGCGGCGGCTGGCCCGCTTCTACCGCGCAGTGCCCGCGGTGGACCAGGCTCTCGCGGGTGCGGACGGCTGCCTGCGCGCGGTAGGCATCGGCGAATGGCCGGTCGCCCGGCAGGCGACGTTCAGCCTGTGGCGGGACACCGGCGCGGTGCGCGGCTTCGCGTACGCGGGCGGCGCGCACGCGGCGGTGATCACCCGCACCCGTGCGGAGGGCTGGTTCACCGAGGAATGCTTCGCCCGGTTCGTCCCGTACGGGTCCGCCGGCTCCTGGGACGGTGGCGACCCGCTGGCCACGGCCCTGGCTAACCCCGCCTGAGCCAGCCCAGCATGAGCCAGTCCCGCCTGGGCCAGCCCCGGCCGGGCTGGCCGCGCCGGGGCTGGCCAGGCCGGCGGGAGCCGCGCCGGGGCTGGCCAGGCCGGGACGGTTCATGACAGTGCGCTGGCCGGCGAGCCGGCGACCGCCCTGGCGGGCCCGCCCGGTAATCCCGGCCCGGGCCAGGTCCCGCGCCAGCAGGCAGGCCCGCATGATGGCCCGGGCCCGGGCCGAGCCGTGGGCGATGACGACGGTGCCCCCCAGGCCGAGCAGCACCGCCCCGCCGTGCGCGTCGGCGTCGAACCGTTCGGCCAGGCGGCGCAGCCGGCCCCGGTTGGCGAGGCGGGCCACCGCGCCCGCCGGCCCGGCGGTCAGCGCGGCCCGCGTCTCGGTGAGCGCGAGGCGCAGACTGCCCTCGATCGTCTTGAGCGCCACGTTCCCGGTGAAGCCGTCGGTGACCACGACGTCCACGGCGCCGGCCAGCGCGTCGCGCCCCTCCACGTTCCCGGTGAACCGGACCGGCGCGGAGCAGAGCAGCGGCTGGGCCCGGCGGGCCAGCCGGTTGCCCTTGCCCGGCTCGGAGCCGATCGTGAGCAGGCCCACCGTGGGCGACCCGAGGCCCAGGACAGCACGGGCGTAGCCCGACCCGAGCACCGCGTACTGGGCCAGCATCTCCGGGGTCGGGTCGGCGGTGGCCCCGGCGTCCAGCAGCACCGTGCCCCGCCCGGCCGTCGGCAGGACCACCGCGATGGCCGGGCGCAGTACCCCCGGAGCGCAGCCGAGCGTGGCCACTGCGGTGGCCACGGTGCCGCCGGTCGAGCCCGCGGATACCAGGGCGCCAGCCTGGCCGCTGGCGACCAGCCCGCAGGCGACCGCCGCGCTGGTGCCGGGCAGGCCGCCCATCCGCACCCCGCTGGCCGCCATCGGGATGACCTCCGCCGCGTGGACGACCGGGATATCGGCCGCCGCGCCGTGGGCGTCCAGCAGCGGCCGCAACGCCGCGGTGTCCCCGGCCAGGACGACCTGGACCCCGTGCTCACGCACTGCCGCGACCGCCCCCGCGACCTGCTCGCGGGGCGCGTGGTCGCCACCCATGGCATCCAGCACGATCGGTGCCCCGGATCCTGGCATCGGCCCCTCCTCGCGGGGTGTGCGTGGTGTGTGACTCATCCCTCTGACTTATCCGGGCGGCGCGAACGCGCAGCCGGCCAGCTCGGCGGCGGCCTCGTCCAGCGTGCCGGCCAGGTGCGCCGCGGGACCCGGCGGCCGGTCCCGCCACCCGGGCCCGCCGATCACGATCCGCGGCCCGGCGGGCAGGCTGTCCAGGAGGGCGGGCTGGGCGGTCGCCGGCACCTGGGACCAGACGAACACCGCCGCCGGGCGGACGGTGCTGACCGCGTGGGCCAGCGCCTGCCGGGGCACCCGGCCGCCGAGCTGCCGCACGTCCACGCCGCGCCGGGCGAGTTCCGCGTGCAGCGCGTACACCGGCAGCACATGCTGCTCTTCTTCCGCGCAGGCCAGGACGACCGGGTGGATCGTGCGGGCGGGCGGCGCCAGCGTGATCACCGCGAGCAGGGTGGTGAGCAGCGAGCCGGACAGCATGTGCTCGACTGCCCCGTGGCCGGCGCCGGCGGGATCACGGGCGCCGAGTTCCCGCAGCGCGGGGACGGCCAGTTGCTGCCAGGCGGCGGTGACCCCGTGCCGGGCGAAGCCGTCGCCGAGCATCGAGCACAGCAGCGGCGCGTCCAGGCGCATCGCGGCGTGGATCAGCAGCGCGGGCGAGATCATGGAGTCCGCCGGGGCCCGCTCGGGCGGCCCGCCGGCGGCCAGGTCAGCCAGCCCGGCGGCCTGGGCGGGGGGCACGCCAGTCTCGATCAGCGTCCGCATGGCCCGCAGCCGGATGAGGTCATCGGAGGTGTACCGGCGGTGCCCGCCCGCGCTGCGGCCGGACGGCCCGATCCCGTGCCGCCGTTCCCAGGTCCGCAGGGTCGCCGCCGGGATGCCGAGCTGCCGGGCGGCGCCACTCACCGTGAACACCGGCCCGGGCAGGGGTACCGCGGCAGAGCTCACGATCCGGGCAGCCTGACGTCAACGTGCCGCTCGCGGCGGGCGGCACGGGCCGCAGCGGTCAGGTGACGTGCGAAGATTGCGGCCCGGCGGCGGCGAGACAACCGGACCCGGCCGCGCAGGACCTGGTAGTCACGGCGCTCCAGCTCATCCAGGATGCCGCCGTAAAGCTCCAGCGCGGCCCTGATGCAGGGCTGCGAGGACGGCGCGAGCAGCTCCACGCCGGGCAGCGCGGCCCGGTAGTGGGCGCGGGCCCGGGCACACTCGAAGGCGAGCAGGGCCCGGACCGCCACGGTGGGCTCCGGGCGGGCCAGGTCCGCCGGTGCCACCCCGAACTGGTCCAGGTCCGCCGTGGGCAGGTAGATCCGGCCGCGGCGCAGATCCTCGCCGACGTCCCGGATGAAGTTGGTGAGCTGGAAGGCCAGGCCCAGCTGGCGGGCGGGCTCGCGGGCCCGGCCGGGGTCGGCGGACTCCAGCACGGGCAGCATCATGGTGCCGATCGCCGCGGCGGACCCCGCCCATGTACCGGAGCAGGTGGTCGTAGCTGGTGTACGACGTCACCGTGAGGTCCATGGCCATCGAGGTGAGGAAGGCGCCGATATCGGTCTCGTCGATGCTGAACGAGCGGACCGTGTGCACCACTGCGGCCAGCACCGGGTCGTCACAGCGGCCCGCCCGGAGGTAGCCGAAGAAGCGCTCGCCCCAGTCCGCCAGGGCCAGGGCGCGCTCCGCCGGGCTCAGGCCGTTGTCCAGGTCATCCACGATCTCGTCGGCGTACCGGGCGAAGCCGTAGAGCGCATGGACGTGCGGCCGCTTCCAGTCCGGCAGCAGCCTGGTCGCCAGGTAGTACGAGGTGCCGTGCCGGCGGTTCAGCTGGCGGCAGCGCTCATAGGCGGCGGTCAGGGTGGCCAGGCCTGGGGCGGCCGTCAGGGTGGCCAGGCCTGGCGCGGCGGGCGGGGTCCCGGGCTGACCCGGTCCTGGTCCGGCCCGGCCCTGCGCGCCTGGGCCTCGCTCCTCGAGGTCCTGCGCAGCCAGGTCCGGGCCGGCTGGGCCGGACCGGGGCGCCCCCGCCACCCGGGCCGCCCGCCGCTGCTCGTGCGGTGCCTCGCTCAGCTCGGTCACCGGGGACCGTCCAGGACGGCCCGGGCGGCCAGCCGGCCAGAGATCAGCACCATGGGTACGCCTATCCCGGGGGCGGTTCCCGCTCCGGCAAAATGCAGTCCCGGAACCCGCCGGGCCGATCGGCGCGGGCGCAGCCACGCGGTCTGCGAGAGACGGTGATCCAGGCCGAACGGCGTGCCGGCGCTGTGCCCGCGCGCCGCCCAGCCGGGAGGGTCCACGATCAGCTCGGCCTCCGCGCGATCCAGATCGCCGTAGCCGAGCCGGCCCAGCCGGGCCAGCAGCCGGCTGCGCAGCCGGGGCGTGGTGGCCGCCCAGTCGTGGCCGCCGAGCAGGTTGGCCGTCGGTTCCAGCACGCTCAGCGTGGCGTGGCCCGCCGGGGCCGCGTCCGGGTCGTGGCTGGGCGCGGTCACCAGCAGGCTGGGGTCCGGGCCGGGCTGCACGTCGCCGCGCCGGGTCAGCGCGTCGAAGGTGCCCGCCCAGTCCGGCCCGAGGTGCAGGGTGTGGTGCGCCTGGCCCGGCAGCTGGTGATCCAGCCCGAAGTGGGCGACCAGGCAGGACGGCGCGAAGTGCGGGCGGAGCAGCCGCCAGTCCGCCGCCCCCGCCGGAAGCAGGCCCCGGTGCGCGGCGGGCAGGTCAGCGGCCACGATCACGCTGGACGCGTGGAGCAGCTCACCGCCGGCGAGCCGCACGCCGGTCACCCCGGACGCCCCGGCCAGCACCCGCTGGGCCGGGGTGCCGTAGCGCACCTGGGCCCCCGCCTTGGCGGCCACGTCCGCGAGCGCCAGCGGCACCGCGTGCATCCCGCCGCGAGCCGGGATGTGCACGCCGCCGATGGTGTCCATGGTCGAGACGATCGAGTAGATCCCGGGGGCACGGGCGGGGTCGAGGCCGACGTACAGCGCCTGGAAGGTGTGCGCGCGGATCACCCGCCAGTCGGTCAGGTAGCGCTCAGCCAGCCCGCTCATCCGGCGCAGCGCCCCCAGCCGCGCCAGCCTGATCACCGCCCCGGCCTGGGCCAGGTCTCTCACGCGGCGGAAGTCCCGGGCCACGAACGGCTCCCATTCCGCCTCCAGCAGCAGCTCCAGCTGGCGCCGGAAGCGCAGGTAGCGAGCGGCTTCCCGGGCCCCGGACAAGCGGCTGACCTCAGCGGCCATCCGATCCCTGCCGGGCAGCACGTCCAGGTGAGATCCGTCGTGGAAGGCAAGCCGGTAGTAAGGATCCAGCTCCTCCAGCGGGAGCCAGCTCTCCAGGTCCTCCCCGGCCGCGCCGATGGTCTCCTCGATCACCCCGGGCATGGTGAGCACCGAGGGGCCGGTGTCGAACCGGTAGGGCCCGGCGCTGGCCGTGCCGCAGCATCCCCCCGGGCCGTCGCTGGCTTCCACGACAGTCACGTCGCGGCCCGCGGCGGCCAGGTGGATCGCGGCCGCCAGCCCGGACAGCCCGGCGCCGATCACGACTACCGGCCCGGCCATCTCAGCGGCCCCATCTGACGGCCAGGCCCGCCATCTGGAGCAGGGCGGCCCGGGCGTCGTGCGGGACGCCCGGCTCGGCCTCAAGGGCGGCCCGGGCCTGCCCGGCCAGGCTGGCGATCCGCCGCTCGACCGCGTCCAGGGCCCCACAGCCGGCCAGCGCCTTGCGCACGCCGGCGATGTCCGCCTCGGTCGCGGCCGGGTTGCCGGGGATCGTCTCGAGCGCCTGCTGCTCCGCGGGGCCGGCCATCTGCCTGCCCAGCACCAGCAGGAGGGTCTGCTTGCCCTCGCGGATGTCCTCCCCGGCGGGCTTGCCGGTCATCTCCGGGTCGCCGAACACCCCGAGGACGTCGTCCCGCAGCTGGAACGCCTCCCCGAGCGGCACACCGTATCCGGACAGGAAGCCCTCGGCACCGCTGGTTCCCATGACCGCGGCGCCCAGCTGCAGCGGGCGTTCCACCGTGTACTTGGCTGATTTGTAGCGGATGATGCGCTCGGCGGCGCCGATCTGCTCCGCGGCCGCCGGGGCCGTCCCGGCCGGTACGGTCCCGTCCGGTACCGAGCCGCGCTGCGCGTGGACCAGGTCGAGGTACTGCCCGCCGATCACCTCGGTCCGCAGCGTGGTGAACAGGCGCAGCACCGTGGCGAGCCGGTCCGGGCGCAGCCCGGCGTCACACAGGGCGGCGTCGGCCCAGGTGAAGGCCTGGAGACCGAGGACGAGCGCCGCCGCCCGGCCGAACTCGGGGCGCGGTCCTGGCCAGCCGTGACCGCCATCCGGGCCGGCCAGCCGGACGTGCGCAGCGGGCTCCCAACGCCGGACAGCCGAGCCGTCCATCAGGTCGTCGCAGATCAGCGCGCAGGCGTGCAGGAACTCGACCGCGCACCCCACCCGCAGCGCGGCGTCGGCGCCGGGCCCGGCGGGGGCGCCTCCGGCGGCGCGGTATCCCCAGTACACGAACGCCGGGCGGAGCCGCTTGCCCGGCCCGCGGACGAGACGGCCGAGCACCTCGATGAAGGGCGCGACATCGGCACCGAGAAATTCCAGTTCGGCGAACCGCCGGCCGAGCATGGCGGCCAGTTCCGCCTCGATCAGCTGGCCCGGCCAGGTCACGTCCGTGGCCGCGGCGGGAACCTCACCGACCTGCACAGTCATGATCCGGCGATCCTCTCTGCGGGGGCTGCGGGGAATGCCATCACCCGGGAGATTCGGCCCGGCCGGCCCGGGCGGTTGCATGCGCCCGGGCCGGCACCAGGCCAGCGGCCGGGCAGCAGGCCAGCCGCCGCGCGGGCGGCCGGGCAGCAGGCCAGCCGCCGGGCGCGGGCGGCCGGCAGCAGGCCAGCCGCCGGGCGCGGGCGGCAGGCCAGGGTGACGGCTGGCCAGGGACAGGCCGGCGGGACGCCCGGCAGGCAGGCCGGGCGGATGACGGCTGGGCAGGTATGGCTGGCGGTGGACGGCTGGCCAGGAATACCTGGTAGCTGGGCCGGGGATGCCGCAGTTCTTACAGCCCTATTACCGCCGCCGCCGCACGGGCCAGGCCGGGGCCCGCGGGACGCCAGCAAACCCGCGTTTTGGTGGGATACTCTCAAGCCGCCTACCTGGTGATGGCCGCTGAGAGTATCCGGGTGATCACCAATCAATATGGGAAGGTGCATGTGAGCGCACTACAGCCGGGGTTGATGAACTTCGCCCGCATGCGCGGCCCAGGCCGCTATGGTTCAACTGCCGGCGGGGCTGACGGTCCCCCGCTCCCCAAGCAGCCCCGCCGGCACTCGACCGCAACCCCCCCGCCGCCGCGCCAGAGCCCCGGATATCAGTGCGCCGGACGCCACGGGCCCGGGGACAGGCAGGGAAGCTGATCATGGTTTCGCTCACCGGCGCCCACGTCCCGCTGACCGGCGCGCAATACGACCTCTCCGCGGGCGACTACCAGGCCACCGTCACCGAGCTGGGTGCCGGGCTCCGCCGGCTGGAGCACCGGGGCCAGCCCGTCGTCGTCGGGTACGGGCCGGACGTGCTGCCCCCCGGCGCCGCCGGCCAGCTGCTCTGCCCCTGGCCGAACCGGGTGGACGGCGGCCACTACGCCATCGACGGCACGCACTACCAGCTCGATCTCAGCGAGCCCGCCAACGCGAACGCGATCCACGGGCTGACCCGCTGGGCCTCCTGGACACCCGGCCCGGGCTCCGCCTCTCCGGGCGGGGAAGAGATCACCCTCCGGCTGCTGCTGCTCGGGCACCAGGGGTACCCGTTCGCCCTGGAGCTGGACGCCTCCTACCGGCTGAACTCCGATCATGGCCTGCAGGTCAGAGTCAGCGCGCGCAACCTGGGCTCGGTCGCGGCCCCGTACGGGACCGGATCGCATCCTTACCTGACGACCGGGGCGGACACGGCGGACCAGTGCGACCTCGGCCTCCCGGCCGGGCTGTGGCAGCCGTCCGGCGAGCGGGGCATCCCGATCGGCGTCCCCGAGGACGTGACCGGCACCGAGTTCGACTTCCGCACGCCGCGGCGGATCGGCGACACCCAGCTCGACCACGCGCTGACCGGCCTGGACCGGGACGCCCGCGGGCGCGCCTGGGCCCGGCTCAGCAGCGCGGGGACCCAGGCGGCCCGGACCCAGGTAGCGCTGTGGGCCGGCCCGGGCTACGAGTGGCTGCAGGTGTTCACCGGCGACACGCTCGACCCGTCGCACCGGCGGAAGGCCGTGGCCATCGAGCCGATGACCTGCCCGCCCAACGCCTTCAACTCCGGCGTGGACCTGCTGATGCTCGAGCCGGGCGACAGCGTGACCCACACCTGGGGCATCGAAGTCACCCGGGATTAGGCGCCTGGCCCGTGAGGCGGGCCAGGTCGCCGGTGGTGTCCACGTCGTCCGGGCGGCCGGTGTCCGCGCACTCCACGACCGAGACCAGCTCCGGGTGCGCGCGCAGGAACGGCCGGGCGCCCACGTCTCCCACGGCCAGGTCGATGACCTCCGGCCAGTACTCGCGGGCGATCAGCACCGGGTTACGGGGCTGGCCGTCGTAGGCGGCCACCGCGACCCGGGCGCCTCCGGCGTACGCGGTGATCAGCCGGGCCACCGCCGCGGGCCCGACCAGCGGCTGGTCCACCAGGGCGACCACCGCCGCGGCGCAGCCGTCCGGGACCGCACGCAGGCCGGCGGCCAGCGATGATCCCATGCCGGTGGCCCAGTCCGGGTTGAACGCGGTGATCACCCCGGGGGGCAGGCTGACCGGGGCGGCGCCGGTCACCACCACCAGCGGGGACGCGCCGCCCGACTGCAGCAGCCAGATACCCCGGTCCACCAGCCGGACTCCGCCCAGCTCGACCAGCGCCTTCGGGCGGCCGAGCCGGGACCCCGACCCCGCCGCCAGCAGCACCCCCGCGACCGGATCTCCGGAGGGCGAAGCCCAGGGGAATCCGCCCCCGGCGGCCGCGGGCAGGCCGGGGGCGCCCTCAGTGATGGATCCGCCCGGAGGTCACGGTCAGCGGCTGGCCGGAGCCACCCCAGCGGAGCTGGATCAGCTCCGCGGCGACGGACACCGCGGTCTCCTCAGGCGTCCGTGCCCCGAGGTCCAGGCCGATCGGGGAGCGCAGCCGGGCCAGCTCGTCCTCGGCCAGGCCGGCCTCGCGGAGCCGGGCGAGCCGGTCCTCATGCGTCCGGCGGCTGCCCATGGCGCCGATGTAGCCGGCGCGGAGTGCGGAGCGCCACCTCCAGCACCGGCACGTCGAACTTGGGATCGTGGGTGAGCACGCAGATCACTGTGCGCGAGTCCACCGGGGTGCGGGCCAGGTAGCGGTGCGGCCACTCGACCACCACCTCGTCGGCCTCCGGGAAGCGGGCCGGGGTGGCGAAGATGCCCCGGGCGTCGCACACGGTCACCTGGTAGCCCAGGAACTTCCCGGCCCGGGCCACGGCCGCCGCGAAGTCGATCGCGCCGAACACCAGCATCCGCGGCGGCGGCGCGAACGAGTGCACGAACACGGCCAGCTCGTCACCGAGCCGCTCGCCGTCCGCTCCGTAGCGCCGGACGCCGGTCAGGCCCTGGGCCAGCATCCCCCGGGCGTCGTCGTCCACCGCCGCGTCCAGCCGGTCACCGTTGCCGAGGGTCCCGCTGGCCTTGTCGTCGGCCCAGATCACCCGGCGCGCACCGACGCGGCCAGGTCCCTCGATCACGCTGGCCACCGCGACGGGCTCGCCCGCGGCGATAGAGGCCGAGACGTCCCCGAGTTCCGGGTACAGCTCGCGGCTGACCGGCTCCACCAGCAGGTGCAGGATGCCGCCGCAGGTCAGGCCGACCGCGAACGCGTCGTCGTCGCTGACCCCGTAGGTGGCCAGCACCGGCTGCCCGGTCTGGCACACCTCCTGGGCCACCTCGTACACGGCCCCTTCCACGCAGCCGCCCGACACGCTGCCGGTGACCTCACCCTCGGCGGACACGGCCATCGCGGCCCCGGGCTCGCGGGGCGCGCTGCGGAACGTGCGCACCACCGTGGCCAGGCCGAACACCTCGCCCGTGTCCCACCACTTCGTGATCGGGTCCAGGATGTCTCGCAACCGGCTTCACCTCGGTACGTTGGTCACGTCGGCCCAGGCCCTGCCCAGAAGCCTGGCAGGGCGGCTGGGCCGCCGCGCCGGCCCGGCCGGGGCATACCTCAGGGTACGTTCACGTTACGGGCCCGCGCCATGCCACGGCCCGCGGCGCCTCCGCGGCGGGCCCGGCCCCGGCCGGGGACAGCCCGGCCCGGCCGAGGACAGCCTGCCAACGCCGGCCCGCCCCAGGCCAACGGCGGCCCGCCCCAGGCCAACGGCGGCCCGCCCCAGGCCAACGGCGGCCCGCCCGAGGCCGAAGCGGCCCGGCCGGGGCATGGGCGGCCCGGGCGGCCATGGGCCATGGGCCCGTCCCAGCGGGACCCCCGCCTCTGGAAAGTTAGGTTAGCCTAAGCTATCGTCGGTTCCCGGTTCACGCGGCAATCCCCGCTCCCGCGGAGCGGGGCCGCCGGAGGCGATGAGGAAAGGCGACTGGCTGATGGCAAGGCGATGGGGCCGCGGTCCCAGGATGACCGCGGCGACCCTGGCCGTGGCGGCCCTGGTGGGCTGGCACGGTGACGGGCTGCTCGGCGCTGTCGGGCCCGGCGTCGGCTGGTGGCGAGAGCTCCCTCACCCTCTACAGCGGCCAGCATCTCCAGACCACCCAGAAGCTGGTCGCCGCGTTCGAGAAACTGACCGGGATCCGCGTCAGCGTGCGCAGCAACGACGAGGCCGTGCTGGCGGACCAGATCGTCACCGAGGGGGGGCACTCCCCGGCCGACGTGTTCTACACCGAGAACACCCCGCCGCTGGAGTTCCTGCAGGGCAAGGGCCTGCTGTCGCCGGTGCGCAGCAGCACGCTGGCGGCCACGCCGTCCAGGTACAACTCCTCCCAGGGCGACTGGGTGGGCGTGTCCGCCCGGGTCAGCGTGCTCATCTACAACCCCCGCCTGATCAGCAAGAGCCAGCTGCCCACCTCGGTCATGCAGCTCGCCGACCCGAAGTACCAGGGCAAGCTGGCCCTCGCCGCCGGCGAGACCGACTTCCAGCCGATCGTCACCTCGGTTCTGCGCGCGCACGGCATGGCCCCCACCGAGAAATGGCTCAGTGCCCTGAAGGCCAACGCGGCCGGGCACCTGTACCCCGACAACGAGACCGTCACCAGCGACGTGAACCGCGGGAGCGCCGCACTGGGCATCATCAACCAGTACTACTGGTACCGGATGAAGGCCGAGATCGGGGCCGGGGCCACGCACTCGAAGATCGCGTTCTTCGCCCCGCACGATCCGGGCTACGTGCTCAACGTCTCAGGCGCCGCGGTGCTGAAGTCCAGCACCCACCAGGCCGCCGCCCAGCGTTTCCTGGCCTTCCTGGTCAGCCTGCAGGCCCAGGAGATCATCGGCGGCCACTCACTCAGCTACGAGTACCCGATAGCCTCGGGCGTGACCACCGCGGCCCCGGAAACCCCGTTCAGCCAGCTCCGGCCGAACCCGATCACGCTGAGCGAGCTCGGCACCGGGTCGGCGGCCATTGCCCTGCTCCGCCGGGCGGGACTGCTGTGACGGCCGGGCGGCCCGGCCGGCGCTGGCCTGGAGGATACCGATGACGTCGTCCCCCGTGCTGGACCGTCCCGGCCCGGGACCGGGGCAACCCGGCGGGGACGGGCCGGTTTTCGTTGCGGCAAAAAAGGCCCGCCACGGGCGGCGCCCGCGCGCGCTGACCGCCGCGGCCATGCTGATCGCGGCGGTCCTGGCCCTGCCCCTCGTCTTCCTGCTGGTCGAGGCGAGCGGAAGCGGCGCCGGCGCGGACGCGCGGCTGATCCTCCGGCCGCTCACCGCGGAGCTGCTGTGGAACACGGTCCGGCTCACCGTGGTGGTCACCGCCCTGTGCGCGGTGATCGGCACCGCGGCCGCCTGGTGCGTCGAGCGCACCAACGTCCCCGGCCGTAAGATCTGGGCCGTGCTGGTGGTCGTGCCGCTAGCCATCCCCGACTTCGTGGTCAGCTTCGGCTGGGCGTCGCTGTGGTCGTGGATCCACGGCTTCCGCGGCGCGGTCATCGTCATGACCCTGGCCGTGTACCCGCTGGTGTACCTGCCGGTCGCGGCCAGCCTGCGCAGCGCGGACCCCGGCCAGGAGGAGGTCGCGCGCAGCCTGGGCTCCGGCCGGGTGCGCACGTTCGCCCGGATCACCCTCGGCCAGGCCCGGGGGGCCATCCTGGGCGGCTGCCTGCTGGTCGCGATGGTGATGCTGGCCGAGTACGGGGCCTTCGAGATCGTGGGCTACCAGACCTTCACCACCGAGATCTTCACCGAGATCAACGTGGCCTTCAGCCTGCCCGCGGCCTGCGCGCTGGCCCTGGTGCTGGTACTGCTCAGCCTGATCGTGCTGGGGGCGGAGGGGAAACTCCGCGGCCGCGGCCGGATCAGCCGGTCCGGCGCGCTGGCCCAGCGGGTGACCGCGCGGCACCGGCTGGGCAAGTCCCGGATCCCCGTGCTGGCCGGCCTCACCGCGCTGACCGGGCTGTCCCTCGGCGTCCCGGTCGGCTCCTCCATCTACTGGATAGCCGCGGGCGGGCGGGACTCCCTGACCGGGGTGTCGATGCCGATGGCGGCGCTCACCACCGCGCTGTACGGGCTGCTGTCCGCGGGGCTGGCCACGCTGATGGCGCTGCCGGTGGCCCTGCTCGCGGTGCGCCATCCCGGCGGGGCCCGCCGCTTCCTGGAGCGCAGCACGTACCTGGTGCTGGCCATGCCAGGGGTCGTCATCGCGCTGGCCCTGTCCTATTTCACCGAGCGCTACCTGGGCGGGTTCGGCTACCAGACCGCGCCGCTGCTGATCCTGGCCTACGCGATCATGTTCTTCCCGCTGGCCCTGGTCGGGGTCAAGGCCTCGCTGGCCCGGGCCCCGGTCAGCCTGGACGAGGTGGCGCCGGTCGCTCGGCCAGCCCCGGCTCGCGGTGCTCTTCCGGGTCACCCTGCGGCTGACCGGGCCCGGCCTGGTCGCCGCGTTCTGCCTGGTGTTCCTGTCGGTTATCACCGAGCTCACCGCCACGCTTATCCTGATCCCGACCGGAGTGCAGACCCTGGCCTCGCAGTTCTGGGTGTACGAGACAAACCTGTCCTACGGGCAGGCCGCCCCGTTCGCCCTGGTGATGATCGCCGTGGCGGCCGTCCCGAGCTGGGTGCTCGGCCGGTTCTTCGATCGCAGCGCGGCGGACCCGAGGATGATGACATGACCCTGCTGGCGGTCGCCGGGCTGGACAAGCGGTTCGGCGCTCACCAGGTGCTGGCCGGCCTCAACCTCGACGTGCCGGCCGGCTCGCTGACCGCGATCCTCGGTCCGTCCGGCAGCGGCAAGACCACCCTGCTGCGGGTGCTGGCCGGGTTCGAGCACGCCGACGCGGGCACGGTGCGGATCGGCTCGGCGGTCGCCGACGGGCCGGGCGTGTTCCTCCCCCCGGAACGGCGGCGGATCGGCTACGTGCCGCAGGAAGGCAGCCTGTTCCCGCACCTCACCGTGGCCGCTAACGTCGCGTTCGGGCTGAGCCGCCGCAAATGGGGCCGCGCCGAGCGGAGCAGGCGCTGCGCGGACCTGCTGGAGTCGGTCGGCCTCGGCGGCCTGGACCGCCGGTACCCGCACCAGCTCTCCGGCGGGCAGCAGCAGCGGGTCGCGCTGGCCCGGGCGCTCGCCATCCAGCCGGAAGTCGTCCTGCTCGACGAGCCGTTCGCATCGCTCGACGCTCACCTGCGGGCCAGCGTCCGGGCCGACGTGCAGCGGCTGCTGAAGGAGTCGGGCACCACCACCGTCCTGGTCACCCACGACCAGGACGAGGCGCTGTCCACCGCGGACCGGGTGGCGGTGCTGCGCGACGGCGGTATCGCCCAGTGCGACGCCCCGCAGGAGCTGTACTGCCGGCCGGTCGACGCGGACATGGCCCGCTTCATCGGCGAGGCCAACCTGATCCCGGGCATCCTCAACGGCTCGTCCGTGCAGACTCTCCTCGGCGTGCTCGCCGTGACGGGGCCGGACCGGGCGGAGGCCGGGGCAGGCGGGGATGCCAGCCGCAACGGCGGTGATGGCCCGGGGCACCGGCCGGCCATGGTGCTGATCCGGCCTGAGCAGGTGGAACTGGTCCCGGGCACCCCCGGAGCTGGCGAGCCGGGCCTGTCCGGCGGCGACCGCGGCGGCCTGACCGGCCGGATCACCGGCTACGGCTACCACGGGCACGACGCCGTGGTCACGGTGCAGCCGGAGCAGGACCCGCAGGCGCCGCCGCTGACCGTGCGGACGCTGGGCGGCCAGGCCCTGTCCCAGGGCTCCCGGGTCACCCTCCGCGCGCGCGGCCCGGTGATCGCCTGGCCGCAGCGCGGCGACTGACCGCGGCGGGCCGGCTTCCCGGTCCGGGAGGCAGCCGCCTACTCGACGATCTTGGAGATCGGGATCTCGAGGATGTCGCGGGCCCCGGCCGCCCGCAGCGCGGGGATCAGCATGTTCACCCCGCGCTTGGGCACCACGGTCTCCACGGCGTTCATCCCGCCGCGGGCCAGCGTGGTGATGGTCGGCGAGGACAGCGCGGGCAGCATCGCCGTCACCGCTTCCAGCTGGGCCGCGTCGACGTTGAGCTTGAGCAGGACGTGCCCGCGGGCCTGGATGGCGCCGCGGAGCAGCAGCGCGATGTCGTCCATCGCGCCCCGCTTCTCCTGATCCGCGAACGCGTCGGTGTTGGCGATCAGCTCGGTGTAGCTGGTCAGCAGGGTGTCGAGGATGCGCAGGCCGTTGCGGCGCAGCGAGGAGCCGGTCTCGGTCAGGTCGACGATCGCGTCCACGATGTCCGGCACCTTGGCCTCGGTGGCGCCGTGCGAGGGGATGACCATCGCCTTGACCCCGTTGGCCTCCAGGTACCGGGCGGTCGTCGCGGGCAGCTCGGTCGAGATCCGGACCCCCTCGGGCAGGTCCGTCACGGACTGCCACGGCGAGCTCTGCGGGACCGCGAGCACCACCCGGATCGGCTGCGAGGTGGCCTTGGAGTAGTGCAGCTCCCCCAGGGAGGCGACCTCCGCGCCGGTCTCGGTGATCCAGTCCCGGCCGGTGATGCCCAGGTCGAACAGCCCGCGCTCGATGTAGGACGGGATCTCCTGCGGGCGCAGGAAGCGCACCTTGTCGATCCGCGGGTCGTCGATGGACGCGTGATAGTCACGATCGGAGGACCGGCGGACGGTCAGGTCCGCGGCGTCGAACAGCTCGAGGGTGGCACGCTCCAGCGAGCCTTTAGGCAGGACCAGGGAAAGCACAGTGAGAACCTTTCTTCCGCAACGAGAACCGGCCGGGCTGCTCAACCCGCCCGGTCAATGTTGTTGCTGGTCCCCGCCCCCGCGCAGGGAGCGCAGCACGAGCGCGGTCTCGAGCGCGGCCACGACCGCCTCCCATCCCTTGTCCTCGCTGCTGCCGTCCTGCCCGCTGCGTTCGCGGGCCTGCTCCAGGGTGTCACACGTCAGCACCCCGTTGCCAACTGGTTTGCCCGCGTCCAGCGCGACCCGCGCGATCCCGTAGGTGACCGCGTCGCACACGTACTCGAAGTGCGGCGTGCCGCCCCGGATGACCGCGCCGAGGCAGGCCACCGCGTCGTGGCTGCGGGCCAGCTCGGCGGCGACCACGGGCAGCTCGACCGCGCCGGGCACCCGCACCACGAGCGGGTCGTCCACGCCGCACGCCTTCGCGGCGGCCAGCGCGCGGTCCGTCAGCGCATCGGTGATCTCGGCGTGCCAGCGGGTCACGGCGATGGCCAGGGTGAGCCCGGCCGCGTTGACGGTCTCGGCGGCCGGCCGCCCGGCGCCGCTCACCGTGTCTCCCTCAAGGCGCGCGCCGCCCGGCAGAAACCCGCACACCGGCCGCTTGCTAGCCGGTGCCGGACGGCGCTCACCGTGTCTGCCTTGAGGCTCGCGCCGTCCGGCAGAATCCCCACCGGCCGGTCGCCCGGGCCTGGCGGCCCGGGCTCGCTAGCCGGTGCGGGACGGCGCTCACCGGCACCCGGCCAGGGCCGTGCCGCTGCCGGCGCCATTCCCGCTGGCGGCGCTGGCGTTGGCGCCATTCCCGCTGGCCGGGCTGGTGCCGGCGAGGCTGGTGCCGGCCGGGCTGCCGTTGAGGGTGGCGGGCAGGCCGTCGATCAGGTGGCCCAGCCGGTCCCGCTTGACGGTCAGGTAGCGGAGGTTCTCCGGGGTGGGCGTGACCGGCAGCGCGACCCGGCCGGCCACCTCGATGCCGAACCCGGACAGCCCGGTGACCTTGGCCGGGTTGTTGGTCAGCAGGCGCACCGAGCGCACGCCGAGGTCGGCGAGGATCTGGGCGCCGGTGGAATACTCCCGTGCGTCCGCAGGCAGGCCGAGTTCCAGGTTGGCGTCGACCGTGTCGGCCCCGGCGTCCTGGAGCTGGTACGCCCGGAGCTTGCTGAGCAGGCCGATGCCCCGGCCCTCCTGGCCCCGCAGGTACAGCACGACGCCGCGGCCCTCGGCGGCGATCGCGGCCATCGACGCCTCCAGCTGGTCGCCGCAGTCACACCGGCGGGAGCCGAACACGTCGCCGGTCAGGCACTCCGAGTGGACCCGGACCAGGACGTCGCGGCCGTCGCCCAGGTCGCCGAGGACCAGGACGGGGTGCTCGGTCTGGTCCACCAGATTCTGGTACCCGAGGGCGCGCCACTGGCCGTGGGCGTTGGGGAGCCGGGTCTCCACCACCCGGCGGACCATCTGCTCGCTGCGCCGCCGGTACTCGATGAGCTGGGCGATGGAGATCAGCGTGAGCCCGTGCTCGTCGGCGAAGGCGCGCAGCTGCGGCAGCCGGGCCATGGTGCCGTCGTCGTTAACCACCTCGGCCAGCACGCCGGCGGGGTCGAGCCCGGCCAGCCGGGCCAGGTCCACCGCGGCCTCGGTGTGCCCGGGCCGGCGCAGCACGCCGCCCTCGGCGTAGCGGAGCGGGAAGATGTGCCCGGGCCGGACGATCTCGTAGGGCTCGGTGGCCGAATCGACCAGGGTGCGCACGGTCCGTGCCCGGTCCTCGGCGGAGATCCCGGTGGTCACGCCGTCCCGGGCGTCCACGCTGATGGTGAACGCGGTGCGCATCCGCTCGGAGTTGTGCGGGGTCATCAGCGGCAGCTGGAGCCGGTCCAGGTGCGTCCCCGGGAGGGGGACGCAGATCACGCCGCTGGTGTGCCGGATCATGAATGCCATCAGATCGGCCGTCATCTTGCTGGCCGCGACGATGATGTCGCCCTCGTTCTCCCGGTCGGCGTCGTCCACGACCACGACCGGGCGGCCGTCCGCGATGTCCCTGACCGCCTGCGCGACGTTGTCGAGCATGGTGTCCTCGCTGCTCATGAGCTGGCTCCTGGCTGCTGGTTCCCGGCCTGGCTGGCGGCAGGGGCTGCCGCAGGCGGCGCCGCCCGGGGCGTCCCGGGCGGGCCGCTGGCCAGCAGGCTCTCCACGTACTTGGCGATCACGTTGACCTCCAGATTCACCTGGCTGCCGGGCTGGAGACGGCCGAGCGTGGTCATCTCCCGCGTGGTGGGGATGAGGCTGACCTCGAACCAGGGCGCGCCGGTGCCGTCCGGGCCGCTGACGGCCGAGACCGTCAGGCTCACTCCGTCCACGGTGACCGAGCCTTTCAGCACGATGTACCGGGCCAGGTCCGGCGGGGTGGCGAGGCGCACCACATCCCAGTGCTCACCCGGGGTGCGGGACAGGATCTCCCCGGTCCCGTCGGCATGGCCCTGGACCAGGTGCCCGCCGAGCCGGCCGCCGAGCGGAACCGGGCGCTCCAAGTTGACCGGGGACCCGGGGCTGAGCCTGCCGAGCCCGGTCCGCCGCAGTGTCTCGGCCATGACGTCGGCGGTGAAGCTCTTGTCCGAGGAGTCGGTCACGGTCAGGCAGACACCGTTGACGGCGATGGAATCCCCATGCGAGGCCTCGGCGGTCACCAGCGGGCCGCGCACGGTCAGCCGGGCCGCGTCAGGCAGTCGCTCCACGGCGACGACCTCGCCGAGCTCTTCCACTATGCCGGTGAACATCCGCGGTTCCTCTCCTCGGAGCCGTTAGGTCACTCGGCTCCGGGGTGCGCGGACGCGCAAGCGCGGGCAGGCAGCCATCGCTGCCGCCGCGCACGTGCTTCCTCCCATCCGGACTTTAACCGTCGGTCCCGGAATTTCACCGGATCAGCCAGCCGCTGGCGCTTCGCGCCTCGGCCGGGTCGCGGACTGTCACCGCCGGCTCGGAATTTCACCGACCCCGGAGCACGCTTTACTGCAGCAACCAGTCTGCCACGGAAGGTATTCCTGCCCGCAACCCGCCTTGCCCATGACCCTCCGCACATCGCGGGGCCCCGGAGGGGCCAGGCCCGCCTGCCGGACCGGCGATCGGGCCTGCGGCCCAGGCCAGCCAGGCCATCACCGGCCCGGCTGGAGCTCGGCCAGGCGGTGGGTGAGGAAGTCGCGCTCGGGCTGGTTGGCGGTGAGCTCGAGGGCGCAGCGGTAGGCCTGCGCCGCCTCGTCCGCCCGGCCGAGCCGGCGCAGCAGGTCCGCTTTGGCGGCGGGCAGGTACCGGTAGCCGTCCAGTCGCCCGTCACGCTCCAGGTCACTGATCGCCGCCAGGCCTGCCTCAGGTCCGTCGGCCATGGCCAGCGCGACGGCCCGGTTGAGAGCCACCACGGGCGAGGTCCAGGCCTGCCCGAGCAGGTCGTACAGGCGCAGGATCTGCCGCCAGTCGGTGTCGCCGTACGTGGGGGCCTGCGCGTGCACGGCCGCGATCGCGGCCTGCAGCGCGAACCGGCCCGGGCGCCCACCCCGCAGCGCGGCACGCACCATCGCGGTTCCCTCGTCGATGGCGTGCTGGTCCCACTGTGAGCGATCCTGTTCCTCCAGGAGCAGCAGCCGGCCGTCCGGGGCGCAGCGGGTCGCCCGCCGGGCGTCGGTCAACAGCAGCAGCGCCAGGAGGCCACGGACCTCAGGCTCGTCCGGCATCAGCAGGCGGAGCATGCGGGCCAGGCCGATCGCCCGGTCGACCAGGTCGTCCCGGACGAGGCGGCCGCCGCCCGGCGCGGTATGGCCGGTCGTGTACAGCAGGTGGACCACGGTGAGCACGGCGTCCAGCCGGTCCGGCAGTTGCGCCGCCTCCGGCACCCGGTAGGCGATGCGGGCCGCGGAGATCTTCTTCTTGGCCCGGGTGACCCGGGCCGCCATGGTCGGCTCGGAGACCAGGAAGGCCTGCGCGATCTCCGCCGTGGACAGCCCGCAGACCAGCCGGAGTGTCAGTGCGACCTGCGCCTCCCGCGCCAGCGCCGGGTGGCAGCAGGTGAATATCAGCCGCAGCCGGTCGTCGGGGATCACGCCGCTGCCCTCCTCCGTCCCGGCCGGGTCATCCGGCGCGGGCTCACCGGGCTCCACCAGCAGCGGGAGTTTCCGGCGCAAGGTGGTGTCGCGGCGTAGCAGGTCGATGGCCCGCCGCCGGGCCGTCGTGGTCAGCCAGGCGCCAGGGTTGCGCGGCACGCCCTGCTGGGACCAGGCCTCCAGCGCTGACACATAGGCGTCCTGGACGCACTCCTCGGCCAGGTCCAGGTCCCCGGCGACACGCGCCGTCGCGGCGAGCACGAAGGCCCACTCACGACGGTGCGCGTCCGCCACGGCGTCAGCCGCCGCAGGGCGGTCCTTCCCGGCCCCCGATCCGGTGCTGGGCCCGGGCTCGACGGGAAGGCCGCTCGCGGAGGATCCGGTCACATCCCGTCGAAGACCATGATCGGCCGGACCTCGACGCCGCCGAAGCGCGCCGGGCAGAGCTTGCCGATCTCGAGCGCGTGGTCCAGGTCGCGGGCCTCAACCAGGTAGAAGCCGCCGAGAGCCTCCTTGGTCTCCGCGAACGGGCCGTCGGTCACCACGTCGCCGCGGACCGAGGTGGCGGTGCTGGTGGGCTGCAGGGCCCGGCCGGTGACGATCGAGCCGCCCGTCTCCTCTACCTGCTTGCCGAAGCGGTTGTGGGCCTCCATTACCTCCTGCAGCACGTCAGGCGACGCGGTGGCGTAGCTGCTCTCGTCTTCGTTGATGAGGATCAGGTACTCAGCCATGACGGCATCTCCTTCAGGTTCTCGACTCGTCCGTCACCAGTCCGACGAACGGCCCCCGCGATATCGACAGCCTGCACGCGAGTTCTTCCGTTGATTATGAGTGACGGCCCGTCAGCGGTCAGCCGTGACGGCCCGCCCCTCCCCCGCGGGCGGCGCGGGGCACCCCGGAGCGGCGCCGGGCACCCCGGGCGCGGGACCCGGTGACCGTGCTCAGGAAGGCCAGGACGCCCGCGCGGTGGCCTGCTCGGCCTGGGCGCGGAGAGCCTGGACCGCGGCGGCCGGGTCGTCAGCGTCGTACACGGCGGAGCCGGCCACGAAGACGTCCGCGCCTGCCTCCGCACACCGCTCGATGGTCTTCCCGCTCACCCCCCCGTCCACCTGAAGCCACACCGAGCCCCCGTGCCGGGTCACCAGATCGCGGGCCCGGCGCAGCTTGGGCAGCACCAGGTCCAGGAACGGCTGGCCGCCGAAGCCGGGCTCCACGGTCATCAGCAGCATCATGTCGATCTCGGGCAGCAGGTCCGCGTACGGCTCGACGGGGGTCGACGGGTTAATCGCGAGGCCAGCGCGGGATCCGGCGGAGCGGATCATCCGCAGGGTCCGCACCGGCGACGAGGCCGCCTCGGCGTGGATCGTGACGTTCCGCGCGCCGGCCTCCGCGTAGGCCGGCGCCCAGCGATCCGGTTCCTCGATCATCAGATGACAGTCCAGTGGCAGGCCCGCGTGCTTCAGCAGGGCCTCGACCACCGGCAGCCCGAGGGTGAGGTTGGGCACGAAGTGGTTGTCCATGACGTCCACGTGCAGCCAGTCGGCCACGCCGGTGACCGCGGCCGCCTCGTCTGCGAGACGGGCGAAGTCAGCGGACAGGATGCTAGGTGCCATCTGGACGGCCATGGGGCCGAGTGTAGGACCCGCTGCCGCTTCCGCGGGGGTGGCCTCCGGGGTGAGCCTGCGGCCCCCTGCCCGGGTGCCCGGCGATCCGGGCCCGCCCGGGGGTAGGGTGCGGCGAGGACCAGCTCCCCCGGGCAAACTGTCGCAGTGTCCGGATACCGTTCGAATCTGAATTCGATACCGTGTTCCGGACAGGAGGCAACTTCCGTGAATTCTCAGGCACCTGAGGCCGCCGCCCTGCTCGATCGGGTGCGCAAGCTGCTCACCAAGGCAGAATCCGACGGCGTGACCGCGGCCGAGGCCGAGGCCCTGACGGCCAAGGCGGCCGAGCTGATGGCCAAGTACGGCATCGACCGGGCCCTCCTCGCCGCGCGGCGGCCGGAGACCGATCACCCCGACGACCGGAAGGTTGACATCGACAACCCGTGGGCCCGGGTGCAGGCCCACCTGCTGTGCGGCCTGGCCGCGGCCCTGCGGTGCCAGTGCGTGCTGCTCCCCCGGCAGTCCCCGGGGAGCCGCATCCACGTCTTCGGGTTCGCCTCCGACATCGAGCGCACCGACATGCTGTACACGTCACTGCTGCTGCAGATGTGGCAGGGCCTGGGGACGGCTCAGGTCCCCGGCTGGAGCCGCAGCCCGCGGGCGTGGCGGCGCAGCTGGCTGCTGGGCTTCATCTCGGCCGTGGTCTCCCGGGTCCGGGCCGCCGAGCAGGCAGCCACCACGCAGGCCACCTCCCCCGCCGCCGCCGAAGGTGAGCGGATGACGCTGGTCCTGGCCGACCGGCGGCAGGTCATCATGCGGAACATCGAGCACGCCTATCCCGTCACCCGCAAGACGCAGATGACCTACTCCGGCAGCGGCTACGGGGCCGGCTACAGCGAGGGCCAGCAGGCCGACATCGGCTCGGCCCGGCTGCGCAGGAGATCCGGGCGCTCGCTCACCAGTGCCGGCTGATCCAGTGCCGGCTGATCCAGCTGTCCAGTGCCGCTGATCCAGTGCCAGCTAATCCAGTGCCAGCTGATCCAGTGCCACCTCGTCGGGCGCTTGGTCATCCTGCCCGGCGTCCTCGCGGCGGCGCAGCAGGGCCAGGAAGATCGCGTCGGTGCCGTGCCGGTGCGGCCAGAACTGGGCGTACCGGCCATCAGGCTCCGGGCAGCGCAGGTCCGGCACCTCGGCCAGGACCCCGGGAGCGTCGAGTACCTCGATATCGTCCCGGCCGCGGAGCACGTCCGCCAGCACCTCCCGGGTCTCGCCACGGTGCGGCGAGCAGGTGACGTAGCCGACCACGCCACCCGGCCGGACCGCGTCCAGCGCGCTGCGGAGCAGGCTGCGCTGGAGCCCGCCCAGGCCGAGGACGTCCTGCTCCGAGCGGCGCCACCGGGCCTCCGGGCGGCGGCGCAAGGCCCCGATCCCGGAGCAGGGGACGTCGGCCAGCACCCGGTCGAAGGCCCCGGCACGCCAGGCGGGCGCGGTCGCGTCGGCCGCCGCGGCGGCCGCCGCGCCGGTAACGGACAGCGCGTCACGGGTCAGCCGGGCCCGGTGCGGGCGGGCGTCCGTGGCCAGGAGCTGCGCCCCGCGCTGCGCCGCCAGGCCAGCCAGCAGCCGGGCCTTGCCGCCCGGGCCGGCGCACATGTCCAGCCACCGGCGGTCCGGGCCGGTCAGCCCGGCCCGGGCGACCGCGATCGCGGCCAGCTGGCTCGCCTCGTCCTGGACGGCCGCGCGCCGGGCGCTGACCGCCTCGATCGCGGCCGGGTCGCCGCCCGACAGATAGGCCCCAAAGGGTGACCAGGCGGCGGGCTGAGCGCCATCGTCCGCGAGTTCCGCAGGATCAGCCAGGCCGGGTACCACGCACAGGGTGACCCGGGGCCTGGTCCCGTCCGCCGCCAGGGCCGCCTCCGTCCCGGCCAGGGCGCCTGCGGTGTCCTCCCCCAGCGCCTCGGCTACCACCTGCACCATCCACCGGGGATGGCTGTACCGGACGGCCAGGTGACCGAGCGGGTCGGCGTCGCGGCGCGGTGCGGCGACCCCGATCCAGGTTTCCAGGTCCCGGCTGGATACCTTGCGGAGCACGGCGTTGACGAAGCCTGCCGAGCGCTGGCCGGCCAGGTCACGGGCGAGGTCCACGGATGTCGCGACGGCCGCATGCGGGCGCACCCGGGTGGCCAGCAGCTGGTGGGTCCCGAGCCGGAGCACCTCGCGCAGCGGGGGGTCGATCCGGTCGAGTGGCCGGTCGGAGCACAGGCCGAGGATCGCGTCGTAGCTGCCCCGGCCGCGCAGCGTCCCGTAGGTGAGCTCGGTGGCCAGCGCGGCGTCGCGGCCCGCCAGCCCGCGCTGGGCGAGCATCGATGGCAGCAGCAGGTTGGCGTAGGCGTCACGCTGCTCGACGGCGATGAGCACGTCGTAGGCGAGCCTGCGGACCGGGTCGGCGCGGCGGCCCTGGCGGGCCCGCGGACCGCCGCCGCGCGAAGCGCCGCCCCGCGGGCTGCCGCCACGGGGGGCGCCGCCACGGGGGGCGCCGCCGCCGGGAGTGCCGTGGCCAGGATTGCCGCTGACGGGACTGCCACTGGCGGGAGCGCCGCTGCGGGGGGCGCCACCGCGGGCAGCACCGCGGCGGGAGGCAGCGTCCTGGGAGGCACCGCCCTGGGAGGCACTGCCCTGGGGAGCACCGCCCTGGGCGGCCGGCCTGCGGTTGGGTGCGGTCATCTCAGCCCAGCACCACAGCGTCCTGGCGGAGACCGCGGGCCCATTCCGCGGCCCGCATCCGCCGCTTGCCTGGCGGCTGGACGTCACCCAGCCCGACCGGCGTGGTCGCGGTGCCGACCAGGATCCCGGAGCGCAGGACCCGGGCCTCGCCCGGGGCCAGAGGGCGCCCGGCGGACGCCGTGTCGTCCGGGGCCGGGTCGACCGGCCCCAGCTTCAGCCGGGCCTGCCCCAGCATGGTCCAGGGCCCCGGGCTGGGAGTGCAGGCCCGGATCTGCCGGTCCACGGCGGTGGCCGGCTGATCCCAGCGCACCCGGGCATCATCGGCGGTGATCTTGGGCGCGAGGCTCACTCCCTCGGCGGGCTGGGGCCGCGCCTCGAGCTGCCCGGACTCGATCCCGTCCAGGGTGGCCACGAGCAGGTCAGCGCCGGATGCCGCCAGCCTCCCGAGCAGATCCCCCGCGGTGTCATCAGGACGGATCGGCTCGGTTACCACCCCGAAGACCGGCCCCGCATCCAGCTCCTTGACCAGCCGGAACGTGGTCGCGCCGGTGATGTCGTCCCCGTGCAGGATCGCGTGCTGCACCGGGGCCGCGCCGCGCCAGGCGGGCAGCAGCGAGAAATGCAGGTTCACCCAGCCCTGGGCGGGGATGTCCAGCACGGACTGCGGGATCAGAGCACCGTAGGCGGTGATCGGGACGCAGTCCGGGGCGATCTGCCGCAGCCGGTCGGTGAACTCCGGGTCCCGTGGCCGGGCCGGCTTGAGCACCTCGATACCGGCCTCGGCGGCGCGCCGCCCCACCGGGCTCAGCTCCAGGTGCAGGCCCCGGCCGGCGGGGGCGTCGGGCCGGGTCAGCACCGCCGCCACCTCGTGCCGGGACTTCAGGAGGGCATCGAGCGCGGGGACAGCGGCCTGCGGGGTACCGGCGAACACCAATCGCATGCCGGAACCTAGCGCGCCTGTCCGCCGGTGGCGTGCGGCGAGGCCCGGACCTCGGGCACCGGCTCACCCCACCACTCGGCCTCGCGGATGGCCCGGTTGGCCAGCTTGCGCTGCTGCGGGTCGAGCCGGTCGATGAACAGCACCCCGTCGAGGTGGTCGGTCTCGTGCTGGACGCACCGCGCCAGCTGGCCCGTGCCCTCGACCGTGACCGGCTCGCCGTACATGTTGAAGCCCTTGGCGACCGCGGCGAACGCGCGCTCGGTCGGGAAGGCGAGGCCGGGGAACGACAGGCAGCCCTCGTCGTCGGTCTCCGTATCGGCCGACAGGTCGAGCGAGGGGTTGATGAGGTGCCCGAGCTCGTCGTCCACGAAGTAGGTGAAGACCCGCAGGCCCACCCCGATCTGCGGCGCGGCCAGCCCGAGGCCGGGTGCCTCCAGCATCGTGTCGGTGAGGTCCTTGACCAGCTTGCGCAGCTCGGCATCGAAGTCGCGGACCGGCTCAGCCGGGGTGCGCAGTACCGGGTCGCCGAAGATGCGAATCGGCTTGACGCTGATGGCGCACCGTCCTTCCGTCTGGGCGCTCACCGGGGCCGTGTCACCGGGAGCGTGAACCACCCAAGTCTATGAACTGCGGAGACCTCACCTGGCCGAGACCGAGCGCGCCTTGAACGCGGCCTTCCGCGCGGCCCGGGCCACCCCGGGATCGGGGTGGTGATCACTCAGCGCAGTCAGCAGGTCGGTCACCCCGGGATGGCGGACCCGCCACAGCCCGGCCACCAGCTCCGCCTGGGCGCCGGGCGGGACGTCGGGCAGCAGCTCGGCCACCACGTCCTTCGGGTCCGCTTCCTCCAGCAGGCCGGCGCCCAGGTCAACCAGCAGCCAGGCCCGGTCTTCCCGGTCCAGCTCGGCGTCCTCGCCGTGCTCGTGCAGCCAGACTGCCGCGTGGGCGCGCAGCACCGGGTCGGCTAGGGCCTCGCGGACCGCGGCCACGGCATCCTCGCCGATCCGGTCGAGCACCGCGAACCCCGCGCCGCGCAGGCCCGGCGAGCCCTGGCTGGCCGCGCTGATCAGCTCGTCCGCGGCCTGACGCGGAGTCCGTCCCGCGAGCCAGCTGGCGATCTCCGCTTCGCCGTCCTCCACGTCGCAGTTGGCCAGCGTGGCCAGCAGCGCGGCAGCGTCGCCACGCACGCGGCCGCCGGTGACCGGGACATGCCATCCCTGCGCGCGCAGCCGCCGGTGCACGCCCCACACGCCGAGCGGCGCCAGCGTGACGGTCAGGGCGCCGCCGTCCTCGTCCACGCCGGGCTCGTCCGCGCCGAGCTCAACCACGCCGAGATCGGCCAGCATCTCCAGCGCCACGGACAGGGCCGCTCCCTCGTCCTGGCGGGCGCCGCGGTCCGCCGCCGACTCATCCCCCGATCCCGGCACGCCGCCACGCGCTCCCCGGCGCCGGGTGTCCGCCGCGGCCAGGTAGGCGTCGAACAGGGCATCCATCCGCACCGGGCCGCCGACCGTGTACAGGGCGGTGGCCATCCCGTCCAGGTCCTCGGCTTCCAGCATGACCGTGAGCGCCGAGTCCCAGGCGGCCAGCACATCGTCAGCGGTCCCCGACGCGAGCACGTCGAGCCGGTCCCCGGCCTCCGCGCGGCTGTCGCCGAGCACCAGCATCCCGGCGGCGACGGCGACCCGCCACGCCGCGTCGAACTCGGCCGGGATCAGCTCCAGGTGCGTGGCGGCCGCCAGGGCGTCCGCGCGGCGCAGTCGCCTGGCCTTGGTGATCGCCCGGCCGGGCCCCGTCCACCGGGCCACGTCGCGGGCCGCCCGCAGCAGGGGGGCGACCCGGGCCGCCGCGGCCAGCTCCTCGCGGGGCGCCAGGCGCACCGTCGGGAGCCGGGGCGGACCGCCGGTATCCGTCCCGCCCTGCGCGTTCCCGTTCGCGTTACCGCGCGGACCCGGCGTGGTCCGCGACGGCGGGTTCCGTCGTGAGGTGGCCACCCCAGCACCCTATGGCCTCCCCGGGGGGACTCAGATCAGCTCGGCCGGGTCGAGCTGTACCCGGACGGCTCCCGGGGCCTTGCGCGCGCTGCGCCCGGCCTGCGCCCGGTGCAGCGCGCCAGCCAGCGCCAGCCCCGCTGACCTGGGCACACGCACCAGCATCCGGACACTGTCCGGAGGCTCGTCGACCGGGCCGAGCAATTCGGCGCCGGCTGGCAGCTCCGCGTCCGCGAGCAGCGCCCCGACCGCGTCCTGGGGGCCGCTGACGGACGCTATCCGCACCGCGGGCGGGAAATGAAGCTCGGCCCGCTCACCGAGTTCCCGCTCGGAGTGCGTGACCGGGTCCCAGCGGATCAGGGCCTGGACCGCAGGGATGGCGGAGTCGGCCACCACGACCACCCGCCCGCCCGCGGGCCCGGCGCGGACCAGAGCCGCCGCGTTCATCCAGCGGCGCAGCGCCTCCTCGGCGGCCCGCAGGCTGGGCCGGCCGAGCAGCATCCAGCCGTCCAGCAGCAACGCGGCCGCGTACCCGTCCCCGGCCCGCGGCTCGGCTCCCGGCGTGGCCACCACCAGGGCGGGCGAGCCGGGCACGGCGGGGATCATCGCCGCCCCGCCGGAGGTGACCAGGGGGATGCCGGGGAACGCGCGGCCGAGTTCCTCCGCGGTACGCCCGGCCCCGGTCACCAGGGCACGGACGGCCGAATGCCCGCAGTGCGAGCACCGCCATCGCTCGTCTGCTGTTCCGCACCATCCGCAACGGGGCGCCGCGCCGACGCTGGCCAGGGCGAGCGGGCCTCCGCACGCCGCGCACCTGGCCCGTTCCCGGCAACGGGCGCAGCCCAGGGCTGCGACGTAGCCGCGGCGCGGCACCTGGACCAGGACCGGGCCGCTGGCCAGTGCCTCGCGCGCGGTCCGCAGGACCAGGCTGGGCAGCCGTGCAGTCTGGGCTGCCTCGTCGCGGGCGAGTTCCGCGTCACCGCCCGCGGCGCGGACGGCGGGGGCGTGGCCGCGGAGCACGGGGCGGTCCGCGACGATCGGCCGCGCCCAGCCGCTGGCTACCAGGCTGGTGGACTCGGCGGTCCGGGCGAACCCCCCGATGAGGACGGCCGCACCGGTCCGGTGCGCCCGCAGCGCGAGCACCTCGCGGGCGTGCGGATAGGGCGCACGCGGCTCGGCGTGGAGGTCATCCCCGTCGTCCCAGATGACTACTAGTCCCAGGTCGCTGACCGGCGCGAACATCGCGGCGCGGGTGCCCGCGACGACCCGCTGCGCACCCCGCCGGATGGCCAGCCAGCGCCGGTAGCGCTCGGCGGGCCCGAGGTCCGCGGACAGCGTGACGTGCCGGCCGGGCCCGAGCTGCGCGGCGAGCGCCGTGTCGAGCAGGCTGAGATCGCGGGCGTCGGGGACCACGGCCAGGGCGCCCCGCCCGGTGGCCGCGGCCGTGGCCACCGCCCGGGCGATCTCCTCCGGCCAGCGCGGGCCGGGCAGCGCCGACCACACCGCGCGCGGGCCGCGCCGGCTGGCCAGGGCATCGAGGAACGCGGGACCGTCCGGGTACCGGGCCCACGGGCCGGGACCGGGCCGCCCGGCCGGGGCCCCCGTCCCGTCCGGCACCATCCCGTCCGGCACCGTCCCGTCCGGCGCAGCGGGCGGCGCGGCGGATTCGGTGCGGGCGTGCCGGGGCGGGATCGCCAGCCTCAGCACGTCGGCCATGGTGCCCGCGCAGCGGTCCGCGACCTCGCGGGCCAGGGCCATGATCTCCGGGCTGAGCACGGGCTCGGGTGAGACCACCCGCTCCAGGCGCGCCAGCCGGCCCTGGTGCCCGCTCACCGCCGCCCGGTCCAGCAGGTAGCCATCGACCAGCTGGCCCGCGAAACGGACGCGCACCCGGCAGCCGGGCACGGCCTGCTCCGACAGCCGCTCGGGGACCAGGTAGTCGAAGGGCCGGTCCAGATGAGCCAGCGGGATGTTGACGGCGACCCGGGCGACTGGCAGGACCACGGCGACCGGCCCCGGATCGCGGGCGGCACGGCGCCGCGCCGGCCGGGCGGCCGCCTGCTGACCCGCTGCCCCTGCCACGGTCCTGTCCTACCAGAGGGTGCTGACACCCCGCGCCCGCGCGCCGCGATGGCGCAGGTCACAGGCGCACGGTACCGCAGGCGCTGTCGGCGGCGCCGGTCTCGCGGTTCAGGGACAGCAGGAGCTCACGCGGGACGTCGCGGCCGGCCTGGACATCGGTGCGCAGGGCCCGCAGCTCGCCGGACAGCGCCGCCAGCGAGCGGGCGGTCGCCGCGGCGTGGCTGTCCGCGGCGGCGCGGCCGATCGTGCTGATGGCGGCGGTCAGGTCCCGGGCCAGCCGGGCCCGGCTGCGGCCGTCGCTGACGTCATCGGCCACCCGGTTGTAGGCCGTGAGCGCGGTGTTCTTGTACGCCACGCAGCCGGGGTCGGCGGCCCGGACGAGAAGCGGCACCAGGTAGCCCGCCGTGCCCGCCCAGGCCAGGGTGAGCCCGACCGCGAGCCAGCACCGGACCAGGCCCGGGGCTCCCCGGCGGGCCCGCCGGAAGCCGAGAGCGGCCAGCAGCAGGCCGGCCGGGATGGTGATGAGCGCCCCGCCCAGGATGCCGCACACCAGCGCGGCGGTGGCGGCCCGGTTGGCGGGGGGCCGCCCCGGAGCTGGCCCGGGGTGCGGGGCCGGGTCCCTCGCCGGCTCCGCGGGGGTACCCGGCTCCGGCTGGGCCGGGGATGCCGCCCGGTCCGTGGATGATGGCAACGGCTCACCCGCTCACGCGTGCGGGCGGGGACGCCCTGACGAGAACACCGAGCGCCATGAGCGTAAATTCCGGGCCCGATGATGTCCAGGGCCCGGGGGAGGCGGGCCCGGGCCGGCCCGCGGGTTACAGGCCGGCGGCGGACCGCAGGCTGTCGGCCCGGTTGACCCGCTCCCAGGAGAAGTCCGGCTCTTCGCGCCCGAAATGCCCGTAAGTGGCGGTCTGCGAGTAGATCGGGCGGAGCAGGTCGAGGTCCCTGATGATCGCGGCCGGCCGCAGGTCGAAGACCTCCAGCACCGCATCCTGGATCTGCTCGACGGGCAGCCGCTCGGTGCCGAAGCACTCCACGAACAGGCCGACTGGCTTGGCCTTGCCGATCGCGTAGGCGACCTGGGTCTCGCAGCGGTCCGCCAGGCCGGAGGCGACCACGTTCTTGGCCACCCAGCGCATGGCGTAGGCCGCGCTGCGGTCCACCTTGGATGGGTCCTTGCCGGAGAACGCGCCGCCGCCGTGCCGGGCCATCCCGCCGTACGTGTCGATGATGATCTTGCGGCCGGTCAGCCCGGCGTCGCCCATCGGGCCGCCGATCTCGAACCGGCCGGTGGGGTTGACCAGGAGCCGGTACGCGGTCGTGTCGATGTCCAGCCCGTCGAGCACCGGGGTGACGACAAGGTCCCGGACGTCCGGGGTGAGCAGCTCCCGGAGGTCGATGTCCTGCGCGTGCTGCGCGGACACGACCACGGTGTCCAGCCGCACCGCCTTGTCCCCGTCGTATTCGATCGTGACCTGCGTCTTGCCGTCCGGGCGCAGGTAGGGAACATCGCCGCTGCGGCGCACCTCGGACAGCCGCCGGGCCAGCCGGTGCGCGAGCATGATCGGCAGCGGCATGAGTTCCGGCGTCTCGCGGCACGCGTAGCCGAACATGAGCCCCTGGTCACCCGCCCCCTGCCGGTCGAGGTCAGACGAACCCTCACCCTCGCGATGCTCGAACGCCTCGAGCACGCCCTGGGCGATGTCCGGGGACTGGGATCCGATCGAGACGGACACGCCGCACGACGCGCCATCGTATCCCTTGGTGGAGGAGTCGTAGCCGATCTCGAGGATCTTCTCCCGGATGATCCCGGGGATGTCCACGTAGGTCTCGGTGGTCACCTCCCCCGCGACGTGCACCTGGCCGGTCGTGATCAGCGTCTCCACGGCCACGTGGCTGTTCGGGTCATCCTTGATCATCGTATCGAGGATGGCGTCGCTAATCTGATCCGCCATCTTGTCTGGATGACCCTCCGTCACCGACTCGGAGGTGAAAAGACGTCGGGCCACCTGACTCCCCGTCCTAGTAAGCGGCTGAAACCTCGCCGAAGTCTAGCCGGGCCGCCTGGCGTGCGGGACCAGAAACGTGTCTGCCCAGCCACCTGACGAGGATAGACGGGCCGCTGGAGGCAGATGAATGTGCCACCGCCACCAGCAGGCCTGGCTAACCGGGCAACCGGGCGGCGACCAGGTCCCACACCACGTCGGCGAGGACCTCCTTGGGCCCGCGCGGGACCTTCTCCGTGGTGCCGTCGGAGGCCAGCACGATCGCCTCGTTGTCGGCAGTGCCGAACGCGAGCCCGGCGCCGACCTGGTTCACGACCAGCAGATCGCAGCCCTTCGCGGCCAGCTTGGCGCGGCCGTTGCGCAGCAGGTCCCCGGTCTCGGCGGCGAAGCCGACGATGACCTGCCCGGGCCGGGGCCGGTGGGCCGACAGGCCGCGGAGGACGTCGGGGTTTTCCGCCAGGCGCAGCGGCTCAGGGGCCAGCCCGGACTTCTTGATCTTCGAGTCCGTGCGGGTCTCGGGCCGGAAGTCGGCCACCGCCGCCGCCATGACGACCGCGTCCGCGTCCGCGGCGGCGGCTGTGACCGCGGCCTCCAGCTCGCGGGCCGAGATCACCCGGACGACCCGCACGCCCGCCGGGTCGTCCAGTTCCACGTTGGCCGACACCAGGGTGACCCGGGCACCCCGGGCGGCCGCGGTCCGGGCCAGCGCGTAACCCTGCCGTCCCGAGGACCAGTTACCGAGGAACCTGACGGGGTCGAGTTCTTCCCGGGTGCCGCCCGCGGAGACCAGCACGTGCCGCCCGGCGAGGTCGGGGCGCAGCCCGGCAGTGCCGCGGGCCAGCACCCGCAGGGCCGTCTCGTGCAGCTCGGACGGCTCGGGGAGCCGTCCCGGGCCACTGTCGGCCCCGGTGAGCCGCCCGGCCGCGGGATCCAGGACGAGGCAGCCGCGGCTGCGCAGGGTGGCCACGTTGGCCTGGGTGGCCGGGTGCTCCCACATCTCGGTGTGCATCGCGGGCGCGAATACCACCGGGCAGCGCGCGGTCAGCAGGGTGGCGGTCAGCAGGTCGTCGGCTCGCCCGGCGGCCGCGCGGGCCAGCAGGTCGGCGGTGGCGGGCGCGACGAAGACAAGATCGGCGCGCTGCCCGAGCCGGACGTGCGGCACCTCCTGCACGTCGTCCCAGACGCTGGTCGTGACGGGCTGCCCGGACAAGGCGGCCCAGGTGGCTTCCCCGACGAACCGCAGTGCGCTGCCGGTGGGCACCACCCGGACCTGGTGGCCACCCTCCGTGAACCGCCTCAGCAGCTCGCAAACCTTGTAGGCGGCGATGCCGCCACCGACACCGAGAACGATGCTCGACGGCACGTCGTCCCCGTCTCCGGGCCGCTAAGCGGTCAGCCGGTCGGTTCCGCCGTCTCGTGCGCGGTGAGCAGCCCCTGGCGGATCTCCCGCAGCGCGATGGACAGCGGCTTCTCCTGGACCCGGGTCTCGACCAGCGGGCCGACGTACTCCAGCAGGCCCTCGCCAAGCTGGGCGTAGTAGGCGTTGATCTGCCGCGCCCGCTTCGCCGCCATGATGACCAGGCGGTACTTGCTGTCTACGACAGCGAGCAGATCGTCGATGGGCGGGTTGGTGATGCCCTCCGCGGCGGGATTCCCTGCCACTATGTGCCTTCCGTTTGGAGAAAAAATCATGAGGCCACTAAGGCCACCGCCAAGGTTACCAGCTGGCGGCAGACATCCCCGACGGACGTATTGATCAGCGTCACGTCGAACTCGCCTTCCGCGGCGAGTTCCACCCGGGCGGCCTCCAGCCTGCGCTGGATGACCTCCGGGGGCTCGGTGCCGCGGCCGGTGAGCCGGCGCACCAGCTCGTCCCAGTCAGGCGGGGCGAGAAATACCAGCAGGGCATCTGGCACCGCCTGCCGCACCTGCCGCGCGCCGGCAAGATCGATTTCCAGAAGCGCGGGAACTCCGGCCGCCAGTTTCTCGGCCAGCGGGCCGCGCGGGGTCCCATACCGGTGGCCGGCGAATGCCGCCCATTCGAGCAGATCCCCCCGCGCCAGCATCTGGTCGAACTCGGCATCGCTGACAAAGTGGTACTCCCGGCCGTCGACTTCACCGGGCCTCGGTGCCCGTGTGGTCACCGAAACCGAGAGCCAGATTTCCGGGTTTTCCTTCCGCAGCCCGGCCACCACGGTGCTCTTCCCGACCCCGGAAGGGCCGGAAAGGACGGTTAGCCGGGCTGGCACCCCGCCCCCCCGGACAAGCGCGGTACCGCGTGAGCGATCAGCGGACGTCACGGCCGTTGGCCTCGGTCCCCCGCGCCCGCCCCTGGGGTGATCAGACTGCCTCAGACAACACCACCGAACTCGTTTTCCAGCGCGGCGCGCTGGTTCGCGCCCAGGCCGCGGACCCGGCGCGATTCGGCTATGCCGAGCCGCTCCATGATCTGCCGGGCACGCACCTTGCCGATCCCCGGCACGGCCTCAAGGAGAGCCGAGACTTTCATCTTTCCAAGGATGTCATCAGTCTGGCCGTCCTTGAGGACTTGGGACAGGGTCAGCTCGCCTTTCTTCAGCCGGGCCTTGACCTCGGCCCGTTCCTTGCGCGCCCTTGCAGCCTTCTCCAGAGCTGCGGCTCGCTGATCGGGAGTGAGGGGAGGAAGAGCCACTCCGGGTCACCTCGGGTTTCAGAATCGAAAACTGCGGACGGGAAGGGAAAGTAGCGAGTTCAGCCCGCGAGGGCAACGCAAACACCCGTTTGTTGTGTCATAAATTGGACGATATTACTCTCCGGATGAGGCCGAATACGTAACGTAGCCAAACGGGCTATCCCCATGCCCCTATCATCCAGCCCGCGGCGGAGTACTCCAAACATGCTGGCACCATGATCAGCGTCCAGATCGCATGATCAGAACGTACTTTCCATGATCATCTGGGTCGGCCGCGGGGTGCGCCCGGGATGAGCCCGCCGCACGCTCAGCCCGGCTGCGCGAGCCGCCGCAAGGGTGCGGCGATGGCCGCCGCGGCCGCGCCCGGGTCCGGCGCGCCGGTGATGGGGCGCCCGATGACCAGAAGGTCGGCTCCCTCCCGCAGCGCCTCCTCGGGCGTCGCGACCCGCGCCTGATCGTTGCGGTCCGTTCCGGCCAGCCGGACGCCCGGCGTGATCAGCTTGATGGCGGGGCCGACTTCGGCGCGGACCGCGGCCACCTCGCGCGGCGAGCAGACCAGCGCCCGCGCTCCGGCCTCGACCGCGAGGACGGCGAGGCGGCGCACCGCGTCCGGCACCGGGCCGCGCAGGCCGATCGATTCCAGGTCCTCAGGGCCCAGTGACGTGAGCACGGTCACCGCGGCGATGACGGTGTCGGGGGCGGCCTGCACGGCCGCCCGGATGACCTCAGGGCCCGCTGAGGCGTGCACGGTGACGATGTCCGGCCGCAGCCGGGCCACGGCCCGGACCGCGCCCGCCACGGTGGCCGGGATGTCGTGCAGTTTCAGGTCGAGGAAGACCTGCACTCCGCTCGCGCCCCGGATCGAGGCGACGACCCCGGGGCCGTAGCGCAGATAGAGCTCGAGCCCGATTTTCACCGTGCTGACGTGCGGCGTTACCAGCCCGGCCCAGCGAGCCGCAGTCTCCAGGTCGGGCGCGTCAAGCGCCACGGCGATCGGCGCTGGCTGGCTCAACTCTCCTCCTCGGGTACGGGTGACGACGGCGCTCGATGCCCCGCCTGCTCACAGAACGGTTCCGGTCAGCCGGCGGGCCGGCGTGCCGCGCGGCTCGTGCGCCAGCCCGATCACGTCGCTGAGCCGCTCGATGCCGCGCTTCCCGAGTTCCTCGTCGAGTTCACGCAGGATGCGGACGCAGGCTGATGGATCGTGGAAGATCGTGGTGCCGACGCTCACCATGGACGCCCCGGCCAGGATGAGCTCCAGCGCGTCCCGGCCGGTCCTGACGCCGCCCATGCCGATGATCGGGACATCGGGCAGGGCCTTGCGGACCTGCCAGATGCAGCGCACCGCCACCGGCCGGATGGCCGGGCCGGACAGGCCCCCGGTCACCCCGGCCAGCACGGGACGCATGGTCTCGGTGTCGATCACCATCCCGAGCAGGGTGTTGATCATCGAGAGCCCGTCCGCCCCGGCGCCGGCACACGCCCGGGCGATCGTGACGATGTCCGTGACGTCCGGTGACAGCTTCGCGAAGACCGGGATGTCGTACCGGACACGCGCCCTGACGGCCCCGATGACCGTGGCGGAGGCATCCGGATCGCAGGCGAAGACCTGTCCCCGGTCCTCGACATTCGGACACGAAATATTCACCTCTATGGCAGTGACTCCTGCCGCATCGGATAGCCGGGCCGCGAGTTCCGCGTACTCGTCGACGCTGCCGCCGGCGATGGACACCACCGCCCGCGCCCCCCGCGACAGCAGCCAGGGCAGGTCACGCTGGAGGAAGGCATCGATCCCGGGCCCCTGGAGGCCGATGGAATTCAGCATGCCGCTCGGCGTCTCCGCCATCCTGGGCGTCGGCCTGCCCGCCCGGGGCGCGACCATCACGGACTTGGTGACGACCGCGCCGATCTTGGCGACGTCGAAGAACTGCGCCAGTTCCCGGCCTGCCCCGGCGCATCCCGACGCGGTCAGGATCGGGTTCGGCAGCTCGACATGGCCGAGCCTGGTCCGCAGGTCAACTGCCATGCTGCTCCCTCCGCGCCGGGCCCGTGCCTCCGGCCCGGGCCGCCCGGGACGTCCCGGCCGCACCGTTGGCCCCGGCCGGTGCGGATCCGGCCGGTGCGGATCCGGGGGCCGTGGCTGCCCCCGCCGGCCGGGCCGCGGGGCCACTCCCCGCGTGCTGCCGCGGGTTCCAGCCCGGGGCGCCCAGCGCGTCGAACGGGATGGTGCCGATATCGTCCCAGCGGACCGTGTCGCCGCGGAACACCGGGCCCGCCACGCAGGACCGGACCATCCGGGTCACGCCGTCGTCCCCGACAACGGGCAGGACGCAGGTCATGCAGACCCCGATGCCGCAGGCCATCGACTCTTCCACCAGGGTCAGCACCGGGATGTCGTAGCGGCCGGCCAGCGCCGTCACCTGGCGCAGCATGCCCATCGGCCCGCACGCGTAGATCACGTCGGTACGGGCCTCGTGGATGATCTGGGTGAGCCGGTCGGTGACGAGCCCGCGCACGCCCATCGATCCGTCCTCGGTGGTGACCGCCGCGGTCCGCCGATCCGGCGGGCGGAGAGCGCTCCGTACACACGGTCCGCGCTGGCCGCGCCGAGCAGGAAGTCCACCTGGCAGTCACGGCTGCGCAGCCGGTCAGCCAGGGGGAACAGTGGCGCGCTCCCGTAGCCGCCGCCGACCAGCAGGCAGCTCACCGCGTCCCGGGGTACCGGGAACGGCAGGCCCAGCGGCCCGGTCAGGTCGATGACGTCCCGGGTGCGGCGCTCAGCCAGCCACCGGGTGCCTGGCCCTTTCGCGGCGAACACGAACTCCACCGTCCCGCCATGGTCCGGCCGCACATCATGGATCGAGAACGCCCGTCGCAGCAGCATGGACGTGTCCGGGCCGCCGACCGCGACCGCGACGAACTGGCCGGGCCTGAAGCGCGCCGCGATGCCCGGGGCGACCACCGTCATCGCGTAGTACGCGTCCACCTTCCGGACGGTCAGCACGGTGCCGCGGACCTGAACCTGGACGGCATCCTGCTCGCCCTCGGCGGCGGTCATGGCGCTGCCCCGGCGCCAGCGTCAGCGACGGGGGGCGCCCCGGAGGGATGTTCCCCCGGGGCCGGCGCTCCCGGGGGGACCGGGGGGTTGCCCCCCCGGACCAGCCGCGCGTAGTCCTGCAACGACCGCACCCCCACCTCGCCGCGCTGAATGGCCTCGATGCCCTGCACCGCGGCGCCGAGTCCCTGGACCGTGGTCACGCAGGGCACCCCGCGCCGCACGGCGGCGGTCCGTATCTCGTAGCCGTCCAGCCGGGGACCCGACTGTCCCGGGCTGCCGAACGGCGTGTTGACGATGAGATCCACCTGGCCGGCGAGGATCCTGGCCACGATATCGGGCTCGCCGTCCGCTGCGGGGCCGTCGCTGTGCTTCCGGACGATCGTGGCACGAACGCCGTTGCGCCGCAGCACCTCGCCGGTTCCCTCGGTCGCCCAGATCTCGAAGCCCAGGTCGGCCAGGCGCTTGACCGGGAACACCATGGACCGCTTGTCCCGGTTGGCGACCGACACGAACACCCGCCCCTTGACCGGCAGCGGCCCGTACACGGCCGCCTGGGACTTCGCGTACGCGGTGCCGAACGCCTCGTCGATCCCCATGACCTCGCCCGTAGAGCGCATCTCAGGGCCGAGGACCGTGTCCACGCCCTGCCCGCGGGCGTCGCGGAACCGGCCGAACGGGAGGACTGCTTCCTTGACCGCGATCGGCGCGTCCAGGGGGAGCGAGCCGCCGTCACCCGCGGCGGGCAGGAGGCCTTCGGCCCGCAGGCCGGCGACGGTCGCGCCCATCATGATGCGGGCCGCCGCCTTGGCCAGCGGCGTGGCCGTGGCCTTGGACACGAAGGGGACGGTCCGTGACGCCCGGGGGTTGGCCTCCAGCACGTGCAGCACCCCGGCCGCCATCGCGTACTGCACGTTGAGCAGCCCGCGCACCCCTACTCCCCGCGCGATGGCCTCGGTCGATTCGCGGATCCGGGCGATGTCCGCGCGGCCCAGGGTGATCGGCGGCAGCGCGCAGGCCGAGTCGCCGGAATGGATGCCGGCCTCCTCGATGTGCTCCATCACCCCGCCCAGGAAGAGTTCCTTCCCGTCGTACAGGGCGTCCACATCGATCTCGATCGCGTCGTCGAGGAAGCGGTCGATGAGTACCGGGTGCCCGGGGCTGGCCGCCGCGGCCCGGCCGACATAGTCCTCCAGGGTGGCGTCGTCATAGACGATCTCCATGCCCCGGCCGCCGAGCACGTAGGAGGGCCGGACCAGGACCGGGTAGCCGATCTCGTCCGCGACCACCTTGGCCTCGTCGTAGGACAGCGCGGTGCCGTACCGGGGCGCGGGCAGCCCGGCGGCCTCCAGCACCGCCCCGAACTCGCCGCGGTCCTCGGCCAGGTGGATCGCCTCCGGGCTGGTCCCCACCACCGGCACGCCCTCGGCGGCGAGGGCGCGGGACAGGCCGAGCGGGGTCTGGCCGCCGAGCTGCACGATCACCCCGGCCACCGGCCCGCTCTGCTGCTCGGCGTGCACCACCTCGAGCACGTCCTCCAGCGTGAGCGGCTCGAAGTACAGCCGCCCGGACGTGTCGTAGTCGGTGGATACGGTCTCCGGGTTGCAGTTGACCATCACGGTCTCGTAGCCCGCGGCCGTCAGCGCGAACGACGCGTGCACGCAGGCGTAGTCGAACTCGATGCCCTGGCCGATCCGGTTCGGCCCGCTGCCCAGGATGATCACCTTGGGTGCCCCGCCGGGGGGCACCTCGGTCTGCTCGTCATAGGTGGAGTACAGGTACGGCGTGCGGGCGGCGAACTCCGCGGCGCAGGTGTCCACCGTGTGGTATACGGGACGGATCCCGAACGCGTGGCGCAGCAGCCGCACCTGGTCTTCTGGCAGGCCCTTGAGCTGGCCGATCTGGGCGTCGGAGAACCCGGCCCGCTTCGCCGCCCACAGCGCGCCAGTGTCGAGTTCCGGGCCTGGCCGGGCGGGTGCGCCGGCCGGCCCGGCCAGCCGCCCGGCGAGCTCCTGGATGCCCTGGATCTGGTCCACGAACCACGGATCGATCCCGGTGACCCCGGCCACCTCGTCCACCGTCGCCCCGGCCCGCAGCGCCTGGTGGACCGTGGACATCCGGCCATCATGCGGGACGGCGCAGCGCGCCAGCAGCTCATCGCGGTCGCCGGGCGGCTGTTCCCAGCTGAACGGGGCGGCCCGGTTCTCCAGTGAGCGGAGCGCCTTCTGCAGCGCCTCCGGGAAGTTCCGCCCGATGGCCATGGCCTCACCGACCGACTTCATGTGCGTGGTCAGCTCGGGGTCCGCGCCAGGGAACTTCTCGAACGCGAACCGGGGCACCTTGACCACCACGTAGTCCAGCGCGGGCTCGAAGCTGGCCGGCGTCTCGCCGGTGATGTCGTTGCGGATCTCATCCAGCGTGTAGCCGATGGCCAGCCGGGCGGCGATCTTGGCGATCGGGAAGCCCGTGGCCTTGGAGGCGAGCGCCGAGGACCGGGACACCCGCGGGTTCATCTCGATCACGACCATCCGGCCGGTCTGCGGGTGGACCGCGAACTGGATGTTGCAGCCCCCGGTGTCCACCCCCACCGCGCGGACCACCGCGATGGCCACGTCGCGCATGTGCTGGTACTCACGGTCGGTCAGGGTCATCGCCGGGGCGACCGTTACCGAGTCCCCGGTGTGCACGCCCATCGGGTCGATGTTCTCGATCGAGCAGACCACCACCACGTTGTCGTGGCGGTCCCGCATCAGCTCGAGCTCGAACTCCTTCCAGCCGAGGATGGATTCCTCCAGCAGCACCTCGGTCACCGGGCTGGCGTCCAGCCCGGCCCCGGCGAGCCGGCGCAGCTCCGCCTCGGAGCGCGCGATGCCGGAGCCGGATCCGCCCAGGGTGAACGAGGGCCGGATGACCAGGGGGTAGCCGAGATCGGCCGCGGCGGCCAGGCACTCGTCCATGGTGTGGCAGATGTGGCTTTGCGGCACCTCGCCGCCGAGCCCGGTGACGATGTCCTTGAACCGCTTCCGGTCCTCGCCGGCCTTGATGGTCTCGATGCCGGCGCCGATGAGCTCGACGCCGTACCTGGCCAGGGTGCCCGCCTCGTGCAGCTCGACGGCCGCGTTCAGCGCGGTCTGCCCGCCGAGCGTGGGCAGCACGGCGTCGGGCCGCTCCTTGGCGATGACCTTCTCCAGGATGTCCTGGGTGATCGGTTCCACGTAGGTGGCGTCGGCGAACTCCGGGTCGGTCATGATCGTGGCCGGATTCGAGTTCACCAGGCTGACCCGGATGCCCTCCTGGCTCAGGACCCGGCAGGCCTGGGTTCCCGAGTAGTCGAACTCGCACGCCTGCCCGATCACGATCGGCCCGGACCCGATGACGAGCACCGACCGCAGATCCTCACGCCTGGGCATGCGCACCTCCCCCGGCACTGTCCATGAGTGCGCAGAACTGGTCGAAAAGCCCGGCCGCGTCGTGCGGGCCCGGCGCGGCCTCGGGGTGGTACTGCACGCTGAACGCCGGCCGGTCCAGCAGCCGGAGGCCCTCGACCACGCCGTCGTTGAGGTTGACGTGGGTGATCTTGGCCGGCCCGAAGTCGGTGGCGAACGTGGCACCCGGCGAGGCACCTCCGGCGCCGTCCGGCATGGCCACGGCGAAGCCGTGGTTGTGGCTGGTGATGTGCACCTGGCCGGTGGCCAGCTCCTTGACCGGCTGGTTCACCCCGCGGTGCCCGAAGCGGAGCTTGTAGGTGCCCAGGCCGAGGGCCCGGCCCAGGACCTGGCTGCCCAGGCAGATGCCGAAGACCGGGACGCCGCGGGCGAGCACCCCGCGGACCGCGTCCACCGCGTAGCCAGCCGCAGCCGGGTCGCCCGGACCGTTAGAGAAGAACACCCCGTCCGGGCCGCAGGCCAGGATGTCCGCGGTGGTGCTGGCCGCCGGGAGCACGGTGACCTGGCAGCCGCGCCGGGCCATGGCCAGCGGCGTGGCGGTCTTGATGCCCAGGTCCACGGCCGCGACCTGGTAACGGACCGGCACGCCGTCGGGCGGGGACACGGTGTAGGCGGTGTCCGTGGACACTTCCCGGGCCAGATCCGCGCCGGTCATCTGCGGGCTGGCCAGGACCTGCTCGCGGAGGGCGTCCGCGTCCGTGGTGCCGGTGGCGATGCCGGCCCGCATCGCCCCGCGGTCGCGCAGGTGCCTGGTCAGCGCCCGGGTTCCGTTGATCGCGATGCCGGTGATGCCCTGGGCGCGAAGCTCCTCGTGCAGGCTCCGCTGCGACCGCCAGTTCGAGGCCAGCCGGGCTGGCTCGCGGACCACGTAGCCGCTGACCCAGATCTGCCGTGATTCCGGATCCTCGTCGTTGATCCCGGTGTTGCCGATGTGCGGCGCGGTCATCGCCACGATCTGGCGCGCGTAGGACGGGTCCGTCAGCGTCTCCTGGTAGCCGGTCATGCCGGTGTTGAAGACCATCTCGCCGAACGTCTCGCCGTCCGCGCCGAACGAGGTCCCGCGGAACGTGGTGCCGTCCTCCAGGACCAGGATCGCGGGCGCGCCCGGGTGGCTGGCCCCGGCCATCAGGCGAGCTTCCCGTCGAGGACCGTGGGTGTCCCGCGCAGGAACGTGGCCACCACCCGGCCCGGCAGTTCCATCCCCGCGAACGGGCTGTTCCGGCTCCGGGAGGCGTGCATGCGCGGGTCCACCCTGTCGCGCGCCGCGGCGTCATATAGCGTGAGGCTGCGCAGGCAGGCCCGCGGCCAGGGCGCCTTCCGGGCCGGGCACCCGGCCGATGCGCGGCCGGCCGCCGGGACATCCGGTCGGCCACCCCGGCCCAGCCGAGCAGGCCCGTGTCCACCATGGCCTCCTGCACCACGCGCAGCGCGGTTTCCAGCCCGGTCATGCCGAACGCGGCCGTGTCCCACTCCGTTTCCTTGTCCTCCACCGGATGCGGTGCGTGATCGGTGGCCACGCAGTCGATGGTGCCGTCGGCCAGCCCCTCGCGCAGCGCCGCCACGTCCGCCGCGGTGCGCAGCGGCGGGTTGACCTTGTAGACCGGGTCGTAGCCGGCCGCGAGAGAGTCGGTCAGCAGCAGGTGGTGCGGGGTCACCTCGGCGGTGACCCGCCAGCCCTTGCTCTTCGCCCAGCGGATGATCTCCACCGAGCCGGCCGTGGACACGTGGCAGACGTGCAGCGCCGAGCCGACGTGGGCGGTGAGCAGGCAGTCCCGGGCGATGACAGCCTCCTCGGCCACGGCCGGCCAGCCGGCCAGCCCGAGCCGCCCGGACATCTCCCCCTCGTTGAGCTGCGCGCCCTCGGTGAGCCGGGGTTCCTGCGCGTGCTGCGCGATGACCCCGTCGAACGCCTTCACGTACTCCAGTGCGCGGCGCATCAGCACGGCGTCGGACACGCACCGCCCGTCGTCCGAGAACACCCGGACCCGGGCCGCGGAGTCGGCCATCGCGCCGAGTTCGGCCAGCCGCGTTCCGGCCAGGCCCACGGTGACCGCCCCGACCGGGTGCACGTCGCAGTGCCCGGCCTGCCGCCCGAGCCGCCAGATCTGTTCCACCACGCCTGCGGTGTCGGCGACCGGGTCGGTGTTGGCCATCGCGTGCACGGCGGTGAAGCCGCCCAGCGCCGCCGCCCGGGTGCCGGTCTCCACGGTCTCGGCGTCCTCGCGGCCCGGCTCGCGCAGGTGAGTGTGCAGGTCCACGAGGCCCGGCAGGGCGATGAGGCCCGCCGCGTCGAGGACCTGGGCGCCCGCCGGGGCAGCGCCGTCACCGATGCTGTCGATCACGCCCCCGCGGATCAGGATGTCGGCGGGGTCGCCGCCCAGCGGCCGCGCGCCCTTGATCAGCCAGGTCCCCGGGCTCGTGCTCATGCCTCTCTCCCGCTCACGTGGTCCGCTGCCTGCCTGACCGCTGCATGCCTGACCGCTGCATGCCTCACCGCCGGCCGCCTCATGCCTGCGCCTCGGCTCCGCCGAGCAGCAGGTACAGCACGGCCATCCGCACGCTGACCCCGTTGGCCACCTGCTCCACCACCGTGGACCGGGCCGAGTCAGCCACTTCGGCGGCGATCTCGACGCCGCGGTTCATCGGGCCCGGGTGCATCACGATGGCGTGCTCGGGCAGCTGGGCCATCCGGGTGGCATCCAGCCCGTAGCGGCGGCTGTACTCCCGCACGCTCGGGAAGTAGGCGGCGTTCATCCGCTCCTGCTGAACCCGCAGCATCATGACCACGTCGCTCTTGGGCACCACGGCGTCGAAGTCGTAGCCCACCGAGCAGGGCCACGCGCCGACCGCGACCGGGAAGAGGGTGGGCGGGGCGACGAGGGTGACCTCGGCCCCCAGGGTGTGCAGCAGCAGGACGTTGGAGCGCGCGACCCGGCTGTGCAGAATGTCGCCCACGATCGTGACCCGCAGCCCGTCGAGCGCCTCACCGCCGGGGCGGCCGAACTTGCGCCGGATGGTAAACGCGTCCAGCAGGGCCTGGGTGGGGTGCTCGTGCGCGCCGTCGCCGGCGTTGACCACGGTCCCGCGCACCCAGCCCGCGAGCCGGTGCGGCGCGCCCGAGGCGCTGTGCCGGATCACGACCGCGTCGGCGCCCATGGCCTCCAGGGTGAGCGCCGTGTCCTTGAGGCTCTCGCCCTTGGCCACGCTGGACCCCTTGGCCGAGAAGTTGATCACGTCGGCGGACAGCCGCTTGGCGGCGGCCTCGAACGAGATCCTGGTCCGGGTCGAGTCCTCGAAGAAGAGATTGACCACCGTGCGCCCGCGCAGCGTGGGCAGCTTCTTGATGGGCCGGTCGGCCATCCGGGCCAGCTCGTCGGCCGTGTCCAGGATGAGCAGGGCATCGTCGCGGCTCAGGTCGGCCGCGGAGATCAGGTGACGGTTCACGTGCTGCTCCCAGCGCGCCCGATGATCACTGCATCCTCGCCGTCCACCTCGGTCAGCAGCACCCGCACGACCTCCTGCTTGGAGGTGGGCAGGTTCTTGCCGACGTAGTCCGGGCGCACCGGCAGCTCGCGGTGCCCGCGGTCGATCAGGACCGCCAGCTGCACCGCGCGGGGACGGCCGAGGTCGTTAAGCGCGTCGAGGGCCGCCCGCACGGTCCGGCCGGAGTAGAGCACATCATCGACGATGACGACGATGGTCCCGTCGATGCCCTCGGGGGGAACCTCGGTGCGGCCCAGCGCCCGGGCCGGGCGCAGCCGCAGATCGTCCCGGTACATCGTGATGTCCAGCGACCCGTGGGGCACCGGGCGCCCCTCGACCTGCTCGATGCGCTCGGCCAGCCGCCGCGCCAGGGGGACGCCGCGGGTGGGGATGCCCAGCAGCAGCACGCCGGCCGCGCCGTCGGTGCGTTCGAGGATCTCGTGCGCGATCCGGGTGAGCGCCCGCCCGATCTCGGCGGGCTCCAGGACCGTCTTAGGGTCAGCCGGGCCGGGTCTGGCCGGGCCGTTGCTCGCCTCTGCGGCCTGATCCCGGGCAGGATGCACTGCATGCATGCCACGGACCTCCTTCCCCGCCTCACTGGACGGGTCTTAAAGGATGATCTGTCCCGGCCAACCGTACCAGGAGGAGGGCCGTGACGTGGGACGCCGCGCCACGCCGGCACCCGCACGTCACGGCGCCGCGCTACGGCGCGGCACCCCAGAGTCACGGCGCCCCAGAACCACGGCGCCGCTACGGCGCGGCACCCCCAGCTCAGGCCGCCGCGCTACGGCGCGGCACCCGGCCCGGGGGTACCGGCCGCCTCATGCGGGCGTCCCGGCCGGGACACCGGCACCCGGCTCCGGCGTGGATTGGGTGACGATGAGTGCATTCGTGTCACATTGAGACACCACAGATCAGCGAGACTCGCGGCAGCCTGCCGGATGCGGTCGCCAGAGCAGCGAGAAGGCCTGTGCCAGCGGGCTTCTCGTGAATCGTCTCCGGGCGCCCGGGCGATCACCATCCCCCTTGGCCCAGGCGACAAGACGCGTAAGTTGACCCGCTTTTTGCTATTCGGCTTGACCTGGTCGCGCTTGCGGCCTACCGTCACTGTCCGTAACCGTTACTGAAAGCGACGACTGGCCGGGGGGCCGACGACATGCCATCTGAATACGCCAAGACTCTCGGCGCACGGCTGCGTGCCATCCGCACACAGCAGGGGCTGTCCCTGCACGGAGTGGAGGAGAAGTCACGCGGCCGCTGGAAGGCCGTGGTCGTGGGTTCCTACGAGCGCGGCGACCGTTCGGTGACCGTGCAGAAGCTGGCCGAGCTGGCCGAGTTCTACGGAGTGCCGGTGTCGGAGCTGCTGCCCGGTGACTCGACGCCCGCTCCGCTGGCGCCGTCGCCGAAGCTTGTCATCGATCTGGAACGGATGGCCCAGCTCCCGAAGGACAAGGCCGGCCCGCTGGCCCGCTACGTTGCGACGATCCAGAGCCAGCGCGGCGACTACAACGGCCGGGTGCTGTCCATCCGCCAGGAGGATCTGCGGTCACTGGCGGTCATCTACGACAAGTCGCCGATCGACCTCACCGAAGAGCTGATCGGCTGGGGTGTCCTGGACTCGGAGGCCAGAGGCGCCGTCGAGGCCTTCTGACCCCCCGGGCGGCCCCCTCTCGGGCGGCCTGCCGGCCGTTGGCTGGCAGGCCGCTGGCGTCCCCGGACCCTGGTGCGAGTACCCCGCGCGATGAGCAGCGGGACCGGGACTGGCGCTTATCCGGCCGGACGGAGCGGCAGGGCCGACTGGCCCGGCAGCCCCAGCGCTTCCTCGGCCAGGCTCAGGAACGTCTCAGCGTCCCGGAGCAGATCATCAGCCTCCCGGGCGGACACGGCACGAACCAGCCCCGCCTCGGCGGCGGCCCGCTTGCCTGCCCCTGCGGCGAAGAACGCAGCCCATTCCGACAGGGCCGGCTGAACGCGGGGCAAGAGTTCCCAGACACTGCGGGGAGCCTTCCGGCGGGGGCTCTGCCCCGGGCCCATCTTCACCGCCACGATCGCGGCGGCGGCGCGCAGCGCGGCGAGGTGCGCTCCCACGTACCGCGTGCCCGGGCCGGCTTCGCCCGCCGCGTCAGCCAGCCCCCGGCGGGCCGACTCAATGAGGGTGAGCGCCGCAGGCGCTATACGGCAGCGTGGCTGGCCTGGTCGTACTGACATGACCGTACTCATGGCCTTCCTTCCGTCGCAGAGCCAGGATCAGGCGGGTGATTTCCACGCCGCCCGACCCCGGCCCGGCCGCCCAGGATGAGGGGGGACGTCCCGGCGGTCCCGCTAGTTATTCGAACATAGGTTCGCTTCAAAGTCCAGCTGGTTGTACCTGAGTTCGAAGATACCCGGCGGGTCCGACAAAACGCCGTGGCCGGCCGCCCCGGTGCCGTCACCCGCGCGCTGCCGCCCTTCCTGGCCGCCCCGGCCGGGTCCGGCGCACGTGCGGGCGGCCGCGCTCGCGTACGCTTGCGCGGGTGCGCCCTGGCCCGGAGCTGCTGGAATTCGGCAAAGCACGCTTCCTCGCGGAACTGGGCGTCCTGACCAACGTCTACGCGGCCGCCATGCAGCCGCCACAGCACCAGCTGCCGGGGCGCCGGGCGATCATGGAGCGGCACACGGGCTTCCCCTCGTTCCACTGCGTGGTCATGACCCTCCCCGACGACCCGGAGAACGCGCCGCCGGAACTGCGGACGCAGACGGGCCGCAGACGGCTCACGATCATCGGCTTCGCCTACGGCTTCCACGGCACCAGCGGCCAGTGGTGGCACGACCTGGTGCGCAGCGCCCTGGCCGCAGCCGGCGGCCGTGACCTGGCCCACGCCTGGCTGGGCGACTCGTTCGAAGTAGCCGAGGTGCATGTTCATCCCGACTACCAGGGCCGCGGCGTCGGCCGGGCGATGGTGCCCGGGCTGATTCATCCCCGTCTGGAACGGACAGCGCTGCTGTCCACCCAGGACGCCGACAGCCGGGCCCGCCGCCTGTACCGGGGCCTGGGCTTCAGCGACCTGCTGACCGGATACCGGTTCCCGGGAACCGACCCGCCGTACGCGGTGATGGGCGCGCCCCTCCCGCTGCGGCCGCGGCGGGCACCGGGACGCTGACCGCCGGGACCGGGTGACTGGCCGCCGGGACCGCCTGACTGGCCGCCGGGACCGCCTGACTGGCCGCCGGGACCGCCTGACTGGCCGCCGGCCGCCAGGCCGGCGGGACCAGGACGGTCAGTTCCCGGCGGCCAGCCGGGTCCGCGCAGCAGGCGCATTGCCCCCGGCCACCCGCCCGGCCAGCCCGAGGCGCTCGTAGATCTCCCGGGTCGAACGGGAGCCGTTGAGCGTGTAGAAGTGCAGCCCCGGGGCACCCTCGGCCAGCAGCCGCTCGCACATGGCCGCCGCGTACCGCACGCCGATCTCCCGCACCGCGGCGCCGTCGTCGGCGGCCGCCCGCACCTGATCCCCCAGCGTGGCGGGGAACCGCGCCCCGGACAGCACGACGATCCGCTCCAGGGTGCGCAGGCTCGTGATCGGCATGATCCCGGCGATAATCGGCACCTCGCATCCGGCGGCCGCGACCCGGTCGCGCAGCCGCAGGTAGTCCTCCACGTGGAAGAACATCTGAGTGATCGCGAAATCGGCGCCCGCCCGGCACTTACGCACGAAGTACTCGGTGTCCGAGCCGAGATCAGGGGAACGCGGGTGCCCTTCGGGAAACGCGCCGACGCCCACGCAGAAATCACCCGAGGCCTTGACCAGCCGGACCAGGTCCGACGCATATTCCAGGCCCTCCGGATGGGCGACCCACTCGGCATTGGGGTCCCCCGCCGGGTCACCCCGCAGGGCGAGCACATTGCGCACTCCGACCGCCGCGTAGGAGCCGATCACGTGCCGCAGTTCGGCCACGGAGTGGTCCACCGCCGTGAAATGCCCCACGGGGGTGAGCGTCGTCTCCGCGGCGATCCGCCCGGTCACCCGGACAGTCCGGTCCCGGGTCGAACCGCCCGCCCCGTACGTGACCGAGACGAACGTGGGGCGGAGCGGCTCGAGTTCCCGGATGGCCCGCCACAGCCGCCGCTCGGCGTCCGCGGTCTTGGGCGGCATGAACTCGAACGAAAAGGACTCACCGCCCGAGGCAAGCAGGTCACGGATGGCGGGCGCATGGTGTAGGACCCCGGATGGCATGGCCCCAGGCTAGTCGGCCGCAGCCCGATCGTCGTGCCGCGGCAGGCGCATGGCCTGTCCCGCGATCAGGCGGGCCAGGTCACGCCACCCCGGCCAGGACGCCGCGCGGCCCGCCACCGGGGCGCCGCCCGGGGCCGGCGCTCCAGGGAGCGCGGGCACCCTGCGTGAGCCTGCCCACCGCTCACAGGCGGCTGAGGACGGCCCCGGCCACGTCGTCGCCAGAGCGGACCGCGCCGTCGAAGAAGCCCGGCCACCGGGTGGCGGTCTCGGTGCCCGCCCAGTGCAGGCGCCCGACCGGCGGGCGCAGCGCGGGTCCATAGCCGGTCCAGACCCCTGGCGGCAGGTAGGCGGTGAACGCGCCGCCGGTCCACCGTTGCGCGGGCCAGTTGACGTCGATGAACTGGACTGGCCGGGCGGCCCGCCGCCCGAAGTAGCCGGCGAAGTCCGCCAGGACCGCGCGGCGCCGCTGCGCCGCGGTGGCCATGCCCAGCTCGACCGCGCGCGTCCCGGCGATGAAGCTGGCCAGGATCCCGGGCCGCCCGCTGGGCGGCGAGCTGTCCGCGACGAACTGGACGGTCGGGAGGTCGCCGGTGGCCGTCCCGCTCAGGCCTTCGTCGCGCCAGAACGCGGTCGGATAGACCGCGAGCACCTTGAGCAGCGACCCCATCGGCGTGCGCTGGACCAGCTGAAGGCGCTGGGCGGGGAGGCCGGGGTCGAAGGAGATCTGCGCGGCACACGACGGCGGCATGGCCACGATCCCGAACCGGGCACCGTAGCTGCCGCCGTCCGTGATCATCCTCACCCCGGACGGGCTGTGCTCGATGGCGCGCACGGGTGAGCGCAGCACGACCCGGTCGCCGAGCGCGCTGGCGATGATGGGCGGGATCTGCCCGGCCGCACCGTAGAAGAGATCCGTCTCCGGGTCCTGGGCCTGCGGCGCCGCCGCGTTGGCGAAGAGCACGTGCAGGAAGGAGACGTCGGCGGGCTCGAACGCCCCGGTCCCGCCGATGAGCGCCTGCTGCGTGATCACGAAGCGCCCGAAGCTCGTGTTGGTGTTCTTGCCGAGCCAGCTGGCCAGCGTCTCGCTGTCCTGGTGGCGGGCGTGCGGCGCACGCCACGGGGCGCGGGTGGGGACCTGGGCCGAGAGCCGGTCAATCTTCGCCAGGGCCTGTTTCGCGTCGCGCAGCTCACGGGACGACACTGCGGGCGGCTGGCCGCGGAACGGCGGGAAACTGCCCGCGAACGTGCTTCGGTGACCCTGGTAGTAGAAGACCGAGCGGCCATCGTGGTACGAGGGGAACCGCCGTACGCCGAGCTCATCGGCCAGGGCGAGGACCGCGGTCTGGGTCGGCCCCACCCACTGCCCGCCGAGATCGGCGTATCCCCCTTCGATCACCGGCTGGCGCACCATCCGGCCGCCGACCCGGTGCCGTGCTTCCAGGACCACCACCGAGCGTCCCGCGCGGACCAGGGCGCGGGCGGCCACGAGACCGGCCAGGCCGCCGCCGGCGATGGCGACATCCACCCGGCCCAGGACCCGGGCCGGGCTGGGCCCGGGCCGGTGGCCGGTGGTGCCGGGGCGGCCGCCGAGCCGCATGTGCCGGGCGCCGAACGCGCCGGCCACCGCGGTCGCCCCGGCCAGGAACTGCCGCCTGGGCGCCGCCACCTCAACCTCGGCCTGCGGCTCAGCTTCAGGCCCGGGGTCAGGCGTCCCGGCACCAGGTGGAGGGTTCACTGTCATGGGCCCTCAACCTGCCGCAATGACACTCTGCTTTCAATCAGACACGCAGAGTCGGCAGCCTGCGGTCGCGACATGGCGGCCGGGCAGGGTCAGGGACAAACGGGAGCGTGCGCCTCAGATCGCGAGGGCCTGCGCCCGCCGGTTCACCTCGGTGCCGCGACGCTCCGTCATCGCCTGGATCGGCGTGCCGGGAAGCGTGTCGTCGGCCGTGAAGAGCCAGCGCAGCGCCTCACAGTCGTCGAACCCGCAGTCGTAGAGCACGGTGAGGGTGCCGTGCAGCCCCTTGACGATGGTGCCTCCGTCGAAGAAGGCGGCCGGGACTGCCATCGTGCCGTCAGTCCGCTGGACAGCCAGCAGCTTGCGGTCGCGGAATAGCTGCTTGAGCCTGCCCGGCGGGATGCCGAGCCGGTCAGCGGCCTCAGGGAGAGTGAGCCAGTCGCCGACGAGTGCGTCGGCCGGGGGGTCAATCTGTGCCACGTTCTCGAATTTCCCACACGGCGGCCCGGGTCAAACCCGGACACGCCAGTCTCGTTTTTTCATCTTCCGGAGCCAGGGTGGCCCGCACATGACGTGCCTGCCCAGGCCAGGCCCGCGCAGTCGCCTGCCCGGGCCGCCTGCCCGGGCGCGGTTCAGGGCCGCGACTCACGTCGCTGCCGCGTCCCGCACCGGCACGTCCGGGTCGGCCAGCCGGGCGGTGTCCACGGCCTTGCCCGCCTCCATGACCCGGCGGCCCTGCAGTATGTCCCGCGGCCGTCCCACCGCGAGGACGGCGACCAGCCGGTCCGTGCCCGCCGTCCCTGACACCCAGCACGCCGCCCAGCGCTCCCCGGCCGGATCACCGCGCCAGATGAGACGGTCCTCGCCGTCATGGTGGCCAACGTACTGGACCATCCGGCCGAATTGCTCGGACCAGAAGTAGGGCACCGGGTTGTAGTCCTGCTCGGCACCGAGCGCGTTGGCCGCCGCCACGTTAGGCGAGTGCAGGGCGGTATCCCAGTGCTCCACCCGCAGCCGCCGGCCGTAGCGGACGGACCAGAACGCGGCGCAGTCCCCCGCCGCGTAGACGCCGGGCACGGAGGCGCGGAGCCGGCTGTCGGTGACGATCCCGTTGCCCAGGTCCACCCCGGACCCGTCCAGCCATCCCGTGCTCGGGCGGACCCCCACCGCCGTCACGATCAGGTCGGCCTCCAGCCACCCTCCGCCCGGCAGGGCCAGGCCGGCTTCCTGGACCGATTCCACCGGCTGGGCGAGCCGGAGGTCCACCCCGGCCGCGGCGTACCAGGGCACCATCGTCGCGCCGGCCGCCTCGCCCAGGGCCGCGGCCGCCGGGCTGGTGGCCGCCTCGAGGACGGTGACGGCGCATCCGCGGGCGGCGGCGGCGGTGGCGAGTTCGGCGCCGATCCACCCGGCCCCGACGATGGACACCCGGGTTCCCTTCTGCAGCCTGGCCCGGATCGTCAGGGCATCGTCCACGGTGCGGAGCACGTGCTGACGGCCGGGCCCGGGCAGCAGCACGGGAGCGGCGCCCGTCGCCACGATGAGGCGGTCGAACCCGTATTCACCGCGCTCGGTGCGCACCACTCGCTCGTCCAGGCCGATAGCGGCCTCGCCGAGCCGCAATTGCAGGCCGAGGGCGGCCGCGTCGGTTTCCAGGGACGTCGAGTCCAGCTCGCCCATCATCAGCTTCTTGGACAAGTGGCGGGCGATCGTAGGGCGGATGGGGCTCCGCGCCCAGCATGGTGATCTGCCCGGCATAACCCTCGGCCCGGAGCTCGGCTGCGGCGCGCGAGCCGGCCAGCCCCCCGCCCGGCGATGACTACCCGCTCGATCTGCACGAGCACTAAGGCTAGGGGGATCCGGGCTGGCCTCGCCCGGGCGGGCCGCGGAGAGGCCGCGGCGGCCCGGTTTCCGGACGGGCCCGCCGTGCTTTTCCGCCCGGGCCATATCCCGGCGGCATCCCGTTCCCTGCGGCGCCAGCCACGAGGTGACCACGGCATCGGCGGAGAAACCCGCAGGTAACCGGGCCAGTCCCGGCGCAGGCGTCACTCCCGGTCACCGCCTGACACCGTACAGGTGTTCCCAGCGCCCGGAGCGATGAGCGGCCATACAATCGATGCCGATGGACACGACGCTCGCGCGCCCACCCGTCGGCCGGGCTCCTCGATGGCCGGTACCGGGTTGAGTCCCTTATTGCCACCGGCGGGATGGCGACCGTGTATCTGGGGACCGATACCCGGCTGGACCGCACGGTAGCACTGAAGATCATGCATGCCGAGCTGGCCAACGACGAGGATTTCGTCCGCCGGTTCGTCGGCGAGGCCCGCTCCGTGGCCCGGCTTTCGCATCCCAACGTGGTCGGCGTGTACGACCAGGGCGCGGACGGGCGCACGCTGTACCTGGCCATGGAGTACGTGCCCGGCCGCACGCTGCGCGACCTGCTGAACGAGCGTGGCAGCCTCCGTCCCCGCGAGGCCCTGGACATCATGGAGGGGGTGCTGGGCGGCCTCGGCGCCGCGCACACCGCCGGGCTCGCGCACCGGGACGTCAAGCCGGAAAACGTGCTGCTGACCGCGGGCCACGAGGTCAAGGTCGCGGACTTCGGCCTGGCCCGCCTGCTCGCGGGCAGCAGCCAGACCAAGACCGGCATGCTGATCGGCACCGCCGCCTACCTGGCGCCGGAACAGGTGTCCCAGGGTGTCGCCGACGCGCGGACAGACGTCTACGCCGCCGGCATCATGCTGTTCGAGATGCTCACCGGCCAGCAGCCGCACACCGCGGACACGCCGCTGGCGGTGGCCTACAAGCACGTCAACGAGTCCGTCCCGGTGCCGTCACAGCTCGTGGACGGCATCCCGCCCGCCCTGGACGACCTGGTCGTCCGGGCCACCAGCCGGAACCCTGACCTCCGCCCCGCGGACGGCGGCCAGTTCCTGCGCAGCCTCAACGAGGTGCGGCTCAGCCTCCCGCCCGCTCCCCTGGTCCATCCCGCCGCACCGGCGGCCGGCTACCCGGGCTCCGGGGCCGATTACCCGGGCCCCGGCTACCCGGGCCCGGGATATCCCCCCGGCGGCTACGAGACTCCCGGCTACCAGAGCGGGTACCAGGACCCTGGTTACCCGGCCGCTGGCTTCCAGGACTCCGGCTACCGGGGCGCTGACTACCAGGGCGCCGGGCAGCAGGCCGGCTACCAGTCAGGAAGCTGGCCTGCCCAGCCCCCGCCGTCGCAGTACGCGGACGACCTGATCCCCGGCCTGCATGCCACCGTGGACCCTGCGGCCACCGCGCCCACCAGCGTGGGTGCGGCCTTCCCCACCTCAGGCGCGTCCGCCTGCCCGGACTCGTCCACCTCGGCGTATTCCGCCGCGGCCTTCGCCGCGCCGCGCGGCGAGAACCCGGGTGCGGTCACCCAGCAGGTGAAGGATGACGACTTCCACCGGGCCGCAAACCACACCCTGATCGTGGCCCCCGGCAGCGGTCACGGGCTACGGCCGGGGCCGGGACGGCTATGGCGGTCCCCGCGAGCCCGGCCTGCAGCGCTGGCTGTTCAGCCGCAGGCTCTACTACGTGCTGGGCGGCCTGGCCGCAGTGCTCCTGATCGGCCTGCTCGTCTGGTGGCAGTCGGCGGGCAAGTACACCACCGTGCCGCCGGTAGGGGGCCTGGCCGCGAGCACCGCCCGGCTGGAAGTCCGCAACGAGGGCCTGACCGCGAAGATGGGCCAGCCCCAGTTCAGCGCCCGCGTGGCCAAGGGCGACGTCATCGGCACCAGCCCGGCCATCGGGTCCCGGGTGAGCAAGGGCGGCACAGTGCTGCTCATCGTCTCCAAGGGCCCGCACATGATCCCGGTGCCCCAGGTGACCGGGAACCCGCTGGCCGCCGCGCAGGCCGCACTGCGGCACGCGGGCCTCATCCCGGGCAAGGTGGTGGGCCAGACGTCCACCACCATCGCGAGCGGGATCGTGATCAGCACCACCCCGGCGGCGGCCGTGCCCTGGCCGCAAAGCCGGCCGGTGAACCTCGTGGTCAGCACCGGGCAGCCGGTGCCCAACTTCGTCGGCCAGCAGAAGGCGGTGGCCGAGCAGTGGGCTCAGGCCAACGGCGTCTCGCTGAACGAGGTCGCGGACCCGAAGAGTGACCAGCCCGCGGGCACGATCACCCAGCAGTCCGTGACGCCCGGGAGTTCCTTCACCGCGCGCGAAGTCATCACCATTGACTACTCCAATGGCCCGCAGATGGCCAACGTGCCGAACGTGGACGGCCAGCAGGTGTCCCAGGCCGAGCAGGCCCTGACCCAGGCGGGCTTCCAGGTCAAGGTGGTCCAGCTGGGTCCCCTGGACAACGTGTTCAACTACAACCCCACGGGACAGGCCCCGCAGGGCAGCACGATCACCCTGTACGTGGGATTGCCGCACCTCTGAGCGCCCAGGGGAAGACCGGGCCGGCCTGGCCGGCCCCAGGAGCGCCCCTGATTCACCCTCACGCCCTCGCCAGGCACTGCCTTTGCTTAGCTGTTGCCCGTTATTGAATTTCCTATTACATTTTCCCGCGGAAAATCCGCCATTAGCGGGTACGTCTCCGATTAGCACTGGTTCAGTCCGGACAAATGTCGCCGATACACTAAAGTGTCCGCGCCCCATGGTTGTGCCCGCTTCCTCATCGAGGAGGGCCTGAACCCAAGAAGGCCCTGCTGAACATCCGCCGAGCGACCGTGTTCCGCCGACCCGGGCGCATGACCGCGCTCCGCGCCGTCGCGCACATAGCCGCGTGGCTGCCCTTCATCCTCGGCCCGGCCCGTCTCATCCAGCGGGGCTGGCGGCCCGTCGGCGACGAGGCGGCCATCGCGCTCCGCTCCTGGAACGCGCTGACTGCGCACGGCCCCATGGTCGGCCAGGCCACCCGGCTGGCCCACGGCGCCTTCGACCCGGGCCCGCTGGAGTACTGGCTGCTGGCCATCCCGGTGCACCTCGACACCACGCACGGGATCCTGTGGGGGGCGGTCATCTGCTGCCTGGTGGCCTGCTCGCTGGCGGTCGAGGCCTCCTGGTCGGTGCTCGGCGCGGCCGGCGGGCTGTGCGCCAGCGGGCTCATCCTCGGCCTGACGCTGTGGATGCCGGGCATCGCCGTGACGCCGAGCTGGAATCCCTGGTTCGGGACGGCGTTCTTCATCGCGGCGCTCGCGGCCGCCTGGGCGGTCATATCCGGGCACCGGGGCTGGTGGCCAGCGCTGGTCATCACGGCGTCCATTGCGGCCCAGGCTCATCTGATGTTCACCGTGCCGTCCGCCGCCCTGGCCGTCGTGGCGCTCATCGTCGCGCTGGCCGACACCATCCGCGGCCGGCGAGGCTACTGGTGGCTGGTCACCGGCCTGATCGCGGGGGCCGCGTGCTGGAGTGCCCCGCTCATCCAGCAGTTCACCTCCCCGGACGGGAACCTGGGGCTGCTGCTGGGCAGCAGCGGCGCCACGACCGGCACGCGGACCGGCGGCGCGTTCAGCCTCAAGGCCCTGTCCGCCGCGGTGGCGCCGGTCCCGATCTGGTGGAGGTCGCTGGTGCCCCCGGGGATCTACCAGCTGATCGGCCGCCAGTCCGCCGGGGTCGCGGTGGCGGTCCTGGTCCTGCTGGGCGTGGCCGCGGTCATGGCGGTGCGCCCGCTGCGGTGCCGGCCGCTGGGGGCCCTGGCCGTGGTGACCCTGGTGATCAGCCTCGGCGCGCTGGTCACGTACGCCGGTATCCCGGTGCGTAACACCAGCCTGCAAACCCTGGGCTACCTGATCGTGCTGCTCTTCCCGATCGGCGTGCTGACCTGGCTGGTGGTGGCCAGCTGGGCCGTGCTGACCGTGCGGCTGGCCGCCCGCCGGCTGGCCCCGGCACGGGCGGGCGGGCCGACGCTGCGCGGCGCCGGGCTCCTGGCCGGCCTCGGGGCCACGGCGGTGGTCACGGCGGGCGCGGTGCTGGCCGTGTCGCTGCAGGGACCCACCGTCCACGCGGTGACCCATGACCCGGTCATGGCCACGACGTGCGGCCGCCTCCCGGCAGATCGCCCGGGCCCTGCCCGGCCAGCCGATAGCCCTGTCCATCCACGACTTCGACGCGACGGCCCTCGGGCGGCTGACCCTGGGTGTTACCTGGGCGCTGACCCCGGACGGCTTTCGCGCGGAGATCATGCGCACCCGGCTGGCCCGCGAGCTAGGGGACCGCTACGTGTTCCACGGCGAGGCGATCCCGCTGGTCAAGGTCCGGGTCCGGCGGCACGGCACCTCCATCGCCGTGACCATGCCCACCCAGCTCGCCAGCCACGGATAGGACCAGCCGCCCACGCCCGTGGGCGGTCTCCGCCGATCTGGGCCGGGTCGTGATGCGTTGCGATACTGTGGCCGCCTGGACGGTGACCAGCCACCAGCGCGGCAGTCTGCCCGCGGCCCCCCGGGCAGGCCTCGGGCCTCCCCGGGTGAGCGCCGGGCCCACCCCGGCCACGCAGGCCGGTCCCGGCCCAGCCCCCGGTCTCATCACACACATGCGGGAAGTGGCCAGCTGTGAGCGGAACCAAGGTGACGCCAGCGGCCGACGGGTCGTCGAGCCGCGATGGCGCCGGCCCTCGCGGATCGTCCGGCCGCCGCGGCTGGCTCTCCCCGGTCGCCCTGATCATCACCGGCTTCACCGTGATCGGCCTGGGCCTGCGGCTCTTCCTGCTGAGCCGGCCGGGATACCTGCTCGGCGTCACGCAGTACGACGACGGGCCCTACTTCGGCAGCGCCCTGCGGCTGGTGCACGGCGCGCTGCCGTACCGCGACTTCATCATCGTGCAGCCGCCGGGCATCACGCTGCTGATGAGCCCCGCCGCGCTGCTCGCCCAGGTCACCAGCACAGCCTGGGGCATGGCCGCCGGGCGCATCCTGACCGTCGCGGCGAGCGCCGCGGGGATCGTGCTGGTCGGCCTGCTGGCCCGCGCACCGGGGCCCGCTCGCGGTGGCCCTGTCCTGCGGGGTGCTGGCCATCTTCCCGGGCAGCCTGGTGGCCGCGCACACCGTGCTGCTCGAGCCCTGGCTGACCCTGTTCTGCCTGATCGGCGCCGTTGTGGTGCTGGACCGTGACCAGCTGGCCCGCAGCAGCCGACGGCTGCTGTGGGGCGGGGTGGCGTTCGGGTTCGCCGGCGCAGTCGAAGTGTGGGCCATCATCCCGGTCGTAGTGATCGCGGTGCTGCTGGCCCGGGACATCCGCCGGGCCGCTCGCTTCGTGGCCGGGGTGGCCATCGGGTTCTGCGTCCCGGTCATCCCGTTCGCGGCGACCGCCCCGCGCCGGTTCTACAACAGCTTCTTCGCGGCCCAGGTGTTCCGCGTCGTGCCGACCCGGACCCCGGTGAACAAGCGGCTGCGGCTGATGAGCGGGATCGGCCAGCTGCTGCACTTCGGCCCGACCGGGACGCTCATCGCCGCACTGATCATCGTCATCTTCGTGGTGGCGGCGTTCGCCGCCGCCTGGCGGATCAGCGGCCGCCCGCTGACCGGCCTGGACTGGTTCGCGGTGGCGACCTGCACGCTGGTAGTCGTGGCGTTCCTCTGGTACGCCCAGTTCTTCCTGCACTTCCCGGCGTTCCTGGCGCCGTTCCTGGGCCTGTCCATCGGGCTGGCCGCCGGCCGGCTGGCCGCGCGCCCTGCAGACCCGCGGCATCGACGCCCCGGCGAGCCAGCGCAGTCCCGGCTCCTGGGCCCAGTGGGCGATCGTGGGCCTGGCCGCCTGCGGCGTCGTCATCCTGGCCGTGCAGCAGGGCCAGAAGGACCTGTCCGTGACGCCACGGGTCACCCCGGCCGCGCTCCGCGCCGTGCAGCGCATCGTGCCCCCGGGCGCATGCGTCCTCAGCGACCAGGCGTCCTTCCTCATCGCCGCGGACCGCTTCTACTCCAGCACGCCGGGCTGCTCGGACCTGATCGACGCGATCGGCACGGACTACTCGCTGGGCCACGGCCGGGACGCCAGCTCCGGCGCGGCCCGGTACCCGGCCGTCAACGCCACCTGGCAGGACGCGTTCCGGCACGCCCAGTACGTGTGGCTGTCGCTGCGGTTCAACACGCGCCGCATCGCCTGGACGCCCGCCCTCCGGTCGTACTTCGGGGACCACTTCACCCGGGTGTACAAGGACGGCAAGAGCGACGCCGTGTACGCCCGCACCACCCGTGGCTGAGCGCCAGGCCCCGCCGGCCCGCCGCCAGGCCGCCCGTGCCCAGGCAGGCCGTCCCCGGGCCCCCCGCCGGCGGACGGAGCGGCCCCGGGTCGGCGCGCACGTCCCGGTGTCCGGCGGCTTCGCGGCCGGGCTGAACTACGCCGCCGGCATCGGCGCCGAGGCGATCCAGGTGTTCGTGTCCAACCCGCGCTCCTGGTCCCTGCCGGCTGGCGATGCGGCGCAGCAGGCCCGCGAGGCCGGTGCGATCCGGGACCGGCTGGCCGGGGCGGGCCTGCCCGTCTTCGTGCACACGCCGTATCTCATCAACGTCGGTTCCGCGGACCCGGTGATCCGCGAACGCTCCGTGGCCTCGATGCGGCATTCGCTGCACCGGGGAGGCGCGATCGGGGCCCGCGGCGTCGTGGTGCACACCGGCTCGGCGGCCGGCGGCGACCGGGACAAGAGCATGCGCTACGCACGGGAGTGCCTGCTGCCGGTCCTGGACTCGATCCCGGCCGGCGGCCCGGACCTGCTGCTGGAACCGATGGCCGGGCAGGGCCAGATGCTCTGCACGGCCCTGGCGGACCTGGGCCCCTACCTGGAGATGCTCGAGTGGCACCCGCGCGCCGGGGTGTGCCTGGACACCTGCCACGCGTTCTCGGCCGGGCATGACCTCGCCGCCCGGGGCGGCGCGGACGCAGCCATGAACGAGCTGGCCGGGGTCCTGGGCGGGACCAGCCGGCTCCGGCTGGTGCACGCCAACGACTCCAAGGACCCGTGCGGCTCACACCGGGACCGGCACGAGAACATCGGCGCGGGCCAGATCGGCGCGCGGCCGTTCGGCGCGCTCCTGCGTCACCCGGCGGCCGCCGGCGTCCCCTTCGTCATCGAGACCCCCGGCCCCAGGCAGGCCCACGCCGCCGACATCGCCACGCTCCAGCGCCTCCGCACCCGGTAACGGGGCTCCGTCCCGCCGGCTACTCCTGGTGGGAAAAGCGCTCCTCGTGCCACGGGTCAGCGGAGTTGTGGTAGCCGCGCTCCTCCCAGAAACCGCGCCGGTTCTCGGTGAGGTACTCCACCGCCCGCACCCACTTCACGCTCTTCCAGCCGTACAGGTGCGGCACGACCAGCCGGATCGGGTAGCCGTGCTCCGGGGTGAGCGGAAGGCCCGCCACCGCGGTCGCGAACAGCGTGGTGCCGGCCGCGAAATCGTCGATGCCGATGTTCGCGCTGTACCCGTACTCGGCCCACACCATCACGTGCGTGACAGGGCCCGCCGGGGGCGCGGCGGACAGCACCTCGGCCGCCGCGATGCCCTCCCAGGGGATCCGGGGGGTCGTGCACCTGGTGACGCAGTGCAGGTCGGCGGTGATGGCGCAGCGCGGCATCCGGGTGATCGCGGCGCAGTCCCAGCGGTGCTCCACGCCGGACTCGGTGGCGCCCATCACCGTGAAGGTCCAGGTATCCGGGCGGAACCGGGGCACCCGGCCGTAGTGCTGGGCGGGCCAGTCCCGCCGGATCACCTGGCCCGGCGGCAGATCCCGCTCCACCCGGACCCGGGCACCCGCCGCACCGGCGAGCACCTGGCTCACGAGCGACTGTCCCGGGGCCTGCTGGCCCAGCGCCGCCCGGCCGCTGTCCGGCTGACCCATGCTTGCCCTCCTGGCTGCTCCGCGGCTTCTACGATCGCACGCGGGTGAATGCTGGCACCCGCCACCCCCGCCCTGCACGGATGCGCTAGGCTACCTCTCATGCGTAAGCAGTTTTGGTTCTGGTATGGCTACCGGCCCGGCAATCGGACGGTCGCCCGCCAGACTCTGCGCTGACGCGAGCGAACCTCCAGGAAGCCCCGGGCCTCAAGGCCCGGGGCTTTTTGCGTGAACGGCACCCCGGCCCGGCACCGGCCCCACCAGCAGCCACGGCAACCGCCACGGCACCGAGAGAAGAGGACCCCATGGTTGTGGTCATGGCCCCCGAGGCCACGCAGGCGGACGTGGACGGAATCGTCGATGTGGTGCGCGATGCGGGCGGTGAGGCGTACGTGACCCGCGGTGTCTCGCGCACGATCGTCGGCCTGGTCGGTGACGTGGACCAGTTCGGCTCGCTCAACCTGAGGAGCAGGCCGGGGGTGCTCGACGTGGTCCGGATCTCCGTGCCCTACAAGCTGGTCAGCCGGGAGCATCACCCGAACCGCTCGGTCGTCCAGGTCGGCGGCGTGCCGATCGGCCCGGACACGATGACGGTGATCGCGGGCCCGTGTGCAGTGGAGAGCGCGGAGCAGACCCTGACCGCGGCCCGGATGGCCAAGGCGGCCGGTGCCTCGCTGCTGCGCGGTGGCGCGTTCAAGCCGCGGACCTCGCCGTATGCGTACCAGGGCCTGGGCGAGGAGGGGCTGAAGATCCTGGCCGACGTGCGCGAGGAGACCGGGCTGCCGGTGGTGACCGAGGTCATCGACCCGCGCAGCGTGGACCTGGTCTCCTCCTACGCCGACATGCTGCAGGTGGGCACCAGGAACATGCAGAATTTCGCGCTGCTCCAGGCGGTCGGCGAGGCCCGCAAGCCGGTGCTGCTCAAGCGGGGCTTCAGCGCCACGATCGAGGAGTGGCTGATGGCCGCCGAGTACATCGCCCAGCGCGGCAACCTCGACATCGTGCTGTGCGAGCGCGGCATCCGCACGTTCGAGACCGCGACCCGCAACACGCTGGACATCAGCGCGGTCCCGGTGGCCCAGCGGCTGAGCCACCTGCCGGTCATCGTCGACCCGTCGCACTCCGGCGGCCGCCGTGACCTGGTGCTGCCGCTGACCCGGGCGGCCATCGCGGTCGGCGCGGACGGCATCATCGTGGACGTCCACCCGGAGCCGGAGATGGCGCTGTGTGACGGCGACCAGGCCCTGCTCGACTCCGACCTCCGCGAGCTGGCCAGCGTGGCCGCGCACCTGCCGCCGCTGATGGGCCGTACGCTGACCCCGCCGCGGGACGTCAGCCTCGCCCGCGCCGCCAGCGCCGCGCCCGCCCCCGTCGGCTAGCTCCCCGGCCGGCTGCGGGCCGGGCCGCCCCCCCCGCTCATTCGCCGCAACGAAGACCGCCCCGGGCCGCTGTCCCGCGCCCGCGGAATGGGCGGCGCGGCAGGAGAACCGGGCGCGGGGCACTGGCCCCGCGCCTGGTCTTCGTTGCGGATCTTCAGGTTCTCAGCGGTGATCGGGGCGGTACTCCTGCGCGATCGCGGCCAGTTCCGCCGCCAGGTCGCCCGCATCCAGCCGGGCCTCGATCCGGCGCAGGTCATCGATCCGCGCCTGGGTTTCGACCTGGCGCGGGGTCAGCAGCGTGCAGCAATCCTGGTCGGGAAGCTCGGACAGGGCCAGGGTGCCGATCCGGCGCGCCTCGTCGATGATCTCGAGCTTGTCGTGGCCGATCAGCGGGCGCAGGACCGGCAGGGATACGGCGTCGTCCAGCGCGGTGAGGTTGGTCAGCGTCTGGCTGCTGACCTGGCCGAGTGAGTCGCCGGTGACCAGGGCGGCCGCGCCGAGGCGGCGGGCCAGCACCTCCCCGGTCTTGAGCATCAGCCGCCGCTGCGCCACGATCTGGCAGCCGGCTCGCGCCGGAGGACGCCAGCCGCCGCTGGGTCTTGCCGAACGCGACCACGTACATCCGCGAGTCGCACTGGAACCGGTCCAGCTGGTGCATCAGCCCGTACGCCTTGTACACGGACTCGGGGCCGGTCAGCGGCATGCCGGAGAAGTGCAGGAAGTCGCAGCGCAGCCCGCGGCGCATCATCCGGTACGCGGCGACCGGGGAGTCGATGCCGCCGGACATGAGCACCAGCGCGCGGCCGCTCATCCCGACCGGCAGCCCGCCCTGGCCCGCCGCGCCGTCGGTGTAGACGAACACCTCACGCTGGTCCACCTCGACGACGATGGTCAGGTCGGGGCGGGAGAGGTTGACCGGGTAGCCGTAGGCGCGCTGGACCCGGGCGCCGATCTCGCGGGCCAGCCCGGCCGAGGTCAGCGGGAAACGCTTGTCGCGGCGCCGGGCCCGGACCGCGAACGACCCGGTCCGCCCGGCCGCCATCGCGACCGCGGTGCCGATCGCCGCCTCAGGGTCCTTGGGAACGCGGGCGGCGCGGCACACCCGGGCGATGCCCATCACCGAGCTGACCCGCCCGGCCACCCGGTCCATGGCCGCCTCCGCGGCCGGCGCCGGCCGGCTGGCCGGGCCCGTGCTCGCCGGGCCCGTGCTCGCCGGGCCCGTGCTCGCCGGTCAGGCGGAGCACCATGACGCCGTTGCGGTTCCAGAGACGCACGCCGACGCCGAGGTCACGGACGGCGCGGCGGATGTTCGCCTGCAGGATGCGCTCGAAGTGATGCCGGTTGCCGCCCTTGAGCACGATCTCGCCCACCTTGAGCAGCACGCACGGTTCCCGGGCGGCCTCACCTGGCTCGCGGGCGGAAGCCCGGGGCCTGGGCGTGCTGGCGGTCCCGGGCCTGCGGCCCGGGGGAACACGGCTGGCCACGGGGGCGCCGGTGGTGCTAGTCGTGCTGGTGGTGTCAGTCGTGGCCGGAGCCGGAGGACCGGCCAGGGGCAGTGCAGCCATTACCCCAGTTTGCCAGCATCCCTGTCTCCCGCCGCGCGCCGTACCATACGGACCTGGGCCTGCCGGACGCCTGTGACCGCGCCTGGGCCCGGAGCGCACCGGGAGTGGAGTAGTAACGGCGGCCTGTCAGCTCTGCCCGCCGCTTTGCACGCCCGTCGATAAAACGTACAGATCAAGAGTAAGCAGAGTGTACACTTGATTCATGGATGTCGCGGTCACTGAACTGCGGGCCAATCTGAGCGTCTGGCTTGATCAAGCGCGTAACGGCCACGAGATCGTCATCACCGACCGGGGGGTGCCCGTCGCCAGGCTGCTCGGCCTGGCCACCACGGCAACACTGGAGCGGCTCACGGCCGAGGGGGTGATCAGCCGGCCCAGATCCGCCCGGCGACCGACCGCGGCCGGGAGCTCCCGGCCGCGCCCACGCCGGCCCCTCTCGGACATCGTGAGCGAAGATCGGCGCTGACCAGTGCCCCTGATCTATTTCGACTCCAGTGCCTTCGTGAAGCTGCTCACCCAGGAGCCGGGGAGCGACCTCGCAGCCGAGCTGTGGGATGGATGTGACGCTGCGGTGGCGAGTCGGCTGGCCTATCCCGAGGTCCGTGCCGCGCTGGCCGCCGCCGACCGCAACCACGATCTCACCAAGCGGGAAACCGACGCCGCTGAGCAAGTATGGGACGAGTACTGGGCAGCTACCCGAGCTGTCGAGCTCACGGCGGCCGTGGAGCAGCATGCCGGCCAGCTAGCCCGGTCACACGCTCTCCGGTGCGCGGACGCCGTCCACCTCGCCAGCGCTCTGGCCATCGGCGACCCCGACCTGGTCATGGCGGTCTGGGATCGCCGCCTGCACACCGGAGCCCGCTCAGCCAACCTCCGCGTGGCCCCCGCCGATCTCCAGACATGACAGCCGCCTGAGCCAGGCTCACCGAGGTCACGGGGATTGGAGTCGCCACCCGAGCGGCGGCCCGGCCTGGATGCAGCCTGACGTGGCTGGCCGTGGAGAGGTACCGTGCGGGGATGACGGTCAAACTCGTGGTTCTGTACACCCAGCCCGACGACCCGGCCGCGTTCGAGGAGCACTACCTCGGCGTGCACATGCCGCTGGTCGCGGCGCTGCCGGGATTGCAGCGCGCGGAGGCCGGGCGGCTCACCGCGGCTCTCGACGGCGGCGGGCAGACGTTCTACCGGCTCACCGAGCTGTACTTCGCTGACCGGGAGGCCATGAACACCGCGCTCGGATCACCCGGGGGCCAGGCCACCGCGGCCGATTACCAGAAGATCGCCCCGACCGGCTCCCGGATGTTCGTCCAGGTGCTGGACGACTGACGGGACCAGGGCCCGCGCTTCCCGGCCCCCGGCTGTCGATCCGGGCCGGCGCCGTTCGACTCACTGGTGAAAGCCAGCAACGCTGCGAACCAGGAGGACGCGATGCGCTACCTGTTCCTGCTGTACGGGCCGGACGAGCCGCTGCCCGGGCCGGAGACGCCCGAGGGGCAGAAGATGATCGGCGAGTGGCGGGCCGCCACCGAGGCGATGGCCAAGGCTGGCGTGCTGATCGACTGCGGCCCGCTGCAGCCGCCGGCCGCGGCCACCACCGTCCAGGTGCGGGGCGGCGAGACGCTGCTCACCGACGGGCCGGCCGCCGAGATCAAAGAACAGTTCGGCGGCTACACGCTGATCGAGTGCGCGGGCCTGGACGAGGCGCTGCGCTGGGCCGCGACCGTGCCGACCGCGTTCAACGGGTCGGTGGAGGTGCGGCCGGTCGTGCAGATCCCCGACCGGGGGGTGCCGGGCTGAGCCAGCCGTACGGAGAGGTGTTCCGGGCCCACTGGTGGGCGGCGGTCGCGACCGTCACCCGCCTGGTGGGCGACCTCGAGATCGCTGAGGACGCGGTGCAGGACGCCTGCGCCGCGGCCCTCGCCCAGTGGCCCGCGGGCGGTGTCCCGGACCATCCGCGGGCCTGGCTGGTCGGCGTGGCCCGGCACAAGGCCACCGACCGGCTGCGCCGGGAGAGCCGCCGTGCGGAGAAAGAGGCCGCGGCCATGCGGGACGGCGCGCTGGGCTGGGCCCCCGCCGGTGCGGGCGGGCCAGCCCCGCCCGCGGGTGAGCCGGTCCCGGGTCAGCCGGCGTCCAGCGCGGACGACGAGCTGGGCCTCATCCTGGCCTGCTGCCACCCGGCCCTGGACCCCGCGGTGCGGGTACCGCTGACGCTGCGGTCGGTGTGCGGGCTGCCCACCGCGGAGATCGCGGCCGCGTTCCTGGTCCCGGAGCCGACCATGGCCCAGCGGCTGGTCCGCGCGAAACGCAAGATCCGGCAGGCGGGCATCTCGCTGGCCCTCCCCCCGGCCGCCGAGCGGGCCGGGCGGCTCGGCGGCGTGCTGCGTGTCGTGTACCTGGTGTTCACCGCGGGCCACAAACCCTCGGCCGGTGACGCCCTGGTCCGCGGCGACCTGTGTGACCAGGCCGTCAGGCTGGCCCGTGCGCTGGCCGCGCTGGTACCGGGCGAGCCTGAGGTGACGGGCCTGCTGGCGTTGCTGCTGCTGACCGACGCGCGCCGCGAGGCACGGGTCAGCCCGGCGGGCGACCTCGTGCTGCTGGCGGACCAGGACCGCTCGCGCTGGGACCAGGCGAAGATCGCCGAGGGTGAGGCCCTGCTCGCCCGGGCCCTGCGTGCCCGCCAGCCCGGGCCCTACCAGCTGCAGGCCGCGATCGCCGCGTGCCACTCCTGCGCCCCCTCGGCCGCGGGTACCGACTGGGAGGAGATCGCCGCGCTCTACGGCGCGCTGCTCCGTTACGAGCCAACGCCGGTGGTCGCCGCGAACCGGGCCGCCGCGGTGGCCATGGCCGAGGGCCCGGCGGCCGGGCTCGCCCTGCTCGACGAGGCCGCCACCGACCGGCAGCTGGCCCGCTGGCCGCAGCTGCACATTGCCCGCGCCGAGCTGCTCGGCCGCCTGGGCCGGCGCGCCGACGCGGCCCGCGCCTACCAGGCCGCGCTGGAACTGGCGCCCGCCGCGCCCGAGCGGGACTTCATCGGCCGCCGCATCCGCGAGCTGGCCGGCTGAGGCGCACATCCATCCGCAACGAAACCCACGGGCCACGTCATCACGGAGACCACGGCATGAGCATGATCACGGTACGCCCGGCGGCCCCGGGCGATTTCCCGGCCATCGCGAAAGTCGCGGTGGCCACCGGCCAGGACGAGGAGTGGGCCGGATCGGACCCGGCCTACCTGGCGTACCTGCTGGAGCACGGCACGTTGCTGGCCGCGGAGCGGGACGGGCTGGTCACGGGGTTCGGGGCGACCCGGCTGATCGGGGACGGCCCGGCGGCGGTCAGCATGCTGTGCGACCTGTTCGTCCATCCGGGAACGCACGGGCGGGGGTGCGGCCGGGCGATCCTCAGCCAGCTGTGGCCCGGCGAGCCGGGCCGGGACGGGCCGCAGCGGATGACGTTCAGCAGCCAGCACGCGCACGCGCTGCCGCTGTACACGCGGTTCGGGCTGGACGCGTGGTGGCCGCTGCTGTACCTGGCCGGCGACGTGCGCGCGGTGCGCGTGCCGGACGGCTGGACGGTCGCGCCGGCCAGCGCGGCCGAGGTGGCGGCGGCGGAGCAGGGCTGGACCGGCGTGGACCGGTCGGCCGATCACCGGGCCTGGGCGGCCCGGCCGCACGGGCAGCCGGTGCGGGCCTTCCGGCAGGGGGAGCTGGCCGCGGCGGGCACGGCCGCCGGTCACGGGGCGGAGTACGGCCTGGTCCATCTCGCGTCCGCGCCGGGCGTCCCGGCCGGGGATGCGGTGCTGGCCGTGCTGGCCACGCTGAAGGCCCCGGACGGCCGGGCGCGGGTTTGCCTGCCGGGGCCGCACCCGGCGGTGCGCCCGCTGTTCGCGGCCGGCTGGCGTCACGGGGACAGCGACCTGTTCATGGCGTCTGACCCCGGGCTGCTCGACCCGCGGCGGGCGGTACCCAGCCCGGGTGCCGCCTGACGCTGACCCGGCAACCCCCGGCCGACCTGCCGGGATAATCGGGGCTAATGCCATGATTCTCTGTGTGGATAAGAAAATGCTCCACGATTCGCTGCGCGACGGCGAATCCGGGCCGGTCCCGGCGGGGGCCGGGGCCGGTGGCGGCAGCGGGCGGGAGTACCCGCCCGATGGTCACGCCGGCCCGGCGACCGCCCACCAGCAGCAGCGCCGCGAGATCCTGCTGCGGGTGGTGCGGGTCAGCGGCGCCCTGAACCAGCGCCTCGCCTTGTGACGGGTCCCACGACGGAGTTCCTGATCCGCCGACGACGCGCTGGAGGTGGCGCGGCTGGTCACCGGCGCAGCTCCCCGGGTCCGTGACTTCGCCGATCTGCACGCGGCGCTGGCCCGGCCGCAGCAGACCAAGGGCGGCCGGGAGCTGTTCCCGGACATCTGGGCCAAGGCCGCGGCGCTGATGGAGTCGCTCGGCCACAGTTACGCGCTGGTGGACGGGAACAAGCGGCTCACCTGGAACGCGACCTGGTTCTTCCTCGGCGTGAACGGTCACCCGCTGGCCGAGCCACTCGACGTGCGAGCGGCATTCCGGTTCATGTCCGACCTGGTCCGGGGCAGGCTGACGGCCTCCGCCATTGCCGAGGGCCTGCGGACGTTCGCCGCCTGAGCACCCGGGCTGGCGGGCTACTGGCGGGCCAGGTTCGGGGCGCCGTCGCGGAGGACGAACTTCTGGATCTGGTCTCCCATCCGCCGGGCACCCCCGTTGTGAGCGCGCCCTGTGCGTGCCGGAGCACCGGCAACGCACCCGCGCTGATGCGCCGCCAGACGGTCAGGGGGCGAGAACGCCGGCCAGGATGCGGTTCTCGCCGCGCTGCCAGATGGTGCCGATCTCGGCGAACCCCGCGGCCCGCAGGCCGTCCACGTGCGTGGCCAGCTGGACGGACTCCGAGCCGTGGTGGTCCTCGGTCAGCCGGCGCTGCTCACGCTCGGCCAGCGGGGCGGCCAGCGCGGGATCCTCCTTGATCGCCTCCCACCAGCCCTGCCAGGTCTCCGGCAGCCCCTCCGGGAAGCGGCGCTGCTCCTCCCGCTCGATCAGCGCCTGCCCCAGCCGGGCCAGGGTCGGGACTGCCGTCGCGTCGTCCTTCAGGTGATCCCCGTCGAGCAGCAGGCCGCCCGGCCGCAGCACCGTGGCCAGCCGTGCGTACATGGCGTGCAGCGCCTCCGGCCGCAGCCAGTGCAGGGCCGTGGTGCTCACCGCCGCGTCAGCCGGCCGGTCCAGGCCGAGCGTCCCGGTCCAGCCGTCCGAGCGCAGGTCCACATCGGCGAACCGGAGCCCGTCCCGCTGCCCGTACGCGGCGCGGCCGAGCGCCAGCAGCACCGGATCGGTGTCGATGGCGATGACGCGGGCCGCGGGCATCCGGTCCAGCAGCCGGACCGACAGCGAGCCGGGGCCGCAGCCCAGGTCGAGCACGAGCGGGTCGGGACGCCCGGCCGCCTCCTCGACCGCGTCGATGAGGGCGGTGAAGCGTTCTTCCCGGTCAGGCAGGTAGCCCTGCTGCTGGATCTCCCACCGGGCGATCCACCGCTGCGCGGTCTCCCGGTCCGGCACGTCCTGGTTGAGCTCGGGCACGCCCGCCTCCTCGTCACTGACGACTATGCTCTCGGCAGTCACAAAACTAGAACGCGGAGCATAACTGGTCAAGTGAATTTCAACAGTCACATGGACACCGTGGTGACCGTGGCGGCCAGTCTCGTCAACGCGCTCACGCCGGGTGAGGAACGCGGCCACCCGTGCCCGCTGCTGGACGAGGACAGCCTGCCGGCGGCCGCCACCGCGGCGCTGCGCGCGGGCCGGCCGGACACGCGGGAGCGTCACGCTGCCCGAGGCCAGGGAACTGCGCGGTTTCGCGATGGCCTTCCGGGCCGTGTTCGCCGCCGTCGCCTCGGGCGACGTGGATACCGCCGCCCGCCAGGTCAACGAGTTGCTCGGGGTCACCGGCGCCCATCCCTGGCTGGACCGCCACGACGGTGAGCCGTGGCACCTGCACTTCCACGCCGCGGACGACTCGCTGGCGACAGGCTGGGCGGCCGGCTGCGCCACCGGGCTGGCCGTGGTCCTGGGCAGTGACCTGCACGGCCGCATCGGGGTGTGCACGGCGCCGCGATGCGACCGGGTCTACGTCGACACCTCGCGCAACGGCACCCGCCGGTTCTGCTCCACGGCCTGCCAGAACCGGGTGAAGGCGGCGGCCTTCCGGGCCCGCCGGACGGCGGCCGGCTGAACTGCGGGCCGCCGGCCGGGGTGGCGGCCGGGCCCGGCCCCCGCCCGCCGAGGTCCTCCCGGCACAGCACCGGCCCGAGCAGCAGGAAGGGCCCCCAGGTCAGCAGGTTGAACAGGGTGAACTGGACCGTCGTGATCACGAGCCAGGCCGCCCGCGGAACTCGGCCCAGCCGTCACGCAGGTCGTCCAGGCAGGACCGGGCGGCGAGGCTGGCGGCGCCGCGGCGGGCGGCAGGGAGCCGGAGCGACGCGAGGGCCAGCACGCTGGCCGCGTACGAGCCCGCGTCCAGCGCGATCACGGTGCCGGGCCCGGCGAGCGCGACCAGGACGCCAGCCAGCCCAGGTCCGGCCACGGTGGCTGCGGACCGGGCCGCGGTGAGCAGGGCGTTGGCGTTGACCAGGTCGTCCTGCGGCGCCAGTTCGGCGGTCAGCCCGCTGAGCGCGGGGGTGAAGACCGCGCCGCGCGGCCGAGATATTTACCGAGGTCACCCGCCCCCTCGACCCTGCAGGCCGCGGCTGGACCCTCAGCCAGCTCCGCCCGTAGCCGCCCGCACTCCGGCGGGACGTCAGCCCGGGGAGAGGCTGGCCAGGCGGGAATCGTCGCGGCGCAGGCCTGCGGGCAGGTAGGCGGCGCCCGGGCCGCCGGCCCGGGCGGTGTCAGCGGGGTTGGAGATCGCGCAACGCTGCAGGGAGAGGCAGCCGCAGCCGATGCAGGAGTCCAGGCCGTCACGCAGCGCGGTGAGCGCCTCGATCTGGTCGTCCAGCCGCTGCCGCCAGGCCCGGGACAGCCGGGACCAGTCCGCGCGGGTAGGGGTCCGCCCGGCGGGCAGCGACGACAGCGCCTCGGCCACCTCGTTCAGGCTGAGCCCCACATTGCGGGCGGCCCGGATGAAGGCCAGCCGGCGCAGCGTGCTGCGCTCGAACCGGCGCTGGTTACCCGCCGTCCGGGCGGCGGACAGCAGGCCGAGCCCCTCGTAGTACCGGACCGCCGACTCAGCGAAGCCGCTGCGCCGGGCTATCTCCCCGACCGTCAGCAAGTCCGTGGCGCGCACCAGGCCTCCCGTGCATGAAGCTGACTTCAACTATCAGTATCCCATGCCCGGGCGGTGACGGGTCTCACTCCGGCGGCACGCGGAGTCCAGGCCCTCACGGCGCGGGAGGCAGCGAACCGGGGGCGGGGTGAACCGGACCAGCGAGGCGAGCGGGGCCCGGACGCTATCCGTCGCAGGGGCCGTCCTGCGGGGCATAGATGACCACGGACGGATTCTCGAACACCTCGCGGTACCGGGCCCGGTCCGACCGGAAACCGTCCAGGTCGGCGTCCGGGCCGCGCTTCCGGTACAGCACCACGAACCGGACGTCCTCGCGGGTGATGGCCTCGGCCGCCGTGCAGCTGCCCGGGTGCTCCAGCACTTCCTGCGAGTCGATCAGCGGCCTGACCCCCGCGGGCGGCAGCGACCGCGCCGTCGCGAACGAGCCTGGGGCGTAGTACATCAGCCCGGTGTAGTCGCCCAGGGCCAGCACGGACCGTTCGGTGATCCCATGGTTCATGGGGGTGGACACGATCGTGCCGCCCGAGTTGTGCCGCATGAGCCAGTCGCCGGCCGCCAGCACGGGCTGGCTCAGCAGGCGGGCCGGGCGTGACTCCGAACGCACCTGCCGCGCCGACGGGAGGCCGATGGCCAGCACGGCCGGGACAGCCAGGGACAAGGAGAGAACGGCGGCCGGGGCCACCATGCGTGCGCTGCCAGGCCAGCCAGGCCGATTTCAGCAGCCACGCCCGCCCCCAGCGCCCCCACCACCGAGAGCGCCGCACCGAGATCGCGCTCGAATCGCTGCGGGAAGCCATCCGCGGCGGTCCGGCTGCCCGCGTACATCATCAGGCACCACAGGATCATCGTCACCGTGGCCAGGACTGGTGCTGGCCTGCGCTCATACCCCAGCATCAGCACCAGCATGGCCAGGCCGAGCACGCCGAGCCAGACGATGGGCGGCCCGAGCGCGGAGACCAGGTGCAGCGGGCCCGGTGCCGGCTGGCTGCCGAGCACCTGGGACACGGCTGCCGACGAGGCAGAATGCCCGGCCAGCGGCCACCCGACGCCGTAGGTGTACCAGCCGTAGCAGACGGCGAGCAGGGCCAGCGCGGCGAGCCCGGCCAGCACCATGCGGGCTTCCGCGCGCCGCCGCAGGTAGAGCAGGTACGGCAGGGAGGTGACGGCGGCCAGGACCACGATCAGCACCTCGTACAAGGTGGCCACCGAGTGGTACAGGATCGGGGACGCGCCCAGGACCGCGGCCAGCGCCGCGGAGCGCGGCGTGGGCGACGCATAGAGGCTGAGCAAGGCGGCGACGCCGATGGTGATGAGGAAGTAGGCGCTGGTCAGGTCGGGATACCGGCCGTCGGCGAGGCTCCCGTAGGCGCCGTGCAGGACCAGTCCCGACAGGGCCGCCGCGGCGATGCCGTATCTCCAGCCCCACAGCCGGGTGGCCAGCACGTACACGGCCAGGGCCGTGAGCACCAGGAGAGCGGGCGCGATCACCGGGAACAGCACCAGCGGGGGCAGCCCGGACAGGCGGGACAGGACGGCGCTCATGGTCGGGAACCCGGGCGGGTAGATCAGGTAGCCGCGGTACGAGCCATGCCCGAGCATCTGCTGCGTCATCAGGGCGTGCGAGAAATGGTCGAGCCCGCGGATGGATGGCCAGTCGTACCGGATCACCGGCTCGTAGGCGCGGACCGCGGTGGCCGCCAGCACGATCGCGAGCACCGGCCCGCGGAACGCGGCGGGTACAGGCCGGGGCTCCTGCGTGCGCCCGCGCGACTCCTTCCCGCCGGGCACCTGCCCCGGGGCCTCATCGGGGGCCCGCCCTGGGAGGTCGCCATCCGGGGCCCGGCCCCCTGGATCTGCCCCGGTCCCGCCCGGGCGGTCCCCGGTCCGCGCCGTCACCCGGTCCACGACGGCCGCCAGCACCAGCAGCACGAGGATCAGCAGGATCAGCCAGCCTGGTGCCGGCCGGGAACTCAGCACCGAGAAGAGTGCCGCCAGGAACGCCGCGGCCAGCAGGGCCAGCGCGCGGGGGTCCCGGATCGCGCGGGGGGCGGGCAGGATGGGCCCGGCCGGGCCGGGTGCGGCTCCCCGCCAGCGGACGGCCAGCGCCCCTGAGCCGAGGACGATGAGCACGGAGACGACGGCGATCCAGAGGGTGATCCCCGACCCGGCGAGGCGGGCGAGCACCAGGGCCACGACGGGGACGGTGGCCAGCGACAGCGCGCAGGAGTAGCCCAGCCGCTCGGCCAGTCCACCGGCCGGCCGCAGCAGGACGGCCCAGAAGTAGCCAGGCAGCGCCACCGCGGCGAGCGCCGCACAGAGCGAGCGAATGAGGTCCAGGAGCATCAGGCACCTGCCAGGTAAGCAGCGCGGATGACAGCGCCCTGGCAGGCCCGGCCGCATCGTTCTGTCAGCGAAGTGTCCGGGGAGTGTACCGAATTTATGACCCCTGGTGGCCTGATCTTCACAGTCCTCCGCGCGGTCCCGGTCCGCGCAGGGTTCCCGCCAGGCTGCGGCTTGACTTCAAGTTCACTTCAACTATCAGTATGGGCGTGCACCCGATGAGCTCGGAGGAGCCATGCCTACTGCTGTGATTACCGGAGCGTCCCAGGGCCTGGGCCGGGCCGTAGCCCGCGCGCTGGCGGGGGACGGCTGGTCCCTGGTCGTGGACGCCCGCCATGCGGACCAGCTCACCGCCGCGGTGGGCGGCCTCCCCGCGGTCACCGCGATCCCCGGCGACGTGACCGACCCCGCGCACCGGGCCGCGATCGCCGCGGCGATCGCCCCGGACGGCCACCTCGACCTGCTGATCAACAACGCCAGCCGCCTGGGGCCCAGTCCGCTGCCCGGCGCTGCGCAGCTACCCGCTGGCTGAGCTCGGCCAGGTCTACCAGACCAACGTGCTGGCGCCGCTGGCCCTGATCCAGCTGCTGGCCGGGCCGCTCACGGCAGCCGGCGGCGCGGTCGTCAACGTCAGCTCGGACGCGGCCGCCGACGCCTACGCCGGCTGGGGCGGGTACGGATCGGCCAAGGCCGCACTGGACCAGCTCACCGCGGTCCTCGCCGCCGAGGAGCCAGGCCTGCGCTGCTACGCGTTCGACCCGGGCGACATGCGGACTGCCATGCACCAGTCCGCGTTCCCGGGCGAGGACATCTCCGACCGGCCGGAGCCGGAGGTGGCCGCGGCGGCACTGCTGCGGCTGCTCGGCCAGCGCCCACCGAGCGGCCGCTACCGGGCCGCTGAGTACCAGGTCCCCGGCCCGGCCGCCCAGCAGGCTCCGGTGGTGCCCTGGTGAGCCGCTCCGCCAGCCGCCCCCTGAGGCCCGCGGGCTGACCCGGGACGGCGTCCGGCTGCTGGCCGCCACGCCGGACGGCCTGGTCCACGCCCGGTTCCGCGACCTGCCCCGGTTCCTGGCCCCCGGCGATCTCCTGGTCGTCAACAACTCCGCCACCCTGGCCGCCGCGCTCCCCGGGCAGCGCACCGGAGGCCGCACGGTGACCGTTCATCTCTCCGGCCAGCTCGACAACGGAACCTGGCTGGTCGAGCTCAGGCAGGGTCCGGCGGGGCTTGCCCGGCTCGGCGACGGCGTCCCCGGCGAGATCATCACGCTCCCTGCGGATGGTTCGGTCACGCTGCTGCATCCCTACCCCGGCCCGGCGGCCACCCGGATGTGGGCGGCCGTGGTGGCGACGGGCGCCGGCACGGTCCACGAGTACCTGGCCCGGCACGGGCAGCCGATCCGCTACTCCTACGTCCCGGACCCGTGGCCGCTGGCGGATTACCAGACGGTGTTCGCCCACTCCCCCGGCAGCGCGGAGATGCCGAGCGCGGCCCGGCCGTTCACCGCTGACCTGGTCACCAGGCTGATCGCGGGCGGCGTGGCGATGGCAACGATCACCCTGCATACCGGGGTGGCGTCACTGGAGGCAGGTGAGGTACCGCTGCCCGAGTGGTTCGAGGTCCCGCAATCCACGGCCGGCCTGGTCAACCTGACCCGCGCGGCGGGCCGCCGGGTGATCGCGGTCGGCACCACCTGCACCCGGGCCCTGGAGAGCGCGGTCACGCAGGGCGCAGGCCAGGCGGGCACCATCACCGCCCGCCGCGGCTGGACTGGCCTGGTGCTCGGGCCGGAGCGTCCGGCCCGCGTGGTTGACGGCCTGATCACCGGGTGGCACGAGGCGGGCGCGTCACACCTCGCGCTGCTGGAGGCCGTGGCCGGCCCGGCGCTGGTCGACGCCTCCTACCGGGCGGCCGAGGCGGCGGGCTACCTGTGGCACGAGTTCGGCGACAGCTGCCTGCTGCTGCCTCCGTGGCCAGCGGGCCTGCTGCTGGGCACGCCACCGGGCCGGCGGGTGCCGCTCAGTCCGCCGCCGGGGCGGCAGGCAGCCAGCGCTTGATGCAGCCGAGCAGTTCCTCGGTGTTGACCGGCTTGGTCACGTAGTCGGTGGCCCCGGCGGCCAGGCTCTTGTCCCGGTCGCCCTGCATGGCGCGGGCCGTCACGGCGATCACCGGCAGGTCGGCGAACTCCGGCATCTCGCGGATGGCGGCGGTGGTGGTGTAGCCGTCCATCTCCGGCATCATCACGTCCATCAGCACGAGATCGATGTCCTGATCGCCGCGCAGGACATCGATGCCCTGCTGCCCGCTGGGCGCGTGGACGACGGTCAGCCCGTAAAGCTCGAGGACGCTGGTGATCGCGAACACGTTCCGCAGGTCGTCGTCGACGACCAGCACCTTGCGCCCGCTCAGCCCGGCGTGCGGGCCGGGCTGGGCCGGCGGGAGGGCTGCCGCGTCCCGGTCCGCGCCGGCCCGGTGACGGCGGTGTCCCCGGTGACGGCGGTGTCCCCGGCCAGCCCGTTCACCGCGCCGTTCTGGCGGCCGGGCGCGGCCGCGGCGCCATTCGCGGCGGCCGACCCGTTCAGCCCCGGGGAGGCGGCCGCGGCGTCCGGCGGGCTTGCCGCGGACGGCGGTCCCGCGGCGGCGGTCCCGGATAGCGGGCTCACCCGGGAGTCGCCGGGCGTGGGGCTGACCGTCGCGTCGCCGCCGCCCTGGTAGGCGACCGGCAGGTACAGCGTGAAGGTGCTGCCGCGGCCCGGCTCGCTCTGCGCCGTGATCCGGCCGCCGAGCACCGCGGCGACCTCCCGGCTGATGGCCAGCCCCAGCCCGGTGCCGCCGTAGCGGCGGCTGGTGGTGCCGTCGCCCTGCTGGAATGCCTCGAAGATCGTCCTCAGGCTGTCGTCGGAGATGCCGATCCCGGTGTCCGACACCGAGAAGGCCAGGCCGGCCTCGCCCCCGGGGGCCTGCGGGGTCTCCCGGCGGATCCGCAGCTCCACCCGGCCCTGCCGGGTGAACTTGACCGCGTTGGACAGCAAGTTGTGCAGTACCTGGCGCAGCCGCTGCCGGTCGGTGACGACCTCGGCAGGCACGTCGGGGGCCGAGGCCACCGCGAACTCAAGCCTCTTCTCGGCCGCGAGCGGCTCGAACACGGTGCGCAGGTCCTCGGAAAGGGACCCGAGCGCGAACGGTTCCGGGTGCACGTCCAGCTTGCCGGCCTCCACCCGGGACAGGTCCAGGATGTCGTTGATCAGCAGCAGCAGGTCAGACCCGGACGAGTGGATCACGTTGGCGTACTCGACCTGCTTGCGCGTCAGGTTCTCGGCCGGATTCTCGGCCAGCAGCCGGGCCAGGATGAGCAGGCTGTTCAGCGGCGTGCGCAGCTCGTGCGAGACGTTCGCGAGGAACTGCGACTTGTACCGGGAAGCCAGGTCCAGCTGCTTGGCCCGTTCCTCGATCTCCTGCCGGGCCTGCTCGATCTCGGCGTTCTTGATCTCGATGTCGCGCTTCTGGCGGGCCAGCTGTACCGCCTTGTCCTCCAGCTCGGCGTTGGAGCTCTGCAGCTCTTCCTGCCGGGCCTGCAGCTCACCGGTGCGTGACTGCAGTTCCGAGGCCAGCCGCTGGGACTCCTGCAGCAGGTGATCGGTGCGGGAGTTCACGATGATGGTGTTCACGTTGACGCCGATGGTCTCCATCAGCTGCTCCAGGAAGTCCTGGTGCACCTGGGTGAAGCGGCTGAACGACCCCGCTTCGATAACGCCGAGGACCTGCCCCTCGAACACGATGGGCAGCACGATGAGGTTGACCGGCGCGCCCTCGCCGAGCCCGGAGGAGATCCGCACGTAGTCGGGTGGCGCGTCGGTGACAATGATGGGCTTCCTGGTCTTGGCCACCTGCCCGATCAGCGACTGGCCCAGGCGGAACTGGCTGGGCGCCGCGAGGTCAGCCCGCAGGCCGTACCCGGCGATGAGCCGCAGGATCGTGCCCTCGCTGGTGTCGCCGGAGATGAAGAACGTGCCGTGCTGGGCGCCGACCAGCGGGATCAGCTCATCCATGATCAGCTCAGCGACCGTGGCGATGTCCCGGTGCCCCTGCATCAGGCCGGAGATCCGGGCCAGGTTGGTCTTGAGCCAGTACTGCTCCTGGTTGGCCTTGGTCGTCTCGCGGAGCGAGTGGACCATCGCGTTGATGTTGTCCTTCAGCTCGGCGACCTCACCCTCGGCCTCCACCGAGATGGAGCGGGTCAGGTCACCGGTCGCCACCGCGCTGGTCACCTCGGCGATGGCCCGGACCTGGCGGGTGAGGTTCCCGGCCAGCTCGTTGACATTCTCGGTGAGCCGCTTCCAGGTGCCGGACAGCCCCTCGACCTCGGCCTGCCCGCCCAGCCGGCCCTTGCTGCCCACCTCGCGGGCCACCCGGGTGACCTCGGCCGCGAACGAGGACAGCTGGTCGACCATGGTGTTGATGGTGGTCTTGAGCTCGAGGATCTCGCCCCGCGCGTCCACGTCGATCTTCTTCGACAGGTCACCCTGGGCGACCGCGGTGGTCACCAGCGCGATGTTGCGGACCTGGCTGGTCAGGTTGCCCGCCATGAAGTTCACCGAGTCCGTGAGGTCCCGCCACGTGCCGCCGACCCCGGGCACCTGGGCCTGGCCGCCCAGGCTGCCCTCGGTGCCCACCTCGCGGGCGACCCGGGTCACCTCGTCGGCGAACGCGGACAGCTGGTTGACCATGGTGTTCAGGGTGTCCTTCAGGGCCAGCATCTCGCCCTTGACGTCCACGGTGATCTTCTGGGTGAGGTCACCGCGGGCCACCGCGGTCGCGACCTGGGCGATGTCGCGCACCTGCCCGGTCAGGTTGTCGGCCATGGCGTTGACCGACTCTGTGAGGTCCTTCCACGTCCCGGCGACCCCGGGGACCTGGGCCCGGCCACCGAGCTTGCCGTCGGTGCCCACCTCCCGGGCCACGCGGGTCACCTCGGAGGTGAAGAGCGCCAGCTGGTCGGTCATACTGTTGAAGACGGCAGCGATCTCGTCCATCAGCGGGTCGCCTGTATGTGGCAGGCGGGTGCTGAAGTCCCCGCCCCGGACCGCGGTCAGGCCGTTGAGCAGCCGTTGCAGCCGCGGGTCGGCGGGCTGGCTGCCGGCCAGCGCTGCTTCAGCCATGACGACTCCTCCTGCTGCTGGCCGCGCCGCGCGCGCGGCCAGTCACTGTGTGTGCGACAGACCGATACCTGTCACGGCCGTTGACGTGATCAAAAACAGGCGTTAGGGACACCCTCTGCCCAGTAACGTGGCAGCTAAGCCGCTGAATCTCCCGGGAAGGCCTCCTACCGTGACAGTACCGAGCGGCGCAGAATTCGCACGGCTAAGCGCCCTAATTGCGCGGCAGCGGCGTGAGCTGGACAGAGTGCAATCCGGGACGGCCGCCCGCTCCGTGGTGGACCTGGCCCGCGGCATGCTCATGGAGCGCCTCCGCTGCTCACCGGCGGAGGCGCAGGCCCAGCTGGTGCACCTCTCCGCGGAGTCCGGCACGGGCCTGGCCGAGCTCGCGGCGCAGATTACCGGGCAGCAGTCTCCCGCGACGGTGCGCGGCGCCCCGGACGCACCGGGACGCACGCTGCCCAGCACCCACCGGGTCGCCCTGGCCGGGGCCGCCGCGGAGGCCGCGCCCGACGGCGGCGGCATCGCGGCCGCCGTGCTCGAGGAGGCGCTGGCCCCGGCGGGCGCGGTGGCCGTGGCCCTGTGGCTGGCTGAGCCCGACGGGGGCCTGGAACTGGCCGGGCAGGCCGGGTTCTCGGCCCGCGACGCCAGCCGCTGGCGGCGCATCCACCCGGACATGGACACGCCCGCGCAGCGCGCCGCTGAGGAGGGGGCCGAGTACTGGTGGCCCGCGGGCCGCATGGATGCGGCGCTGGCGCCGCTGATGGGCGACTGGCCGCAGGGGGCCCGCGCGGTGCTCCCGCTCCCCGGCCCGGGGACGGCGCTCGGCGCGATGGAGGTCTGCTGGCCCGGGCCACTCGAAGAGTTCCCCGACCCGCTCCGCCGGCACATCAGCGCGCTCACCGACGTCTGCGCCCAGGCCCTCGGCACCCGGCTGCCCAGCGGGGACCTGGCCGCGGATCACCGGGCCTCGTGGGCCTTCGGCCTGCTGGACAGCCTGCTCGGCTCGGCACTGTTCGCCACCGCGACCCGCGACGACGCCGGGGTGATCACCGACTTCCGGATCAGCTACCTCAGCAAGGACTTCGCCGACCCGGCAGGCCGGGAAGCGGCCGCGCTGGCCGGGCGGCCGCTGCTGGAGGTCTACCCGGCCGCCGCCCTGGATGGCGGGCTGTATGACCGGGCCGTCCGGGTGATGGCCACCGGCGAGGCCCAGTACACCTCAGCAGAGGTCATCGCCGCGCCGGTGGCCGGCGGGCTGGCCGCGCCGGTCGTGGAGGTCCGCATCGCCCGCCTCTACGACGGCGTGGTAATCACCTGGCGGCCTGCCGGCGAGGTCGAGCGCCTCGGCGCGCTGCTGCACCAGGCCCAGCGGCTGGGCCGGATCGGTGGCTGGGAGGAGAACCTGCTCACCGGGGAGGTGCTCTGGACCGAGCCGGCGTACGCGCTGTTCGGGCAGCCGCCGGGCGATCCGGTCCCGGTAGCGAAGCTGCACGCGCACGTCCCGGCGGACGACATGCCGGTGGTGGACAGCTTCCGCGCCACGCTGCTAGAGGACAAGCAGGAGGCCGCCGCCGCGTTCCGGATCATCCGCGCCGACGACGAGAGCGTGCGGCAGATGCGCGCGTTCGCCGAGCCGGTCACCGACCAGACCGGCACGCTGGTCGCGGTCCGCGGCGCCTATCAGGACGTGTCCGCGGACTACCACACCCAGGTGGCGTTCGCCGCGACGCGGGACCGGCTGGCCGACACCGAGGAGCGTGCCGCGGAGGAACACCGGCTGGCGCTGCGGCTGCAGCAGGCCATCACCCCGCGGGCCGCGGAGCCGGTGGAGATCGCCGGCCTCGACATCGCCGCCCGCTACCGGCCCGCCGGACCCGGGAACCTGGTCAGCGGTGACTGGTACGACACGGTCCCGCTGCCCAGCAAGGAAGTACTGCTCGTGGTCGGCGATATCGCTGGTCACGGCATCGACGCGGTGACCGGCATGGTGGCGCTGCGCAACTGCCTGCGCGGTCTCGCGATCACCGGCGGCACGGCCAGCCCAGCTGCTGGCCTGGCTGAACTGTGTGGCCTGCTATCTCACCGATGGGATCATCGGCACGGTGGTGTGCGGGATCTATGACCCGGCCCAGCGCACACTGCGCTGCTCCCGGGCGGGGCACCTGCCGCCGCTGCTGGTGCGGGACAACGTGGCACGGGAACTGGCGCTGCCGGCCGGGGTGCTGGTCGGTGCCGACCCCGACGCCCGCTACGAGGAGCTGACCACCACGCTGCAGCCGGGGGACGCGCTCGCGCTGTTCACCGACGGCCTCATCGAACGGCACGACGAGGCGATCGACGACTCGATGAGCGCGCTGCTACGCCTGGCCAGCCGGCCGATCGGCGACGTCGGCCGGTTCGCCGACCACCTGATGAGCAACGCGCGCTCCGACACCAGCGACGACGCGTGCCTGGTCGCGGTCCAGGTCCGCTGAGCCGGACCGCGCCCGGCGGCTGACTCAGCGGACGGCGGCGCGGCCAGCGGCCTCGGCCTGCCCGGCCGGACAGCCCAGCCGGGCCAGTCAGCCGAAGAAGACCTCGGCCTCCGCGTACCGCTCCGGTGGCACCGTCTTGAGCTCGCGAGTGGCCTCGGCCAGCGGCACCCCGACGATGTCGGTGCCGCGCAGCGCCACCATGGTGCCGAAGTCGCCGTCGTGCACCGCCCCGATCGCGTGGATCCCGAACCTGGTGGCGAGCACCCGGTCGAACGCCGTGGGGGTCCCGCCGCGCTGGACGTGGCCCAGGACCGTGCAGCGGGCTTCCTTGCCGGTCCGCTTCTCGATCTCGTCGGCCAGCATCTGCCCGATGCCGCCCAGCCGCACGTGGCCGAACGCGTCCAGCCGCTGGTCCGAGACCTGCACGTCCTCTTCCTGCGGGGTGGCGCCCTCGGAGACCACGACGATCGGCGCGTACCGGGTCTGGAACCGGTGCTCCACGTAGGCGCAGACCCTCTCGATGCTGAACGGCTTCTCCGGGATCAGGATCACGTTGGCCCCGCCGGCCAGCCCGGCGTGCAGCGCGATCCAGCCGGCGTGGCGGCCCATCACCTCGCAGATCAGCGCGCGGTGGTGGCTCTCCGCCGTGGTGTGCAGCCGGTCGATGGCCTCCATCGCGATGTTCACCGCGGTGTCGAAGCCGAACGTGTAGTCCGTGGCGCCCAGGTCGTTGTCGATGGTCTTGGGCACCCCGATCACCTGGACGCCTTCCCCGTGCAGCCGGGTGGCCACGCCCAGCGTGTCCTCCCCGCCGATCGCCACCAGGGCGTCCACGCCGAGCCCGGCCAGGTTGTCCTTGATCCGTTCCACCCCGGAACGGCCGCCCTCGCTCGCGGAGTCCGCCAGAGGGTTGGTGCGCGACGAGCCGAGAATCGTCCCGCCCCGCGGCAGAATCCCCCGCACCGCCTGCACGTCAAGGGGCACCGTGTCGCCCTCGAGGGGCCCGCGCCAGCCGTCGCGGAAGCCCACGAACTCGTAGTCGAACTCCGCCGTACCCCGGCGGACCAGCGCCCGGATGACCGCATTCAGTCCCGGGCAGTCTCCGCCACCCGTCAGCACTCCAACTCGCATGGGGCAACACTAGTCCTCATGAGCGTGCTTGCTGTCGACGCCGGGACAACCGGCGTCACCGCATTGATCGTGACCGGGGACGGGCTGGTGTCCGGGCGCGGATACCAGGAGTTCCGGCAGTACTTCCCGGAGCCGGGCTGGGTGGAGCACCTGCCCGAGGACATCTGGCAGGCGACGCTGGCCGCGTCCCGCCAGGCCCTCGCCCAGGCGGGTGATCCGCCGGTGAGCAGCCTCGGGATCACGAACCAGCGCGAGACCGCGGTGGTCTGGGACCGGGCCACGCTGGCCGCCCCGCGCCGCGCGATCGTCTGGCAGGACCGCCGCACGGCCCGGATCTGCGACCGGCTGCGCGAAGCCGGGCACGAGGCCCGGGTGGCCAGCCTCACCGGCCTGCGCCTCGATCCCTACTTCACCGGGACCAAGCTCACCTGGCTGGCCGAGCACGACCCGGGCACCTGGCGGGGCCTGGCGGACGGCTCACTGGCCTGCGGCACGGTGGATTCCTACCTGATCGCCCGGATGACCTCGGGTGCCCGGCACGTGACCGACGCGTCCAACGCGTCCCGCACGCTGCTGTTCGACATCGGCACCGGGCAGTGGTCCGGAGAGCTGTGCGAGCTGCTGAGCGTCCCCGAACGGGCGCTGCCCGAGGTGGTGCCGTCCACCGGGGTCGTCGCGCGCACCGACCCCGGCGCGTTCCTCGGCCTGGACCTCCCGGTGGCCGGCATCGCCGGCGACCAGCAGGCCGCCCTGTTCGGCCAGGCCTGCTTCACCCCGGGCGACACCAAGTGCACGTACGGGACCGGGTCCTTCGTGCTGGCCAACACCGGGACGGCCGTGGTGCGCTCGGCGGCCGGGCTGCTGTCCACGGTGGCCTGGATGGACGGCTCCGGGCAGCTCACCTACGCCCTGGAGGGCTCGGTGTTCGTGACCGGCGCCGCCGTCCAGTGGCTGCGGGACGGGCTCGGGCTGCTGGATCACGCGGCGCAGAGCGAGGCGCTGGCGCGGAGTGTGCCCGACTCGGGCGGCGTGGTGTTCGTGCCCGCGCTGACCGGCCTGGGCGCGCCCGACTGGGACCCGGACGCGCGCGGCGCGATATTCGGCATCACCCGCGGCACGACCCGGGCGCACGTGGTCCGGGCCACGCTGGAGGCGATCGCTTTCGAGGTGCGCGACGTGGCCGACCTCATGATCGAGGGCGGCTCGGAGGGCGGCCGCGTGCTGCGCGCCGACGGCGGCGCGAGCGCCAACGACCTGCTCATGCAGATTCAGGCGGATGAGCTGCAGCTCCCGGTGGAACGCCCCGTGGTCGGGGAGACCACCGCGCTCGGGGCCGCGTTCCTGGCCGGGCTGGCCACCGGGACCTGGTCCTCGACCGCCGAGCTCGCCGCGACCTGGCGGCTCGACCGCCGCTTCGATCCCGGCCCGCGGGACGACGGCGCCTACGCCCGCTGGCGGCGCGCCGTATCCCGCACCAAAGCCTGGTCCGCCCCCTGACCGCCACGTCGCTGCGGCGCCGCTCCCGCGGCGGCGCTCCCGGCGCGTCCCGCCGCGGAGCGCTGCTCCGCCGGCGTACCTTCCGCGCGGGCGCCCCGCGTCCCCGCGTCCCAGGGACCAGAGGGACGCGGGGACGCGGGGACGGGGTTATCGGACGCCGAGGGCGGTGCCCAGGGCCTGGTAATCGCTGTCGAAGCGCCTGAGCAGCCCTTCCAGGCCGGTGCTGGCGACCACCTGCTGGTACTGGGCCGCCGAGGTGACCGCCGAGAGGCGCAGGAAGCCGGCGCTGGTCTGGTTCGCGTCGGACCGCACCCGGGCCGCGGCGGCCGCGGGCGCGCCGCTGGGCATGGAGATGCCGTCCATGTCCTGCGCGAATGTCTTGAACGCCTGCGACATCTGAGCGTCCACCGTGTTGACGCAGCTGAGCTTGCCCTGGCAGGCCGCGACCTTCGAGTCGAAGCCGGAGAGCGTGCCGCTCAGCGTGGTGAACGCGCTCTCGACCGAGATCGCCGCCTCGGCCCGGTTCACGCTGCTGTTCCCGGAGGCCACGGAGAGCCCGGCGATCAGGGCCCCGTAGCCCACGATGAGGATCACGCCCAGCACGAGGAACAGGGTGACCAGCCGCTTGGCCGTGCGGGACAGGACCAGGTGCCAGGGCTGGTCGCCGCCGAGCCAGCGGACCGGGGCGGCAGGCTGGCCGTAGGCGGCGGCCGCATACCCGGACTGACCGGGCCCGGGCTGGCCGTACCCCGGCGCGGGCGAGCCGTACCCCGTCTCAGGCTGGGGGTACGCGGGCGGGGCGTCGTACCCGGACGCACCCCCTGCCGGGGCGCCGTACCCAGGCTGGCCGGTCCCCGGCTGGCCACCCCCAGGCTCTCCCGGACCCGCGGGCTGGCCCCAGCCCGGGCCGCCCCCCGCACCCCGAGCTGGCCCCAGCCCGGGACCGCGGCTCCCCCGCACCCCCGAGCTGGCCCCAGCCCGGGACCGACGATTCGCCCGGGGCCGCCGGGACCGGCGGAGGACCCGCGGTCCCTGGCCCGGCGGACCCGCCCGGGAACGCCCCGCCCGCGGGCGGCATCCCGAAGGCGGACGTGGCCGGATCCCCGAACAGGCCCCCCGGGTAGCGGGCGGTGAGCATCAGGAAATAGCCGGTCACCCTGGCCTGGTAGCGCACGGCGGCCGCGAGGGCCTCGTGCAGCGGCCGCGGCATCTGGCCCGTGATGAGCACGATCAGCCAGGTCACGAACATGACCAGGAAGCTCACGCCGTAGCCCAGCACCACGCTGACAATCCAGGCGGGGATGACCAGGATGATCCGGAACAGGACGGCCAGCCGGTTGAGCTGGCCCGGCTGAGCCCGCAGCCGGACCGGGTACTCGGTGTCCGCGAACTCGAACGGCGGATACACGTCGGTGAGCAGGAACAGGTACGCGTAGAACCGGGTCGCCCAGCGCAGGTAGCCGACCTGGAACTCGGCCAGCCCGGCCGGCAGGCGGCCGGTGACCAGCGCGGCGAACCAGCAGATCAGCGCCACCACCTCGGCGGCGATGCTGAGCACCCACAGCACGATGATGTGCGGGATGGCCAGGATGACGCGCACCAGGACGGTGAGCCGGCTCTGCTCAGCCGGCTCGGCGAAGGCGACGAGGATCTCGTCCGGAAGGCCAGGCTCACTGCCCGGCCCGCCCGGCGCGCCCAGCCCGCCTGGCTCGAGGGGAATCCCCGGGGCCCCCATCGGTATTCCAGTCATTAATCCGCTCCTTTAATCAAGGGCCGTAACCTTAGCGTTTGGCGGGCCTCTGGAACGCTTGGTTGGTGAGACGTACTGATCTGCCCGGCGATCGGCCTGGCGGGCGCGGCGGCGGCGGGGATGGAGGTGCGCCACATGATCAACCTGGAGCTGTCCTGGCCGGCGGCGGCGATCACTGCCGCGTGCCTGGCCGGCGCCTCGGTGGCCGCCCGCCACGCCACCCGCCCGCCCGGGCAGCAGGCCGCCGCCAGCAGCCAGGCCCCAGGGAACCAGGCCAGCTCCGCCCGGCCGGACACCGCCGCGGCGTCCCCGGCCGGGCCCTGGCCACGGCGCGTGGCCCTGGCCTCCGGGGTCGCCGTGGAGGCCGCGGTCCTGCTGGCCCTGTTCGCGCTGTGGCAGCTGGCCGGGAGCTTCAGCCTGGTCGGCCCGGACGGCGCCCTGGCCCGGGCCCGGTGGATCTGGCACGCCGAGCGGGTCGTGCATCTGCCCAGCGAGACGGAGATCCAGCGCGCGTTCCTCAGCCATCCGCTCCTCGTCGAGGCGCTCAACCTGTACTACGCGTCGCTGCACTTCGTGGTGGTGATCGGCTGCCTGATCTGGGTGTACGCCTGGCACCGCCGCCAGTATCCGCAGGTCCGGACCACGCTGGTGCTGTTCACCGCGGGTGCGCTGCTGATCCAGTTCCTGCCGGTCGCGCCGCCGCGGATGCTCCAGGGCGACGGCATGGTGGACACTGCGGCGCGCTACGGCCAGTCGGTCTACGGCTCGGTGGCCGGCTTCAACGCTGACCAGCTCTCGGCCATGCCCTCGGTGCACGTGGGCTGGGCGCTGCTGGTCGCGCTGGTGCTGGTGCAGGTGTCCCGCAGCCGCTGGCGCTGGCTGGCGCTGGGCTACCCGGCGCTCACCCTGCTGGCGGTCGTCGTCACCGCCAACCATTTCTGGCTGGACGGTATCGCCGCGGCGCTGCTGCTGGCCGTGGCGCTCGTCGTGCAGCGGGCGGGAAAGGCGGCGCGCCGCCGGATCCGCTCCTGGTGGCGGCGGCGCGGCGGGCCGGCGCAGCCAGGCCAGCCGGGCTACGTGCCGGAGCGGCCCTCGGTGGACGCGCGGACCAGCCGCTCGGCCTTATGCTCCGCCTTCAGCCGCTCCTTGGCCCGCTGCGCGTCCTCGTCCACGTACTCCTGGCTGGCCAGGGCCATGATCGCGTACATGATCTCGTCGGTCACCGCGCGCAGCACGAGCCGGTCTGATTCGAGCCCGGCGTAGCGGGAGAAGTCCAGCGGCTTGCCGAAACGGACGCCGGGCCGGTAACGCAGCCGCGGGATCAGCTTGCCGGACGGCATCAGCTCGAACGTGCCGACCATGGCGCAGGGGATCACCGGCGCCCCCGACTCCAGGGCCAGCCGGGCCACCCCGGTCTTGCCCCGGTAGAGCCGCCCGTCCGGCGTCCGGGTGCCCTCGGGGTAGATGCCGAGCAGCTTGCCCTCGGCCAGGACCCGCAGGCCGGTGTTGATGGCCCGCTCGCTGGCCTGGCCGCCGGCCCGGTCCAGCGGGATCCCCCCTACCCCGCTGAAGAAAGCCTTTTTGAGCAGGCCCTTCAGCCCGCGGCCGGTGAAGTACTCCGCCTTGGCCAGGAAGGTCACCTTACGCGGCAGCGGCAGCGGGCCGAAGAAGTGATCGGCGAACGAGAGATGGTTGCTGGCGATGATGGCCGGCCCTTCCCGGGGCACGTTCTCGATGCCCTCCGCCCAGGGCCGGAAGACCAGCGCCAGGAAGGGCCCGAGGATCGCCTTGAGCACCCAGTAGAACACGCCCTCATCGTCGCATGAGATACGCGGGAAAGCCGCCGCTCGGCACCACCGATTACGCGGCCGGGCGGCGTGCGGCGGGGCGCGGGCCATGCGACGATGCCAGAGCGTGAGATGCGCGGCCAGCTCCCGGGCACGGTTGGTGCCCAGGGGCACCGGGCGCGCAGTACAGCCCCCGGCGTAGAGGACGATGAACTCATGCCAGTCATCCCAGGCGCGGAGCCCTATTTCCACGCGGGCAGCAGCGGCACCGGCGTGCTGCTCTGCCACGGGTTCACCGGTTCGCCGGGGTCGCTGCGGCCGTGGGCTGAGTACCTGGCCTCGGCGGGCCTGACGGTGTCCGTTCCCCGGCTGCCCGGCCACGGCACGACGTGGCAGGAAATGTCCCGCACCCGGTGGGAAGACTGGTACGCGGAGGCGGACCGGGCCTACGAGGAACTGCGCGGTCAGAGCAACGAGATCTTCGTGATGGGCCTGTCCATGGGCGGCTGCCTGGCGCTGCGGATGGCGGAACTGCGCGGCGCCGCGGTGAGCGGCCTGGTCCTGGTCAACCCGTCGCTGGCCGCTGACACGAAGCTGTTCCTGCTGGCCCCGGCGCTCAAGCTGGTGGTGCCGTCGCTGCCCGGGATCGCCAGTGACATCAAGAAGGAAGGTGTCCAGGAACTCGGGTACACCCGGGTCCCGGTGCGGGCGGCGGCATCCCTGCCCGCACTGTGGCGGCTGACCCAGTCACGGCTGGGCGAGGTGACCCAGCCGGTGCTGGTCTACCGCAGCACGGTCGATCACGTCGTGGGACCGGCCAGCATGCGGGTGCTGCGGGCCGCGCTGCCCTCCGGCCAGCTCACGGTGCGCGACTGCCCGGACAGCTATCATGTGGCCACCCTGGACAACGACGCACCAACGATCTTCGCGGGGAGCCTGGAGTTCGTCCGTGCGCATAGTCATGCGGAGACGGAGTGAAAGGCAGCGGGCGGGGCGCGTCGGGCGGCGAGGAATCCGCGTGGCGTGACCTGATCGCGAACTACGCGGCCGAGCCGGAGGCGGACGGCGAGATGCCGTGGCCGGAGCGGGAGAACCTGCCCGGCCCGCGGCGGGCCGGGACTCTGCCGGACGCTGGCCCGGCCACCGACCCCTCGCTCAGCCTGGACCTGAGTGACGACACCGACCCGGCGCTTGACCTGGGCGTGGCCCCCGGCGGGACCCCGGATCCCGGGCCGGCGGCAGGCCCGCTCCCCCGCCCGTCCCCAGGCCACCACGATGTCCCCGGCGCGGACAGCCCTCCGGCCTCCACCGCGAACGGTCCGGCGGCCAACGGTCCTGCCGAGCATGGACCGCCTTCCATCGGCCGCAACGAAGACCCTGCGCCCGCTGGTCCCGGACGCGAAGCCCGGCCGAGGATCGTCCGGCCGGCCAGTACCCCTCCGCCGGTCCCGGCGGAGGATGAGGAGTTCGTGCCGCCGGTCCCGCCGCCGCTGCCGTCGCTCGATCCGGCGGCCAAGGGGGCCTGGGTCGCGCTGTTCGGCGGTCCCGGCTATCTGCTGCTGGCCACGATGGTCGGCTGGGCGATCCCGGGATGGGCTGCGTTCCTGGCCGTGGCCGCGTTCGTCGGCGGCTTCGCCACCCTGGTGATCAGGATGGGTGAGAAGCCACCGCGCGACTCGGGCCCGGACGACGGCGCGGTGCTCTGAGCGCCAGCCACGCGACCCACTGCCCGGGCCAGGGCGCGGTCGAGATTTACGCAGGGTTTGCCTCTCCCGGGCCAGGCGGCGCGGGCGGCCCGGCGCCGGGCTCGGCCGGCCCGGCGGGGCCAGACGGCGTGGACGGCCCAGCGGCCGGCTCAGCCGGACCGGCGGGCGGGTCTGGCACCACCCGCGGCCGCGGCCGGGCCGGGCCGTCGGTCACCTCGCCCCACACCCCGCCGCTGGGCGGCTCCTCGGTCACCTCATCCCACACCCCGCCGCTGGGCGGCTCCTCGGTCACCTCATCCCACACCCCGCCGCTGGGCGGCTCCTGGTCCCGGGGCCGGGCCTGCCGTCCTGCCGCGGCTACCGCCGCCTCGAACGCGGCCGCGGCGTCCTGGAGCACGACGGAGACCGCGTCACCCGCGGCCGCCACGGTCGAGGACAGCCCGGGACCCGATTCCCGGAGCCTGCGCCGGGCCCGGCAGATCGGGCACCACTGGCAGTCCGGGGACTCGTGGTCGGCGGTCGCGCTCTCCCATACGTCCCCTCGCGTGTTGCCGCCGCCCAGCGCGGTCCGGACCTGGTCACCCAGCTGCCGCGTCACGCTGCGCGCTCCCGAGCGGACCAGCCATCGCTGGAGCTCGCCGATCGGGTCGCTGCCTGGCTGCCGCTCCGTCACGTCGCGCCTTCTTCCCTGTCCTTATCCACCGGCGTGCCCCCCGCCGCCGCAGCCTGCGCACGCAGGCCCTCGACCCGGGCTTTGAGCCCTTTCAGCGCGGTGTCGATGATGACCTTCTCGGCCTTCCGCTTCAGCATGCCGAGCATCGGAACCCGGAGGTCCACGCTGAGGTCGTAGGTGACCTCGGTCCCGCGGGAGTCGCCAGCCAGAGAGTAACCGCCGGTCATCGCGCTGATGACTGACCCTGGCTCGGCGAGATCCCAGCGAACCCCGGAGTCGTCCCACTCATAGCTAAGGCCGTAGCTGTCCTTAATCATCCCGGCATCCAGGCTGAACCGGACCAGGCTGGGGCGGCCATCCGCGCCGCGCGCGGCCACCTCAGCGGAGCGCACGGCGGTCGCCCACTGCGGGTAGGCGGCGAAATCACCTATCACGGCCATCACGTCCGGCCCGGTAGCGGCGATGGAGATGCTCGACGTCGTCCTGTCGGCCATGTTCGGAGCGTACCCCGGCGACCGCGCCCGGCGCGCCGGCCAGGCGGGGCGAGCCGCCCCGGCGTGTCACCACTCCAGGACGTACGGAACTCCGGTGGCCCGGAAGTGCCCCACGTTGATGCATTCGGTGCGGCCGATCCGGACCCGGCGGGCCAGCGGCTGGTGCACGTGGCCGAACAGGGCGTACCGGGGCTGGGTAGCGCGGATGTGCTCGAGTACCGCCGTGCTGCCCCGTTCGAGCCGGCGCGCCACGGTGTCGTACAGCAGCTGCGGGACGGCCGGCGGGATGTGCGTGCACAGCACGTCGACGCCGCCGGTCGCGGTCACCTTGGCCGCGTAGGCCTCCTCGTCGATCTCGTACGGGGTCCGGTAGGCGGAGGGCAGCCCGCCGCCGACGAAGCCGAACGTCCAGCCGCCGAGCGTGGCCCGCTGCCCGTCGAGGACCTCGTGGCCGGGCTTGAGGTGCTGGTGCCACAGCGGCGGGATGTCGACGTTGCCGTAGGTCATGTAGGCGGGCTCGGGCATGGCCGCGAACAGCTCCGCGTACTGGCTGGAGGCCGCCTTCTGGACGTACCCGGACGGGTCGCCGTCCAGCTGCCCCCACAGCCGGCGGGAGAACTCCCGGGCCTCATCGAACCGCTTGGCCAGGCGCAGCGCCACGAACGTGCAGGTCGCCTCGGCGCCGAACAGGTCGGGGAAGATGCCCTGCCGGTGGTCGGCGTAGTCGATGAAGAGCAGCAGGTCACCCAGGCAGATGAACCCGTCCGCGCCGCCGGCCGCCGCGAGCGCCTCCGTGTGGCCATGAACGTCGCTGACCACATGCACCCGCATGACCCAACCGTACAAGCCCGGGTGCTCCGGGCCTGTCCCGGTGTGACGCGGCCCGGGTCAGTCCAGCGGCCGCCGCAGCGGGTACTCGAAATAGCCGCGGGACCACATGCCCACGGGCTGATTAGCCAGTGCCTGCGCCATCCACGGGGCGAGCCTCGTGGCCCCGCCGATCCTGACCGGCGTTCCCCGGCTGAAGTCCGACCGGACGCCGGGGCCGGTGATGATCCAGCCCTCCTCGCCCACCGCGTTCATGGCCGCGTACCGCTCCCCGGGGACCAGGTCCCCCAGCTCCACGACGGAGACGACACGGGCGTGCATGGCCGTGACCAGGATGCCGACCGTGTGCTCGGGCGGCTGCTGCTCACTGGGGGCGAGGGCAATGGTGATCAGGGAGCCGTACTCCCATTGCGTGGGCATCCCGACAGATTGCCATAGCCGGCGCCCGGGCGCCGGGCGGCCCGGATACGCCGCACCCAGGCGGGTACCGGGCGCCAGCCCGAGGGGAGACCGGCGGCCGGGCCGGGCCGTCACGACCGGGCCTGCCGACCCCGGCCGGGTACCCTGAATTGCGCTACCTGCGGGTAGCTCGCGGGGGCCGCCCGGGGTACGGTCCAGAACGTTCACCGGGGAACAACGTGACCGGCAGGAGTTGTCATGCGTGAATACGGCACGCCCGCTCTGGTGGAGGTCGCGCCGGCAGCGAACCTCGCTGATGTGGTCTTCAGGCGCGCGGACCGCGAGCCGCAGGCGGCGATCATGCGCCGCAAGGCGGACGGCGGCGGCCCGCCCTGGCGCGACGTGACCGCCGCGCAGTTCCGCGACGAGGTCACGGCGCTGGCCAAGGGGCTCATCGCGGCCGGCATCGGCGGCGGGGACCGGGTGGCGCTGCTGTCCCGGACCCGGTACGAGTGGACGCTCGCGGACTACGCGATCTGGGCGGCGGGCGCGGTCTGCGTCCCCATCTACGAGACGTCCTCAGCCGAGCAGGTGGAGTGGATCCTGAGCGACTCGGGTGCCCGGGCGCTGATCGCCGAGACGCCCGCGCGCACGGAGGCCATCGCCGAGGTTCTGGGCAGGCTGCCGGGCGTGGAGCGGACCTGGCTGATCGAGGGAGCCGCCAGCGGCGGGGCCGTCGCGGCCAAGCCGCTGGACAGCCTGGCCGCGGAGGGTTCCGGGGTCAGCGACGAGACGCTGGCCGGGCGGCGATCGGGACGCATGGCCGCGGACCTGGCCACGATCATCTACACGTCCGGGACCACGGGCCGGCCCAAGGGATGCGAGCTCACGCACGCGAACATTCTCGCCGACGTGCGGAACGCGATCGGCGCCCTGCCGGAGATCTTCACCGTATCCGGGCGCTCGGCCCTGCTGTTCCTGCCGCTGGCGCATTCGTTCGCCCGCATCATCCAGGTCGGCTGCCTCGAATCGGGCACCGTCCTCGGGCACACCCCGGATGTGGCGAACCTGGTGGGCGACCTGGGCAGCTTCCAGCCGACCTTCATCCTGGCCGTGCCGAGGGTCTTCGAGAAGGTGTACAACGGCGCGGAACTGCAGGCCTCAGCCAGCCCGGCGAAGAGCCGGATCTTCGCCGCGGCGGCCCGGTCGGCGATCGAGTGGAGCCAGACGCTGGGCGGCGGGGGGCAGGGCATGCGCCTGCGAGCCTCGCACGCGGTCTACGACCGGCTCGTGTACAGCAAGCTGCGCGCGGCCACCGGCGGGCGGGTCCAGTACGCGGTGTCCGGCGGGGCCGCGCTCGGCGAGCGGCTCGGGCACTTCTTCCGCGGCGCGGGCATCACCGTGCTGGAAGGCTATGGCCTCACCGAGACCAGCCCGGTGATCTCGGTCAACCTCCCCGGCCACAACAAGATCGGCACGGTCGGGCCGCCGGTGCCCGGGGTCACGGTGCGGATAGCGGAGGACGGTGAGATCCTCGTGTCCGGGCCGAACGTCTTCGCGGGATACTGGCACAACGAGGCCGCGACCGCCGAGATGATCGACGCTGAGGGCTGGCTGCACACCGGCGACCTGGGGGAACTCGAGGACGACGGCCACCTGCGGGTGACCGGCCGGAAGAAGGACATCATCGTCACCACCGGGGGCAAGAACGTGGCCCCGGCGGTGCTGGAGGACCGGCTGCGCGCGCACCCGCTGGTCAGCCAGGCCCTGGTGGTGGGGGACGGCCGGCCGTACGTCGCCTCCCTGGTGACCCTCGATGAGGAGGCGCTGGACGCCTGGAAGCGCAGGCGCCCGCAGCTGGCCTCGGCCAGCGTGACCGAGCTGGCCGACAACCCGGAGCTGATCGCCGAGATCCAGGGCGCGGTGGACGACGCCAACAAGGCGGTGTCCCGGGCCGAGTCCATCCGGCGATTCCGGGTGCTCCCGGTCGATTTCACCGAGCAGGACGGCTATCTGACGCCGTCACTCAAGGTCAAGCGCGGCGTGGTGAACAAGGACTTCGCCGCGGACATCGACGCCCTGTACGGCTGACGCGGGCAGGCCGCCCCGACTCAGCCCGCGAGGATCTGCTGCAGCCGCCGCGCCACCAGGTCCCAGCGCCATTCGCGGTCCACCCAGGCCAGGCCCTTCTCGCCCATGGCCCGGGCCCCGGCGGGGTCGGCGAGCAGCTCGGTCAGCCGGGCCGCGAGGGCGGTCACGTCGCGGCCCGGCACCACGTAGCCGGTCTCACCGCTGAGCACCGCGTCCGGCGCACCGCCGGAATCACCCGCGATGACCGGCAGCCCGGTCGCGGAGGCTTCCAGGTAGACGATGCCCAGCCCCTCGACGTCCAGGCCGCGGCGGCGGGTCCGGCAGGGCATCGCGAACACGTCGCCCGCGTCGTAGTAGGCGGGCAGCTCCCCGTCCGGCACCTGTCCGGTGAACACGACCGAGCCGGCCACGCCGAGCTGGCGGGCGAGCTGGCGCAGCCGCCCGGTCTCCGGACCGCTGCCGACCAGCAGCAGGACCGGATTACCGGGCGCCCGGACCAGCGGCCAGGCCCGGATCAGGGTGTCCTGGCCCTTGCGCTTGACCAGCCGGGACACGCAGACGACCACCGGCCGCCCGGCCAGGCCGAGCCGGTCCCGGATCGCGGATGCCGCCCGCGCCCGGGTGGAACGCCGCGGTGTCCACACCCGGGGCCAGCCGGGCCATCCGCGCTGCCGCCGCAGGCGACAGGGCGCGGGCCAGCCGGACCCGGAAGTACTCGCCCAGGTAGGTCACCACGTCGACCGAGTCACCGATCCGGCGCAGCAGGCTGCGGGCGACCGGCAGTGCCGCCCAGCCTGCCTCGTGGCCGTGGGTCAGGGCGACGATCCGCCGGGCCCCGGCCGCACGGAGCGCGGGAGCCAGCAGCCCCAGCGGCGCGGCCGCGCCGAACAGCACCGTGTCACAGCCATGCTCGGCCAGGGCGGCGACCGCGCGGCGGCGCACCGAGGGCACCGGCAGCATCAGCGAGGTGGGATGGCGCAGCACCGGGAACGGCTGCCGCTGGTCGAAGCCGGCGGCACCCTCCCAGGCGGGGGCGTAGACGACGACCTGGCCGGGGGGCAGCCGCAGGGCCAGCGCGTGCACGAACGACTGGATGCCGCCTGCCCGCGGCGGGAAGTCGTTGGTGACGATCAGGATCTTTGCCATCTGGGGAGGATCATAGCGGCGCCCCCGGACCGTTCCCGGGAGCGCCGCTATGATCTGTCAGCCGCTGCTGTGGCTCAGGGCCTCGCGGCGCTGTCCAGGTTCGCGCGGTACCAGCCGGCCAGCGCAACCTTCTCCACGTTCGAGCCGGTCTGCGGCGCGTCGATGAGGTAGCCACCGCCGACGTAGATGCCCACGTGGCCGTCACCGTCGAAGAACAGCAGGTCACCGGGCTGCAGGGCGCTGGTGGAGACCGCGGGCAGCGCGGCCACCTGCTCGTAGGTGGTCCGCGGGATGGACACCCCGGCGTACGCCCACGCCGCCTGGACGAGTCCCGAGCAGTCGAACGAGCTCGGCCCGGTCGCCCCGTACACGTACGGGTCGCCCAGCTTCGAGTATGCGTAGGCCACGGCCTTCCCGGCCTGGCTGCTGGTCGGGACATTGTTGGTCGCCGTGGTGCTGCCACCGGCCCCGATCGTGGAGGTGGTGGTCACGGCCTGCTGCTGCTGCGCGGTGAGCGTGGCCAGCAGGGCCTTCTTCTGCGACAGCGACTTGCCGAGCGTCTTCTTGCGGGCCAGGCGCTGCGCGTCCAGGGATGCGATCCCCTGCTCGGTCCGCTTCGCGGTGAGCTGGGCCCCCTGGAGCTGGCGGGCGGCCTGGACGAACTCGTTCACCTGGGAGGCCCGGGCGCTGGAGAGCTGAAGCAGCACCGACGCCTGGCTCAGTACGGCCTGGGGGTTGTCCGAGGTGAGCAGGGCCCCCATGGAGGTCATGGTGCCGTTCTCGTAAGCGGTCGAGGCGATCGCCGCGATCTGGCTGCGCATCGACTCGAACTTGGCCTGGTCCGTCTTGACCTCACGGTTGACCAGAGCGAGCCGCTGCTTGGCGCTGCTGAGCTGCTGCTCGGACTGGTCGTACATCTGGGCCGCCTGGTCCTCCTCGGAGGTGAGCCGGTTCACCGACTTCTGGACCTGGCCGACGGTTGGCTTGGGCGCGGCTCCGGCGGAACTGGCGAATGTGGCCAGGGCCCCGGCCGCGGCCACGCTGGCGCCGATGGCCAGGCCGCGGCGCAAGGCCGACATGCCCCGGACCGACGTGCGCGAGCGCGCAGGCTCGGCAGCTGGACGCGTACTCACGTACGTGATCACGCTCCTTCTTCCACTCCGCCTACCGGGTGAGCTGACGGGTTCGGGCTGTGGAAGATGCCCTACGGCCGGGTCACGGTACGGCCGACCGCATCGCGGTGACCGCGATGCGGCAAACCATAGCGCGACCTGGCCGATTCACCCCTGAAGGACTCGCGTTCCGGGCTGATCCCGGGACAGTCCTCCGGTGGGTCCCCGGCTCTCCGGCTGGCCGTCCTGGGCCAGCGCGAAGACTCGGCGGTGGCCGGCCGCCGTCACCATAGTGGTGGCTGGGGAGCGAACCGACCGGGGCTGACACTAGTGAAGCCCGCAAGGGGAATTCAACCGCTTCGCGAACACCCGTGACCTGCTTCACCATGGCCAGGCGTTTCTGTTCCCGCAGATTGCCTGCCGGGACGGGCTTCCGGACCGGGCGGCCGCGGCACGATGCGGGCGTGTCCCGGCGTGTCTCCGCACGGTGCGGCCCGTCCAGATCAGGAGGCCCTGGCCGACGGGCGCAGCAGGAGCGGTGAGACCAGCCGCGCGTCGGCGAGTACCCGTAGCGCCCGCCGCTCGGCGGGGTCGAGGTCGGCCACTGGCTCCCCGTCGGCGAGCAGGGCGGTGACCACGCAGTCCGGGCAGGCGATCTCGCGCATTTCGCAGCGGTCACATTCGATCAGCATCTCTCCTCCTCTGGTTGGCTCCCGCCGGCCTGCCGGGAGGACCGGGCTGGTGGTCGCGGCACCCGCTGAGGGTGCATCGGGGCTGACGCTAGGCGGGGGCACTGACACTCCGGCCGCGGCCCGTCACCCGGCGCACCCCCCGGCGGTGGCGAGCCTGGGATTATTCCGGGATGCCCGATGACGACCTCAGCGCAGCACAGCTCCGGCGGCAGGCCTCGTCCTTCGGCGCCGCCGCAGACGCCTACGAGCGCGGCCGGCCGCCCTACCCGCCCGAGGCGGTGGACTGGCTGCTGCCGGATGGCGCGTCGCGGGTGCTCGACCTCGGTGCGGGCACCGGGAAGCTCACCCGCCAGCTCCGCGACCGCGGCCTGGACGTGGTCGCGGTGGAGCCCTCGGCGGGAATGCGGGAGCGGCTGGCCCGCTCGGTGCCGGGCGTCACCGTGCACGCCGGGTCGGCGGAGGAGATCCCGCTGCCTGACGTCAGCGTCGACGCGGTGGTGGTCGCCCAGGCGTGGCACTGGGTCAACCGCAGCCGGGCGGTACCGGAGGTGGCCCGCGTGCTCGTCCCGGGCGGGCAGCTCGGCCTGGTGTGGAACATCCGGGACGAGCGGGAGGACTGGGTGGCCGAGCTGGGCCAGATCATGCACGACCCGAACGATCACCGCCGCCAGGACCGCGGGATCATCGGGCCCCCGTTCGGGCCGGTCGAACGCCGTGAGGTGGAGTGGGGGCACCAGCTGAGCCGGGACGAGCTGATCGACCTCGCCGCCTCACGCAGCTACGTGATCACCATGCCGGACGAGCAGCGGGCGGCCGTGCTGGCCGGGGTACGGAACCTGGCCGGCCACCATCCAGGCCTGGCCGGGTCGGACGTGCTGGTGCTGCCCTACGTGACCGAGTGCTACCGGGCCCGGCTGGGCTAGGCACGCTGTGCCGCCGGCGTGCCTTGGCCGGGGCTGCCGCCGGCGTGCCTTGGCCGGGACTGCCGCCGGCGTGCCTTGGCCGGGACTGCCGCCGTGCCCCGATCGCGTGCCTTGGCCGGGACTGCCGCCGGCGTGCCTTGGCCGGGACTGCCGCCGGCGTGCCTTGGCCGGGACTGTCGGTAGCCCGGCATACCGTGACAGCGTGATCATGCTCGACAGGTCGGTGCGGGACTGGTTCGTGCGGCACCTGCGCCACCCGTGGACCCCCGGAATCCGGCGGCGCCCGTTCGGGACGCTGGATTTCGTCGTGACCGATGTGGAGACCACAGGCTGGTCACCGGGTACGGATGGCATCACCGAGATCGGCGCGGTCAGGCTGAGCGGCGGGCAGGTCTGCGCAGAGTTCTCAGCCCTGGTCAACCCGGGCCGCCTCATCCCGCCCGACATCGTCGCACTGACCGGCATCACCGACGCCATGGTCGCCCACGCTCCACCGGTCGGCGCGGTACTGCCCGGCTTTCTCGACTTCGCCCGGGGTGCGGTGCTGACCGCGCACAACGCGCCCTTCGACGTCGGCTTCCTCAGCGCCGCGTGTGCCGGGTCCGGGCGGCGCTGGCCCGCTCCGCCGGTGGTGGACACGGTCACTCTGGCCCGGCTGCTGCTCACCGGAGACGAGGTGCCGAACTGCAAGCTGGCCACACTGGCGGATTTCTTCGGCGCGCCCGCCCTCCCGCGCCATCGCGCGCTGGCCGACGCCCGGGCGACCGCGGCGGTGCTGGCCGCGCTGCTGGATCGGCTGCCTGCGGCCGGCGTGCGCACGCTCGCCCAGCTCAGCGCGGCGGAACGGGCCGCTGCGCGGCAGGCTGCCCCGCGGCTCGCCCCGGCCGCCGTGGAGGGTCCGCGGCCTGGCCGCTGAGCAGCGGTACGCTACGCCGGGCAGCCGGCCGGAGCAGGCCGGCCAACGAAGGCGGCCCCGAGATGCGGGCCAAGGGCAGTCCAGGTGCGGGCCTTAAGGAGGCGGCAGGTGATCACGGCGATCGTTCTGTTGAAGGCCGATGTGGCGCGGATCCCCGAGACGGCGGAGGTTATCGCCCAGATCCCGCAGGTCACCGAGGTGTACTCGGTGACCGGCGAGTTCGACCTGGTGGCCCTGGTCCGGGTGCGCGCACACGAGGAGCTGGCCGACGTGATCCCCGGCACGCTCAACCGGGTCGCCGGCGTCACGCACACCGAGACGCACATCGCGTTCCGCACCTACTCGCGGCACGACCTCGAGGCCGCGTTCGCGCTCGGTTACGAAGAAGGCTGAGCCGTGTTAGCCCGGGGGCCCGAGCCCCCGGATCCCCCAACGTGCCCGCCCCCGTCGGCACTTCACCTACTGCGGCTGCCGGGTGGGTCGCCGGCTCGGAGGGCATCCGCCTGCGGCGGGCCCCGCCTCGCCAGCGAGCTAGCCAGACTGGGCTAGCCGCCGGCTGGCCGCCGCCCAGCGGTCCAGGAGTTCCGCCGCCGCCCCGGAATCGAGGGCCGCGCCGGCCCGGGTGAACGCCTCGGCGAGGGCCTTGTCCAGTGCCTCGGCTCCCGGGACCCCTGCTGACGCGGCGAGCGCCGCGGCGGCGTTGAGCAGCACGGTGTCCCGCACCGGGCCCCGCTCACCGCCCAGTACCGCGCGGGCCACCGCCGCGTTGTGCTCGCGATCCCCCCCGCGCAGGTCCCCCGGCCGGGCCCGGTCCAGCCCCAGCACCGCGGGATCGAACACGGTCTTGGTCACGGCGCCGTCGTGGACGACCCAGACGGTCGAGGTGGTCGTCGGGGTCAGCTCGTCCAGCCCGTCATCACCATGGAAGACCAGCGCCGAGCAGCCACGCCCGGCCAGCACCCCGGCGATGACCCCGCCCATCCGCCGGTCCGAGACGCCCACCGCCTGGGACTGCGGCCGCGCCGGGTTGGACACCGGGCCGAGGCAGTTGAACACGGTGGGCACGCCCAGCTCGCTGCGCGCGACCGACGCATGCCGGAATGACGGGTGATAGAGCGGCGCGAACAGGAACGCGATCCCGGTTTCCTCCGCCAGCTGGGCGGTGGCCTCCGGGGGCAGGTTGATGACCACGCCCAGCGCCTCGAGGACATCGGCCGCGCCGCAGGCCGAGGAGGCGGCACGGTTCCCGTGCTTGACGACCCGGACGCCGGCCCCGGCCGCCACGATCGCGCCCATCGTGGAAATGTTCACGGTGTGCGCTCCGTCGCCGCCGGTGCCGACCAGGTCCACCAGCGGGCCGGGCACGGTGATCGGGGTCGCGCGGCGCAGCATCACGTCGGAGAGACCGGCCAGCTCGCCAGCCGTCTCGCCCTTCATCCGCAACGCAACCGCGAAGCCGGCGACCTGCACCGGCGTCGCGGCACCTTCCATGATCTCGTTCATGGCCCAGGCGGCCTGGCCCGAGGACAGCGTCTCCCCGCGGATCAGCGCGCCGATGACGTCGCGCCACGACATGGTTGATGGCATTGCCGCCCTCCGCGGACGCCGGGCTCAGGCCTGTGCGGACAGGTGCTCGGCCCGCTGGCGCATCAGGCCCGCGAGGGCGGCCGCGAACGCGACCGGATCGATCGGGTGGCTGGTGACGGCGTCCGCGCCGGACCAGGTGGCGAGCCAGCCATCGTCCGCCCGGCCCACCACCAGCAGCACCGGCGGGCAGTCGTGGATCTCGTCCTTGGCCTGACGGCAGACTCCCATCCCGCCGGCCGGCTGTGCCTCGCCGTCCAGCACCATCACGTCTGCGCCACCCGCGTCGAGCAGGCGGATGAGCGCCGGCTCGGTGGCCACCGGAATGATCTCGGCCTCGGGCACATCGGGGGCGGGACGGCGCCCGATGGCAAGCTGCATGCGGGCGCGGGTGTCCGCATCATGGCTGTAGACAACGACCTTCATGAAGTGGATGGTACCGACACGGGGGGTCGGCCGACGCTCGCCTACGGGTTGTCGTAATAATGACCTCGTGGCCACCGCATCCGTCACCGAGAAGGCACCCACTCCCCGCCCGCCCAGCGCGAGGCCGAACCTGGTCAGCGTGGGCACCATCGTGTGGCTTTCCTCGGAACTCATGTTCTTCGCGGCACTGTTCGCGATCTACTTCACGATCCGCTCCGTGGACAAGGGCAACGGCATCCCCTGGCCGGGCGCCCACCTCGACCTCACCCTGGGAGCGATCAACACCACGGTCCTGCTCCTGTCCAGCGTGACCTGCCAGCTCGGCGTGTTCGCGGTGGAGCGCGGGCAGATCAGGCGGAGCGGCACGATCTGGCAGGTGCCGCGCTGGGGACTGCGCGAGTGGTACGTCCTGTCGTTCCTGATGGGCCTGTACTTCGTCTGCGGCCAGGGCTACGAGTACCTGGGCCTGATCCACGACGGGCTGACCCTGTCCTCCAGCGCGTACGGCTCCGTGTTCTACATCCCCACCGGGTTCCACGGATTGCACGTGACCGGCGGGCTGGTCGCGTTCCTGTTCGTGCTGGGCCGTACGTACGTGGCCAAGACCTTCACGCACGAGCAGCAGGTCAGCGCAATTGTTGTCTCCTACTACTGGCACTTCGTGGATGTCGTGTGGATCGGGCTGTTCACCACGATCTACCTCATCCACTGAGGGCCGCTGCGCCGAATACATCAGCGGGGCAGCGGTCTAACTCCCTAACCACAAGAGCACAGACCAGAAGACGAGGGCTCCATTGAGCTGGATCATCGCGCGGCGCCGGCGGCCGGTCGCCGGCTATGCCGTGGTGCTGCTTGGGCTCATCGCGGTGGGCGTCATCTACGCGGCGTTCACCACTCAGGGCAGCCCGGCCTCCGCGTCCTCCCCCGCCGTCTCCTCGCGCGAGACCGCGGTGGGCCGGCAGCTGTTCGTGCAGAACTGCTCCAGCTGCCATGGGCTCTTCGCCCAGGGCACGAGCAGCGGCCCGGGCCTGATCGGGGTGGGCGCGGCCGCGGTGGACTTCCAGGTCAGCACCGGCCGGATGCCGCTCAAGGAAGTTGACGCCGAGGCACCGCGCAAGCCGCCGGTGCTCAACACGGCGCAGACCCACGCGATCGCGGCGTACATCTCGTCGCTGGGCGGCGGCCCGGCCATCCCGGGCGCCGCCCAGGTGAGCACCGTGGGCGCTGACACCGGCCTCGGCCAGGAACTGTTCACCACGAACTGCGCCCAGTGCCACAACTTCGTAGGGGCCGGCGGAGCGCTCACCTACGGGAAGTACGCCCCAGCGCTCACCCAGTCCACGCCGACCCAGATCTACGAGGCCATGCTCACCGGCCCGGAGGCCATGCCCGTGTTCAACGACACCACGATCACTCCGAGTGAGAAGCGTGACATCATCGCGTATGTCACGCAGACACGCATCTCGCCCAACCCCGGCGGCTTCAGCCTCGGCCGCATCGGGCCGGTCACCGAGGGGCTCGTCGGCTGGATCGGCGGAATCGGCGCGCTGGTGCTGGCCGCTCTCTGGATCACGGCAAGGCGGCGGGTGCACGAATGAGCAGCACAGAGGGATACCCGGGAGACTTCCCCAGCGGCGACCCGGAGGGTGGCGAGGGCGGGAGCCCGCGGGCCCCGCACCGGGTGATCGGCACACCCCCGCCCGCCGAAGAGCGGACGCTGCTGGGCACGGTCCAGTCGCAGGCGCCCGACGCCCCGCCCCGCGAGCTGCCCGCTGACCCGGACGATCCGGCCGGGGCCAGCCGGGCCGAGAAGATCGTTGCTGCCCTGTTCATCCTGGCCATGCTGGCCGGAATCGGATTCATCGCCGCCTACATCGGGCTGCCCATCGGCGCCACGGTGGACTCGGTGCTGCGGTCCAACCTGGCCCTGGGCATCTCCATGGGCGTGGCCTTCCTCGCGCTGGGCGCGGGCGCGGTCATCTGGGTCCGGCGGCTGATGCCGGACGTGGAGCTCACCGAGGCCCGCAAGCCGCTGGCCTCCCCCGAGGCGGACCGGAAGGCGTTCGCGGAGACGTTCCGCGAGGGCGCGGAGGCCAGCCAGTTCGTCAAGCGGCCCATCCTGCGCCGGAGCCTCATCGCCGCCACCATCCCGCTGCTCCTGGCGCCGATAGTCCTGCTGCGCGACCTGGGCCCGATGCCCGGCACCAAGCTGCGGCACACCGTGTGGCGCAGGGGACTGCGGCTGGTCATCGCCGACACCGGCAGGCCCATCAGGCCGGCCGACTTCGCCTCGCCGGGCGGCATGATCACCGTGATCCCCGAGGGCTACCAGAACGACGACGACGCGCTGGTCAAGGCCACGGTGATCATCATCAAGTTCGAGCCGGGCGAGCTCAGGTACCCCACGAACCTGAAGTGGACCGTGGACAACATCGTCGCCTACTCGAAGATCTGCACCCACGTCGGCTGCCCGGTGGCGCTCTACGAGCAGACCACGCACCACATCCTGTGCCCCTGCCACCAGTCCACGTTCGACGCCACCAGGGGCGCCCAGGTGCTCTTCGGCCCGGCGAACCGGCCGCTGCCGCAGCTGCCGATGGGCGTGAACTCCGAGGGGTACCTGGTCGCGCTCAGCGACTTCAGAGTTCCGGTCGGCCCAAGCTTCTGGGAGCGGGGATGAGTAGTACCAACGAGGCCCCCGCCGGCACCGCCGGCGAAGGCCCGATCGAGAAGGTGCTCGAGGGCACCGGAACGTTCCTCGATGACCGGCTGCGTGCCGCCAAGGGCGCGCGCACCCTGCTGAAGAAGATCTTCCCGGACCACTGGACCTTCCTGCTGGGCGAGATCGCGCTGTACTCGTTCATCATCCTGCTGCTCACCGGCACGTTCCTGACCCTGTTCTTCAAGCCCAGCATGACGTCCGTGGTCTACCACGGCACCTACTCGCAACTCCATGGCGTGCGCATGAGCGAGGCCTACGCCTCGACCCTGAACATCAGCTTCGACGTGCGCGGCGGGCTGCTCATGCGGCAGATCCACCACTGGGCGGCGGACCTGTTCATGGCGGCGATCATGGCCCACATGATCAGGATCTTCTTCACCGGCGCGTACCGGAAGCCCCGCGAGTTGAACTGGCTCATCGGGATCACCCTGTTCACGCTGGGCCTGCTGGAAGGTCTCTTCGGCTACTCACTGCCCGACGACCTGCTCTCCGGCGCGGGCCTGCGCATCCTCGAAGGCGTGCTCCTGGGGATCCCCATCGTCGGCACCTACCTGTCGTTCTTCCTGTTCGGCGGGCAGTTCCCCGGCAACGTCCTCATCCCGCGGCTGTACATCATCCACGTGCTGCTGGTCCCCGCGCTTATCCTCGCCCTGGTCACCGCGCACCTGTTCCTGATGTTCCACCAGAAGCACACCCAGATGCCGGGCAAGGGGCGCACCGACAAGAACGTCGTGGGCCAGCCGCTGTACCCGTACTTCATGGCCAAGACGGGGGCGTTCTTCTTCTTCACGTTCGGCGTCCTGGCCCTGCTGGGCTGCCTGGCCCAGATCAACCCGATCTGGCTGTACGGCCCGTATAACCCGGTGGCCATGTCCGCGGGCTCCCAGCCGGACTTCTACATGGGCATGCTCGAAGGCGCGCTGCGCATCTTCCCCAACTGGTCGTGGAACCTCTGGGGGCACACGTTCTCCTGGAACGTGCTGATCCCGGCGCTGGTACCGCTGGGGTTCCTGTTCACCGCAGCGGCGCTATGGCCGTTCCTGGAACGCTGGATCACCGGCGACACGCGCGAGCATCACGTCAACGACCGGCCGCGCAACGCGGCCACCCGGACAGCCATCGGCATCGCCGTCATCACCTGGTACGGGATCATGTGGCTGGAAGGCGCGAACGACGTCATCGCCGAGCACCTCAACATCTCGCTGTACACCACCACCGAGATCGCCCGGTACGCCGTGTTCATCGGGCCGGTCGTCGCCTACATCGTGACCAAGCGGATCTGCCTCGGGCTGCAGCGCAAGGACGCGCAGACGCTGCTGCACGGCTACGAGACCGGCATCATCTACCAGCGGCCGAACGGCGAGTACGTCGAGCTGCACGCGCCGGTAACGGAAGACTCCCGGGCCGTGCTCGAGGCCAGGGCGAACGACCCGCTGCCGCTGGAGGCGGGCACGGACGACGGCGGCGTGCCCGCTCCTGAGACCCGCGGCCCGGTCGGCAAGCTGCGGCTGGCCCTGAACCGCGTGGTCACCGAGAGCGTCCCGCTCCCGGTGAGCAACGGCCACGGGACCAACGGGCACGGCAACGGGCACGGCACGAACGGGCACGGTGACGCCGAGCGCGCCGCCGTCACCTCCGGCGAGGGCGGCAAGACCGTCCTCGGGCAGGGCAGCCCGGAAGACCCTGACGATCAGTGAGGAACTCCGGTCAGGTCCCCGGGGCACGCTTCGTGCCCCGGGGACTTTTCTGTTCCCGGCGGCTGCGGTCCCGGGGCAGGGTCAGGCGGCCACGAGCTGGCTGCCGGACGGGCTGACCCGGACCGCGTCCCCGGTGGCGCTGCCCTCGAGCAGCTTGCGCCAGCCGAGGAAGTAAATGGTCCAGCCGTCGCCCCAGGTCCCGGCGACGGGGCTGCCCACCACGCTGATCGGGTCGCCCAGCACCGAGTGGCCGTAGAACCAGGCCGCGTAGCCGGGGGCGACGTTGACACAGCCGTGGCTCACGTTGGCGATCCCCTGATCGCTCACGGACCAGGGGGCGCTGTGCACGTAGTCACCGCTGAACGTGAACTGGACGGCGTCGTAGACCAGCTCGTTGTAGTAGCCGGGCATCCCGGGGCCCACGCCGTAGCTGGCCGAGTTCATGTCCACCGGGCTGCCCATGGCGAAGGACAGGTACCGCCCGTCCGGGGTGTCCATCCCGGGGCGCCCCGTGCTGACCGGCCAGTCGCCGGCGAGCCGGCCGTTCCACCAGACTTTCATGTGATGAGTGGCGGCGCTGGCCACCGCGATGAGCGAGTTACCGATCCGGAAGTGCTGGGTCAGGTCGGCCTGGCCGTAGACGCCGGGCGCGCCCTGCAGGCCGGCCAGGTGCGCGGTGAAGCGCACCCGGGTGTGCCCCGGCCAGTAGTGCCGGGGCCGGAACCACACGCTCTTGCTGTTCACCCAGTACCACGCGCCGGTGACCGGCTTGCTCGACCAGATCTGCAGCGCGCGCTCCACCGCGGCCTGGTCGGTGACGGGCCGGCTGAAATCGATCATGATGGGCATGCCCACGCCGACGGTCTGGCCCGCGCCGAGAGCCGTGGACCCCGTGAAGGTGCGGCCGGGCCGCAGCGTCCGGAAGGTGCTGGCCATGACGGTGCGCTCGCCGCGCGCGTCGACAGCCGTCGCGGTGACCTGGTAGGCCTGCGACGGCGCCAGCGCCCAGCGCGTGCGCCAGCTGCGCGAGCCCCGGGCGTACGTGCCGGCCAGCGTCCCGGCCGCGGTCTTCCCGGTCAGGGTGCGCACGCTCACCCCGGTCAGCGTGCCGTCCCGGACCGCGACCCGGATACCCAGGTCCGGCCGCAGGTCCACGGGCGCAGCCGTCCCCTGGGAGGCCCTGGAACGCCCGCTGGCGGCCTGCGCCGCACGGGTCCGGCTGATGCTCCCGGACGCCGTGTCGCGCGTTCCTGGGCCGCTCAGGCCTGCGACGATGGCATCGCCGGCCCGGTGGTGACTGGTCCCCTGGCCCGGGGCGAGCCGGTCCGGGGAACGGTGCGGCGGGCCGGCGGCACGGTGCTCCCCCGCGGTGGACGAGCTGAACGTCAGGTTGCCGCTGACGATGGTCACCTTCGCGGGCGGCCCCTGGGCGGCCGGGCTTCCCCCGGCGCACCCGGCGATGACCAGCAGGCCGGCCGCCCCGGCCCCGGCCAGGCCTGCCGTCCCGGCCCGGCTGGCCGTTCCCGCCCTGGACGCGAAGCACTGACTCCATCCGCGGTGCGCGCGTGCGCGGAATCCCCCCGTTATGTCCCCCGACACGATCCGACCCCCCTGGCGCCCCGGGCGCCACACGCTGTCCGCCCGGCCCCGGCCGTCCGCGGATTCCGTAATAGTTTCGTTACGCTAAGTAATCAGCGCAGGCAAGAGCATACGCCCGGGGAATCGGCCGTCGAGCCAGCCGAGAATGTGTCGGCCGCAGGATTTACGTGATCAGCCGAATGGTGCCGCCCGGGCGGACCAATCGGCTGATCGCCGGGACAACCCGCCGCGATCGTACGGCGGGCGGGGCCAGCGGGATTAATGGGGTTAATGGGGTTAGTGGGCGTAGACGCCGCGGTAGTACTCGAACACGAAGCCGATCGTGGTGAGGAAGATGGCCAGCAGGCCGATCAGGAACAGCCACCATCCGATAGCCACCCCGAAGGCGGCCAGGCCGGCGGCCAGGCCCAGGTACAGCGGCCACCAGCTGTGCGGGCTGAAGAAGCCCAGCTCGCCTGTGCCCTGCGGGATCTCGCCGTCCGGGTTGTCCTCGGGCCGCTCCGGCAGCCGCCGCCCGGTGAACAGCAGGTAGAACCCGGTCAGGAAGGCCAGGGCCACGGACAGCGCGAGCGCGGTGGTGCCCGTCGGGTCCTTGGAGAAGTACCAGTAGACGATGTCCGCGGCGCCGAAGAAGATCGCGCAGCCGATGAACAGGGATCCCTCAAACTTCATCTGGCACCTCCCCGGCGCCCCGCGGGGCCTCCGGTCCTCTGCTCATCAGGGCCCGCCGCCCGGGGCCCGTCCCGCGGGTCATTTCTTGTGTTCCAAGGTCCGCTGCTGATGCGTCCGGCCGGTCTGGATGTGCGGGTAGTGCAGGTCGAACGCGGGCCGCTCGGAGCGGATGCGCGGGATGCTGGTGAAGTTGTGCCGGGGCGGCGGGCAGGAGGTCGCCCACTCCAGCGAGTTCCCGTACCCCCACGGGTCGTCCACGGTGACCTGCTCGCCGTACTTCCAGGTCTTGTAGATGTTGTAGAGGAAGAAGAACGTGGACGCGCCCAGGATCCACGAGCCGATGCTCGAGATCTGGTTCAGCGTGGTCACGTTGGCCGGCAGGAACGGGTAGTTCGCTATCCGCCGCGGCATGCCCTCGACGCCGATCCAGTGCTGCACCAGGAACGTCATGTTGAACCCGATGAACAGGGTCCAGAAGTGCCACTTGCCGAGCGTGTTGTCCAGCATCTTCCCGGTGAACTTGGGCCACCAGAAGTAGAAGCCGCTGAACATGGTGAACACCACGGTGCCGAACAGCACGTAGTGGAAGTGGGCGACCACGAAGTAGGAGTCGCTGACGTGGAAGTCCAGCGGCGGGGAAGCGAGGATGACCCCGGTGAGCCCGCCGAACAGGAAGGTCACCAGGAACCCGATGGAGAACAGCATGGCCGGCTCGAACGTGAGCTGGCCGCGCCACATGGTGCCCACCCAGTTGAAGAACTTCACGCCGGTGGGCACCGCGATGAGGAACGTCATGAACGAGAAGAACGGAAGCAGCACGGCGCCGGTGGTGAACATGTGGTGTGCCCACACCGTCATGGACAGCCCGGCGATGGCAATGGTCGCGCCGACCAGGCCCTTGTAGCCGAAGATCGGCTTGCGGCTGAACACCGGCAGCACCTCGGTCGCGATACCGAAGAAGGGTATCGCGACGATATAGACCTCCGGATGCCCGAAGAACCAGAACAGGTTCTGCCACAGGATCGCCCCGCCGTTGGCGGCGTTGAACACCTGGGCCCCGAGCTTGCGGTCGATCTCGAGGACCAGCAGCGCCGCGGCGAGCACCGGGAACGCGAGCAGCACCAGCATGCTGGTGAGCAGGATGTTCCAGGTGAAGATCGGCATCCGGAACATGGTCATGCCGGGCGCGCGCATGCAGATGATCGTGGTGACGAAGTTGACGCCGCCGAGGATGGTGCCGAGCCCGGACAGGGTCAGGCCCATGATCCACATGTCGCCGCCGATGCCCGGCGAGTACACCGAGCTGGTCAGCGGGGAGTACGCGTACCAGCCGAACGCCGCCGCCCCGCCCGGGGTGAGGAAGCTGATCAGCAGGATGAGGCCGCCGAACAGGAAGAAGTAGTAGCTGAGCAGGTTCAGCCGGGGGAACGCCACGTCCGGCGCGCCGATCTGCAGCGGCATGATCTCGTTCGCGAACCCGACGAACAGCGGGGTGGCGAACAGCAGCAGCATGATCGTGCCGTGCATGGTGAACAGCTCGTTGTACTGCTGGTCAGAGACCACGTGATTGTCCGGCCCGAACAGCTGGATCCGCATGATCATGGCCATCAGGCCACCGATCAGGAAGAACGCGAACGACGTGATCAGGTAGAGGTGGCCAATGACCTTGTGGTCGGTCGAGGAGAGCCAGCTGGCCAGGATCGACCCCTTGCGGCCGTACTGCTCGAAGGCCTGCTCCTGGACCGGTTGCTCGACGGTGGCCACGGGCTCACGCACCCCCTGCTGACTTCTGCTGCGAATGCTGCTGGGCGCTGATCCAGGTGTGGAACTGCGCCGGGGTGACGATCTTCACCGTGAACAGCATCCGGCTGTGGTAGACGCCGCACAGCTCGGTGCAGCGGCCGGTGAACGTGCCGGTCTTGATGGGGGTCACCTCGAAGTGGTTGGGGTGGCCGGGGATCACGTCCCGCTTGAACTCAAACGGGACGATCCAGAACGAGTGCACCACGTCCAGGGAGACGAGGTTGAAGCGGACCGTCCGGTTCGTGGGGATCTCCAGCACCGGCAGGCGGCCCGGCCAGGCTACCCCCGTCTCGGAGACCACCCCGCTCGGCGTGCCCGGCACCTTGTACCCGGGGTACTGGAACTCCCAGCCCCACTGGTAGCCGTACACCGTCACGGTGACGTCCGGGTGCGGCGAGAGCTTGTCGATGAAGTTCTCGTCCCGGGCGGTGAAGAAGAAAAAGACGCCGACCATGATGAACGGGATGACCGTGTACATGATCTCGATCGGCAGGTTGTAGCGCACCTGGCGCGGCGGCTCATCAGTGCGCTTGCGGTGGAAGATCACCGCCCACAGGATCGCGCCCCAGACCACGACGCCTACGCAGAGGGCGGCGATCCAGCTGCCCTGCCAGAGGGTCACCACGACCTTGCCCTGCTTGGTGACCGGGACCGGCAGGCCAAGCCGGGTGAACGTGGTGGACTGGCAGCCGGCCGTCGCCGTCAGCACTGCCGCGAGCAGCACGGTGCGCGGTATCCAGCAGCGCAGCCGCCGCGCGGGCTGGCCAGCGCCCCGGGCGGCTGGCGGGCCGTCGGCCACGGCGGCATTCTCCTCGCCGGGCATATGGCCCGGATCGTGCGCGCCCCTTCGGCGTGGGGCGCTGGGGGTGGGACTCACAGGTTGCCTTCCCAGCGGAATGACTCCCGGCTGCACGGGCAGGTCATGGCTCGTCCTACAGGCTGTCGTGCAAACAGTATCGTGCGCGCCAGCCGCCCTGACGGGGGACCCCATTTGTGCTGCCGCGTGTCCTGGCCGGATGCGCTTATGGACGGCGACGTGCGGGTATCGCTCTCCCGTGGCAGCATGCATGCGGACGTCCCGGCCGTCCGGGGGGCACCGCGGAGTATTGTCACTTTTTTAGCTGGAGACGGTGTCCCCCGGTGCTGGCGAGCACCGGGACACTGCGCCAGCACAGCGCAGGCGGCACGGAGCAGGCAGCACAGAGCGAGAGGCATGCGGATGACCCCCCCGACGCGCCCAGCACCCATGCTGACCATCGACGCGCTGGGCCGGAAGTGCCCCATCCCGATCATCATGCTCGCCGAGCGGATCAGGGAGGTCCCGATCGGGGCGACGGTCGCCGTCCTGGCTGACGATCCTGCCGCCCAGACCGACATTCCCGCCTGGTGCATGATGAAGTCCCAGGAGTTCGTGGTCGAGACGGCCCTGCCGCGCGGCTGGGCGTTCCTGGTCAAGCGCACCTACTGACCGCGCACCTGGTGACCGCGGACCTGCTGCGCCCGGACCTGGTGACCGCCCGCTAGACATCACCGGCGGACCGGAAGCGGTCCGCGAACCGCGGGTCGTTCTGCCACCAGGGCTGGCTCCCGGCTGGTTCCTCCGCGGCCGGGCCGGCGTCCGCGGGGACGGCCGCGGCCGCGGCGTTCTCCGCCGCCTCCACGGCATCCAGCTCGGCGTCCACGCCCGCCGCCTCGGTCTCGTCTTCCCTGATCATCTGGACGAACTGGGCGGCCAGGAACGGCAGCCCCACGATGTCCCCGAGCACCCACAGTGCCCCGCCGCCGATGACCTGGTCGCTGCGCAGGCTGGGGCCCCAGGGACGGGCCAGCGCGTGGTAGTAGGCCCCGGCGATGAGGCTCTGGTCGGCGAGCACCGCGAGGCCGAGGACAGCGTCCCCGACCACCTCGCCCGCGCTCACCCACAGGCCGACCAGGTACGGGTACACCCTCGGCACCGGGTCCACCCGCAGGAACATCCAGAAGAACACGAATCCCGGGGCCAGCAGGGCCAGGTAGGTCAGCTCACGGATCGCACCGCTGCGCATGCTGGCCGCGTACCAGGGTGAGAAGTACAGGACGAACGGCACCAGCACGAGCACGAGCGTGGTGATCGCCGGGAAAGTGAGGATCCGTGCCGTGCGGCTGTGCACCGCGGCCCCCAGCCGCCGGCCTGCCCGGGGCGCCGCCGCGGTGATCAGCGTGAGCGGCCGGCCCAGGGCCGTGAACAGCGGCACCACCAGCAGCAGCAGGATGGTCTGCACCGAGCGGATGTAGAACAGCACCCCCTGGTACACGCCGAGGAACGACATGGTGGCGATGACCAGGACGCCGAGCCCGCCGAGGTAGAACGCGGCCGCGCGGGCCAGCGGCCACGGCTGGCCGGCCCGGCGGACCCGGCGGACCCCGGCCAGGTACAGGCCGCCGGCCAGCAGCACGGCCACGAGCACGGGCACGTCCAGGGTCCAGGAGGTGAACACGCGGGCCGCCGTCAGCGCGGGCGGCCCCTGATACGCGTGCCCGGGAACGCCCGCGAGAAGAAGAGTCGCCACCCTGCCACGCTATCCCCTCCGCCGTGGCGGCCAGGTTCCCGCCTGCGGTGGCCCGGCCGGCGGGAATACCGGCGGCCAAACCTATTCAGCGCAGTCACTACTGCATAACGGAACCCGCGGGATGAGTGTTTTCTCTTGCGCAGCACGCGTGAGGGGGACGAGTCTATTCCGGTTGTGCCTGTTACCCAGGACACAGTGATCAGGCGCCATGATCATCCGTCAAGGAAGGAATGTGCATGCCGCAAGTCACACGCCTGCGTGTGGTCGGGGCGACGATTGCCGCCGGAGCACTAACGCTCGGCACTCTCGTTTCGGCCACCGCCGCGCAGGCGGCCAACCCGAGAAGCGCGATCGCCGACTCCCATCCAGCATGGGCGGTCGCCGCGAAGCGTCTCAGCAGCAAGCCCGTCACGGCCGGAACCGTCAACGCGCGGGTGTACCTTACCCCCAGCCATCAGGCTGAGCTGGCCAGCGCCGTGGCGGCAGTCTCCAACCCGGCGAGCAAGAGCTACCGCCACTTCATGAGCCCCGCCGCAGTCCGCAAGGAGTACGCGCCGTCCGCGGCGGAAGTCGCCTCCGTGAAGTCCTGGCTCACCTCGGCGGGGCTGAGCGTGACCAGGGTCAGCGCCAAGTACCCGGCCGGCGCGTACGTCGGCGTGCGCGGGTCCGTGGCCGCCGCCAGCAAGGCGTTCGGCGTGACGTTCGGCACCTACCGCGGCCCCGGCGGGCAGAGCGACCGGGCGCCTGACCACGCAGCCACCGCGCCCGCGTCCGTGGCCAGCTCTGTCCTCGCGGTGGCCGGCCTGGACACCGGGAAGAGCGAGATGAAGCCGGCGCTGCCGCCGCCTGGCCCGAACTACTGGGTCGCCAAGCCGTGCTCGACCTACTACGGCCAGCTGACCGCGACCAACAAGCCCAAGGCGTATGGCAAGTACCAGCCGTGGACCAACTGCGGCTACACGCCGAGCCAGGTCCGCGGGGCCTACGGGGCGACCAGCTCCGGGATGACCGGGAAGGGCCAGACCGTGGCGATCGTGGACGCGTACGCGTCGCCCACGATCAGGTCTGACGCCAACCAGTTCGCCAGCTACGTCGGCGACCAGCCGTTCGCGCCCGGCCAGTTCAAGCAGTACCAGGCTGGCCCGTACAACAGCCAGAAGATATGCGGCCCTGCGGGCTGGTACGGCGAGGAGACCCTCGACGTCGAGTCCGTGCACGGCCAGGCGCCCGATGCCAACGTGCGGTACGTCGCCGCGGGCAGCTGCTTCGACAGTGACCTGGCCAACGCGGAAGCGGCCATCGTGGACACCGGCCTGGCCAGCATCGTCAGCAACTCCTACGGTGAGCCGGCCAGCTACTCCACCATCAACGCCACGTTCGACCTGATCTTCCAGGTCGGCGCGCTCGAGGGGATCGGCTTCTTCTTCTCCTCCGGCGACAGCGGTTACGAGGGCCCGGGCGAGGACCCCGCGTCCCCGCAGGACCAGGTGGACTACCCGACGTCGAGCCCGTACGTCACCTCGGTGGGCGGCACCAGCCTGGCCATCAGCCAGAGCAAGAGCTACCAGTGGGAAACCTCCTGGGGTACCCTGCTGGACCCGCTGATTCACCTGAAGAACGGCGGCAAGAAGTGGCAGTACACCCCGCCGGGCAAGTACCCCGACTGGTATGACGGCTCGGGTGGGGGTGGCGTGAGCACCGAGTACACCCAGCCCTCCTACCAGGCGGGCGTGGTGCCGAACAGCCTGGCCACCAAGCTGCCGGACGGCACGACCAGCAGCACGCCCATGCGGGTGGTCCCGGACGTGTCGGCCCTCGCCGACCCGAGCACCGGGGTCCTGGTCGGCCAGACGACCCTGCAGCCGGACGGGAAGAGCTACGCCTTCTCGCTCAGCAGGATCGGCGGCACCAGCGTGGCCTGCCCCGTGTTCGCCGGCATCGAGGCGGACGCACAGCAGGCGGCGGGCGGGGCGCTCGGCTTCGCCAACCCGGGGATCTACTACCTGGACACGCACTTCGCCTACGGGACGTCGAACGCGGCGTACAACGACGTGACCGACCACCCGCTCGGCCCGGGCTACCTGGCCGAGGTGCGCAACAACTACACCGATCCCTACACCAAGACGGGCCCGCTGCTGACCTACCTGCGGACCCTGGGCATCAATGGCGAGGGCGCTGACGCGCTGCCCGCCGTCAAGGGCTACGACGACGCGACCGGGGTCGGCTCGCCCAGGAATTACATTACGGATGCGCCCTCGCTGCCATAGCTAGCGGCGACAGCATCACGGAGGGGACGGCCCACCAGGGCCGTCCCCTCTGGCGTTCGCGGGTGGCAGCGGCCCGGGCGGGGGTTCGTTGCGGAAAGAATGAAGCGGGGCCGGCGCAGGCGCGAGGCCGGGCGGCTCAGCTGTAGTGCGCGGCGATCTCCGCGGCCTCGGCCTCGCCGTAGACGGCGGCCAGCCGCTCGGCCAGCGCGCCGGGCTTCAGCTCGTACTCCTGCGTGCCGACCGTCTCCAGAACGTGCACCGCGAGCATGTTGCCGAGCTGGGCCGCCCGCTCCAGGGGCAGGCCCCAGGCCACCGCGGCCAGGAAACCCGACCGGAACGCGTCACCGGTCCCGGTTGGGTCGACCTTCCGCACCTCCGGAACCGCCGCAACGAAGACCGGATCGGCGCCGGTGCGCTCGATCTTGGCGCCGGCGGGACCGAGGGTGGTCACCCGGACGCCGACCCGGGCCAGGATCTCCGGGCCGGACCACGAGCTCTTGCGCTCGATGAGGGCTTCCTCGTATTCGTTGCAGAACAGGTAGGCGGCGCCGTCGACCAGGTCGCGCACCTCGTCCCCGGCCAGCCGGGGCAGCTGCTGCGACAGGTCGGCCGCGAACGGGATGCCCAGGTCCTTGCACTCCTGGGTGTGCGACAGCATGGCGCCCGGGTCGCTGGCGCCGATCAGCACCAGGTCCAGGCCGCCGGCCTGCCCGGCCAGCGGGGCCAGCTCGATGTCGGCGTCCTCACTCATCGCGCCGGGGTAGAACGAGGCGATCTGGTTGCCATCCACGTCGGTGGTGCAGACGAACCGCGCGGTGTGCTGCGTGGTCAACTCGCGGACGCCGCTGCAGTCCACCCCGTGCCCGGTCAGCCAGGTGCGGTACGGGGCGAAGTCCTCGCCGACGGCCCCGACCAGCAGCGGGCTCAGCCCGAGCACGCCGAGGCCGAACGCGATGTTCGCCGCTACTCCCCCGCGCCGGATCTCCAGCGCGTCGACGAGGAAGGACAGGGAGACCCGGTCCATCTTCTCGGGGATGAACTGCTCGACAAAACGGCCGGGGAAGGTCATCAGGTGATCGGTCGCGATGGACCCGGTGATGGCTATGCGCACTGCCGCACTCTAGGCGATGTGAGGTACCGCGGGAAGCAGCACGGCCGGGAGGTTACCCTCCCGGCCGTGGTTGTGAGCTTGTGAACGTGTGCTGCAGCCTGTGCCACCGCTTGAACCTGTGCGGTGACCTGTACCACCGCTTATCCGCCGGTCGAGACGAGGCCCGCCGGAGGCGGGTTCTGGCCGAGCCGGCGGATGGCGGGGGGTCCAGGGGGGTCGTCCCCCCGGACTGGTAGAGCCGGGGGGGCTTCGGGGGGTCGCCCCCCGGGCCAGCAGAGTCCAGGGGGGTCGTCCCCCCGGACTAATCAGTGGAACGAGTCGCCGCAGGCGCAGGACCCGGTGGCGTTCGGGTTGTCGATCGTGAAGCCCTGCTTCTCGATCGTGTCCACGAAGTCGATGGTGGCGCCCATCAGGTACGGGGCGCTCATCTTGTCGGTGACCACGTGCACGCCCGAGAACTCGGCGTCGATGTCCCCGTCCATCTCACGCTCGTCGAAGTACAGCTGGTAGCGCAGCCCGGAACAGCCGCCCGGCTGGACGGCAATGCGCAGCCGCAGGTCGTCGCGGCCTTCCTGCTCCAGGAGAGCGCCCACCTTCGCAGCCGCGGTGTCGGTCAGGATGACACCAGTGGTTGTCGCCTCATTCTGGACCGTCATATGTGTTAGCTCCCGCGTTGGACTGCCGCCGCGTCCGCGGCGCTGCCTTATCTCCTGCACCAACCATATGCGCTCCCCGGTCATTCCGGGCGGGGCGGGCCGGCTCCGGCATTTACGGGGGGCCCAGATCAGGCCTGGTCCCAGGCCTGGACTCAGGGCCTGGCGAACTGGATGCCGCTGGTCCAGGTCTCGGTGCCGTCGGGGCGGACCAGGTATCCAGCGTAGCCGGGGCACCTGCCGACCGCCTCGAGAGCCGCATCACCGCCCACGGCCAGCGCGGTGGCCAGCGCGTCGGCCAGGGACAGGCTGGGCCCCGTGACCGTGGCCGATGCGGCCCGGCAGCCGGGCCGCCCGGTGCGCGGGTCGACCAGGTGCACGCCGCGCTCGTAGGTCCCGGAGGTGGCGACCGCGCCGCGCACCTCCAGCACGGCGGCCAGCGCGGCCGGCCGCCACGGGTGGCGGATCCCGGCCCGCCATGGCTCCGCCGGGGCCGGCCCCCCGAACGCGGCGAGATCACCGCCGCCGTTGACCAGGGCGGCGGGCAGGCCCGCCTGGCGGATGGCGCCCAGGGCCCGGTCCACGGCCCAGCCCTTGACCAGCCCGGTCGGGTCGTAGCCGCCGGGCATGGCCCACGGGTCGAACCAGCCGCCGGACGCTTCCCGGGCCGCCTCGCAGGCCGCCCGTACCTCGGCCAGGCTGGGCGGCCCGTCCGCTTCGGAGATGTCGCCGCGGCGCAGCCGGCTCAGCGGGCTCCGCGGATCCCAGGTGCTGAACACCGCGTCGGCCTCGTGCAGCAGGGCGCAGGCCGCCCGGATGGCGGCTCCGGGATCGGGGCGGGACGGCTCCCTGCCGGCCCGCACGGCGGACGGCTCCCCGGCCGGCGGCGCGGCGGGCAGCACCGCGAACGAGACGACCGTCCCCATCACGTGCTCCGCGTGGGTCACTGGGCGCGCGCCACGGCCGGGCCCGTCCGGCGGCCCGTCCGTCTGCAGGGCCGGCGGCGGGGCGGGCGATGCCGCGCCGCGGCGGCCGAGCCTCACCGGAAGTGCGCCTTGTCCAGCGCGGACTGCACGGACAGGGCGTACGCCTGGCTCGTGTAGGTGGCGCCGGACACCGCGTTGATGCGGGCGCTCTGGGCCGCCAGTACCTCGCTGCGCAGGGTGGGGATGACCTGGACGGCGAGTTGCTGGGAGTACTGCTCGGCGGTGCGCAGCACCGGGACCGCGATGCCGGTGATCCGGCCGCCGCTGATGCTCACCCGGGTGGCCAGCTCGCCGTAGCCGTAGGGTTCCAGGGTGCCCAGGGTGGTGACTGCCGGGCCGGCGGCGGGCCCGGCGGCGGGCGTGGCCCGGCGGCCTCCCGCCCGGGCCGCGTGGGTGCTCTTGCTGGCGGGCTGGGTCCCGGCGGCCAGCGCGCCGGGCGCGGCCGTCTTGTGCAGCCCCAGCACGCCCAGGAACCCGGCCACGGTCCCAGCCAGGACCAGCCACGGCGCGCGCTTCATCGGGCGCTCCCCATATGTACTCCCCTCAGCGAACAGGACGCCCGGTCACAGGGCGAAGGCCTCGTGATGGATCGCTTCCTCCGGGATACCCAGGTTCCGCGCGGTATCGGCGACCGAGGCGACGAAGCCTTCCGGCCCGCAGACGTACACGTCGCGCTGGGCCAGGTCGGGCACCAGCCGCGGCAGCGACACCTCGTCGATGGCCGCCTCCTCGCGGGAGCCGACCAGCTCGTGGATGGTCCCGCGGCGGTGCCGCACCAGTTCCCGGACCTCCTTGGTGAGCACCAGGTCCGCGGGCTGGCTGGCGCGCAGCAGGACCACCGGCGCGCTGCCCCGCGGCAGGTCCTCGAGCAGCGACCGCAGCGCGGTCACCCCGATGCCGGCCGCGACCAGCAGGGCCCGGGGCCGGCGCTGCGCGTACCGGGTGAACGCGCCGTACGGGCCCTCGATGGCGATCCTGGTACCGGGCCGGATGCTCGCCAGCCCGGCGGAGTGATCTCCCACCGCCTTCACGGTCAGCCGCAGGTAGGGGGGCTGCGGCAGCGCGGACAGCGAGTAAGGGTGGGCCTGCCACCACATTCCCCTGGTCAGGAACCGCCAGCAGAAGAACTGGCCCCCGGACACGGCCAGCCGGTCCAGGTGGCGGCCGGTGCAGATCACCGACACCACGCCGGGCCCCTCCGGGCGCACCTCGGTGACCGTCAGCCGGTGCCGCAGGCTCCGGATCGGCCGGCAGGCCGAACCGGTAGCAGAGGACCAGGCCGGCGGTCGCCGCCCAGGCCACCGACCAGACGACCTGGGTCAGGGGGTGGCCCACGAACGCCGGGCCGAGCACGATGACATGCGCGAACGAGATGGCCAGGGCCAGGTACATCCACAGGTGGATCAGCCACCAGGTCTCCCGGCGCAGCCTGCGCCGCACGGCGTGCACCGAGATGATGCCGATCAGGCACATCAGGGCGAGGCCGATAGTCGCGGTGAGCACGTCCGGGTACCGGGTCAGCAGGACACCCGCCTCGTGCCAGGCCCCCGCCCGGGCCGCCTCGGCGTAGCCCAGGGTGAGGAACAGGGCGTGCGCGGCAAGCAGGCTGATCGGCCACGGGGCGACCGTGCGGTGCAGCCGGATCAGGCCGTCCTGGCCCGCCACCCGCTCCACGAACGGGATGCGGCTGACCAGCAGGACCATGATCAGGGCCAGGTAGGTGCCGATCATGCCGGTGAGGCTGCCCGCGTAGGTGAGCAGGCCGCCCCGGGCGGATAGCTGGGTGGCGGGCTCGCTGGTGATGGTGACGGCCAGGGTGGCCCCGAGCCCGGCCCCGGCCACCAGCAGCGCGAGACCCGCGAGGGCCGGACGAGGCCGGGGTGTGGCCGGGCTGCGGACGGGCTTGCGCTGACGGTCGGCTGGCGACTTCGGCGCACCGAAGGCCACCGGCGAGGCACTCATAGCGGCCAACCTGGCAGCGGAAGCTATCCGTAGTGTCGCTAAATCCTCTGAGTTTCCTCTGTCTGGCCTAAGTCCGTAAACGGCGGGTCCGCCGAGGGTAAAGGCCGCCCCCGGGCCGGCCCGGCCAGGCTAAAGACCGGGGGCGCCCCAGACCGCGAACCAGCGGGTCATGTCGGGCTCGAACTTCAGGTCGGCGCCCACCGACCCGCGCACCTGCAGCTCGAGCGCGTTGTCCCGCTGCTGCGCGGACTTGGGCGCAAACGGGTAGAACGTGCCCCGCTTGTAGAGGTAGACGATGCCCAGCCGCTGCCCCGAATCGTCCTGGAAGCTGACCAGGGTGCACAGCAGCAGCGGCCCGAACCCGCCGTCTGCCAGCGAGGCGTTCACCGCGTGCAGGTCGGTGACCAGCGCCTCGAAGTCGTCGGGGGCGTGCTGGCACGTCAGCCACGTGAACCCGTAGGAGTCGGTGCTCACCTCGACCGAGGACGTGCCCGAGCCCATGCTGAGCAGCTCGCGGACGTCCTTCTCGATGTCCGAGAACGCCTTGCCCTCGGCGGCCCGGAAGCAGACAGAACCGGTGCCGGTGGGCATCAGGTTCATCCCGGCCTCCAGCGTGATCGCCGCGGTGGGCAGGGAGAACAGCTCGTCCAGGTTCGGCTGGGCCGGCTTGGTCCGGCCCAGGATCGTGTCCAGGAATCCCACCGCTACCTGCTCAGCTGCTCGGAGATCTCCGACAGCTGGCGCAGCCGCCGCTCCAGGGACGGATGCGTAGAGAAGAGGCTGTTCAGGCTGACCTGCTTGCTGCCCGCCTTGAACGCCGGGACGAAGTAGAAGGCGTTCAGCGGCTCGGCCGTACGCAGGTCCTTGGTCGGGATCGCGCTCATCGACCCGCTGACCTTCTGCAGCGCGCTGGCCAGCTCGGACGGCTGCCCGGTAAGCAGCGCCCCGGCCCGGTCCGCCGCCAGCTCCCGGTACCGGGACAGCAGCCGGATGAGCAGGAAGCTGATCGCGTACACCACGATGCCGACCACCAGCACGACCAGCACGACCGGGATGGCGCCGCCATTGTTATTGTTGTTGCCGCCACGGCCACGGCCGCCCCCGCCGAACAGCTCGGAGTAGAAGGCGAACCGGACCAGCAGGCCCGCGATGATGCCGATGAACGACGCGATGGTCATCACCGCGACGTCCTTGTGGGCCACGTGGGACAGCTCGTGGGCCAGGATGGCCTCGAGCTCGCGGTCGTTGAGGTCGGGGTTGTTGAGCAGGCCGGTGGTCACCACGAGGACCGAGGTCTTGGTGTTCCGCCCGGTGGCGAACGCGTTCAGCATCGGGGACGGCGCGATCGCGACCCTGGGCTTGGGCATGTTGGCCAGCGCGACGAGCCGGTCCACGATGCCGTGCAGCCGGGCCGCCTGCGCACTGTCCTGCGGGCTGACCACGACCGCCTGCGCGGCGCTCAGGGCGATCTTGTCGGAGTACCAGAAGGAGCCGACTCCGAGGGCCAGGCCGAGCAGCACGGCGAAGAACACGATGCCGCCGCTCGAGACCTTGCCGGTCGCGCTGAGAACCAGCACGAGAACAGTGATGAAGGCGACGAACACGAGTCCGAGGAGAAACATCGTCAGGGTCATCCGCGCCGTGAGACCCCTGTCAGGCGCATAGCGAGTCTTCGCCACCGCGCCGCCTCCGTTCTGTCAGCTGGCCGGGCCAGCTGAGCTCTTAACCGGCTTCGCTTTCGAAGCCACCTGTTTCATTATCAGGCCGGGGCCGAGCGGAATTCCCACGATGCGCCGCCCCGTCTGGCCGGGACTCATCCGGCCGCCGGCCCGGGTCCCGCCCGGCCCGCGAAGCGGTCACAGGTGGCCTTCCGGCCTGGCCAGCAACCTGGTCATCCTCTCCCAGGGACGCTCACCCATCAGTGTGCACCGGCCAGCTGAAAGCTTGCTGAGTCAACCCTGAAAGCAAGGTGAGCCCAGGCCGGCTGAAGGCGGATGACCGTCAGCCCGGGGATCGGGATCCCTCACCCCGGGATGAGGCCATCCTCCGAGAGCAGGCCACGCACGTCGTCCATGCTGGCGTCGGAGTACGGCAGGATCACGTCCGACGATTCCAACGAATCCCGCGGCACCGGCGTTCCCGCGGCGCGGACCCGCTCCAGCATCTCGGCCAGGACCGGGCGGAAGGCCGCCTCGTCACCGGAGCTCACCGCCGCCTCGAGCCTGGCGTCCAGCTCGTTCAGCTCGCTGGCCAGGCTGTCATCCACGTCCAGCTGGCCCTCGCCGAGAATGCGGATGATCATGACCCGTCACCGGCCTGCGGCTTATCCGCGGCCGCGCCCGCCTGGCCGTTCCCAGCCGCTCCCGACGCGGAGCCCTCGATCTCCCGGGGCGCCTCGCCCTGGCTCAGCTCACCCTTGAGCCGCTCCAGCTCGCGGTCCACGTCGTGGCTGGCGCCCATCTGGTCCAGCTCGCGCTGGATGTCGTCGTTGGGCTGCGCGGTCACGTCGTCCAGGGCCCCGGAAGCCATCAGCTCGTCGATGGCGCCGGCCCGGGCCTGCATCTGCGCGGTCTTGTCCTGGGCTCGCTGCACCGCCATGCCGACGTCGCCCATCTCCTCGGAGATGCCGGACACGGCCTCGCCGATCCTGGTCTGGGCCTCGGCGGCGGTATAAGTGGCCTTGATGGTCTCCTTCTGCGTGCGGAAGGCCTCCACCTTGGCCTGCAGCCGCTGGGAGGCGGCGGTCAGCTTCTCCTCGTCCGCCTGCAGCGACTGGTACTGGGTCTGCAGGTCGCTGATCTGGGTCTCCAGCGCCGACTTGCGGGTCAGCGCCTCGCGGGCCAGGTCTTCCCGCCCGCTGCCCAGCGCCTTACGGGCCTGGCCATCCAGCTTGGTCTGCTGCTGCTGCAGCGTGTTCATCTGGAGCTCCACGCGCTTGCGCGACGTGGCCACGTCGGCGACGCCCCGGCGGACCTGCGTCAGCATCTCCAGCTGGCGCTGGTAGGAGTAGTCCAGGGTCTCGCGCGGATCTTCCATCTTGTCCAGGGCCTTATTGGCCTTGGCCTTGAAGATCATCGATACCCGCTTCACCACGCTCATCGGCGCGACCATCCCCTCATCGTGTAGCGCTGCCGCCAGCCACCTGCGGCGGACTGGCCGACACCCCCCGTGCCGTGGCCGCCGCGCCCGCAGGCTGGTGACTCACAGCCTACGCGGTCAAAGTCGGCGCAGCCATCACAGCCGGGAGGCTCGCGGTCTGGTGATCCGCGGCCTTCGTCCCGGTAGGCTGAGTCCGTGTTCAGACGACGTAACACCGCCACCCAGGACGCGCCCGAGGGCGCCCCGGGCGCTTCAGCGACCGAACAGGCCGACCACGCGTCGGTGACCACGGGTAAGGGCAGGCCGACGCCCAAGCGCAGCGAGGCGGAACGTCGCCGGCGGTACAACGCCCCGGGTGACCGGAAGGAAGCGCTGCGCCAGTCGCGGACCAGGGACAAGACGGCACGGGCCCGCAAGTCGGAGGCCATGCGGCGCGGCGAGGAGTGGGCCCTCCCGGCCAAGGACAAGGGCCCGGTCCGGGCGCTGGCCCGCGACCTGGTGGACTCGCGGCGGCGGCTGAGCGAGTTCTACATGTACGGCCTGGTCGTGCTGCTGTTCCTGCTGTTCCTGCGCAACCCCGTGATGCAGACGATCCTGCCCCTGCTCCTGATCGTCATGGTCGTGATCATGGTCGTCGAGGGCTACGTCGTGGGCCGCCGGGTCACCATGCTGGCCAACGAGCGCTTCCCCGGGGAGAGCACCCGCGGGATCAAGATGTACGCGGCCATGCGGGCGCTGCAGATCCGCCAGCTCCGCTTCCCCAAGCCGAGGGTCAAGCCGGGCGCCACGGTCTGACGGTCCCCTCTGCGGGCGTGACGGCGCAGTGCCCTAGTGTCGTGCGTTATGGAACATCGCCACCTGGGCCGCAGCGGCCTCAAAGTCAGTGAGATCGCCTACGGGAACTGGATTACGCACGGTTCCCAGGTCGAGGAAGACGCTGCCCGGGCGTGCGTCGCGGCAGCCCTGGACGAGGGCATCACCACGTTCGACACGGCCGACGTCTACGCCGGGACACAGGCCGAGGAAGTCCTCGGCCGCGCGCTGCACGGGGTGCGCCGCGAGTCCCTCGAGATCTGCACCAAGGTCTACTGGCCCACCGGCGCCGGGCCTAACGACCGCGGCCTGTCCCGCAAGCACATCATGGAGTCGGTGCACGGGTCGCTGCGCCGGCTCCAGACCGACTACGTGGACCTCTACCAGGCGCGTGCGCCGGGGAGGCGGGGCCCGCCGGAGGCGGGTGCTCGCCGAGCCGGCGTTCGGCGCGGAGCGGCGATCGGGGGGTCCAGGGGGGTCGTCCCCCCGGACTACTCAGCGCGCAGGCTCATCGGGCCGTACTCGACCCGGCTCTCCTCCAGGAGGGTCACCTGGTCCACGCCGCCGTCCAGCAGCTCCCGCCAGTTCTCGCCGAGCCAGCTCTCCGCGTCGCCCTGGCTGGCGAACGTTTCCCTCGGCACTCCCCGTGACGGCACCAGGGTCCCGTCCGCCGTCTCGAACTGCCAGGTCCAGGCCATGTCTTTGCCGCCTCCTCAGTACGCGGTAAGCGACAGTAGCCCACCTGGTGCGGCCGCCGCGCGGTCCCCCCGCGCTCCGGGGCCGGCCGCGCTCCGGGCGCGGGGGCAGCGCGCGCTCCGGGCACGCTCCGGCCGCAGGCAGAACGTGACGGTCAGCCGCTCATTGCCGGGGATGCACGCTTTGTGGTCTCCTATCCCTAACCGGGGGATGGGTCACATATGGATCCACCCTGCGGAACGGCAGCAGAGGCGGCCGGGAAACTGTTAAGTTCTATGGGCAGCCCTGAGCCGGGCGCCGCGGCACGTGTCCCCCTGGCTCAGCCCCGGGAGCAAGGTGGTGACGACATGGCGCGCGTTGTCGTCGTTGGTGACCTGATGACCGACACGGTCGCGCACGCGGCCCTTCCGCTGGCGAAGGGCAGTGACACGCCGGCCACGGTCAGTATGCACGGTGGCGGATCGGGCGCGAACATCGCCGCCTGGCTGGCCGCCGACGGCGGCGAAGTGGCCTTCGTGGGCCGCCGCGGCGCGGACATCGCCGGCCGCAACCGGGACATGGAACTCATGGGCTACGGCGTTGACGCCCGGCTGGTCATGGATCCGGACCGGCCCACCGGGACCTGCGTGGTCATGGTCACCCACAAGGGCGACCACACGATGATGTCGGATCCGGGCGCGAATGCCGCGCTGCACCCTGACGACCTGCCCAAGGACCTGTTCGCGCCCGGGGCCCACCTGCACATGTCGGGCTACACACTGCTGAACGAAGGGTCCCGGGGCGCCGCGCTGGCCGCGTTCGCTCACGCGGGCCGGGCCGGCATGACGATCTCGGTGGACGGCGCCTCCGCCGCGCCGCTGGAGCGGGTCGGGGCCGAGCCGTTCCTCGAGATGACCAACGGCGTCACCCTGCTCATCGTCAACGCGGATCAGGCGACGGTGCTCACCGGCCGTGAAGACCCCGAGTCAGCCGCGCACGTGCTGACCGCCTGGTACCCCGAAGTCGTGGTGAAACTCGGTCCCGACGGAGCGCTCTACGCCAACGGCCGCCCCGACCCCGTCCGGTCCCTCGCCCTGCCCGTCGAGACCTTCGTGGACGGGACCGGGGCCGGGGATGCCTTCTGCGCCGGTTTCCTGCCCGCCTGGCTGGACAAGAAGCCCCCGCTTGAGGCGCTGGGCAGCGGGTGCCGCCTGGCCTCGAACGCACTCGGCCTGGTCGGTGCCCGGCCTGCTCTCTGATCCAGGCCCGGCCGCCGAGCCGGGCCCGGACGCTGATCCCGGCCCGGACCCTGGGCTGAACACTGATCCCGGCCCGGACCCTGGGCTGAACACTGATCCCGGCCCGGCGCCCTGGGCTGAACACTGATCCCGGCCCGGCGCCCGGGCTGAACACTGATCCCGGCCCGGCGCCCGGGCTGAACACTGATCCCGGCCCGGCGCCCGGGCTGAACACTGATCCCGGCCCGGCGCCCGGGCTGAACACTGATCCCGGCCCGGCGCCCGGGCTGACGCTGGGCCAGGACCTGAACCGGGCTTGCGGGCCGGGTTCCTGGACGGCCTCTTCTCCCTGGACGGCCGGGTAGCCCTGATCACCGGGGGCAGTTCCGGCATCGGCCACGCCATGGCCCGTGCCCTCGCGCTGGCCGGCGCCCGGGTCGTTCTCCTCGCCCGCCGGGAAGAAAGCCTCGGTGAGGCGGCCGCGGCCATCCGGTCCGCCGGCGGGACCGCCGCCTGGGTCCGGGCCGATCTCGCCGATCCGGCCGCGGTCCAGCGGGCGGCCGAGGAGTCCGTTGCCGCGTATGGCGAACCGGACATCCTGGTGAGCGCCGCCGGCGCCAACCCGCGGCCACCCCTCGGCGAGCAGACCCTGGAGCAGTGGGGCGAGGTGATGGCGGTTAACCTCACCGCCCCGTTCGTGCTCGGCCAGCGCTTCGGGCCCGCGATGGCCCGGCGCGGCTGGGGCCGGATCATCAACGTCGCCTCCCAGCAGGCGGTCCGGGCGTTCGGCAACAGCGGCGGATATGGGGCGTCCAAGGCGGGGCTGACCGGGCTGACCCGGTCGCAGTCCGAGGCCTGGGCCGGCCGTGGCGTGTGCTGCAACGCGATCACGCCCGGGTTCGTGGCCACCCCGCTCACCGAGGCCGTGGCGAGCGACCCGGTGCGCTCCGCGGCCCTGGCCGCCCGAACCATGATCGGGCGCAACGGCGAGCCCGCCGACTTCGAGGGGGTGACCGTGTTCCTGGCCAGCCGGGCCAGTGACTACGTCACCGGCCAGCTCATCTTCGTCGACGGTGGCTTCTCCGTCACCTAGGGCCAGCGGGCCGCGCCCCGGGGCCAGGAGGCCACAAGAATAGGGCCATCGGGCCGCGGCGATAAGCAGTCAGGACGTACGCGGGAGCCGGAAGCCCCAGTTCAGCATCCGCGCGGCATCCCGCGCGCCGGCCGCCGGGCCGGTAGCGGGGCTGTGCAGCACGACCCCGACCAGCGTCCGGCCGTTCCTGACCGCCTCGAACAGCAGGCAGTGCCCGGCCTCATCGGTGTAGCCGGTCTTTATCCCGACGGCCCCCCGGTACGAGCCGATCAGCTCGTCGGTGTTGTCCCACCAGTAGCCGTGATGACCGTGCCCTTTCGGCAGGTGATAGAAGGACCTGTCCACGATCGACCGGAACACCGGGGACCGCATGGCCGTGAGGCCGAGCCTGAGCAGGTCGGACGGCGTGGAGTACGTCGATGTCTCGGTGGGGTAGGGCAGGCCGTCCGGCGAGGTGAAATGGGTGTGTGTCATGCCCATTGCAGCCGCGGTCGCGTTCATCCGCGCCAGGAAGGCGTCCATGCCGGGCCCGTACGCGTTGGCGAGCGTATAGGCCGCATCTGCCCCCGAGGGCAGCAGCAGGGCCTCCAGCAGCTCCCGCGCCGTGAGCACGTCCCTGGGGCGCAGCGCCGCGGTTTCGCCCCCGTACTTCCAGGCGTAGGTGACCGCGGCCTTCGGGACCCGGATCTCCCGGCCCAGGTCGCCAGCTTTGAGCACCAGCAGGGCGGTCATCACCTTGGTGACGCTCGCCATCGGCCGTTGGGTGTCCTCGTCGCGGGCCCACAGCACCTGGCCGGTGGCCGCGTCAGCCAGCACCGCGCCCTTAGCCTTCACGCCGCTGGGCGCGCCGGTCACCGCGATCGCCGGGCGGGCGGCCGGGCGGGCGACAGGGCTGGTGGCCGGGCGGGCCGGGCTGGTGCCGGCCGGGCTTCAGGGCTGGCGGCAGGACTGGCAGCCGGGCTGGTGGCCGGGCTGGACGGGGAAGGCGCGGCGGGGACCGGTGTCCGGGCCGCAGCCGTCGCCCTCGTGGGCACGCCCGGCCCCTGGGCTGCGACTCTGGACGTGCACGCCGCGACGCCGCCGATCATGGCGGTGCCGATCATGGCGGCGCAGCCGGCCAGCACGACGATCCGTCCCCTCAGGCGCATAACAGTTCTAGTTCCCACTCGCATCCAGATCAGCCTGCGGGCCGCTCGGTGAGCCCGCCCAGGATGCTGGCCCCGCCGCCGCCGGTCACCACGATATGACCGTTATCGGAGAATAGCCGGGTCAGCGGCGGGAGAGCGATCCACGCGCCGGCCGTCCCAACCGGCGATCATGGACTGCGCGCCACGCCCGACGCATTGGGCAAGTCTGTCGCCGCCAGGCGGCACAATGGCGGACATGGCACGACGCACCGCGACACCCCCGCCCCCCGAGGACTTCGAGGAAAACATCGTCGATATCGATGTTGCCGAGGAGATGCGGGGCAGCTACCTCGAGTACGCCTACTCCGTCATCTACCAGCGGGCGCTGCCCGATGCCCGGGACGGGCTGAAGCCGGTCCAGCGCCGGATCCTGTACCAGATGAACGAGATGGGCCTGCGGCCCGACCGCGGCCACGTCAAGTCCGCCCGGGTGGTCGGCGAGGTCATGGGCCTGCTGCACCCGCACGGCGACAGCGCGATCTACGACGCACTGGTCCGGATGGCCCAGCCGTGGGCGATGCGGCTGCCGCTCATCGACGGGCACGGCAACTTCGGCTCGCCGGGCGGGGACGACGCCCCGGCCGCGATGCGCTACACCGAGGCCCGGCTGACCGCGGCGGCCATGGAGATGGTGGCCTCGATCGACGAGGACACCGTCGACTTCCAGCCCAACTACGACGGCACCGAGACGCAGCCTGAGGTCCTGCCCGCCGGCCTGCCGAACCTGCTGGTGAACGGCACGGCGGGCATCGCGGTGGGGATGGCCACCAACATGGCCCCGCACAACCTCGGCGAGGTGATCGCCGCGGCCCGGCACCTCATCGCCAACCCCGAGGCCAGCCTGGACGAGCTGATGCGCTTCGTGCCCGGCCCGGACCTGCCGACCGGCGGCAAGATCGTCGGCCTGGACGGGATCAGGGAGGCGTACGAGAGCGGGCGCGGGATCTTCCGCACCCGGGCCACCGCCCGGGTCGAGAAGATCACGCCGCGCCGGGACGGCATCGTGGTCACCGAGCTGCCCTATGGCGTCGGGCCGGAGAAGGTGATCTCCCGGATCAAGGACCTGGTGCAGGCCAAGAAGCTGGCCGGGATCTCCGACCTGAAGGACCTGACCGACCGGCACCGGGGGCTGCACCTGGTCATCGAGGTGCGCGGCGGGTTCCACCCCGAGGCCATCCTCGACGAGCTGTACCGGCTCACGCCCATGGAAGAGACGTTCGGCATCAACAACGTCGCGCTGCTGGACGGCCAGCCGCGGGTTCTCGGGCTGCGCGAGCTGCTGAGCATCTACGTGGACCACCGGATCGAGGTGGTCCGGCGCCGCAGCGAGTTCCGCCGCCGCAAGCGCGCGGACCGGCTGCACCTGGTGGACGGGCTGCTCATCGCGCTGCTCAACATCGACGAGGTCATCCAGGTCATCCGGGCCAGCGACGACTCCGCTCAGGCCAGGGAACGGCTGATGTCGGTCTTCGACCTGTCCGAGATCCAGGCCCAGTACATCCTGGACACGCCGCTGCGGCGGCTGACCCGGTACGACCGGCTGGAGCTGGAACGCGAGCGGGAGACCCTGCAGCGGGAAATCGCCGAGCTGACCGCGATCCTGGAGTCGGAGGCCAGGCTCCGCGAGCTGGTCTCCAGCGAGCTGGGCGAGATCGCCGAGCGGTTCGCCAGCCCACGGCGCACCGTGCTGCTGGAAGGCAGCGGGAAGGCCCGTACGGCGGCGGTCCCGCTCGAGGTGGCCGACGATCCGTGCCTGGTGCTGCTGTCGTCCGCCGGGCTTATCGCCCGGACCGCGACCCAGCCCGCCGGGGAGCCGGCCGAGGGCACCCTGGACGCGGCCGCGCAGGACGACGCGCCACCTCCCGCGCCTGACGCCGGGCCGCGCGCGGCGCACGACGTGATCATCGCCACCGCGGCGACCACCGCGCGCGGGACCACGGCCGTGGTCACCTCCCAGGGCCGGCTGATCCGGATCGGCGTGCTGGAGATCCCCGCCCTGCCGCCCAGCGCCCACTCCCCCTCGCTGGCCGGCGGCGCGCCGATCGCGGAATTCGTGTCGCTCGACGCGGGCGAGACCGTGGTGGGGCTGGCCGCTCCGGACGGGTCACCGGGCGGGCTCGCGCTGGGCACCGCGAGCGGCGTGGTCAAGCGGGTCGCTCCCGACTACCCGGCCAGCGCCACCGAGTTCGAGGTCATCTCGCTGAAGGACGGCGACCGGGTGGTCGGCGCGGTCGAGCTGGCCGGGGAGGACGCCGACCTGGTGTTCATCACCAGCGACGCCCAGCTGCTCCGGTTCCGGGCCGCGGCGGTCCGCCCGCAGGGCCGTGCGGCCGGCGGGATGGCCGGGATCCGGCTGGCGGCCGGGGCGTCGGTGGTCTGGTTCGGTGTGGTGCCGGATAACCCGGCCCGGCCGGACCGCACGCCGGGGACGCGGTGGTGGTGACCGTGGCCGGGAGCAGCCGCGCGCTGCCCGGGACCGCCGCCGCCACGGTCAAGGTGACCCCGTATCAGGAGTACCCGGCCAAGGGGCGGGCCACCGGCGGCGTGCGCTGCCACCGGTTCCTCAAGGGCGAGGACACCCTGGTGCTCGCCTGGGCGGGGCCCGGTCCGGCCCGGGCCGCGACCGACGCGGGCGTCGCGGTCTACCTGCCTGACGCGGACGGCCGCCGGGACGGCTCCGGGGAGCGTATCCGCCAGGGGCTGGCCGCCCTGGGCGGGACCGCCCCGCCCCGCTAGCCGCGAGAGTGCGGCCACATCAGGAGCATGGGGCCGTAGGAGCACAGGCCCGGCAGAGCATGGGCCGCAGGAGCAACGGGCCGTCAGGACGCGGCTGGGCCGGACCGGGCCACCGGGCGGCCCGCCGCGGCGGCCAGCGCGCTCAGCAGGTCGCGCGGGCCGGCGTAGGGCGGATCACCGAACTGCCACCAGCGCGCGATCTGCAGGCCACGGGCCCCGGGGTCGAATATCTCCCCGCCACCGAAGCTCCCGGCCCGGGCCAGCGCGGCCAGATCCTCGTCATCCTCACCTAACGTGACCACGAACGCCGCGGCGTCCAGCAGTGCCGCGGCGCATCTTGCGGCACGAACCGGGTCATTGCCGGCGCGGGCGAGCCGCCACCCGGCCTGGGCGCGGAGGAACTCCGCCATGAGAATCTGTCTTGTCACTCTGAGTATAGTACTCTTTACGAAGAGTAATTACCTCCACCACCTTCCCCCCCGCCTCGCGCCGCCGCCTGTTCCGCGCTTGAATCCCGCCCCCCGTGTTCCGCGCTGAACCCGCCCCCGTGTTCCGCGCCACGAACGTGGCCTCGCCGTCGTCCCCTGTCACCCGACTCCAGTCACACTGGCCCCTCCCGCCCACGTTTCACGCTGCCGCCGTGCCTGAACCGGGAACACCTCGCACGACGCACGTCCAGCGTCAAACGTGGCGGCCGACCATGATCATGCTGACCCGTGGTGCTGGTGGTGCACGTCAGTCCCGCCTCGGAACGGCAGCGGAGCGGGGCAATGCGAGCCAGCGGTGGCGGGGGAAACGGCCGGCGGCGGCGCGGACAGGGACGGCGACCGGTCAGGCGTCGATGCGGGACAGGTCCAGCTCGGCGGCCCCGCCCACGATGAAGTCCCTGCGGGGCCCGACCTCGCTGCCCATGAGCAGGTCGAAGATCCCGCCCGCGGCAGCCGCGTCCTCGATCCGGATCCGGCGCAGGGTGCGGTGCCGCGGGTCCATGGTGGTCTCGGCCAGCTGCCCGGCGTCCATCTCGCCCAGGCCCTTGTACCGCTGGATGGGCTCCTTCCAGCGCTGGCCCCGCTTCTCCATCTCGAGCAGCCGCCGGTGCAGCTCGCTGTCGGAGTAGGTGTAGCTGTACTTCTGCTGCCCCTTGCGCGGGCTGGACAGCTCGATCCGGTGCAGCGGCGGCACTGCGGCGAAGACCCGTCCCGCGTCCAGCAGCGGCCGCAGGTAGCGGTGGAACAGGGTGAGCAGCAGGCAGCGGATGTGCGCGCCATCGACGTCGGCATCGGACATGAAGATGACCCGCTGGTAGCGGGCCGCGTCCAGGTCGAACGAGGCGCCGGACCCGGCCCCGATGACCTGGATGATGGCCGCGCACTCGGCGTTCTTGAGCATGTCGGCGAGTGACGCCTTCTGCACGTTGAGGATCTTGCCCCGGATCGGCAGCAGCGCCTGGAACTCGGAGTTCCTGGCCAGCTTCGCGGTGCCGAGCGCCGAGTCACCCTCGACGATGAACAGCTCGCTGCGGTCGTCGGCGCTCCGGCAGTCCACCAGCTTGGCGGGCAGCGCCGAGGTGGCCAGCGCGGACTTGCGGCGCTGGTTGTCCCGGTGCTCCCGGGCCGCGATCCGGGCCTTCGCGGCCGACGCCACCTTCTCCAGCACCGCCCGGGCCTGCTGCTTGCCTGCCCGGCTGCGCGCCTCGAACACGGCCCCCAGCTCAGCCGCCACCACGTCGGACACGATCCGCGACGCGGCCGGGGTGCCGAGCACCTCCTTGGTCTGGCCCTCGAACTGCGGCTCGGGCAGCCGGACCCCGATCACCGCAGTGAGCCCTTCCAGCGCGTCGTCCTTGGTGGCCGGCTCGTCGCCGTTCTTCAGCAGGCGCGCCGCGCGCAGCTGGGTGTTCACGGTCTTGACCAGGGCCCGCTCGAACCCGGTGACGTGCGTCCCGCCCTTGGGGGTGGCGATGACGTTGACGAACGACCGGGTCACGGTGTCGTACCCGGTGCTCCACCGCAGGGCCACATCGACCTGAAGTTCCCGGTCCACGTCCGTGGGCGTCATGTGCCCCTGCTCGTCGAGCACCGGCACCGTCTCGCTGAACTGGCCCGTCCCGGTGAGCCGCAGCACATCGGTCAGTGGCTCCCCCGGCGACAGGTACGCGCAGAACTCGCTGATTCCGCCGTCGAACCGGAACTCCGCTTCTTTTTCCGCAACGGAACCTGATCGCGGCGTGTCGCCCGCGTTCTCAGCATCGTCCCCGGAGGGGCTCTCAGACCTCTGGCCCCCGCCCGGCCGCTCGTCCTGGACCCGGATGGCCAGGCCGGGGACGAGGTACGCGGTCTGCCGGGCACGCTGCACGAGCGCCTCGAAGTCCCAGTCCGCGTCTTTCGTGAACACCTGGCGGTCCGGCCAGAAGCGGATCCTGGTGCCGGTCACCTTCCGGGTCACCTTGCGGGTCTTGCGCAGTCCCGCCCCCCGGGTGAAGGACGCCTGCGGACCCTCGGCCGCGAACTCGCCGGGCACGCCGCGGCGGAAGGAGACGGCCCACTCGTGGCCCTCCCGGTCCACCTCGACGTCCAGCCGGGCCGACAGCGCGTTCACCACGGAGGCACCGACCCCGTGCAGGCCGCCGGAGGCGGTGTAGGAACCGCCGCCGAACTTGCCCCCGGCGTGCAGCCTGGTCATGACCAGCTCGACACCGGTCAGCCTGGACTTGGGCTCCACGTCCACCGGGATGCCCCGGCCGTTGTCCCGGACCTCGGCCGACATATCCGGATGTAGTACGACATCGATGGAGGTGCAGTGCCCGCCCAGCGCCTCGTCCACGGCGTTGTCGAAGATCTCCCACAGGCAGTGCATCAGGCCCCGGCCGTCGGTGGACCCGATGTACATCCCCGGGCGCTTGCGGACCGCCTCGAGGCCCTCGAGGACCGACAGGTGACGGGCGGTGTAGGCGTCCCCGGCGGGGACGGACGTCAGCGGGGCCGCGGCCCGGCCTGGGCGGCCACTCCCTGAGCGGCCTTTGACGGGGCCGTCGGTGTCGGCGCGGACGGCGGTCACGTGGTTTCTCCTCGGTCTGGTGCCGGGCGGCTCGAATCGGGGCGGACTTCGGCAGACTAGCCCCCCGGTCGGACTACCCGGGGAAGCCACGCCGCGGACATACCCGGCTACCTGGGACAACGCGCCCTCGCTACAGTGGAACGGCGAGGACAACTGCCATCCTCCCATGGCGGGCGTTCGCTTTGGGCGTACGTCGCGTCCACACGGGAAGGCACTGGCCTGGCAGAGTGTTGCATAGCACGTAGGGCAGAGCCCGCCGGCACCGTGACCGGTGGCACGACGCGAGGGAGGCGACATGACCGGAGCTCTCGCACCAAGCAGGCCGCTGAACGCGACGGACCTGTGCGACCGGTGTGGTGCCCAGGCATACGTACGCGTTGTGCTCCCCGATTCTGGGGAGCTGCTGTTCTGCGCCCATCACAGCCGGCAGCATCTTGAGGCGCTCGCGAAGCTGGGTGCCGAGATTCAGGACGAAACCGAACGGCTGTCACCGGGAGGCGGGACACGGCGCGAAGGGTAGTCAGGGTCGCGACCCGCGGGTGCTGACGCCCACGGGCCGCATGGACCGCCCCAGCCTGACGTCGGCGCCGGCAATGTGGCCGGGCCGCGTCTGGCGCCCGCCGGGTGATTCCCGCTGATCGCCCGTGAACACTTAGAAATCCAGTAGGTAACGGCTGGCCGCCACCAGGAATGTCCTGGTCGGCGGCCAGCCGTTTACGTAGGGCCCGATTGACGTGGGCCCCGCGGCCCCGGGCTAGTCGAGGTAGTCGCGCAGCACCTGGGACCGGGACGGATGGCGCAGCTTGGACATGGTCTTCGACTCGATCTGCCGGATACGCTCGCGCGTCACGCCGTAGACCTTGCCGATCTCGTCCAGGGTCTTGGGCTGGCCGTCGGTCAGGCCGAACCGCATGGAGACCACCCCGGCCTCCCGCTCGGACAGGGTGTCGAGCACCGAGTGCAGCTGCTCCTGGAGCAGGGTGAAGCTGACCGCCTCGCCGGGCTGGATCGCCTCGGAGTCCTCGATCAGGTCGCCGAACTCGCTGTCGCCGTCCTCGCCGAGCGGGGTGTGCAGCGAGATCGGCTCCCGGCCGTACTTCTGCACCTCGATGACCTTCTCAGGGGTCATGTCGAGCTCGGCGGCCAGTTCCTCGGGAGTGGGCTCGCGGCCGAGGTCCTGCAGCATCTGCCGCTGCACCCGGGCCAGCTTGTTGATGACCTCGACCATGTGCACCGGGATGCGGATGGTGCGGGCCTGGTCGGCCATGGCCCGGGTGATGGCCTGGCGGATCCACCAGGTGGCGTACGTGGAGAACTTGTAGCCCTTGGTGTAGTCGAACTTCTCGACCGCGCGGATCAGGCCCAGGTTGCCCTCCTGGATCAGGTCCAGGAACAGCATGCCGCGGCCGGTGTACCGCTTGGCCAGCGACACGACCAGGCGCAGGTTGGCCTCGAGGAGATGGTTCTTGGCCCGGCGGCCGTCCTCGGCGATCCACTCCATGTCCAGCCGGGCGGCCGGCTCGAGGCCGTCCATGCCCTCGGCGAGCTTTTCCTCGGCGAACAGCCCGGCCTCGATGCGCTTGGCCAGCTCGACTTCCTGCTCGGCGTTGAGCAGCGGCACCTTGCCGATCTGCTTCAGGTAGTCCTTGACCGGGTCCGCGGTCGCACCCGCCGACGCCACCTGGGCGGCAGGCAGGTCATCGTCGTCGTCCCCGTAGACGAACGCCTCTTCCTCGGGGCCCGCTGGCTTGGCCGCCGGGTCGGCCACGACCGCGGCCGGGGCACCGGGGCCGGCCGTCCGCGGCCGGGCCCGCTGGGCCGGCGGCGGCGGGGTCGCCCGCGGCGGCCGAGTCGTCGAGCTCGTCGTCGGCCGATTCTTCCTCGGCGCGTCCTCGTCCGCCTCGACCACGTCGACCACGTCAACGACGTCGACCTCGACCTCAAGGTCAACTTCCAGGTCTTCGAGCTCGGCGGTGTCGAGGCCGTCCTCGGCCAGATCGACATCACCGGGATCCACGTCGGCGTCTAGATCCGCCACGTCCGTCAGGTCTGTCACCTCCGCCAGGCCAACCGCGTCACTACCCGTCGCGGCCAGGTCCGGATCCTCACTCACTATGCCTGAACCCCCCTGGCCGCCCGGTGCCGAGCCGTTGGCGGACCGGCCAGCGGCCTTCCGCGCCTCGTCTCGACCACCAGAGTTCTTCTTACGCCGCCGGGACCTGGCGGCGTCGCTGCGCTCCGGCGATGCCGGAGCCTCCTGCCCTTGGGCCGCCCCGTTCGTCTCCACGAGCGTGACCGGCCGGTCCGCCCGCGAACTGGCGGGATCCGCAGATCCAGGACGCCGGGGAAGACTGCACCCGTCCGCCCTGGCCTTCCGGCCCTGCCTGCCTCCGCGCTGCCGAGCGTGCCGCGCTTCCCACCGCGGTCACCCCTTCCTTCGCTGGACGGCGGCCTGCCGAGCCGCGAACGACACCTGACTGCACGAACTGGCAGGCGACACAGACACCTCTCCTGCGTTCATGAGCGGGAAAATGGACCCTACCTCGTGCAACCCGCTGCTGGGACCAAGCCGGAAGCCAAATCCGGGCCGCATGACCCCACGGCCCCGACAGGACCGGCTCCCAACCACAACCTTAGGCGGAGTCTGCGGGTGGCTCGAACCGCTGCCGCGGCTGGCGGCGCGGCGCAGCTCCAAGCTACCGGGCGCACACCCAGGTCAGCCCTGCCCTCTCTCATGCTCTACCCCTCCGAGCCGCGGGAATGACACCTCCCGGCGGGCGCTGCGGCGACGTGCCGTCCCGCCGGGGCACGTGCAGCACGAGGACGGTGACGTCATCGTCCTGCTCGTAACCCGTGAGCATCCGGTCGACCAGGTACTCCAGCAGCCTGGCCGGGTCTTCGACCATCCCCGGCCGGGCCTGTGCCGCCACGGACACCAGCTCGTCCAGGCCCGAGTCCAGGCCGCGCCGGCGGTTCTCCACCAGCCCGTCGGAGTAGAGCACCGCGGTGGTCCCGGGCGGCAGCCGGAACACGTACTGCTGCCGCGGGCAGGCCCAGCCCAGCGGCGTGCCCGCCTCGGTGGTGTCCAGCCGCGGCGGGGCGTCCCTGGACAGCAGCAGCGGCGGCAGGTGCCCGGCGTTGCCGGCCAGGCCCTCCCCCGTGACCGGGTCGACGACCAGGTACGCGACGGTCGTCACCTGCTCGTCCAGCTCGGTCGCGGTGAACAGCCGGTCCAGGCCCGCCAGCACCGCGGCGGGCCGCGGGTCGGTCAGGGCCAGGGCGCGCAGCGCGTTCCGGACCCGGCCCATCCCGGCCGCCGCGGTCAGCCCCTTGCCCATGACGTCCCCGGCGGCGACGGCGAGCCTGCCGTCGGGCAGCCGGAACGCGTCGTACCAGTCGCCGCCGATCTCCATGTTCCGGGTGACCGGCAGGTAACGGGCCTCCAGGACGATGCCCGGGACGCTGGGCAGCCGGTCCGGCAGCAGGCTGCGCTGCAGCGTCTCCGCCGTAGTGTGCTCGCGCTCGAACAGCGAGGCCCGCTCCAGGGCCAGCGCGCACTGCCCGGCCAGCGCCTCCAGGAAGACCCGCTCCTCCTCGGTGATCTGCCGCGGCTTGGTGAACGAGAACCGCAGCGCCCCCAGCGGCGCGCCCGCCGCGAGCAGGGGCAGCCCGACCCAGGCCCGCTCGTCGCTGTGCGCGAGGAACATATCGACGTCGGCGTTCCCCGTCGAAGTGCCGCCGCAGCGACTCGGGATTCTCCACCAGCACTGGCCGCCGCGACGTGATGGCCAGGGTCATCACGCTCGGCGCGTCCAGCGGCATGTCACCAGACGGGCCGCCGGGGACATCGGGGAGCCCGAGCGGGTTGATCGTGTGCAGCTGCAGCCGCTCCCGGTCGAGCAGGGCCACCGCCGACCGCTCGGCGCCGATCGCCGAGCGCCCGACCTCAGTGATGACCTCGACGACCTGGAGCACGGTCAGGGCCTCGGCCAGCATGGACGTGGCCTGCTGCAGCCGGGCGGTGCGCAGCGCGGCGGCCGACAGCTGCTCGGTCAGCCGGCCGCGCATCTCCTCGGCCTCGCGCTGGCCGGTGACGTCGGTGCTGGCCCCCACCCATTCGATGATCTTCCCGTCCCGCTCAATCGGGACCGCCCGCACGTCGTAATGCCGGTATGACCCGGTCTTGGTGCGGACCCGGTAACGGCTGTCGAATACTTTCCCGGCGTGGACGCATTCCCGCCATTCCCGCTCCACCCGCTCACGGTCTTCCGGGTGAATCGCGTCCAACCAGCCATTACCCAGGTACTCCTCCAGGCTCTGGCCCGTTATCCAGCGCCACTCGGGAGAATCCTCGGCGATCTGCCCGGTGGGCGTGGTGACCCAGACGACCTGGGCGCCGGCCTGCACCAGCGAGCGGTAGCGCTCCTCACTACGGCGGACCGCCTCCGCCGAGTTGGCCCGGTCGGTGACGTCCACCGCGATCAGCGCCACGCCGGCGATGTTCCCCTCGGGATCGTGCGAGGGAAACCAGGAGAACGCCCACTGCCGGTCCTCATCCGTGGCCGGCGCGCCGTCAGCGTGGCCCGCCTGGTCCGCCGAGGCCGACTCGGCCTCGCTGACCGGCTGGTTCGACTCGAGCAGCGGCTGACCTTCGGCCAGCACGTGGCGCACGGCCGACTCGACCCGCGTCGCGAGCGTGCCCGGCCACACCTGGGACGGCAGCAGGCCCAGGTGCGCTTCCAGGTCGAGGCCGTCGAGCCGGGCCAGGGTCTGGTTGATCCGGCGGACGCGGAGATCAGGCCCGAAGAAGGCGAAGCCGATGGGGGCCTCGCGGAGCAGGGTGGCGAGCAGGGCCGAGTCAGACACGTCCAGCCCGGAGACCCGGGGCTGAGGCACGGAAGTATCAGTGCTCATCGCCGCACTCCAGTCCCGCTGCACTCAAGTCCCGCCGCTTGGGCCATGCAACGGCTCCTTCCCGCTCACTGCGGACACCAGCAGGCTAGCGGCAACGCCGCGGCCAGTGAACGCACAAGCACGGTGCCACGCCAAATGGGTACGGCCCCGTTCCGTTACCGAACACCCACAGTGACCACGCAGGCGAGCTTCCCACATCCTAGGCGATATCGTGCCGCGCCGAGGGCATCATGCCGACCTGGTTCTTCCGGAAAGAAGTGACAGCGTGCCCGCCACCGCCGCCGGGTACCCCGTAACCTGGCTCCGGCCCTCCGGAAATGCATTGATCATGAGATGCCTGATGCCCCGAATGTCCGGCGCCGGCGGTCCTGGATGCCCGTAATATCTGCCACACGCGGAAACATGGCCACCATCCGGCGCGGACGTGGCACGGCGCCGCGAGAATCTGGAAAGCTGTCCATGTGAGCCCGCAAAGCCGACGACGAGAGCCGACCGGCGGGCCGGGCCACCCAGGTCGAGGGAAGGGGACCCGCTCGGTGCTCCCCAGTGCTGCTAACAACGGTGCCGCCCCACCGAATGCGCTGTTCGCCGAGATGCTCCGGGCTGCCCGTGAACTGCTGGCGGTCCGCAGCCCGCTGGATGCTGAGCTGATGGTGAGCGAACTGCTCGGCACCTGGTGGGGAGAACGGCCGCCGCGCAGCACGCACGGCGACGTCGAGGAACTTGTCGGCGAGGGGCTGGTGAGCTACGCCGCGCAGCAGCGCAGCCCGGCCGCGCTGGCCCTGCTGTCCGGCATCGCCTGCCTGGGCACGCCGCGTCAGGCCATGCAGGCGGAGACGGCTGCGCTGGCGCTGATCGAGCACGGCGTGGTCCGGCCGCCCTGGGCCGAGCACGTGGGCGCGGTGACGGCGGGCGAGTGCTACGTGAACTCCGACGCGTTCGGGGACCGCGACGAGGTCGTCTGCGTGTACAGCTACGCGGGGGAAGAGCCGCACGCCCTGGTCATGGTGGTGGACTACAACGCAGGCGGGATGCTCCGCGACGGCTGGGTAACCTCCCAGGTGGACCGCCTGCTTGAGCGCTGCCGGGCAGCCAGCGCCGGGGACGGCGACCGCGCCGCGCGGGCGACGTTCAGCCAGGTGGAAGCCCCGCAGGCGCGGCGGCTGCTGGAGACGGCCCTGGCCGTGACCGAAGCCGGGCAGGGGCCGGCGCCGAGCGGCTCGTTCGCGTCCTATCACGCGTTCATCCGGGCCCGGATCCGCACGCTGCCACCGGCCCGGCCGGGGTACGGCGCCCGCAACGGGGCGGGCCGCCCCGTGGCCGGCCAGCGCACGGCGGCTGGCCCGGCCCCGTCGGGACCTGCACCGTGGAACGCGGTGTCACCGGGTGCGGGACCCTGGAGCACGGGCCACGGGTCGGGCTGGGGTGCGGCCACCACGCGGCGGCACGCCTGGACCCGGGATCGCCGGGCCATGCTGGTGGCCGAGTTCCTGGCTTCGGACGAGGCGGAGGATCTGTCCGACACCCGCGCGGCCAGCCGCTGCGCGGATCACATCATCGACTACGGCTGCGACCGTGACTTCGGGCGGCCGCTCCGGATGAGCCCGGCGAAGGTCGCCACGTTCCTGCTCGACTGGCTGCCGCGCAAGGTGCTGCTGCTGTCCGCCGAGCAGCACGCGATGCCTCACGTGCTGGCCGCCTGGGTGCGCTGGTCAGGGCGGCGCCAGGCGCTGGCCGCCGAGATGATCGCGGAGACCCTGGATGCGGTCTTCGACTCGATGGGCACGTTCGCCCAGGTCTACCGCGATCCGACGTCGTTCGGGCTGGATGCGGCGCTGGTGTCCCGTCTCCTGCCGGACGATGACCTGGAGGCCCTGCCCCGCCGCGCGTTCGCCTTCCCGGTGCTGCGGGGCATGTTCGGCGGCACCGACCTGGCCGGGCTGGATCCGGCCACGGAGGCTGACCGGCGCACGCTGCTGGCCGCCGACCACAACGACGCGAACGGGCGGCCGAGCGGCCCGCTGCACATCGACCGGCATCTCGCGCTGGCGGACCAGCTGTGGCGGGGTGACCCGCCCGAGCTGTGGGAGGCCGCGCAGCGGCTGCTGGACCGCGGCGAGGACCGCCATGCGGTGCTGCACACCCTGATGTACGTCATCCGGGACACCGGGGGCGACCAGGCCAGCCTGATCGCCGCGCTCCGTGACCTGCCGCCCAGCCCGTCCGACTGACCGCCCCGCCGGCTGACCGGGCGGGCTGCCGGCCACGGCGGCCTGGGAAAGACCGCTCCGGCGCGCCTTACCCCGGCTGGGGACCACCCAGCTCGCGGAACGCGCCGTGCAGGTCGGCCGCGGACACGGTGGTGAGATCGGCGGCGCTTGCGTCCTCATCGAGCTCCGCCACCCGCAGGTCCCGTGCCGCGCAGGCCCGCTCGAACAGGCTGCGCGCGAACCGCCCGTTGCCCAGCTCGTCAATCTGCCCCCGCGCGGCCGCCGCGCTGAAGATCTCGCTGAGGACCGGCAGCGCGTCCGGCTCGAACGTGTCACCGTGCTGCTCCGCGATCACGCCCGCAATCTTGCTCAGCTCGCCGGGTGAGTAGCTGGGGAACCCGATCCGCACGCTGAACCGGGATGCGAGCCCGGGGTTACTGCGCAGGAACCGGTCCATGTCCGCCGGATAGCCCGCCAGCACGATGACCAGCCGATCACGGTCGTCCTCGGCCCGTTTCAACAGCGTGGCCACAGCCTCGGAACCGTAGGCGTCGCCGCCCGAATAGCCGGCGTTGTAGAGCGAATAAGCCTCGTCGATGAACAGGACCCCGCCTAGCGCGGAGTCGATCAGCTTCCCGGTTTTGATGGCCGTGGAGCCCAGATGCTCCCCGACCAGGTCAGCCCGGTGCGCCTCGATCACCTCGGGGCGGACCAGCAGCCCCAGGGCGGTGAAGATTCGGCCGAGGATCCTGGCCACCGTGGTCTTGCCCGTGCCGGGCGGCCCGGTGAACACGAAGTGCCGGACCGGGGGCTGGCTGTTCAGGCCCTGCCGTTCCCGCAGCCGGGCCACCCTCAGCTGGGCCGCGATCTCGTGCACCTGCCGCTTGACCGGCTCGAGGCCGACCAGCTCGTCCAGCTCGGCGAGGGCGCTCTCCAGCGTGGGTGCCTGGCTGTAACCGCGGAACCGGGCGGTGAGCTCCGACCCGGCCTGCTCCAGGTCGGCCGCCTCCAGGGTGACGAGCTCGGCGTGCGATGGCTCCGCGCCGTCGGTCATGATCCGGACGTCCCGGGCCCGTCCCGCCTTCTCGAGCAGGCTGCGCACGAACCGCCCGTTGCCGAGCTCATCGGCGAGCCTGCGGCGGCCGACGTCTTCCATCATCCGCCAGAGCGCCGGGCGCGCGTCGCCCTCGAGGATCTCGCCGCGCTGCTCCAGGTAGAGCTCGGCGAGGGCCATCAGCTCGGCGGGTGAGTAGGTGGGGAACTTCACCCGGAGCCCGAACCGGGAGTTGAGGCCGGGGTTGCTGGCCAGGAACCCCTCCATCTGCTTCTCGTACCCGGCCAGGATGATGATGAGCTCGGTCCGGTCGTCCTCGGCCCGTTTCAGCAGCGCCTGGATCGCCTCGTGGCCGAAACGGTCGCCCTGCCCTTCGCTATCGTTCACCAGGCTGTACGCCTCGTCGATGAACAGGACCCCGCCGAGCGCGCTGTTCACCAGCTCGTTCGTCTTGATCGCGGTGGCCCCGAGGTACTCGCCCACCAGGTCAGCCCGCTGGGCTTCCACCACCAGCGGGGTGTCGAGCAGGCCGAAGGCGTAGAAGATCTTGGCGACGACCCGGGCTACGGAGGTCTTCCCGGTGCCGGGCGGCCCCAGGAAGACGAAGTGCTGCATGGGCTTTTCCGCCCCGTAGCCCGCCATCACCCGCCGGCGGGCGGCTTCGACAGACGCGGTGATCTGCCTGATCTGATCCTTGACCGAGGCCAGGCCGATCATGTTGTCGAGCTCGGCCATGGCCTGCGCGACCGTGATCTCCGGCGGATGCTGATCGCCAGCGGCCCGGTCCCGGGCCACCGCTCCGTCGGCCGGGCGCACCGACCCCTCGGCCGTCTGCACCACCCGCGACACGTCGCCGGGCCGCGCCGGGCGGGCGCCCGGCGCGGCCGGGGGGCGGCCGGCGGCGGGCCGGGCCACCATGGCCGGGCCGCCGGGCCGCTGGGGTGCGGCCAGTGCGCCGGCGCGGCCCTGCTGGCGGCTGAGCGCCCGGGCCTCCTGCTGCGACTTGCCTATCCTCCAGCCGATCACGCTCAGGCCCAGCACCCAGGCGATGGCGTAGCTGATCACCAGCCGGCCGGGCGCCAGCCACCAGGCCAGCAATCCCGGCGGAAGGGCCCAGAGCTGGGTCCACGCCACCGTCCGGCAGGGCACGTAACGGCGCGACAGCACCCGGAGATGCGAGACGCCCACCGCCGCGCACGGCAGCAGCAGCAGCGGCACGATGCCGGAGCTGAACCGGCCGGCCACGGCCGCGATGGCCAGGATCGCCACCAGGCCCCAGGCCGCCACGAACACCGACGCCAGCCACGTCCGGTACCCCCGCCAGACCGCGACGGGGCCGTACACGAGGGCGGCGAGCACCAGCAGATCCCAGAACCGGGCACCCAGGGCCAGGGCCAGCACGATGGTGATCAACAGGCCCAGGACCAGCAGGATCTTCACCGGCAGAGAGGCCGAGCGGACAGCTTGGCGTACCCGTGCCAGCCCTTCCTGGGCCATTCGCCTGCCAGGCAGGGATCCGTCCTCCGGCCGCATCTCGCTCCCTCGTGCCGTTCCTTGTATAGCGCATTACCACGCGCTTACAGCGACACACAACCAGATACCGGCAGAGAATGGCCAGGCCAGATTGTGCCGCGCCGACGCCAGCCGCAGCCCACCCTGGCGTGCGCTCTGGCCGGGCGCCGACCTTGCCAGGGTAATGGCCAGTTCGCGGGTAAGGCCTTTACGGCACTCCCCGGGCAGCCAGAAGAAACGTGCTGACCTGGTCTTTCATGAGGCGCGAAACCTGCTGAGCAGCACGCCTGACCCCCGGTCAGGCGTCGAGCTGGTCCACGAACGAGTACGGCGGCCACGGGCCGTTCAGGTCCGCCCGTACCCCGTCGCGGGCCCCGGCCAGCGTGTGCACGGCCGCCACGAACTCGGCCGCGCGGTCGTCGCGCAGGAGATAGGCGCCGTTGAGAAGCATGTGCTCCGGTCCCCGGGCGTAGCGCGGGTCCTCCGCGGGCTGCCGCTGCGAGGCGTCCGCGATGTCCGCGAGCACCCAGTCGATCGTGTCCGCGAGCGTGTCCGCTCCGTCCTGCTGGCTCACCGGGCCGTAGACCTGCACGCCCCATTCCACGGTGTCCCGGAAGCGGGCCAGCAGCCCGGCGAACTCACCGCGGCGCCGCGCCAGCAGGGCACGGACCGTGTCATCGTCGGGGTAGACGGTGGCCAGCCGGAGCGGCAGGACGGGGCCGCCGCCCGCAGCGGCCCGGGCGATGACCTGATGGTGCGCACGGCCGACCCGCTCGATGTTGTCCAGGCCGCCCAGCAGGCCGGGCAGGGCTTCCTCGCCGAAGGCCCGGGCTTCGACTGACCCCACGACCGCGCCCAGGCCGGCCTCGACCACGACGCGGACCCGTTCCCCGCCAACCCCGGCCAGCCCGGCGAACTGCCGTGGGCCCAGATCGTCGGTGATGGCGTACACCCAGACCACCCGCTCCCCCGCCGGGGCGGCCAGCCGGACCGGCTGCCAGCGGGACCGCGACCGCCGGGCCGACGCCGGTTATCGTCTTCACAGCCATCGCACTCCTCCTCGGGCCAGCCCCCCTGACCACGTGGCGCAGGTACCCGGGCGGGACGCGACGCCCAGGCTCCTGAAGTTCACGGGCCCAAGGCCCATGCCTGTAACGGATTTCAGGCCCGGAAAGTTCACGGGCCTGAATTACCGGGCGAGAGCCGGGCGCACGTGGCAGGCAGCGTCACGAGTGCCTTGCTTCACCTGCCGGGCACCAAGCCCGCCTCTCGCCGTCCCAAGCCTGCCCCGCCCCCGTACTCGACTGCCCAGCGAACCCGCGGCAAATCATGGAACCGTAATCTGCTGCCACCGTGACCGGCGCCCGGCCTGGCGCGCCGGGCCCTACCCGCGCGGCTGGGCCTCGATGAGGACGTCACCAGCGGCCGTCCGGTAGTACAGGACCGACCGCCCGGACGAGCAGGGCGGTGATCTGGTTACCGGCCAGCCGCTCCCTGTCCCGGGGCAGGTGGGAGTCGAGCCAGGCCTGCTCACCCGGGTGGGTGGCCACGCCCCGCTGCAGGGTGATCAGGCTCGCGGTGGTTTCTGCCAGGGGGACAGCACGAACCGGCTTCCGGCGAGCGTGTCGGCGTTGACCTGCACTGCGGGGGTCCGGCGCTGCGGGCGACGGTCCCCCCGGGGCTTGCCATTCCCCGGGCTGAAGATCAGCATTTCCAGCAACGAGGCGCGGAGGGTGGATGACCGTAACCGAGGGCTACCTGGAGGTCGACGGCGGGCGGGTCTGGTACCGGTCGGTCGGCGAGGGCGGGACGCCGCTGCTGTGCCTGCACGGCGGCCCCGGATTCACCCACTACTACCTGGAGCCGCTCGAGGCGCTCGCCGGCCGGCGCCAGGTGATCTTCTACGACCAGCTGGGCTGCGGGCGCTCGGATCGTCCCGCGGATCCGGCCCTGTGGACGGTCGGGCATTTCGTCGAGGAACTCGCCCAGGTACGGGCCGCGCTGGGGCTGACCCGGATGCACCTGTTCGGCAGCTCCTGGGGCGGGATGCTGGCCATGCAGTACGTGCTGGACCGCCGTCCCGAGCTGGCCAGCCTGATCCTGTGCGGCAGCCCGGCCAGCATGACCCGCTGGGTCCGGGACTGCACGGAGCTGCTGGCGGCGCAGCCTGCGGAGGTTCGCCAGGTCATCCGGGAGCACGAGGACGCCGGGTTCACCGCCTGCCCGGAGTACCAGGCGGCCATCCTCGGCTTCTACCGGGAGCACGTCTGCCGCCTGAGCCCCTGGCCGGCCAGCCTGGAGCGCTCGTTCGCCGAGGCCGGCTACGACGTGTACAACACGATGAACGGCCCGAGCGAGTTCACCGTGACCGGGACACTGAAGACCTGGGATGTGATGGACCGGCTGGGTGAGATCAGCGTGCCCGCCCTGCTGGTGGGCGGCCGGTACGACGAATGCACGCCCGGCCACCTGGCGGACATGCACGCGCGGATCCCCGGATCCCAGCTCGCCATCATCGAGGACGCATCCCACCTGTGCTTCACCGAGCAGCCTGAGACGTTCAACAGCCTGGTGAGCACGTTCCTGGACCGCCAGGACGCCGCCACTTCCTAGGACGCCCCCGGCGCGCAGGCCCGGTCTGAGCGTCCCCGGCTGTCAACGACGGTGCCGGAAATTCGCTTTGTAGGCCTGCACCTGCTGGAGCACCTGGTCCCGCTGCTCCTGGCTGAGGGCCGCGAGTTTGGCCTCCGTCTCCTCGGGCCGGGCCGGGTCCAGCGGGGTTCCATCTGGAAATGTCGGGAAGCCGGGGATGCGGTTGTACAACCCGGCCTGCGCCGGAATGGCGGCGGCGAACTGGTCCAGCACCTGCAAGCGCTGGAGGACATCATCTGCCGAGGTGAACGGGGCGGAGCATACGCACATGACCTGCTCGCCCGCCACCTGGAGTACCCAGTCATCCCTGCTCATCAGCATTCCGCTGACCGTCCCGAGTACCTGCCGGGTGAATCCGTCGTCAGTGCCGCGCACCGCGAACCGGTGATCAAAGGCTGGGTCGCCGGTGGGCACGAGATCCAGTCGCGACGGGCCTCGGTCACGTATGGACTGAATTTCCCCGCCCGACCCGCTGCCGGACTGCTGATGTCAGGTTCTCTGGCACCGAAACACTTACCTTGCGTGCCACCCCGGCGGGGTGGGCACTCACGCGCCGCGGGCGCGTGGTGCCATCGGGGTTATGTCCCGCAGCGCCGGGACGATCCGCATCGAGGTCACGCAGGAAGACCTGGAGGGCAAACAACACTTCCAGAGAAGCAAGCGGGCAGCAGAGTTCGCACTCTGCTGCCCGCTCGCTCAGTTAATCCGTAGGTGCTTCACCCCTAGCTGCAGCCGCTGGTCGCGCCGCAGCCTTCGCAGACGTAGCAGCTGCCGGCCGGGCGCATCTTGGTGCCGCAGGTCAGGCACAGCGGGGCGTCCGCGGTGCGGCCTTGCTGCGCCTCGATCAGCTCGGTGGAGCTGTGCGGCTGGAGCGGCGCGGGCCCGGCTGGCTCCGGCCGCTCCTCCGTCCGGCCCTGGGGCCGCTCGACCGGCGCGGACTGGGCCATCTCCCCCGGGTCCTGCTCTTCGGCCAGCGCGTCCGGGTCCTCACCGGCCAGCTGCGCGGTGCGCTCGCTGGCGGACAGGATGCCCATATCGGCGCGAGTCTCATAGGGCAGGTGATCCAGGGCGAGCCGGCGGAACACGTAGTCCAGGACCGAGCTGGCGATCCGGATGTCCGGGTCGTCGGTGATGCCGGCCGGCTCGAAGCGCATGTTGGTGAACTTCTCCACCCACTTCTCCAGCGGCACCCCGTACTGGAGGCTGATGGAGATCGCCATCGAGAACGCGTCCATCACGCCCGCCAGCGTGGACCCCTGCTTGCCGAGCTTCAGGAACAGCTCGCCCACGCCGTCGTCAGGGTACTTAGACGCCGTCATGTAACCCTCGGCGCCCGCCACCGAGAAGCTGGTCACGGACGCGGTGCGGTTTTTCGGCAGCCGCCTGCGCACCGGCCGGACCTCGTGCGGCGTGGCGGCGGGCTCGGCCGCGGCGGCGGCCGGCTTCTTCCTGGCGTCGGACAGCGGCTGGCCGACCTTGCAGTTATCCCGGTAGACGGCCAGGGCCTTGAGCCCGAGCTTCCAGCCCTCCGTGTAGATGGACTCGATGTCCTCGACCGTGGCCGACTCAGGCAGGTTCACGGTCTTCGAGATGGCCCCGGAGAGCGCGGGCTGCACCGCGGCCATCATCCGCACGTGACCCATCGGGCCGATGGCCCGCTCCCCCATGGCGCAGTCGAACACCTCGTAGTGCTCCGTCCGGAGGCCGGGCGCATCAACGACATGGCCATGCTCGCCGATGTACTCGACGATCGCCTCCACCTGCTCCGGCTGGTAGCCGAGGTTCTTGAGCGCGCGCGGCACGGTCTGGTTGACGATCTGCATCGAGCCGCCGCCGACCAGCTTCTTGAACTTGACCAGGGCCAGGTCAGGCTCCACGCCGGTGGTGTCGCAGTCCATCATCAGGCCGATGGTGTTGTGACTCACCATGCCATTGGCCACATAGGTCACGTTGTCTGGAACGGACAGGTCATATGTGGGCTGGACGCCGCCGTCTTCGTTGCTCGCCACGCGCTCGAAGAGGTAGCCGAGCACATGTCCGAGCTGCGAATCGAGGGTCTCCTCGAAGAGCCGGCGGGCCAGCATCCGAGGAACCCCGCCCGCCTTCCTGACGGACTGCAGCACCGCGTCGCGTGCGGCATGTCCGGCCGGGACCAGGCTCACCCAGGCGTCCCCGGGCAGGTAAACGTAATCCTTCTTGGCGGAGCGATCTGGTTCCAGGGCCGCCCTCAGCTTCGACTTGCGCTGGCCGATGAATCCGACCATCTCATCGAAGTTCAGCGCGTGATCGACATTACGCAGCCGGACCTGCAGGATGTCGCCCCCCCACCCGCTGGTAGTCCGCCTGGTCGTACTGGCCAGGCGAAGGGCGAGCAGCAGGGTGCGGGTTTCCGCGGCGAAGGACTCATGCGCTGTCGAAATGCTCGGCACGCCCTCCAGGACGGTCCCGTCGGCTTCGAACAGCCCGCGCAGGAATGCCCCGTACACAGCAGGGTCGTTGGCCTCCAGGATCGCGGACGGAACCCGGGGAACCCATCCGTTGCCGACATAGTCAGCCCCAGGCAGGGTCTTCGCGAAGCCCGCCGCTTGCCACCACCGGGCCAGCCTCACGGACTGCAGCGTCACCTCCCGGTATCCCTCCTGCTGAGTGACCACGGGAGGCAGGCCGAACAGTTCCTTGCTGAGCACGCCGAGCCGTTCCACGACGTCCAGGTCGCTGTCCGAGACACACAGCCGAACGCCCTTCGCGTGCAGGCTGCCGTCACCCATGAAATACCCGACAAGTTCGGCAAGGTCCGCGGTCACTTCCCCGGGCACCAGCAGGTTCCGATCGCCGGCGTAGTAGGCCTGATCAAGCACGGGAAGCGGCACGCGCCGCGGCTCACCGGGAAGGCCCCCCATCTGGAGCGGCAGCAGGTCGCCGGGGGCGATGTCGGCGAGTCGCTTCCACACCCAGGCACCGGACTGTGCATCGACGATCTTGACCCGGTGGGTCAGCGTGCCCTGGATGGCGTATCCACCCTCGGTGCGGATCGCCCGGGTGGGCTCCTCGCCATTCACGAAGAACTTCGTTGCGCGCCGTGGTCCCTCATCCGTGGAGACCATAAGCTCAAGGTCCTGCCAGCGGTCTCCGTAGACATCGCCCAGCTCTGCCAGCCGGACCAGTCCGCGATCCGTGGTGACCAGGGTGTCCCCGGTGAGGCAGCCGGTCGGCGCGAGCAGCGAGGCCTGCGCGTTCCGGTAGCCGTTCTTCTCGCCCAGCGTGACGCACTTGTCCCACGCCTTGTTCGCGGCGGAAAGGATCTCCTCGTCGATCCCGCCCAGCGCCCTGATCTGGTGGCTGGCCTCGGCGTGCTTGCGCATCACCCGCTTGTGCGCGGTCGCGTTCCGCTCGTAGCCGTCGTACGGCCCGACCACCGCCGCGAGCTCCGCAGACCGGCGGTAGGCCGTCCCCGTCATCAGCGAGGTGATGGCCGCCGCGATGGCCCGCCCGCCGTCGGAGTCGTAGGCGTGGCCCGTCGCCATGAGCAGCGCGCCCAGGTTGGCGTAGCCGATGCCCAGCTGCCGGTAAGCCCGGGTGGTCTCGGTGATCTTCTCGGTCGGGAAGTCCGCGAAGCAGATGGAGATGTCCATGGCCGTGATGATCAGCTCGGTGATCTGCCGGAACCGCTCCACCGCGAAGGTGTCGTCCTCCCGGAGGAACTTCAGCAGGTTGATGCTGGCCAGGTTGCACGATGAATTGTCCAGGTGGACATATTCGCTGCACGGGTTGCTGGCGGTGATCCGGCCCGATTCCGGGGTGGTGTGCCAGTCATTGATGGTGCCGTCGTACTGGATGCCGGGATCGGCGCAGGCCCAGGCCGCCTGGGCCATCTTGCGGAACAGGGCCCGCGCGTCCACCGTCTCGACCGTCTCCCCGGTCAGGCGGGCCGCCAGGTCGAACTTGGCGTCCCGCTCGACCGCCCGCATGAACTCGTCGGAGACCCGGACCGAGTTGTTGGCGTTCTGGTACTGGACGCTCGCGATGTCCTTGCCGCCCAGGTCCATGTCGAACCCAGCGTCGCGGAGGACCCGGACCTTCTCCTCCTCGCGCATCTTGGTCTCGATGAACTCCTCCACGTCGGGGTGATCGACGTCGAGGACGACCATCTTCGCCGCGCGGCGGGTGGCCCCGCCGGACTTGATGGTGCCTGCGGACGCGTCCGCGCCGCGCATGAAGGAGACCGGGCCGCTGGCCGTGCCGCCGGAGGAGAGCAGCTCCTTGGAGGACCGGATCCGGGACAGGTTGACCCCGGCACCGGAGCCGCCCTTGAAGATCAGCCCCTCCTCCTTGTACCAGTCCAGGATCGAGTCCATCGTGTCGTCAACCGCCAGGATGAAGCACGCGATCACCTGCTGCGGAGAGTTGGTCCCGACGTTGAACCAGACCGGGGAGTTGAAGGCGAAGATCTGGTGGATGAGCGCGTACGTGAGCTCGTGCTCGAAGATCTCGGCGTCCCGGGGGCTGGCGAAGTACCCGTTCTCACGGCCGGCGGCCACGTACTTCCCGACCACGCGGTCGACCAGCTGCTTGAGGCTCCACTCCCGCTCCGGGGTGCCCACCGCGCCACGGAAGTACTTGGTGGTGACGATGTTGGCGGCGTTGACGGACCAGAAGTCGGGGAATTCGACACCACGCTGCTCGAAGTTGATGGTGCCGTCCCGCCAGTTGGTCATGACGACGTCGCGGCGCTCCCAGGTGACCTCGTCGTACGGGTGCACGCCCTCCCGGGTGTGAATCCGCCCGATCGTCAGCCCCTTGCGCGAACCCCTGCCCCCGCGAGGCCCGGATCCGCTCACCGTCTCCGTCATGTCCTTCCCCCTTCCGGGATCCCCGCGGACCCCATGCGGGCCCGGCGAGGCCCATCCGTCGATGTAAAAGCGCGATCCAGAACTCTGAACTCCAAACTCACCTGCTGGTCAGGAGCTGGGCGCCAGCACGCCCGCCTCCTGCCGCGCCGTGCGCAGCGCGGAAATCTCATCTTCGAAATCAGCGAGCGACTCAAACCCCCGGTAGACCGAGGCGAACCGCAGATAGGCCACCTCGTCCAGGTCACGGAGCGGTCCCAGAATCGCCAGGCCCACGTCGTGTGAGGCGACCTCACCAGCACCCCGGGCCCGGATCGTGTCCTCGACCTGCTGGGCCAGGATCGCCAGCTGGTCTTCGGTGACCGGCCTGCCCTGGCAGGCCCGGCGAACCCCGCGAACAATCTTCTCGCGGGTGAAGGGCTCCGTCGTGCCGCTGCGTTTGCCGACCATCAGGATGACCGTCTCCTGGGTGGTGAAGCGACGCCCGCAGGCCGGGCACGACCTGCGGCGGCGGATCGCGGCGCCGTCATCGGCGGTCCTGCTGTCGATGACGCGGCTTTCCTCGTTCTTGCAATACGGACAGAACACACGATCACCTCCCCAGGGCGACCCCGGGCCAGAAGCAGGCTCCTGACACCACAACTTGTACGTGAACTACAGCGCTGTAACTACTATATGTTGTGGTCACGCTAGAACAGACACCCAGCGCTGCGCAAGCGGCAACGCGCCGGTTCGACGATTTTCCGGTAAACCCCGCGTGGCGGCCCGGAGAACCGCAGGGATCCGCCTCCAGGGAAGTAGGACCAGGCGAGGTCAGCCCGGGCCAGAGGCGGGAAGCTGCGCTCCCCCTTGCGGCCGGCGTGCTCCGGTGCCGGGCCTGCGGCTCCGGGCCCCGTGGCGCGGGCATCAGGCCGCGAGGCGGGGCATGAGGCGAAGTGGGCGGGGACCACCGGAGCCAGTCACGTCAGCCGGATATCAGCGGAGCTAAGGGCGGCATCGCCCGCCGAGGGCGAATCCCGCCTGGAGCAGCCGCCGGGCTCAGCCGCCAGGCTGCGAGGAAGTGGGCCCAGGAGAAGTGGAGCCCGGAGAACCGGGGCCGGAGGAACCGGGTCACGGCTGGCTCAGCCCCTGGGGACCCAGAGGCTCTCGCCGGGCACCACGACCTGGCTGCCCAGCGCGTTGAAGTCCATGATCTGCCGGACGACGACCCGCGGGTCGGCCTTGGGCTCCACGTTCAGCGCGATCGACCACAGCGACTGGCCTGGCTTGACCACCACCTGCCGCATGGCCGCGCGGACCGCGGACGGCGGGAGGCCGTGGTTGGATGCCTGGGCCCCGGAAGCCGCGGCGAGCAGGACCGGGGTGATCACCGCCATGAGCAGCAGCACCGCGGAAACCCAGACCAGCCGGCGCCCGCGCCTGGTGAGCCTCGTCCGCCGTGCCCGGCCGGCCGCCGGGACGGCGCGGATGAGGGCCGGATCACGCGGGTCCGGGCCACATGCGCCCGGGTGGGAGGCGCGGCCTGCCCGGTGCGCCGGGTCCGGCCCGGGGACAGGTCCTGCCAGCCGGGCTGCGACCGCCCCGGACTCGCCGCGGGGGTGCCGGGGCGGGCCGGGATCTGCTCGTCGAGTGCCACCCGGGGCCGAGGCACCACCGGGGCACTCCCCGCACTCAGTGGCCGGCGCACCGGGCCGTCCCCGGGCACCCGCGACCCGGGCGCGGCCCGTCCGGGGATGCCTGGCCCGGAGCTGGCTGACTCAGGGGTGCCCGGAACGGCCGTGGCGGGCTTGTCCGGGACAACCCAGAGACGGGGGCGTACCGGCGACTTCCTGGTGACCCGCGGCCGGGCCGGCACCGCACTACCCCGCTGCGCCGGCTCCGGCACGTCGGGAACTCTTGGCCTTTCTGACCGGGATGCCGCCGTGCCCGGCTCAGCAGCACGGAACTGGCCTGGCCGCGCGCCAGTCCGAGAATTCCCGGCACGGAGCGGGCGCACCAGGGCCTTGGGCTTCTTGCCCGAGCTCATCACGCTCATGCCAGCCTCCTCTATCGAATGACCGTTCTATCGTACAGCCGTTCGATCGATCACGCTTTCGATTCGAATGACTGTACGGTACAGGTGTAGCGCGGGGGTCTGACAGTACGGTCCCTGGACATGCATCAGGGCAGGTGAGAGCAGGTTCCGGCGTCCGGAGGTGTAGGCCGCTGTCCGGGGGGTGTCCGGCGCGTCGGCTCCCGCGATTGGCTCCCTCGCCCAGGGGAACGGATGTTCGAGATCACGTAGCCAGGCCACTGCCGGCCCCGCGCTACGCGCGCGGGCCGGGCAGGAGGCACGTCCAGGGCGGATCCGGCTCGAAGCCCAGGGGACAACGGTGCGGCGACCTGGTAGACCATGGCGGCTGGGTCGATGATCCAGCTCGCACGCACGCTGCGGCTGCCCTCGCCCTAGCGCTTCTTCATCTCCAAGTCCACAGACACCGTCCCCCACGCGCCAGGCGACCAAGCCAGCCTGATCACCTAGCTCTAATCCGGGACCTCGCGAGATCAATGCCTGAGCACGGCGACCACAGCCCCGATGAGCGGGTTGCGGCACCACGGTTCCAGCGGGGGCATGCAAGGTCAGCACGGCACCGCACGTTCCGCACTCTGCGGCCTGGAACAGGGCCGTCCAGCACTGGCCGGCGATGGTGGTCTGCCGGCCGATGTTCCAGGCTTGTCGTCGTACGTGGGTGCATGGCTACGGCCTTGGCAGCAGGATCCGCACGCTTCCGGCTGCTGCAGCCTGTCAGGTTAGCCGTTCAGGATGCGGGCCTTCTGCTGCTCGAACTCCGCTTGGGTCAGCACGCCCGCCTGAAGCAGCTCGCCGAGTTGCTTCAGCTGGGCGAGCTGATCACTCATGTCGGTTGCCGGGGCCGGGGCGGCTGGAGCCTGTGGCGGCGGGGCGGGCTCGGCGTAGCCCTGCTGCGGCTGTGCCGGGTCCGCGTATGGCGCTGGTGGCGGCGGGGCGGGCACAGCTGCCGCGTTGGCCTGGTCCTGCGCAGCCCACCGGTTTTGCTGCCGGCGCTGAATCCGGCCATGCACGGAGCTGGCAACGGCGACCGTGGCGGCGGTCTTCAATAGGCCCACTGTGACCTCCTCGTCATTGGCTTCCTCGCCGGGGGTCAGTCAGGAATGTCGCTGGGGTGAGGAGGACTCGGTCGCATCAAGGGCAGCGACAATGTCACTGGCTGATATCCCGCCATTGGCGATCAGCCGCGCGCCGTCGCGCCGCCAGGCGTCCACCAGGCCGAGAACCCACCGATTCTCATAGATCACAACAACGGCGACACTGCCCGGCTGCATCGCCGCGGAGATCTCGCCGACGTCTGAGTCATCAAGCAAGCCCGACGACGCTCCGGCCCAGGCAGCCAGGTCGACACCGTGGGGAACGGCGAACTCCCAGGCGTCAACCTTCTTGCTCTTGCCGTCGGCGTCCTTGGCGATGAACTCCATGTCCAGGATTTCGACGACACCCCGGTCGGCCAGGGAAAGCAGCATCTCAAAGCCCGAAGCGGTGAGCCGGCCGCCCGGAAACTCGATCGCGATGAAATCGACCGGCCCCAGCTCGTCATCGTCTGATCCCGGCTGGGCTGCCGCCGCCATACGTACCCCCCGGAAATCTCAGCAGCGCCCGCTGGCCACTGCGGGACAAATCTAACAGCCCAGCCAATGACCAGGAACCCCGCGGAGCTGGTTCCTGCCGTATCCATGAGCCGGCTCGGCGTTGATCAGTTGCTTAGAAGGTGCCGCGCAGTTGTCTGAGATGGTTCCCACAGGCGCGGACGGCCTGGCCTGTCAACGGCATGGGACTACGGCGTCCGGCTCCGTTGGTGTGAGGTGTTGGTTGCCGGTGTCAGCGCCGGTGAGCCGTCCCCACCTGACTCGAGGACCTGGGACTAGGCGTTCTGTCCAGCAAGATTCCGCAGGCTTGTATCGTGCAGCGCTTGCAGCCCAGCTCACAGCGCCCCCACGACACGCCGCAAAGCAGCAGTCCAGAATAGGCTCCCGTAGGCGACCCAGGACCCAGGACCCAGGATCTGACCTGCGCCGGAACCCGGGTGATCAGGCAGATCTGCGATAGCGGGGTACGACATTTCCCTCCTGCTCGAACAGATGTTTGAGATCCTGAAGCGAAAGCGCTACCGTCTGCTACGGGGTCAGCCACCAGATCCGGAGGTCAGTGTTGATGGACAGCAGCTCGGACGACGACGGCGCGCCGGACGCGCCGGGCGGTAGCGGCACGGATACGGCCGCAAGACCGAAAGGCCGGCCGGGAAGAAAGCCGAAAGGCAGCGTGCCGGCGGTGGTTACTGAGATGCCGGACCGTCCTGATCCTGACCACGTGCTCACCTGGCGGCAGCGCAAGGTGCTGCAAGTCATCCGGGATTCGGTGCAGCGGCGCGGCTACCCGCCGTCGATGCGGGAGATCGGCGAGGCGGTCGGGCTGACCAGTACCTCGAGCGTCTCCTACCAGCTCTCGACCCTGCAGAGCAAGGGATACCTCCGGCGTGACGCGGGGCGTCCGCGGACCGTGGAGGTCCGGCTGCCCGGGCACCCGGCGGTCCGGCCCGAAACCGAGCTAGACGACGAGGCCCCTCTGGACATCGCGTCGCAGGAAGCTACCTACGTGCCGCTGGTCGGCCGGATCGCAGCTGGTGGCCCGATCCTCGCCGAGGAGGCCATCGAAGACATCTTCCCGCTGCCCAAGCAGATCGTCGGCGACGGGACGCTGTTCCTGCTCAAGGTGGTCGGCGATTCCATGATCAACGCTGCCATCGCCGATGGCGACTGGGTGGTCGTCCGGCAGCAGCCGGTCGCGGAGAACGGCGACATCGTGGCGGCCATGATCGATGGCGAGGCAACGGTGAAGACCTTCAAGCGCTCCGGCGAGCACGTCTGGCTGATGCCGCACAACCCCCTGTACACGCCGATACCGGGAGACGAGGCCGCGATCCTCGGCCGCGTGGTAGCGGTACTCCGCCGCGTCTGACGCGGGCGGGCACCAGCGGCGCCGGGATGGCCGTAGCCTCGCCAGGCGCCCGCGGCGCATGCCCATGCGCAGCACGCACAGACCCAGCAGGCACAGACCCAGCAGGCAGGACCCGGCTGGTCTAGCTGGCCTGGTCTAGCCAGGCACGACGTTGACCAGCCGGGGCGCGCGGACGATCACCTTCATGACCGCCCGGCCCTCTAGCGCCCTGGCTACCCCTGGAGTGGCCAGGGCCAGCCCGCGCAGTTCGTCCTCGCCGATGCCGGGCGGGACCTCCAGCCGGTCACGCACCTTGCCTGCGACCTGGACCACACAGGTCACCAGGTCCTCGACCAGCAGCGCGGGATCGGCAGACGGCCAGCCGGCCAGCGCCACCGAGGGCTGATTCCCCAGCAGCGACCAGCACTCCTCGGCCGTGTACGGCGCGAACAGGGACAGCAGCACGGTCAGCGTCTCCGCCGCCTCCCGCACCGCCGGGTCGCAGGCGCCCGGGCCGGAGTCGATCGCCTTCCGGGTCGCGCTGGCCAGCTCCATCAGCCGCGCCACGGCGACGTTCAGCCGGTACGCCTCCACCAGGCGGGTGACCTCTTCGATCGTGCGGTGCGTGACCTTGCGCAGGGCCACGTCGCCCTGGGCGGCCCGTCCGTCCCCACTGGCCTGGCCATTACCTGCAGCGCGGGCGCCGGGCGTACCCGCAGCCGCCGCCGCGATGTCGTCGGCGATCCGCCACACCCGGCCCAGGAACTTCACCGACGCCTCGGGGTTCATGTCGGCCCAGTCGATGTCGTCCTCAGGCGGGCTGGCAAACACCATCGTCAGGCGGACCGCGTCGACCCCGTGCGCGGCCAGTTGCTGTCCCAGGTCAACCCCGTTGCCCAGGGACTTCGACATGGCCCGGCCACGGTTGATGACCTGGCCCTGGTTCAGCAGCCTGGTGAACGGCTCGCCGAAATCCACCATGCCCATGTCCTGCAGCACCTTGACGAAGAACCGGCTGTACAGCAGGTGCAGGATCGCATGCTCGACGCCGCCCACGTACAGGTCAACAGGGGCCCAGCGGCGCACCGCGGCCGTGTCGAACGGCCCGTGCTCGTAGTGCGGTGAGCAGTAGCGCAGGAAGTACCACGACGAGTCGACGAACGTGTCCATCGTGTCCGTGTCCCGCCGGGCCGGGCCGCCGCACTTGGGGCACTCCGTGTTGACCCAGTCCGTGGCGGCCGCCAGCGGCGAGACCCCCCGCGGGGCCAGGTCCTGGCCGCGCAGGTCGGGCAGGACCACCGGCAGCTGGTCGTCGGCCACCGGCACCTCGCCGCACGACGCGCAGTACACGATGGGGATGGGCGTGCCCCAGAACCGCTGCCGGGACAGGAGCCAGTCGCGCAGCCGGTAGTTGACCGCGGCGCGACCCTGGCCTTCCGCCTCCATGATCGCGGTGATCCGGGCGATGGCGTCGGCTTTGCTCAGCCCGTCCAGGGGGCCGGAGTTGATCAGTGATCCGTCGCCGTGCGTCGCGATCCCGGTCTGCGCGGGGTCAGGTTCGCCGGTGTCCACGACCACCTGGATAGGGAGCCCGAAGACCCGCGCGAAGTCCAGGTCACGCTGGTCATGCGCGGGGACAGCCATGATCGCGCCCGTGCCGTAGTCGGGCAGCACATAGTCGGCCGCCCAGACCGGCAGCCGCTCGCCGTTCACCGGGTTGATCGCGTAGCGGCCCAGGAAGACGCCGGTCTTCGTGCGGTCCGTGGCCTGCCGCTCAATGTCGGTCAGCTTGCGCACCTGCGCCACATAGTTCTGCAGGTCTTCGCGGTGCTCCGGGGCGCAGATCTCCTCGGCCAGCGGCGCGTCCGCCGCCACCACGAAGAACGTGGCCCCGTACAGGGTGTCCGGGCGGGTGGTGAAGACGGTGACCGGCTCGCTGCGGCCCTCGATCACGAAGCGGACGTCGGCCCCCTCGGAGCGCCCGATCCAGTTCCGCTGCATCAGCAGCACCCGGTCCGGCCACTGGCCCTCCAGTTGGGCCATGTCCGCCAGCAGGCGCTCCGCGTACTCAGTGATCTTGAAGTACCACTGGGTCAGCACGCGGCGGATGACCTCGGTCCCGCACCGCTCGCACCGGCCCGCGATCACCTGCTCGTTGGCCAGCACGGTCTGGTCGTGCGGGCACCAGTTGACGTAGCCGTCCTTCCGGTACGCCAGGCCGCGCTCGTAGAAGCGCAGGAACAGCCACTGGTTCCAGCGGTAGTACGCGGGGTCGCAGGTCTGCAGCCGCCGTGACCAGTCAAACGACACCGCGTAGCGGCGGAACGACGCCGCCTGCGTGTCGATGTTGGCGTACGTCCAGTCAGCAGGGTGCGTGTTGTTCCTGATCGCCGCGTTCTCGGCGGGCAGCCCGAACGCATCCCAGCCGATGGGGTGCAGCACATTGTGGTGGCGCTGGAAGTAGTACCTGGCCACCGCGTCCGCGATGGCGTACGCCTCGGCGTGGCCCATGTGCAGGTCGCCTGAGGGGTAGGGGAACATGTCCAGCAGGTAGGTGCGCGGGCGGGGGTCGTCCGGGTCGTCGCTGGCCCGGAACAGGTCCATCTCCGCCCAGCGGGCCTGCCACTTCTCCTGGATGTCGCGCGGATCGTAGTGTTGCGCCCGCTCAGCACTCTCGGCGGCTGTCATGGTTTTCCTCAGCACTTGGTCGGTCCGGTTCCGGCAACAGAAAAGCCCCCCGGTCACGAGGGGCAGCCGCGCCAACGACGGGGTCAGTCAGCGCGGCTAAGTAAGGAGCAGCCGGTCGGAACGCATAGCCCAAGGGTAGCGCACGGCAGCCGGCCACGCCGCCGGTGCGGTCAGGCGCCCGCGGCGGCGTGGGCCAGCTTCGCGATCGCCCCGCGCAGCCTCTGCACCGCGGCCGCGCTCGACTCACCCAGCGCGTGGCGCTCGGCGATCCAGGCTGGATCGTTGTAGCTGAGCCAGGTCTGCCCGTTCTCATCCGCCCAGGCGAGCACCTTCAGCGGAAGGTCGATCCCGGCGGCCTGCTTGTCCTGCATGAGCGGCGTGCCGCCCCGCGCGTTACCGAACATCAGCAGCTCGGTGGGCCGCAGCTCCAGGCCCGCCTCGCGCGCGCCCGCCGCGTGGTCCACCCGCGCGAAAACCTGCAGCCCGGCCCCGGTCACGGCGTCCCTGAGCCGGTCGATCGTCTCGGGGACCGGGTAGTTGCTCGGCACGCTTACCAGTCCGTCAGTCATTGCTTCACCTCAGTCACGCCCGCCAGCTCGCGAACGATCCGGCCGCGAGCCGTTCCCCGGCTCGCTTGCCGAGTGTGCCAGCCCGGGGCGGCCCGCGGAATTCCGGCAACAGGGCGTTTGGCGTGCGGAGCGGTAAATACCATTGTCAAATTCGCCCGGCCGCACAAAATCGCATGTCCCGCATTCGTGTTGACCGGCGGAAGCGAATGTTAATAAGGTCGTCCAGGTCATGACGGCGTGCACCTGAGCGGATGGCGCCTTCGCCGGCATGGCTCGCCCCCGCCCGAGGCAGCCAGGGGGCGCATGACCTCCTGCCGGGGTCGGCGGCTGCGGTCATTCCTGTGTCAGCGCCGGTACTGGCCGGCGGCTGCACGGGCAAGCCTGCGTGCGGGCAATTGCAGCAAGATCCGTTTTTTCCGGGGAAGCAATGGACGTTGCGGGACGATCCGGGGTTCCGTGACCAGGAAAGAGATAATGGCTGGTGCATACGATCGCGGACCCGATTGCGCCCATGCCTGAGCGCATCGCACCGGGCAGCAACGCAACACCGATTGCCATCGTCGGCCTAGCCTGCAGATTCCCGGACGCTGACGACCCGCTGGCCCTCTTCGAGAGCGCCCTGGCCGGGCGGCGCGCGTTCCGGCGGCTGCCGCCCGGCAGGCTCGGCGCGATCGCGGACCCGGGCGGCGGCCACGATGCGGGCCTGCCCGGGAGGCCCGGCGGATCCGTCCCCCGGGCCGCCCTGCTCGAGGGGTGGCAGTTCGACCGCGCCGGTTTCGGTATCGGCGAGCGCACGTTCCTGGCCGCCGACCCGGCGCACTGGCTGGCCCTGGAGACGGCAGGCCGGGCGCTCGCCGACGCCGGCTTCCCCGGCGGGCAGGGGCTGTCCCGGGACCGGGCCGGGGTGATCATCGGGAACACGCTGACCGGTGAGGTCTCCCGCGCGGCCGCGCTGCGGACCCGGTGGCCGTTCGTCCGCGCCGTGCTGACCACCGCGCTGGCGGCCGGGGATGTCCCTCCCGCCGAGCGGGCCCGGGCCCTGAGCCACGCCACCGCAGCCTTCGCCGCGGTGCCCGACGTCAGCGGCGAGACCCTGGCCGGCAGCCAGTCCGGGGCGATCGCCGACCGCATCTGCCGCCATTTCGGTTTCCGTGGCGGGGGCCAGGCGGTGGACACCGCCCATTCCTCGTCGCTGCTCGCGGTGGCCAGTGCGGCCGCCCTGCTCGCCGCGGGCGAGCTGGACTTCGTCCTGGCCGGCGGGGTCGACATCAGCCTGGACCCCTTCGAGCTCGGTGCCCTGGCCCAGGCCGGCGTCCTGGCCAGCGGGGGGATGCGGATCTACGACGCCAGCCCGACCGGGTTCCTGCCCGGCGAGGGGTGCGGGATGCTGGCCCTGATGCGGTCGGCCGACGCCAGGGGCGCCGACATGCCCGTCTACGCGGAGATCGTCGGCTGGGGCGTCTCGTCCCCCGGCCTGCGGGATGTGTTGACCGCGGACCCGGACAGCCAGCTGCTGGCCCTCCAGCGTGCCTACCACCGGGCCGGGGTCGATCCGGCCGACATCCAGCTCATCGAGGGAGACGGGCGCGGCACCGCGGACAGTGACCTGGCCGAGCTCATCGCGCTGACCGCCATCCGGGCTGGCGCGACGGCCGCGGCCGTCCTCGGCTCGGTCAAGGCCAATATCGGGCACACCAAGGCCGCCGCAGGTGCGGCCGGGCTGATCAAGGCGGCCCTGGCGGTGAACGCCGGGGTGCTGCCGCCGGTCACCGGCTGTGCCCGCCCGCACCCGGTGCTCGCCGACGAGGACGCCGTGCTGCGCGTGCCCAGGTCGGCCGAAGCCTGGCCGCCCGGCACAAGGCTGGCCGCGGTCAGCTCGCTGGACCCGGCGGGCAGCCACGTGCACGTGGTGCTGCGCCGCGAGCCCAACCAGGCAGTCTTCCCGCAGCACGCCAGCACCGTCCCGCACACCGGCCAGGCCCAGCCTGCTGGCCAGGCCCAGCCCGCAGGCCAGGCCCAGCCCGCCAGTTCCGGCACCCGGCCGCTCGGCTCGTGGACGGTGCCCGGCGCGCCGCGGCCCGAGATCTTCGCGTTCAGCGGCCCGGACCGGGAGACGGTGGCGGCGCAGCTGGCCACGGTAACCCAGGCGGCCGCAGGTATGTCCGACAGCGAGCTCAGTGACCTCGCCTGCCAGCTGGGCCGCCAGACCGCCCGCGGCCCCGTCCGGGTCGCGGTGGTGACGGCCAGCCAGGACGAGCTGGCCAGGCTCACCCGGGAGGCCGCCGGGCTGCTGCCCAGCCTGGCTGCCGGCCAGCTGACCGCGCGTCCCGGGCTGTTCGCCGCGGACGGCGCCGCGGGCCGGGTGGTCCTGCTGTTCCCCGGAGAGGCGTCCACCACGGCCGCCGGGCAGGACTGGCCGGGCCCGGGGTCCCAGCCCGCCATCGTCCAGGCGTCGCTGTCCGCGCTGCGCTGGCTGGACAGCCTGGGGGTGCGGGCCACCGCGGCCGTCGGGCATGGCGTGGGCGAGATCACCGGCCTGGTCTGGGCGGGCAGCCTGGCCGAGTCCGACGCGGCCGCGCTCGTGGCGCAGCGCGCCGCCGTGCTCGCCGTGCCAGGCGCCCGCCGGACCGCGATGATCTGCCTGGCCGCCGACGCGGACGCCGCCCTCGCGCTGCACCCGGGCGGTGAGCTGGTCATCGCGGCGTACCACGGGGCCCGCTGCCATGTCCTGGCCGGCCCCGCAGACCCGGTCCACGAAGTGGCCCGGCGGGCAGCAGAAGCGGGCATCCAGGCGTACGTCCTGGACGTGCCGCACGCGCTGCACTCCCCGGCGATGGCGGACCGCGTCACGCCGCTGCGGGGCGTGCTCGCCGGAGTCGCCTTCGCGGCGCCCGGGCGGCGGCTCATCTCCACGGTCACTGGCGGCGAGGTGACGTCCGGGGTCAGCCTCCCGGACCTGCTGTGCGATCAGCTGGTCTCGCCGGTCCGCTTCCCCGAGGCCCTCGCCGAGGCGGCCAGGACGGCTGACCTCCTGGTGGACACGGGCCCCGGCCAGGCCATGGCGGCCCTCGCGGCCGGGTGCAGTGAGGTGCCCGCGGTCAGCCTCGCGGCCGGCCCTGGCAGCCCCGCCACGCAGGATGCGGCGGCCGCCCTGTTCGCGGCAGGGACCATCGCCAGCCTCAGCCCAGTGCTGGCTGGCCGGCCATCACGGCCCATCGACGTCGGCCGGGAACGCATCTTCATCACCAACCCGTATGCGCTGGCCACCGCCGAGCTGGCCAGCCTGGGTGAGCCGGCGGGGCCGGGGAAGCCCGGCCGGTGCGGCCATCCTGGCCCGCGCGGCCTGCCTGGCCGGGACCGGCGATCCCGCCGGGGCGGCGGGGCTCCCCGGCGGCGGGCCAGGCGACCCGGCCGGGCCGGAAACGGGGCCCAGTCCCCGGGAGGCAGAGGCGGTCCCGGGAGTCGGCCCGTGGGTCCGCTGCTTCACCGAGGAGCTGCGGGCGCCCCGGCCCGCCGTGCTCCCGGTGGACGAGGAGCCCTGGCAGCTGCACGCGACCACCCGGCAGCCTTTCGGCCGGATGGCCGCGGAGGTGTTCGAGGACGACCCGGCCGCCACCGGGGTGCTGGCCGTCATCGGCGACCTGGCCGATCCCGACGCCGCTGCCACCCTGGTGACCGCGGCCCAGGAGGCGCTGGCGGCCGGGACGCTGGTCGTGATCACCCCGGCCGCGGGGCTGGCCGGATTCTGCGCGAGCCTGCACGCCGAGCATCCCTCGCTGGGCATCACCCTGATCCGTACCGCCAACAGCATCGCCGGCCTGCTCGCCGCCCAGCGGTACGCGGCCGCCGAGCCGGGCCGGTTCCGGGAACTGGTGCTGGACACCAGGGGCGAGCCGCGCGAGCCAGTCACGGTGCCCGGCCAGGAGCGGCTGCGCGGCGGTGGGGCCGGGAATCCTTTCCCCGCCGTAGAGGCCGGCCCGGGGGAGGCCGCCGCCGCGGCGCGCGATCCAGGGGCCGGGGATCCAGCGCCGGCCGCCGATGCGGCGTCCCGCGTGGCGGATGGGACCCCACTCGGCCCGGCCGACGTCGTGCTGATCAGCGGCGGCGGCATCCGGGACCTGCTGGCCGCCGCCCGGGTGCTGGCGGGTTGCGGCGCCCGGCTCGTCCTGGCCGGGACGTCCGGGCCCGGCGAGGCGGCCGCCATCGACCTCGGGCTGGCTGGCCTGTGCGGCGCGGGCGCGGCGGTGAGCTACGTGCCGGCTGACCTCTGCGATCCCGACGAGGCCGAGACGGCCATCGCCACCGTGGAGCAGCGGGTCGGCCCGGTGACCGCGATCGTGCACGCGGCCAGCACCGGCCCGCTGCGCGAGTGCTCCGGCCTGTCCGGTGATGACCTGGGCGCGCACATCGCCAGGCAGGCGGATGGCCTGAGCAACGTGCTGGGCGCGGTCAGCGCGGCGGGACTGCGGGTGCTCGTCACCCTGGGCACGGTTGCTGCCCGCTACGGGGCGGCCCGGCACTGCGCTTCTGCCCTGGCCGCCTCCGCGCTGGCGGAGCAGGCGCGGCGGCTGCGGCCCAGCCTGCCCGGCTGCCGGATCCTGCACGCGGACTGGCCCTTGCCTGGCTGCGGCGACCAGATCCGGGTGGCTGAGCTGGCCGGTCCGCGGCCGCTGGGCATGGACGACGCCACCGCGGCCGAGCTGAGCCGGCTGCTGCTGGCCCTGCTGGCCGACGGCGACGCGCCGGGACGGGTAGCAATGCACGGCCGCCTGGGCACCCCCGGTGCCGGAGCACCCGTCGCTGGAACAGCGGCCGGCGAAGCAGCCCACGAAGCGCAGCCCGACCCACTGGCCCCTGGGGGACCAGGAGAAGGCCCGGACCGGGCCGCGGAGGTCCGCGGCCGGTTCCTGGAGTCAGCGCGGGTGTACTACCCCGGCGTGGAACTGGTCGCCGACACGAAGATCTCCCCCGTGACCGACCCGTACCTGGCCGATCATCACATCGACGGCCTCACGGTGCTGCCGCTGGCCGTCGCGCTGGAGGCGATGGCCGAGGCGGCCTCGGTGCTGGCCGGGCGGCCCCTGCGGCAGCTAGCCGGAACCCGGATGGACGCGCCCGTGGTGCTGCTCCCCGGCGACCAGGACACCACCCTGCGGATCTGCGCGCTGCGCCGCGCCGACGCGGTGGAGACCGTGCTGCGCTGCGCCGACAGCGGCTTCCAGGTCGATCATTTCCGGGCGTTCTTCCCGCTTGGGCCCGCGCCGCAACCGCCGGGCCAGCCCGGCGCGCGGGCCGGGCAGGGGCTCGGGCTGACGGTGGCTTCCGCGGGCGGGATCGTGGACGGCACCGACCTGTACGGGCCGGTGTTCTTCCAGGCCGGCCCGTTCCGCCGGGTCGCGTTCCTGCCCGAGGTGACCTCGCGGTCCTGCTCGGCCCTGGTCCGCGGGGCGGACGACCGGCCCTGGTTCAGCGGGGCTCCCGGCATGGACGTGCCGCTGGTACTGGGCAGCCCGGGGCTGAACGACGCGGTCATGCACATGCTGCAGGCCTGCGTCCCGCATCGCCGGATGCTTCCCGCCGGGTTCGGCGCGCTCACCGTCTCCGGCGCGGAGGTCCGCGGGGCGGTGCAGGTCCGTGCGGAGCGGGAAGCCGGCCCGGCCGGAGGATGGCAGGTGACCGCGGTCGATGCGGCCGGGCGCACCGTGCTGGCCGTGTCCGGGCTGCGGCTGCGCGACGTGGGGCCGCTCGAGGCGTCCGCACCGTGGCACCCCACGCTGCTCGCGGCCGCTCTGGAAGGCTGGGCGGCGGAGTTCGGCCTCGACCCGGCGCTCCGGGTCACGGTGAGCTGCGGCCAGCCCGGGCAGGACCGGCAGCCCCAGGCAGATGGCGTGCCCTGGCTGGACGCATCCAGCGGGCTCGGCCCGCTGGCCGGCTTCCAGCTGACCGCCCGGGCCAGCATGCCGGTGGCCTGCTACTGGGCTTCCGTCCCGGCTGGCCAGGCGGCCATCCGGCCAGGACCGGTGGTACCGCTCGCCGAGGAGGGTGCAGGCGGCCGCACGGACAGCGCCAGCAGCCGCAACGAAAACCAGCCCGGGCAACTGGCCCGGCAGCTGCGTGAGCGGACCGGGGAACCGGCGGACCGGGTGGCCGCCCGGATGCGCGCGATCACCGCATGCCTCGCGGCGGCGGGGAGGGCAGCCGGGACCGCGCTCACGCTGGGCCCGTCCCGGGACGCGGACTGGGTCCAGGTGGAGGCCGGCCCGGCCAGGATCGCCTGCACCATCACGGCCATCGAGGGGGTCCGCGGGCCAGTCGTCCTCGCCCTGGCCACCTGGCCTGCCGCGATCCATGATGGGGCCGGCCACGCGGCCAGGCTGGCGGGGTACGGCGCCCAGCCTGTAGACGGCAGTTACGGCTCAGCGGCCCCGGGCGTTTCCCCTGCCACGGAGCCCGGCAAACCCACTCACGCCAGCTCAGCGAACCCGGGTTCAGCCAGCACCGGCTGGCCTACCGCAGATCAGCCGACCACCAGTCCCTGAACGCCGGGCGGGCGGCGCCAGGGACGCGGCTCAGTGCTGCAAACCCCAGTACTGCAAGACTCAGTACTGCAAATCCCGTGCTGCGAACGCCAGTGGTGTCACAACCAGGGCTGCATGACCTGCTGGATCAGAGCTTGGTCAGCTTGCTGTACGGGGCTGAGATCCGCTCCTGCTGGGTGCCGAAGTCCACGAAGACGCCGGACTCGTCGGCGCTGAGGACCCGGCCGAGACCGTAGCGGTCGTGGGTCACCTGGTCACCCGCGGCGAATTCCTTCACCGGGCGGACAACCGGAGGAGTGTTGAAGGGACTTCCTGGCAGGTAACGCCGGGTCGCGGCGCGGGCTGGCTTCATCCCTACAAGTATGGACCCCGCGGCTATCCGCCGCAGGCGCACGGGCCACTCAGCCCCGGTAAGAAAGCACGGGTCACGCCGGATCAGCACGCTCTATAACGCACAGGAACTCCTTGCTCACGCCGCGTATCATCAGGCGACTGGCTTAGCCTCGGATGACCGTCCGGCCCGCCAGGCCGCCTCAGCCTCTCCCATCGGTGTCGCGGGCGGTCCCTGGATGAACGGCCAGATCTCCTCGGCGATACCGCGCCAGTCCGCCGTGGCCGTGAGCTCCCCCAGGATCGCGAACAGCCCCAGGTTGATGCGCTGCAGGATGACGTAGGAGCGCGGCACGCTCACCCACTGGGCCAGCGGGCTGCGCACGTCGAAGAAGCGGCGGACCACGGCGGACGCGTAGTCCCTGGTCATGGTCCGCGGTCCCGGATGGCGGACCGTGTCGTAGAAGACCGCCATGTGCTCGACCACCGTCTCGGTGCTCAGCGGCGCGTCCGGGCGCAGGAAGCCCGCGTCCACCATGGCGGCCCGGAAACCTTCCGGGTCCTGCTCGACGCACAGGTAGCGGACCATGTCCACGAGCGGCCGCAGCTCCTCCGCGCTGAAGTGCTTGACCAGGCCGAAGTCGAGGAACGTGACCCGGCCGCCGCCGTGGAAAAGGTAGTTGCCAGGATGCGGGTCGCCGTTGAACGCGTGCACGTCGTACAGGCTGCGGAAGGTGAACCGGTAGATGGTCTCCGCGGCGAGGTCGCGCTCCTCCTGGGACCACTGGGCCAGCTCGGCGAAGCGGGCACCGTCGGCCAGCTCACTGGTCACCAGCCGCCTGGTGGACAGCTCATCGATGATCTTCGGGACCATGATCGTGGGATGGCCGTCGTAGTACGCAGCCACCAGCCGCTGGTTCTCCGCTTCCCGCCGGTAGTCCAGCTCTTCCAGGACCCGGTCACGCAGTTCCGTGATGAGCCCGTCCACGTCCTGGGCCGGCGCGGTGATGCGCAGCATCCGGCGCAGCAGCGCGACGTTGCCCAGGTCCGCCGCGATGGTCTCGGCGATGCCCGGGTACTGCACCTTAACCGCGACCGCGCGGCCGTCGCGGGTGATGGCCCGGTGCACCTGCCCGATCGACGCGGCCGCGATGGGCTCGGGGTCCCAGCGGGCGAACGCCTCCTCGGGCGGCACGCCCAGCTCCTCCCTGACCACGCCGGCGGCGAGCTCCGCGCTCATCGGCGGGACGCTATCCTGCAGCCGGCTGAGCGTGCGGCGGACGGCGGGAGACAGGCCGTCGTCCACGTAGCTCGCCATCTGGCCGATCTTCATCAGGACGCCCTTCATGGCGCCCAGGGTGGTCGCCACGTCCTCGGCGGTCTGCAGGGCGAGATCGTTGCGGAGCTGCTGCCTGTGCTCACCGGCCGCGGCGAACAGGCGCGGCGCGCTGCCCGCGTAGCGCAGGCCGCCGCGGACCACTAGCTGCACCGCGGCCCGGCCCCGGGACAGCCGCAGCCGCCCGACCCGGCGGCCAAGCACGGCCAGCCCGACGAGCCCCGCGACCACCGGGATCGCGGCGAGCAGCTTTTTCACGCGGGCCGTGCCGCACGCGCCCGCAGCGCGATCCGCTGGCGCGCCTCAAGCACACCGGGCTCACCGAGGAACACCGTGTCGAGCACCCCGAGCGCCTGGTGGATCCCGGCCCGGCGCTCCTCGGTCAGCGGCGGGGACGGCGGTGCGTACCCGTACATGTCGCGCGCCCAGGCGGGCAGCGAGGCGACGGCGGCGTCCCGCACGTCCCGCCAGATCTCCGCCATGTCCTCGTCCAGCCCGGGCGGGTCGAGCAGGTAGTCCATGGACTCCCGGGCGGCAGGCGTGCAGCGCAGCTCGGGGCGGACCGACGCGATGTAGGCGCCGAGGTCCGCGGCGGTGGCCGGGACCAGGCCACGGGGCACGCCGACCAGCTCCGCCTCGGTCACCATCTCCGCCACGAAACGATCGCTGTCCGGCGCTGTGAGCGGCGTCCCGAACAGCCCGGCGGCCACGATCCCGGACTCGACGAACGTGGCGTGCACCCACAGCAGCAGCGCGGGATCCCCCGCCGCGTAGGCCCGGCCGGTGACCGAGTCCACGCCGCGGACATGCTCATGGATGCGGCGCACCCGGGCGGCGACCCGCTCCGCCGACTCACGGTCACCGAAGGTCACCGTGGCCAGGTAAGCGTTGGTGGCGGCCAGCCGGCCGACCGGATCCTGGCGCCAGTCGCTGTGCTGGTCCACCCCGGCCATAGCCAGCGGGTGCAGCGCCTGCATGTGCAGCGCCCGCAGGCCGGCCACCGGGCTGGACAGGTCCGCGCTGACCCGCCAGGCCACGCTCCCGGGGCCGAAGAAACCCTCGTCGGCCGGGTGCTCGGGGATGGCCGACGCGTACGCCTCCGCCGACCGGGACACCAGGTCGGCCGCGGCCGCGAACGGGTCCACGGTCACCGGGTGACCCCGGGATGGCCGCCAGCGGCAGCTGGGCTCAGCCGGCGGGCCGTGTTCAGCAACGTCCTCATACCACTCAAAGTACCCACCCCGCAGCCCGTTCCCGACGGGCAGGGCAGGCGGATCAGGGCCTGCCGCATCGTGACGGGATAGCGCGGCGGCGGCACACCAGCCCCACTGGTGTGCCGGCGTGACCCGCCGCCCAGGACGGCGACCGGGCGCGCACTCACCCCCGGGGGACTAAATCCGCAGGCTCGGACCCGGTGCTGGCTCAAAGTGAGAACCACTGGTCTACCAGGCAGAGGTACGCATTGGGCAATGGCCCGCGAAACAAGCCGGCCTCGTGCGTTTCCTGCGAAGGAGCAGCCGATGACCGATCTCGACGCATCCGCCAGTAACTCTGGAACCGCCCCTGCCACACAAACAGAAATCGCGGGAGACCCGGTCCCGGTGCTGGCCCCGCTGGCCGGCGACCCGTCCATGCTGGGCCTGCCGGTATTCATCGTTGGGTCGGTCGCCTTGGGCCTGGTCCTGGTGGGCGTGGTGCCGGCCACTGCCGTGGGCGCCTCCCTGCCTATCATCCTGGCGGCCACCTCGATCGGATTGTTCATCGCCACGATCTGGAGCGCGGCCATCGGCCAGAGCGCTGTGGCCAGCATCTTCGGCATCTTTGCCGGGTTCTGGCTGAGCTACGCGGTGCTCGTGCTCGGGCTTATCCGCGGCTGGTTCGGCATCACCGCCCTGGCCGCTGCCTCCACCCAGGAGCTGTTCCTGATCTCCTGGCTGGTCATCGTCGTGGTCCTCACCCTGGCCACGCTCCGGCTGCCGCTCGCCTTCACGGTGATCTTCGCGCTGGTGGACGTGGCCCTACTGCTGGTGCTGCTTGGTACCGAGGAAGCCTCGACCGGCCTGCTGAAGACGGGCGGCTACGTCGTGTTGGCCTTCGCCGCGGTCGGGGTGTACGTGTTCTACGGCGCGGCCTCGCTGGCCACCGGCGGCAAGGGCGTCCCGCTCGGCAAGCCGATTCAGGGCTGACCACCCCAGGCGGCGGGGAACCCGGCTGGCAGCCTTCCCCGACCGCAGGCCAGGTGGCGCCGGCCCGCGCCCTTGCCGCGCGGGCCGGCGTCCTGGCGTCCCCGCCCGGCGGATGGCGGGGGGTTCCGGGGGGTCGTCCCCCCGGGCCAGGGCTGATTCGCTCGGCGAGGCGGGGCGCGCCGCAGGCGTGTTCCCTCCGGCCGGCGGATGGCGGGGGGTTCCGGGGGGTCGTCCCCCCGGGCCAGCACCGCGGGCAGCGGCCACGGTGAGGCAGCATAGAAGCGTGACACAGACCGCGAGTGGCGCCCAGGGGTCAGCCCCGACGGCGCCGTGGCTGACCGGGGGGCCGCCCGGTACCGTTGCGGAAATTGCGGCCCTGATCGGGGCCGGCGGGGCCGTCGTCCTGAGCGGCGCGGGCCTGTCCACCGAATCCGGCATCCCGGACTACCGCGGGCCGACCGGCCTGGCCCGGCGGGCCGAGCCGATGACGTACCAGGCGTTCACCGGCGCTCCCTCGGCCCGGCAGCGGTACTGGGCGCGCAGTCACCTGGGCTGGCGGCACATCGCCCGGGCCACGCCGAACCAGGGCCACCGCGCCGTGGCCGAGCTGCAGCGGCGCGGGCTGCTCGGCGGGATCATCACCCAGAACGTGGACGGTCTGCACCAGCAGGGCGGCGCGCGGGACGTGATCGAGCTGCACGGCAGCCTCAGCCGGGTCATCTGCCTCGGCTGCGGTGAGCGGACCCCGCGCGACGAACTGGATCAGCGGCTGCGCGCGGCGAACCCCGCGTGGGACGCGCACGCGTGGCAGGTCAACCCGGACGGCGACGCGGTGCTGGACGATGGGGCCACGGACCAGTTCCAGGTCGTGGACTGCCTGCGCTGCGCGGGTGCGCTGAAGCCGGACGTGATCTTCTTCGGCGAGAACGTGCCGCCCGGCCGGGTCGCGGACTGCTACGCGCTGGTCAGCGCGGCCCGGGCGCTGCTGGTCCTCGGCTCCTCGCTGACCGTGATGTCGGGCTACCGCTTCGTCCGGCACGCGGCCAGGCTCGGCATTCCCGTCGCGATCATCAACCAGGGTGCGACCCGGGGAGACGCGCAGGCCACGCATGATCCTCGACGCGCCCCTGGGCCCGGCCCTGACCGGGCTCACCGGGTACCGGTAGATTCCCGCGCGGGGCTCAGTTCGGGTTGTAGGGGGTGTTGCGCAGGTCAGGGGCAGGCGTCGCGGTGAGCGAGCGCAGCATCGTGGTCTCCCGGACCAGCAGCGTCCGCTCGGCGCCCAGCCGTCGCTCCGCGTCCGGCTCGGCCAGCAGCTGCTGACGGACCGGCAGGTCCAGGATCATCGACGCGGCCACCAGGTAAGACAGCCGCAACGGCTCGTCCGGCAGCTCAGGCACGGTGACCTCGACGCTTTCCCGGCTGGCCAGCGCCTCGACGTAGCCGCGGAAGCCGCGCTGCACCGCCTGCGCGGCCAGGCCGGCGGCCGCCTCGTCACCGACCTCCTCCTCGAGCAGCTCGACCTCGCCCTGCAGGTACGGCCGCGAGTCGTCAAGCCCCGCCAGCCGGAACCGCTGGGTGCCCACGGTCACCAGGTGAAACCCGCCGTCCTCCTGCTCAGCGACCTCGCGCAGCGTCGCGGTGCAGCCGATCTCATGCAGCGCGGAGATCCCGTCTACGCCCGTTTCCCGGCCTTTGCGGATCGCGATGACACCGAACCGCCCGGGTTCCGGCCCGTCCAGCAGGTCATGGACGAGCTGCCGGTACCGCTCCTCAAAGATGTTCAGCGGAAGCAACAGTCCCGGGTACAGGACAGTACCGAGCGGGAACAGGGGCAGCGTCTCGCTCATTACTGGAGCCTATGCGCCCCGCGACCTGCGGGCCAGCGGCGGGCAGGCGGGATGGCGTGGGCGCACCGGGAGGGGCGGCCAGCCCGCGCCAGGCCGCCGGGCCGGTCAGGCCCGCGGTGCCTAAAGCCCCGCCGGCCAGGGACCTCGGTCCCGTGCCATGGACGTGGCCGGGGGGCACCCTAGGCAGCACAGCCGAACGCCAGAGGATCGCGCTCATCCGGATCGGAGGGTGATGTGCCAGAACATCAGAGAGGTTCCGTCCGCCCGCCGGAGCAGGCCAGCCCGCGGCAGCACAGCCAGCCCCTGGATCATGCCGGGCTGGAGACACTGCCGTTCGACACGTGCCTGACCCTGCTGGCGTCAGTCCCGCTGGGCCGGATCGGTTTCTATGCGGACGGCGAGGTGGTGGTCCTGCCGGTGAACCACGCGGTCGACGGCCAGGACGTAGTCTTCCGGGCCGCGGAGGGGTCGAAGCTGACCGCGGCCGAGCAGCAGGACCTGGTCTCGTTCGAGGCCGACGACTATGACGGGGTTACCCGGGCTGGCTGGAGCGTGCTGGTCACGGGCCGCGCGACAGTGGTCTACGACGAGGCCGAGACCGAGCGGCTCGGCCGCCTCGGCCTGCGGCCCTGGGCAGTCGGGATCGAGCATCCCTTCTGGATCCGGATCCGGCCCACCTCGGTGACCGGCCGCCGGATAACGCGCACCAACGCCTCCTAGCCCGGGGGCCCGGGCGCGGCGCCGCCGGCCGGCGCAGGCCCTGCTCACCGGGCGCTCACCACGGTGAGCAGGGCGAGCAGGATCGTCGCGCTGGCGGTCAGCCCGTGCACGACCGGGACGATGATGCGCAGGTCGTCCTGGGGCCTTCGCGGCGCCCCCGGGCTGTCCCGGGACGCCCGGGCGGTCCAGACGGTCAGAGTGGCCATGCCGAGGCCGATCGCGGCCAGCAGCACGCTCACGGCCAGCCAGCCCAGGCCGGTCAGCCCGGTGACCAGGTAAGCGATCCACACCAGCAGCCCGGCGCTGGCCACGCCGAAATGCCCGAGGGTGACCGCAGGACCGAGCCGGCCCCGGACACCGCGCCGGCGCAGGCCGCCGCGCCTGATCCAGCCGGCCAGCATGAACGCCCCGCCGCCCATGGTCAGGAGCCACGCCGCGAGCGCGGCCAGGCCAGTTCCCCAGCGACTCGACGGGGCACCAGGAGGTGGTGGCGGTGACCCGGCCGCTGGACGGCCTGTGGCCGGATGCCGCCGCTGGGACTCGATCAGCCGGGCCAGGCGGTCCCCGGCCGCGACCGCGCGCTGCCGCCAGGCCGTCTTATGGTGACCGGCGCCCGCCACGTCGTAGATGGCCCGGCCCAGCGCGAAATTGAGCTCGGCCCGGTCCAGGCCCCGGCAGGCCGCGGAAACCGTGGTCAGGGGCACGTGATGCTCGATGGCCTGCACGGCCGCGGCGGTACACGCCCGGATCGACCCGTGCGGAGGCGGAGCGCCGCCGACCCCGAAGGCGGTGGCCAGCAGGCCGGTAGCCAGCAGCACGGCGGCCCGCCTCACGCGGCCTCAGCGTATCCGGCCCCGCCGGGAGGGCGACGGCGGGGCGGCGTTGTGCGACCATGAACGGGGGGAGGTTCTCGCCGCGCGGTTCTGACGACAAGGCGGTCGCCGATGCCCCCAGTTGACCGGTCCCCCGTTGACGCGCCGCCCGCTGACCTTTCCGCGCCGGAATTCTGGGGCCTCCCGCTCCCCCAGCGTCGGGACGCGTTCGCCCGGCTGCGCAGCCTGCCCCAGCCGCCGTTCTTTGCCGACCCGGAGGTTCCGTTCGCGACCTCCGGCGGGGGATATTACGCGCTGGTCCGGCACGCGGACGTGGTCGAGGCGAGCCGGAATCCCGAGGTGTTCTGCTCCGGGAAGGGCGCGACGAGCCTGGTCGACCTGCCCGTCGAGTTCAACGAGTACTTCGGTTCCATGATCAACATGGACGACCCGCGGCACGCCCGGCTGCGCCGCATCGTGTCGCGGGCCTTCACTCCCCGGATGATCCGCAAGTTCGAGGACGACGTGCAGCAGGCCGCCGCGCGGATCGTGGACGACCTGCTGGAGACGGGACCGTGCGACTTCGTCGAGCAGGTGGCCGCGCGCCTGCCGCTGACCATCATCTGCCAGATGATGGGCATCCCGGACAGCAGTTACGCGATGGTGCTGCACGACACGAACGTGATCCTGTCCGGCAACGACCCCGACATCATCAGCGAGAACCCGGACGAGGCGGTGGGCCAGATCCTGACCGCGGGCGGGGAACTCGCCGGCCTGGTCACCGAGCTGTGCGCCGCGCGCCTCCAGGAGCCGAAGGACGACCTGATCACGGCGCTGGCCACCGCGAACATTGACGGCGAGCAGCTGAACAGCGCCGAACTCGCCTCGTTCTTCATCCTGCTCGTGGTGGCCGGCAACGAGACCACCCGCAACGCCATCTCGCACGCGCTCATCCTGCTCACCGACCACCCGGAGCAGCGCGCGCTGCTGATGGACGACCTCGGGGCCAGGCTGGGCGGCGCGGTAGAGGAGATCGTCCGGCATGCGTCGCCGGTGATGTTCATGCGGCGGACCCTCACCCGCGACTACGCCATGAACGGCCGGGACTACCACGAGGGCGCCAAGGTGGCCCTGTTCTACTGGTCGGCCAACTATGACGACACCGTGTTCGCCGACCCGGCGCGGTTCGACATCACCCGCTCCCCCAACCCGCACGTCGGCTTCGGCGCCGCCGGGCCGCACTTCTGCCTGGGTGCCCACCTGGCCCGGCGGGAGATCAGCGTCGCGCTCCGCGAGCTGCTGGGCCGGGTCCCGGACATCCACGCCGCGGGGCCGCCCGACCGGCTGCTCTCCAGCTTCATCAACGGCATTAAGCATCTGAACTGCGATTTCAGCCGCTGACGTACCCGGGCAGACTCCCGCGCACCCAGGCACCGCGCATCTCACACCCGCGAGTCGGCCTCAATCTGGTAACGAAGGGTGATGAGAAGAACGCAGAGTGTATAACTAGAACTCCCCTGGCTTACGGGGGGACCGCGCGTCAACGGTGGGGGCTCGCCTCCTCGCCGTGCCAGCCAGCCGATCCGCCCAGCAAGGGCGGCGGCGGCAGGCACGGAACGGAGGCGGAGAGGCGCGAAAGCCGAGGGGGACCTTCGTCCACTGGGCGGCGCTTCCCCGGGGGCGTGGCGCCGCCCAGGACGAAGGTGCCGGGAACGGATGGCTGCCCGGCGGCCCCTGCCCGCCAGCCAGGGCTATCCGCCGGCCCGCGGTGAGGGCTGGCGGGCGCCCGCGGTCAGCGCAGCGCGCTGATCTGCCGGGCCAGCGCGAAGTCGCCCCCGGTCAGGCCGCCGGCCGAGTGCGTGGACAACGTCAGCGTCACCTTGTTCCACTGGATCAGCACATCGGGATGGTGATTGGCCTGCTCCGCCAGGTAGGCCACCGCACCGACGTAGAGCAGGGCGGCCCGGAAGTCAGCCAGGGTGATCTCACTGGTGATGCTGTCACCCGCCCGGCCCCAGGCCGGCAGGCTGGCGAGTTCGGTGCTGATGTCGTTCTCAGAGAGCAGTCCCATGCCCCGCGAGCCTAGCCCCGTGTTCATGGCAGCCACCAGACGCGCGACGCGGCCGCGATACACGAGCCCACGTTGACGGGGGTTCCCGGGACCAGCGTGCTGTTCGGGTCGCGCAGGCACCGGCTGCCCAGGGTGTTGAGCAGCAGGCCGTTGCCCAGGGCCGTCCACCGCTGGTAGCTACTCCGGTTGCACTGGCGGAGGCGGACCGCCGCCGTCTTGGCGGCCGATGCGACCGCGAGACAGTAGTCGCCGTCGCGGATCGCGTGGCCGGCGATGCGCCACTGCTGCCGGCCCGCACCGCTGCCGCAGGCGCTGGTGACCGCCGCGGCGTTCTGGGCGTACGCCGCCCGCGACAGGCAGACCCCGGCCACGCCGCTGGGCACCGTGCCGCCGTGCAGCGCTCTGACCGCGGACTGGGCCTCGGTCAGGTAGTTGCTGTAGGCACCGCTCGTGTACGTGGCCCAGGGAGAGAAGCTCGCGCCGCGCTGGCTGATGGTGTACGCGCCGTCAGCGTTGCACTTGGCCGTGAACGCGCACGTGTCGTTGATGCTGGTCCAGGCCTGGTTGTCGATCTGCCAGAGCCCCCGGTCATACATCCCCGAGCAGTTCACCGGAGGGTAGTAGCCGTCCTGGCCGGTGGGGTTGCAGTAGTACACGGTCGGCTGGCCGCCAGACTCGGCGACACAGATGGCGCTGGCCGTGACAAGATCGTCGTTGGAGGCGTTGTTCGTCCACCCCGCATAGGTGGCGTATCCGGCGCAGGCCTGGGCCGCCGAGGCCGCTTGTTGCGCGCTGAGGATGCGGTCGAACGCCCCTCGCGGGGCCACCGACGCCGGGCGCATCACGGGCCCGGGTTGCGGCACGCCGCCGGATGCCCCTCCGGCGGCCCCGGCCACGGCCCGGACCGGATGCCGTGACGCTGGGTGACCAGAGGGGTGGGAGATGGACGCCGCAGCGACGATGCTGGCGGGCAGGACAATGGCCGCTGCGGCGGCAAAAACGCAACGCACTGCCGCCTTGGCGCGGAACGCCATGATCGAAACCCCCTCGATTCCGGACGGGACGCGGATCCCGCCAATGTGGGCCCTACCTCGCGAGGAAGGGCCCTGAGGGGCTCGTTAGCCGACTACTGAGTCGGCGCCGTGATGCTAAGAAAAAGGCATACCCGGACTAAAGCACAGCGGAAACGTAAAAGACGAGACATGAGAGCGGGTATCGGATTTCTTATCACTGTAAGTGACAGAGTTGCCCGGAACCGGGCAGTATCTGCTGAGCGCCAGGCCGGGACCGGCACCTAGTACTGACTCGCTGTTCAACAATCGCGCGGCGTCGCTGCCCGGCGGACGGGCATCAGCACGGCCGGCGCCCGGCCTCAGCCGGTATGCTGGCCGGGCCCGCTTCACCCGAGCAAGCGGCGCAGCCCGTGCGGTCCGGCCGGTTGCGGTCCGTCCGGAACCCGGCCTCCTGCACCGGCCCATCCACCCGGCCGCCCTGGAGTGCTCCCGATGACCACGCCTGACGCCACGAAGCCGCGGTCGACCCCGCTGCGCGGCGTGCACGAGCAGCTGGGCGCCTCGATGACCGAGTTCGCCGGGTGGCTGATGCCGCTGCGGTACCGCAGCGAGACCGCGGAGCACCAGGCCGTACGGGCGAGCGCGGGCCTGTTCGACCTGTCCCATATGGGCGAGATCACCGTCACCGGTCCCGGGGCCGCCGCCGCCCTCGACTACGCACTGGTCGGCCAGCCCTCCTCGATGGCGCCCGGCCGCGCCCGCTACACGATGATCTGCGCCCCGGACGGCGGGGTGCTCGACGACCTGATCGTCTACCGGCTGGGCGAGGAGGAGTTCCTGATCGTCGCCAACGCCGCCAACACCAGCGTGGTCGATGGCGCACTGCGCGAGCGTTCCGGCGGTCACGACGCCCGGATCACCGACCAGACCGACGCCTACGCGCTGATCGCCATCCAGGGTCCGGAGGCGGCCGGCATCCTCGGCCCGCTCACCGACATCGGCCTGGACGGGGTCAAGTACTACACCAGCCACCGGGGCACCGTGGACGGCCGGGAGGTGCTGCTCGCCCGCACCGGCTACACCGGCGAGGACGGGTTCGAGCTGTTCAGCGAGCCCGGGGACGCGGAGCACATCTGGATGACGCTGTCCGGCGCGGGCACCGCAGCGGGCCTGGTGCCCGCGGGCCTGGCCGCGCGGGACACGCTCCGGCTGGAGGCCGGGATGCCGCTGTACGGCAACGAGCTCGGGCCGGACACGACACCGTTCGACGCTGGTCTCGGCCGGGTGGTCAAGCTGGACAAGCCCGGCGATTTCGTCGGCCGCGCCGCCCTCGCCGCCGCGGCACAGGAGCCTCCGCGCCGGGTGCTGGTCGGCCTGCGTGGCGGTACCCGGCGGGTCCCCCGGCACGGGTATCCCGTCCTGTGGGACGGACAGCCGCGGGGTACCGTCACGAGCGGCGCACCCTCCCCCACCCTGGGCGTGCCCATCGCCATGGCCTACGTCGAGCCCGGGGTGGCGGCTGAGGCCGGCGCGGAGAAGGACGCTGCGGACGGCCGGCTCGCAGTGGACATCAGGGGCCGGGCCGAGCCGGCCGTGCTGACCCCGCTGCCCTTCTACCATCGGATCCAGGAACGGCCACGATGACTTCCCCTCGGGCGGCCTGGCCCGGCGGGGCGGCAGATCCCAGGAGAGCGACCAGATGACAGTTCCGGAAAACCTGAGCTACACCCCGGAGCACGAGTGGGTGACCATCGACGGCGGCGTCGCGTCGATCGGCATCACCGACTTTGCCCAGCAGGCTCTCGGCGACGTCGTGTACGTGTCCGTTCCCGCGCCGGGCACGGCTGTGACCGCCGGTGAGCCCTTCGGCGAGGTGGAGTCCACGAAATCGGTCTCCGACCTGTATTCGCCGGTGGACGGCGAGGTGATCGAGGCCAACCCGGAGATCGACGACGACCCGGGCCTGGTGAACACCGACCCGTACGGGGCTGGCTGGCTGCTCCGTATCAGGGTGGCCGACGACGCCGACCCGGCGGGCCTGCTGACCCCGGAGGAGTACACCGCGCTGACCAAAGAGGCTGAGTGAGCCCAGCCGGCGGCCCAGCCGGGGCGTCCGGCCCCGCTGACCTGACCCGGTTCAACGCGGCCACGGCCGGGCTCGAGCCCCCGTTCGCGGTGATCGACCTGGCGGCGCTGCGGGCCAACGCCGCCGGCATGACCCGGCGGGCGGGGGGCAAGCCGATCCGGCTGGCGAGCAAGTCGGTGCGGTGCCGGGCGCTGCTCGAGCAGGTCCTGGGAACCGGCGGCTTCCGCGGGATCCTGGCCTTCACCCTGCCGGAGGCGCTGTGGCTGGCCGGGCAGGGCGTCAGCGATGACATCGTGGTCGCCTACCCCAGTACCGACCGCGCGGCGATCACCCGGCTGGCCAGTTACCCGGCGGCCGCCGCCGCAATCACGGTGATGATCGACTCGCCGGACCAGCTCGACATCATCGAGAAGGCCGCAGCGGCCGTGACCGATCCCGCGCCGGTCCAGGTCTGCCTGGACATCGACACGTCCTACCGGGGACCCGGCGGCATCCTGCGCGCCGGGGCACGCCGCTCACCGGTGCGCACCCCGGCCGAGGCGGCGGCCCTGGCCCGGGACATCGCGAGCCGGCCCGGGATCCGCCTGACCGGGCTGATGGCCTACGAGGCGCAGATCGCCGGGGTCGGCGACAAGCCACCGGGGCGGCCCTTCTACGCGCTGGCCGTCCGGCAGATGCAGCGACGGTCCGCCGCGGAACTGGCTCGCCGGCGCGCGGCCATCGTGGCCGCGGTGCGCGAGGTCACGCCGCTCCGCTTCGTCAACGGGGGCGGCACGGGCTCGATCGAGCGCACCGCGGCCGAGGACGCCGTCACTGAGATCGGCGCGGGCTCAGGTCTCTACCAGCCCAGCCTGTTCGACAGCTACCGGGCCTTCTCCGGGCAGCCAGCGGCCCTGTTCGCGCTGTCCGTGGTCCGGCGGCCGGCCCCCGGCGTGGTCACCGTGGCGGGCGGCGGGTACGTGGCATCCGGGCCCGCCCACGGCAGCCGCCTCCCCCAGCCTTACCTCCCGGCCGGCCTGCGGCTCGATCCGCAGGAGGGAGCCGGTGAGGTGCAGACGCCGCTGCTCGGGAAGGCCACCGACGGGCTGCGGATCGGGGACCGGGTCTGGTTCCGCCATGCCAAGGCCGGCGAGCTGTGCGAGCGGTTCGGCGAGGTGCACCTGACCGACGGTGACACGGTCACCGCGACCGTGCCCACCTACCGGGGAGAGGGTCAGTGCTTCGGCTGAGCTGACCATCATCCGGCGGCACGGGGGCCCCTGGCGGCAGGTCAGCGGTCGCGGCGGGAAAGCAGGCGGCCGGAGTCAGCGGCGGCGGCGGACCAGGCAGGTGACTGGGGTCAGGAGTGGCGGCGCCGGAGCAGGTAGGCGGCCACGCCAATAACCGCCAGGGCGGCGAGGGCTCCGCCGGCGATCCGTGCCTCGGGGCGCTCGAGCTGCTCCCGGGCCCGGTGCGCCACGTTGCCCGGGCTGACCCGGTCGGCGAGCTGATCCACGGTGCGCGCGAGGCTTCCGCGGGTGCGCTCGATCTCACTGACCAGCGCATCCGGGTCGCGGATCGCGACCGTGCCATTCGCCTCGGCCATCGCTTTGCATCCCTTCTGGGGCGGATCTTTGCCGGTTAAGTGTGGCAGGCGGGGCAGTGATGTGCACAGCCGGCGCGGTCACCCGGGCGAAATGCTAGGTGCGGGGCGTAATCGGGTCTGGGCGCGGCCGGGACGGCCACGTAGGGTCGAGCGTGTCGGCGGAAGGGACCCCACTCATGTCAGCCACGAACGAGGCCCCGGCATCCAGCGCCCCCGCACCCGGAGCCCCGGCATCCAGCGCCCCCGCACCCGGAGCCCCCGCACCGCGAGCCCCGGCTCCTGGTGCGGTGACGGTGAACGACCTCGAGCTGCCGGTGTTCGACTACACCGAGCCGGGGCTGATCGGCCAGGTGTACCACGAGCGGCTGGCCACGGTCCGGCGGGACGGCTGGCTGGCCCGTTCCCCGCTCACGTACGTGGTGCTGGACCGGGAGTCGGGCGAGTTCTTCCTGCGGGCCCGGCAGACTGCCTTCCCCGGCCGACAGATCGCCGAGATCTTCGGCGTCACCGGCGGCCGCCTGCGCGAGCAGATCGACGCGAACATCCTGAACGCCACCGGGGACCGGCACCGGCGGCTGCGCGCCCTGATCGGGCCCGCGTTCACCCCCCGCGCGGCCGACCGGTGGCGGCCCGCGATGCGCGGCTTCCTGGCCGGCCTGTGGCGCGACCTCGGGGACGTGCCGCCCGGACCAGCCGGGTGCGAGTTCGTGGCCGCGTTCGCCAAGCCGTACCCCTCGCTGACGATCGCCGCCGTGCTGGGCGCCCCGCCTCGGGACGCGCCGCAACTGCACGAATGGTCCGGCTGGGTCCAGAAGCAGTTCGACATCCGGGCCCTGGCCAGCGAACCGGCCCGGATCGAGCGGGCGGTCGGGGAACTGTACGAGTACGTCGAGACGCTACTGGAACGCCGCCGCCGTGAGCCCTCCGACGATCTGATCAGCACGCTGCTCGCAGCCGAGGACGAGGGCGAACGACTGACCCACGAGGAGTGCGTCAACCTGGTCCTCAACGTGGTCGCGGGCGGCATCGACACCACCCAGGCCCAGTTGTCCCACGCGATGCGGCTGCTCGCCGCTCACCCGGAGCAGTGGGCCGCGCTGGCCCGCGACCCGGGACTGGTGCCCGCGGCGGTCGAGGAGGTTCTCAGGTTCGAGCCGATCACCCCGTTCACCGCCCGGATCTGCACCGACGCGATCGAGCACCGCGGCGTCCTGTTCCCGTCGGGCACGATCGTGGCGATCTGTGCCGAGCGGGCCAACCGGGACGCCGGCGCAGGCGACGAGTTCGACATCACCAGGGACTCCGGCGGGCGGCTGCTGACCTTCGGCGCGGGACCGCACTTCTGCCTGGGCTCCAACCTCGCCCGGGCCGAACTGGAAGAAGCGCTCACCTTCCTCGCCCCCCGGATGACCGGGCTGCGGCCCGCGGGTGAGCCCAGCTGGGCGGCGTGGAGGGCATCTACGGCATCGACTCCCTCCCCCTCGCCTGGACCACGCGGTAACCCGTCCCCGCTGGCGCGGGCAGGCCCGCATAAATCCAGGTGCGGTCCCCCCCGGGCGCCGTTAGCGTGAGGGCTCCTGCGCACGGTGAGCGGGGAGGCGCAACGTGGAGCAGCTGGCCAGGAAACTGATGAACTGGGCGTCGGTCCTGGAGGACGGCACCCGGGAGCAGGCGCTGCGGACGGCCAGCCTGCCGTTCATCTACCCCTGGGTGGCCCTGATGCCAGACGCGCACCAGGGAAAAGGCGCGACGATCGGCTCGGTCATTCCGACACTTGGCGCCATCATTCCAGCCGCGGTGGGGGTCGATATCGGCTGCGGGATGATCGCGGTGCGCAGCCAGTTCACGTCGCAGGATGTCCGGGCCCGCGGCAGGCTGGCGGCCCTGCGGGAGTCGATCGAGAACGCGATCCCGCTGTCGGCCGGCCAGCACAACACGGCCGTGCACGACTCCGGCACCGAGCGGCGCATTGCGGACCTCGAGGAACGCGCGGGCGCGGACAGCGCGGAGACCACCTCCCCGAACTGGCGGCTCCAGCTGGGCAGCCTCGGTTCGGGAAACCACTTCATCGAGGTCAGCCTCGACGAGGAGGACCGCGTCTGGCTGTTCCTGCATTCCGGGTCGCGCGGGGTCGGGAACCGGCTGGCGGTCAAGCACATCAAGATCGCCCAGGATCTGGCCAGGCGCTGGTGGATCCCGCTGCCCGACCCCGACCTGGCCTACCTGGTCGAGGGCACCGGCGAGTTCTCGGCGTACCTGCGCGACCTGCACTGGGCGCAGCACTTCGCGCTGCTCAACCGGGAGGAGATGATGGACCGCGCCGTCAGCTGCCTGGGCAAATGGATCGGCGAGCCGGTCACCACCGCCGAGACCGTGAACGCCCACCACAACTACACCGCGCGGGAGAAGCACTTCGGCAAGGAGGTCTGGGTGTCCCGGAAGGGGGCCATCGACGCGTCGGCCGGTACCCCGGGGCTCATCCCGGGCTCCATGGGAACCCGTTCCTACGTGGTGACGGGGAAAGGCAGCCGGGTCGCGCTCAACTCCTCCCCGCACGGCGCGGGCCGCGCGTACAGCCGCACGGCCGCCCGCAAGACCTTCAGCCGAGCCCAGCTCGACGCGGCCATGGAGGGCATCGAGTGGCGCCGGACCAGTGCGTTCCTCGACGAGATCCCCGGTGCTTACAAGGACATTGACACGGTCATGGAAGACGCGAAGGACCTGGTCGAGATCCGGCACACGCTGCGCCAGATCGTCAACGTCAAGGGCGACTGAGCGACGTTAGTCACAGGCTGGCGACGTCGGTCCGGCGGTGATCCGGCTTGAACGGCAACGCGGCGCGCAAGCGCGGGTCCCCCGGTCCCGGCCGGGTGGCCGGGACCGGGGGACCCGTCAGGCACCAGGGGTCAGGTCAGCTGGCCGCGGCCAGGTGCTGCGCGGCGGCGATGACCGCCCGGCAGGCGATCACCTGGCCGAAGGCACCATGGACCGGCGCGTCGCTGAACGCCGCCCCCTCCAGTTCGCCCTTGATCTTCCCAGCCAGGGCATCCCTGACCCGCTCCAGGCCAGACAGCGCCTGGTCGGTGCGGGTGTAGGTCTGATCACCCGGGCTGGTGCTCTCGATGGCGGCGGTTGCCGCCTGGAGGGTTGATGTGCCGAACCCACCGACGCTCGAGTTCAGCTGCTTGTAACAGGCGCCGAGCTCACTCACCCCAGCAGCGGCGAGCGCGTGGTTGGGCCGCGCCAGCAGCTGGGTGACCACCCGACCGTCGTGCTCGTAGTCATCTTTCAGCCCGGTCAGGTACATCAGGGTGGGCCGGACGTCGGTCAGGTCCATCCAGGTGCCGGTGGTACCGCTGCCCGGGACAGTGACCTGGCCGCTGTTGGGGCCCGCGGAACTCGGGCCCGCGTCAGCAGCGGAGCCGTCCAGGCCGAGGTGAGCAACGCCAGGCCCGGCGATGCCGAGCCAGTTGGTGTTGATCTCAGCCGCGTAGTCACCGTGATTCCAGGCGAAACCCGTGTTCTGGGTCACGCACGGGCTGCACGTGGCCGGGCCGGTGCTGAGGAAGTAGTCGGGCTTGGCGAACATGGCGAACGTTGGCGTCCGGGCCGGGTCGGCGTTGACCATGTGCAGGATGCCTTCCTCCACCGGGTCGGCCAGGTAGTTGGTGATCTTCTCGGTGGCATTCCCTGAGTAGGGGTTGTTCGCGGTGAGCCCGGCCACGTCGCGTTCCAGCGTCCGCACCGGCGCCGCGGTCGGCCCGGGCTGGCCGGTGACGTAGAACTCAGGTGCGGAGTCATTTTCCAGGGTGAACGGGGTGGTGTTGGACTTCTGCGTGGCCAGCAGGCCGGTCAGGTTGCCGGCCAGCTCGCCGAACGAGCCTGCCGGGTAGGTGCACGCGACGCCCGGGGTCACCGTGCCGCCGCTGACGGTGGCGCCGTTGCAGTTGGCCGGCGTGGGCTGGATGGCCCGGCCGACGTTCGCCCCGGCCTCGTGATCGCCCTCATCGGGGGTGACGATGAACAGCGAGTTCCTGGCGGTGATCCCGTCAGCCGCCAGCCGCTTGAAGAACGTCGCGAACGCCTGGTTGTAGTACTGCGCCTGGGCGACGTAGCACGGGTCCCCACTGCCCAGCGCGGCGGGCACGCCGTTGCAGGCGGCAAGGCCAGGGATGTGCTCGTTACCGTGGATGTCGGCGATGTACCCGTTGGTCACCGGGATCCCGGACTCCTGCATGTCCGCCACGTAGGCGAGGGTCTGCGAGGCGTTGATCCCACCGAACCCCGGGAACCCTGGGTGGTTGGTCAGGAAGGCGCCGTTGATCTGGTTCCCGTTCTCGTCGACCAGGTTCCCGGCGGCGTTGGTCACCTGATAGCCGTTACGCGACACGTTCGCCGTGCCCGCCCCGAGCTGGGGCGCGACATAGCGGTGGCCGAACAGGCCCTGGTAGCCGGTATACCCGCCCGGCTCGTCGGGCAGGCTGTCGGTCACCGCGGTGGGGCTCGGCGTGGTCTGCCCGAACTTGACGCCCTGGGCCGACGAGCAGAACGCGCTGCCCCTGGCGCAGTGCACGGCGATGCCGACGTAGTCCGCGGTCTCGGCGTCCTTGAAGGAGTCCGGATCGGCGGCGAGCTGCTGCGACTCGGGCGAGTTCGCGCCGAACACCTTGGGAATGTCCACCGCGGTGTTCTCGAGGTCCTGGTTCACCGTGCCCGCCTCGCCGACGTTGCAGCCGGCCCGGGTGAACGGCACCCAGGGCGCCGGGGTGGTGGTGTCCGGCTTCGGCGCGGGGTTGGTGGTGGCTGGCGGGCTGGCCGCGTAGACCAGCGACGGGTTGGTGTCGTGGCCCGGGTTCGGGGTCGCAGCGGTGTTGAAGATCGGGTCGGTCCAGTAGGCGAACGAGCCGGCCGGGTCGGTCGTGCCGTCGGTGTTGTACGTCCGGTAGGAGTTGCTGACCGGCATGCCGGCCCGGTCGCCGTACAGGCCGGTGAAGGTGGTCAGCAGGTCATCGGCGGTATGCGCGATGAGCGGGGTGTGGTTGTTCGATGCGAACGTGCCGTTGTCCTCGAGGAAGTGCAGCAGGCTCGGCATCATCTGCAGATCGGACGGCACGTTGGGGTTGTCGCGGAAGAAGTGGACGTTGTCAAAGGTGAGCTCGATAACGTGCTTCACCCCGTTGCCGAGCTGGCAGCTGATTCCTCCCTGGCTGTGCTGGGTGAGTGGCACTAATGGCTTAGCTGTGCTGGCCAACCCGGGCGTGGCACCCGCCACGGCGAGCGCGCCCAGCAGCGAGGCGCATCCGGTGACGGCGGCGGCGCGCACAGCCAGCCTCCGTCGGCCATGGTGATTGGGCATCGATCCTCCTCTTCCCGCTGCCCGCCGTGATCGGCCGGGCAGTCCTGCCGGTGACCCTAGGGACATGGGCCGAATTCCCGGCGACAGGAAAAAGAAACGGAGACTAACTCTCGAGCCGCATAAGATTCGACTCGTGACGGTCAGGGCGGTCATCTTCGACTGGGGCGGGACCCTCACCCCGTGGCACACGGTGGACCATGACGCGCTGTGGCGCGAGGTCTGCGCCGCCCACTTCCCTGAGGACGCGGACCAGATAGCGGTCGCCATCCGGGCGGCCGAGCAGGCGTTCTGGCAAGCGAGCGAGGAGTCTCAGCGGAGCGCCACGCTCGCCGAGATCTTCGACCAGGCCGGGGTGACACCGACCGAGGCCTTCCTGGCCAGCTACTTCGAGGCGTGGGACCCGCACACGTTCACCGATCCCGACGTGGTTCCGCTGCTGGGATACCTGCGTGAGCGGGGCATCAAGGCCGGGGTGCTGTCCAACACCATGTGGCCCCGGGCCGCGCACGAACGGGTCTTCCGCCGCGACGAGGTGCTCGACCTGTTCGACGGCGCGGTATTCAGCAGCGAGATCCCGTGGACCAAGCCGCACCCGGAGGCGTTCCGGGCCGCGATGGCCGCGGTCGGGGAGGACGACCCGGCCGCGTGCGTGTTCGTGGGTGACCGGCCCTACGACGACGTGCACGGCGCGAAGCGGGCGGGCATGCGGGCCGTGCTGATCCCGCACAGCGAGGTGCCGCCGTTCGACGAGGTCACCCCCGACGCGGTCATCACCCGGCTGGCCGACCTCCCGGCCCACCTCGACGCCTGGTCCGCCCCGGGGTCCTAGCTGCCGTGGCCGGGGAACGCGATGGTACTGCGGTGGGCGAGAGCCTGGCCGGGGTCCTCGCGGTCTTTCAGACACCATTCGACGACCGTGACCGGATCGACTACCCGGCCCTGGAAAAGCTCTTCGACTGGGTCTTCGCCAACGGCGCGGACGGCGTCGTCTTCGCGATGGTGTCCGAGATCTTGCGGTTGTCGTCGCAGGAGCGCGACGAGGTAGCCGTGACCGCCTGCCGCTTGTCCCGTGGCCGCGGCTCCTGCGTCATCAGTGTCGGCGCGGAATCACTCAGCACCGCCCTGCACCATGCCCGGCACGCGGCAGACTCGGGGGCGGATGCCGTGATGGCGACACCGCCGCTGCTGCATGCGGCGGGCGACGACGAGCTGCTGCGTTACTTCATGGCCATCGCGGCCAGCGTGGACATCCCGCTGATCGTCCAGGACGCGAGTGGGTACGTCGGCCGCCCGCTGTCCATCGCGCTGCAGGCCCGGCTGCACGGCGAACTCGGCGACCGGGTGATGTTCAAGCCAGAGGCACTGCCGGTCGGCCCGCGGCTGACCCGGCTGCGCACCGCCACCGGCGGCCGGGCCAGGGTCTTCGAGGGCACCGGAGGCCTGTTCCTGGTGGACAGCTTCCGCCGCGGTGCGGTCGGCACCATGCCTGCCAGCGACGTGGTGTGGGCACTGTCAGCCCTCTGGCGTGCCCTGTGCGGGGGCGACTTCCCCCGGGCCTACCGCATCGCAGGCCCGCTGGCCCAGCTGGTATCGCTGCAGACCAGCCTGGACGGTTTCATCGCGGTCGAGAAGCATCTGCTGGTCCGCCAGGGTGTCCTCCCGTCGGGCCGAATGCGGGGACCCGTCCCCGAGGTGCTGGACGCGCAGGGACGTGATGAGGTCGACCGCCTGGCCGAACTGCTCCGCGCGGCCGTCAACGGCAGCCCGGCCTAGGCGACTCCCGGACAGCGCCTGGCCGGACGGGCCCGGCGGCGGCTACCGGGAGGGCTCGGGGTCGCTGATGTCGGCCACGGTGGCGTCCAGGGCCCGGACCGCGTCGTCCGCGTCCAGGGCTGCGGCCAGGCCGTGCTGGCCCGCCCCGAGCGTGATCTCGCGGCCGGCCATCCGCTCGTCGGCGATCACCGGCCAGCGGCGCAGCGAGCCGAACGGCGTGATCGTGCCGCGCTCGTAGCCGGTCACGTCCCGGGCGACCGTGGCATCCGGCATCGACAGGCGGCTGACGCCCAGCAGCGCCCGCAACTTCGGCCAGGAAATAGCCCGGTCCCCCGGCACCAGGACGAACAGGAAGTCATCGTCGCCGCGCCGCACCACCAGGGTCTTCACCACATCGGCGGGCGTGACGCCGCGGGCCTGCGCGGCCTCGGCCAGGCTGCGCACCGGCCCGTGGCTGATCAGGCGGTAAGACAGGCCCGAGGCCGCGAGGGCATCTTCCGCCGGGTTGGGCATGATCCAGTATCTCCTGCCCGTGGTGCTGGAAGCCACGCTGGCCGGACCGGCAGAATGACCGTTATGCCCGCTCCTGATGACGCCGCCGTGGACGATGCCGCCGCCGGAACCACCGCCGCCGGGAACAGCGAGGACGGCGGTGCGCAGGAAGGCGGCGAGACCGCGGGCCCGCCGTCCCCCGGCTCCCCCGGCCAGGCCGTCCCCGGCTCAGTCACCCGGGAAACCGGCAAGCCCGGCCACCTCCGCCGCGGACCTGGCCGCCCTGCGCGATAGCTGCACCCGCTTCCTGGCCTGGCACGGGCCGGGCCGCGCGGCGGACCTGCTGGCCACCATCCCGCCGGACACGGTGACCGACCACTACGGGGAGGGCGGCGCCGTGACCGAGCTGGAGAGCGAGATCATGCTGGTGCTCGGCAAGCCCGCCGCCGCGTTCCTGCCCAGCGGCACCATGGCCCAGCAGGCGGTGCTGCGGGTGCACGCCGACCGGCGGCAGCGCCGGGCCATCGTGTTCCACCCGGCCTGCCACATCGACACCCACGAGGGACGCGGCTACCAGCGCCTCCATCGGGCTGACCGGGCGGCCCGCGGGCGAGCCGGACCGGCTGCTCACGGTGACCGACCTGGAGCAGGTGGCCGAGCCGGTCGGTGCGTTGGTGATCGAACTGCCGCAGCGCGATCTCGGCGGCCAGCAGCCGGACTGGGCCGAGCTGGAGGCGCAGGCGGCCTGGGCCCGGGACCGCGGCGCGGCGGTGCACCTGGACGGCGCGCGGCTGTGGGAATCCGCGGCGGGCTACGGCAAGCCGCCGGCCAGCATCGCCGCCCTGTTCGACACCGTGTACGTGTCGTTCTACAAGGGCCTCGGGGCGCTGCCAGGCTGCTGCGTGGCGGGACCGGAGGACATCCTCGCCGAGGTGCGCGAGTGGCGGCACCGGATGGGCGGGACGCTGTTCGGCCTGTGGCCGAACGCGGCGTCGGCCCTGTCCTGCCTGGCCCGGCGGCTCCCGATGATGCCGCGCTACCTCAGCCACACCCGGGCCGTCGCGGACGCACTGCGGGACCTCCCTCGTGTCGCGATCATCCCGGACCCGCCGCAGACCCCCATGCTGCACCTGCTGCTGCGCACCACGGCGGAGGACTTCACCGCAGCGGCCCGCCGGCTGGCCACCGAGCAGGGGGTGTGGACCTGGCCCTCGGCGATGAGCACCCCGGACCCCGGCACCCAGCGGGTCGAGCTGGCGGTCGGCGACGCCACCCTGGCGCTGCGGCCCGCGGAGGTCCGCGAGTTCATCCGCGCCCTGCTGCCCGGATAGCAGACCGGCCAGACGGCGGCCCGTAGGCCAACGGCCCGCCAGCTAGCCGCGCCAGAAATCGAAGGGGTCGCGGCCGGGCCGGAATCCGGCGGCCTCGGCCAGGCCGGCCGCCTCGGCGAACCGCTCGCCGACGTAGCCGGGCAGGTGCGCATCGCTGCCGAAGGACAGCGCCGTGCCGCCTTCCTCGCGCCACCAGCGCAGCAGGCTGACCGAGACCAGCGGGCTGGCCGTGTTCAGCTCCAGGACCCGCCCGGAGGACGCCAGCGACCGCAGCACCGCGCGGTACTCCTCCTCGAAGTCTGACTCCCGGTACCGGCCCGCCGCCTCGGGCCAGTACCGCCGTGGGTAGTCCAGGTGCGCGAGGACCTCGAACAGGTCGCTGCCCTCGATCATCGCAACCACCTCGGCGAAGTACCGGCGCATCAGCGCGCCGGCGGGCTCGCGGCGCAACAGCGCCCGCGCGTAGACCAGCCGTCCCCCGCTCGGCAGCGTGTGCACCGAGCCGAGGATCCGGTCGAAACGGCCGGACGACAGCACCGCGGCGGCGCTGCCGGCGAACAGGTGCGGCTCCCCTGCCTCCGCGCCCGACAAGATCCGCAACGAGGGGAATCGCCGGCGGCACTCGTCCAGGCACGAGAGGTAGCCGCCGATGTCGAGCGGCCGGGGACCCCACTGGTCGTTGGGCCTGATGCCGGTGCCCACGATGGGGTCGTCCGGTCCCCAGTCGGTGAAGTCGAGGTGCTCGGTGAAGGCCACGGCGGGCAGGCCGAGCTCGACGGCGCGGGCGCACGCGGCCGCCATCGAGGCCCGCGGGCCGGTGTCATGCGACCACTGCGAATGGACATGATTGTCGGCTGGCGGCGTCCCGTGGCCAGCCCGGCCACTATCGGTGGGGCCGATGGGATTTGAACCCATACTCGCAGGATCCTAAGTCCTGTGCCTCTGCCGTTGGGCTACGGCCCCGCTGCTGGTCGCGGGTGTTCCGGATCGCGGCGTCCCCGGGTCAGGCGGCCAGGTCCTGGCGGAGCCGGGCGACGTGCCCGGTCGCCCTGACGTTGTAATACGCCCGCTCGATCCGCCCGTCCGCGCCGACCACGAACGTGGAGCGGATCACGCCGACCGTCTTCTTGCCGTACATCGTCTTCTCCCCGAACGCCCCGTAGGCCCGGAGGACCTCGCGGGCGGGATCGGCGAGCAGGCTGAAGTTGAGGGACTCCTTGTCGCGGAACTTGGCCAGCTTCCCGGGTGTGTCCGGGGAGATGCCCAGGACGGTCAGCCCCGCGTCGGCGAGGTCGCCCAGGTTGTCGCGGAAGTCGCAGGCTTCCTTGGTGCATCCCGGGGTCATCGCGGCCGGGTAGAAGTACACGATCACGCGCTGCCCGCGTAGCGCGGACAGCCGCACGGTCTTGCCGTCCGCATCGGGCAGCGAGAAGTCCGGCGCCTCGTCCCCTGGCGCCAGTTTCTGGTCGGTCACGTGCGCTCCCTCCGGAAAGACGACTCCACGTTACCGGGCCGGGCAGGCCCGCGGGTGACCTTATTACGACCGGCTTACACGGTCTGCGCAGGCCAGGTGGGCGTTGCGTGACGGCCGTAGAGTCCACGACGGGTGGCGGGGGATTGCGCGAAATTGCGTGACAAGTAGGGCAATCGCCAACCCAAGGAGGACCAAGCGTGTTCTCGCAGTTGAAGGCCCGCCGGTCGGGGACCACCCCGATCAGGCCTGCCCGGCCCGCCCGCTTCGGCGTGCCGGCCCGGGCCGTCCGCCCGCTCGGCTTCGCGGCCGTGGCGGCAGCAGCCGCCATCACCGTCGCCGGGTGCAAGCCAGGGGTCTACACCAGTAACTCCTCGAGCGGCTCGCAGAGCGGGATGTCGTCGTCCTCGGCACTGTCGCTCGCCGCCCAGCAGACCCAGCAGATCAGGTCGTTCAGCGCGGCCGTGGAGATCCAGGCCACCGGCGCGCTGAACGCGACCCTGACCGGCACCCTGCACGAGGTGACCACGCCCACCCCGCTCATGTCGCTGCACGCCAACGCGGGCGCACTCGGGAACATCCGGGTGATCCTTTCCAACGGCATGGCGTACATGAAGAGCCCGTTCATGATGAACACCTTCGGCAAGCCGTGGGTGATGGGCTCGATGAACACCATGAGCAGCACCTCCGGCCTGAACCTCGGCCCGCTGCTCGGCCTGCTCTCGACCAGCAGCCCGCTGGTGCAGGTCCCGCTGTTCAGCCAGGCGACGAACGTCCGCATGATGGGCCACCAGTTCATGAACGGCTCGCAGACGTCCGAGTGGGGCGGCCACTACATGCTCTCCAACGTCATGGGCAGCCTGAACTCCAGCCTGCAGCCGGGTTTCCAGTCGGTCATGAACAGCGGCATCAACATGACCCGGTTCCGCACCTGGATGGACTCCACGCACCAGGTGCGCAAGCTGGTCCTGATCGAGGTCGGCAACAACACCCGGATCACGATCACGCTGGTGATCACGTCGATCAACCAGCCGATGCACATCAGGATGCCGTTGACCACGCTGATCTTCATCCTCGGCGGCGCCACCCCCACGCCGACGCCGAGCATGACGGTCACGCCGACAGTCAAGCCGACCGTCACCGCCACCCCCTCCATGGGAGGGACGCCGACGCCGGTACCGACCAGCACGGGTGTGACCACCACACCGACCCCGGTCCCGACCGGGGCAGGTCCCACCCACTGGTGACCTGCGCGGACTGACCGCAAGCGGCAGGCCCGCCGGACCTGGAGATCATGCCAGGGCGGCGGGCTTCCCGCGTTCCGGTAGCCCGGCCCGCCTGCCGTAGCGGGCCTGCTAGCTGCCCAGCAGGGCCGCGATGATGGGGGCCAGGGCGCGGAGCGCCCGCCCGCGGTGGCTGATCTTGTCCTTGTCCGCCGGGTTCATCTCGGCCGTGGTGAGCTCCGCCCCCTCCGGAACGAAGATCGGGTCGTAGCCGAAGCCGTTGGTGCCCCGCGGCGCCAAGGCCAGCGTGCCGTCCACCACGCCCTCGGCGACATGCTCCGCCCCCGAGGGCAGCACGAGCGCGGCGGCACAGGCGAAGTGCGCGCCCCGTTGCTCCGCCGGGATATCGGCCATCTGGCCCAGGACCAGCTGCAGGTTGGCGGCGTCGTCACCATGCCGCCCGGACCAGCGCGCGGACAGCACGCCGGGCATCCCGTTCAGCGCATCGACGCACAGGCCGGAATCGTCGGCCACCGCGGGCAGGCCGGTGTAGGCCACCACCGCCCGGGCCTTGAGCAGCGCGTTGTCGGTGAAGGTGAGCCCGGTCTCCGCGACCCCGGGCATGTCCGGAAACTCGTCCAGGTCGCTGACGTCCACCGGGACGCGCCCGGCTTCCAGGATTCTGCGCAGCTCGGCGAGCTTCCCGGGGTTCCGGGTGGCCATGATCAGCCTGTTGCCCACCTCGCTCACCGCCCGGGCAGGTCGCGGGACAGAGCCTCCCGCTGAAGCCGGGTCAGCTGGGCGCACCCCGCGATCCCGAGGTCGAGAAGCTCGTTGAGGAGATCGCGGCTGAACGGCTCCTGCTCGGCGGTGCCCTGGACCTCCACGAAGTCCCCGTCGGCGGTGCACACCACGTTCATGTCGGTCTGCGCGGCGGAGTCCTCCTCGTAGCACAGGTCCAGCCGCGGCTGGCCGTCCACGATGCCGACGCTGACCGCGGCCACCGACCCGATCAGCGGGTCACCCTTGAGGCGCTTGCGGCCGCGCAGCCACGCCACAGCGTCGGCCAGCGCGACGTAACCCCCGGTGATCGCGGCGGTCCGGGTGCCGCCGTCGGCCTGCAGCACGTCACAGTCGATGACGATGGTGTTCTCGCCGAGGGCCTTGGTGTCCACGCAGGCCCGCAGGGACCGGCCGATCAGCCGGGAGATCTCATGGGTGCGGCCGCCAATCCGGCCCTTGACCGATTCCCGGTCGCCGCGGGTGTTGGTGGCGCGGGGCAGCATCGCGTACTCGGCCGTCACCCAGCCGAGGCCGCTGCCGCGCCGCCACCGGGGCACCTCCTCGGTGGCGCTCGCGGCGCAGAGCACCCGGGTCGCCCCGAACTCCACCAGCACCGAGCCTTCCGCGTGGTCCAGCCAGCCGCGGGTCATCTTTATCTCGCGTAGCGACGCGTTGCTGCGCCCATCGGGTCGGGACATGCATGCCACCCTACCGACCACGATCGTCCATCCGGGCTGGCTCGCCGGGGGGCGCGTGGCCGTCGCCGGGCACATTTCCCGCGGAACGTTCGCCACAATCGGACAAATCACCCGCCATAACGAACGTCACGCGGGAAATGTCGGTCGGCGGGGTCAGCCTGAAGGGGTGGAGGAACGGTTGGAGGGGGTGTGGACCACCGCCGAATTGCTGGCTGGGGGGGTATCGGCGGGGCGGATCCGGCGGCTGGTCAGGGACCGGGCCTTGTGCTCGCTGCGGCCGGGGGTCTACGCGGAGACGTGCCTCCAGGGGGCGGGCAAGTGGGGGGTCCGGGGGGTCGCCCCCCGGGCGAGCAGGGTCAACACCGCGCGCGGTCGGGCGCGCCGGCCTCGATCCAGCGGTAAACCCGGCCGATCCCGTCGGTCAAGGGGGTGCGCGCCTCCCAGTCCAGGTCCCTGGCCGCCCGGTCCACGGCCAGTGAGCTGCGCAGCAACTCCCCCGCCCGGGGCTCCCCGGGCCGGATCCCGACGGGATGCCCGGCCACCTCGCCGATGATGGCCACGATGTCCAGCACGCTGACTTCGACCCCGGTGCCGATGTTCCAGGTGCCGGGGCGCCCCGCGTCGGCGGCGGCGAGGAAGGCGCTGACCGCGTCGCCGACGTACACGTAGTCGCGGGTCTGCGAGCCGTCCCCGTACAGGGTCGGGTCGTCGCCAGCCAGCACGCCGCCGCAGAAGATGGGGATCACGCCGGCCTCGCCGGCCGGATCCTGGCGCGGCCCGTACACGTTGGCCAGCCGCAGGACCGAGTGCCGGGTGCCGTGCAGCCGGTTGTACAGCCCGATGTACTGCTCCGCGCAGTACTTGGCGATGCCGACCGGAGAGCCGGGCAGCGGCAGCACGTCCTCCCGGGACGGGATCGCGGCGTTGCTGCCGTAGAGGATCCCGCCCGAGGACGCGAAGAGCACCCGGGCCCCGATACCCCGGGCCGCCTCCAGCACGTTGACCGTGCCGACCACATTCACCTGGGCGTCCTGAGCCGGGGCGTCCACCGAGGTCCTGACGTCGATGTGGGCGGCCAGGTGGCAGATCAGCTCGGGCTGGGTGCCCCGCACTATCTCGCCGAGCGAGGGGGCGTCGGTGATGCTGAGCTTGTGCAGCCAGGTGTGCCCGTCGAGGCGGCCGGCCCGCCCGGTGGACAGGTCATCGACCACGATCACCTCGTCGCCCCGGGCCAGGAACGCGTCGGTGAGGTGGGATCCGATGAACCCGGCCCCGCCGGTCACGAGTACCCGCATGCTTGAGCATCCTAAGCGCTGGCCACCCGGGACCGGCTCAGGCCAGATCCACCACCAGGCCAGACGTGGCCAGGGACAGGGGGCCGGGGAAGTACGGCGCCGCTTCCTCCAGCGTCCGGCCCCGGTCGTTCCAGGGCACCAGGTGGGTCAGGATCAGCTGCCCGGCGCCGGCCTGGGCCGCGTGCTCGGCGGCCTGCCGGGCGGTCAGGTGCAGGCCGCCGGGGAGGTCCGGCCCATCCAGGAACGAGGCCTCGCACAGCATCAGGTCGGCCCCGCGGGCCAGGTCCACCAGCGCGGCTGACTCGCCGGTATCCGCGGAGTACGCCAGGGTCCGGCCGCCGGCCTCGATCCGGAAACCGAACGTCTCGACCGGGTGGTTCACGTGCGCCAGCGTGACGCGGAACGGCCCGATCTCGCGGGTCCCCGGCTCCAGGGTGCCGAAATCGAAGGCCTCCGTCATGCCGGGATGCACCTCCAGGCCGTAGGCCTGGGCCATCCGCCGGGCCGTCCCCGCCGGCCCGTACACCGGGATCCGGGGGCCGGGCCCGTCCGGCCCGTAGGTCTGCGCGACCCAGTAGCCGCACAGGTCGAGGCAGTGATCAGCGTGCAGGTGGCTGAGGAGCACGGCGCCGACGCCGGAGAGGCTGGCGTAGCGCTGCAGCGGGCCGATGGCCCCGCTGCCGAGGTCGAGCACCAGCCGGAATCCCTCGTGTTCCACGAGGTAGGACGAGGCGGGGCTGTCCGGGCCGGGGAACGAGCCGGAGCACCCGAGAACGGTGAGATGCACGGGCACTCAGGGTACGCGCCGCGGCCCGGGAGGATGACGTGGCCACCCTGGCGGACGGCGGGAACGTTCCGGGACACGGGAATCCTCAGGGCGCCGGAGCGGTCAGCACCCGGGAACCGTCAGGACCGGCCGACCAGGGCGATCTGGCGGCTCTGCGCCACCAGGCGGCCGGCACTGTCCCAGACCTCGGCTTCCTCGTCGAACCAGCCGCCGCTGACGTGCCGGCACCGGGCTGCGACCCGGAGCTCCCCCGGGGCGGGCACCGCCCGCATGTGCCAGGTCAGCTCGACCGTGGGTGACCAGCCGACCACCTCGATGCCGAACACCACCGGCGGCAGCGAATCCACGGCCAGCGCGAGCAGGTACGCGTCGGGCTCGCGGGGCTCCCGGAGCTGGAAGTATCCCCGCATCTCGGGGATTCCGGACGGCTGGCCGCGGGTCCAGCCGACCGTGGCCGGGTCGAGCCTGATGTCAACCTGCTTGGCGTAGCCGCTGAACGCGCGCGGCCCCTGCGCGTCCTGGATGTCGTGGCACTTCTCGATGGGGGGCAGCCGGGGCGGCTCGCCGGTCCACGACAGGCCGCCGACGTCGCCGGGATCCCCCAGGGCGCCGGTGGTGACCGTGGTCTCCAGCATGGGCCTGCCCCCCTGGACCAGCGTGGCCCGGGCCGTGGCGGCGACCTTGCCGTGCTTGAGCCACTCCACCTCGACGTGCGCGGGCTCGGGCCGGGGCGCCCGGAGGAAGTGCGCGCTGGTGGCGATGGGGTACGGGTGCGGGGACGAGTCCAGCACCGCGTTGAGCACGGAGGCCAGGAGCACCCCGCCGTTCACGGCGCCCGCGATGGCGAAGCGCTCGTCCGGCCGGATCTCATACCGCCCCTCGCCGGCCGGCTGACCGCGATGGCCTCGTCGAAGGCGCCCATTAGCCCGGGGTGATAGGGCGAGGCGGGGGAACCGGGGGGACGGTTTTCGTTGCGGAGAAAATCAGGCCCACAGCTGGCCTTCCAGCCGTGCTTCGGCCTCGGCCAGCGTGCCGGAGTAGGCGCCCGTCGAGAGATACTTCCAGCCGCCGTCGGCGACCACGAACGCGATGTCGGCCCGCTCCCCCGCCTCCTGGGCCTTGGCCGCCATGCCGATGGCGGCGTGCAGGGCGCCGCCCGCCGAGATGCCGGCGAAGATGCCCTCCTCGTCGAGGAGTTCGCGGGTGCGGCGCAGTGCGTCCACCGAGGACACCGAGAACCGGGTGGTCAGCACCGACTCGTCGTACAGCTCGGGGACGAAGCCCTCGTCGATGTTGCGCAGGCCGTAGACCAGCTCGCCGTACCGCGGCTCGGCGGCCACGATCGAGATGCCGGGCACCCGCTCCCGCAGGAAGCGCCCGGTGCCCATCAGGGTCCCGGTGGTGCCGAGCCCGGCCACGAAGTGCGTGATGCCGGGCAGGTCCGCCAGGATCTCGGGGCCCGTGGTCTCGTAGTGGGCCCGTGCGTTGGCCTCATTGCCGTACTGGTACAGCATGACCCAGTCGGGGTGCTCGCTGGCCATCTGCCGGGCGACCCGGACGGCCTCGTTGGAGCCGCCCGCCGCCGGCGAGAAGATGACCCGGGCCCCGAACATCTCCAGGATCTGCCGCCGCTCCGCCGAGGTGTTCTCCGGCATCACGCAGATCATGTTGTAGCCCCGCAGGTGCGCGACCATGGCCAGGGAGATTCCGGTGTTCCCGGAGGTGGGCTCGAGGATCGTGGTCCCCGGGGCGAGCAGGCCATCCTTCTCGGCCTGCTCGATCATGAAGAACGCGGCGCGGTCCTTGACCGAGCCGGTGGGGTTGCGGTCTTCCAGCTTGGCCCACAGCCGCACGTCGGGTGCGGGAGACAGCCTCGGCAGCCCTACCAGCGGGGTATGGCCGAGACTGTCCAGCAGTGAGTCGTAACGCATTCGCTCTCCCGGAGGGGGTCAGCCCGCCCCGCCCGCCACGGCCGGCAGCACGGTCACCGTGTCACCGTCCTTGACCGGCGTCTCGAGGCCGCCGAGGAAGCGCACGTCCTCATCGTTGAGGTACACGTTGACGAACCGGCGCAGTCCGGTGTCGTCCTGGAGCCGGTCGCGGAGCCCGCCGTACCGGGCGTCGAGATCGCCGATGAGCTCGGCGATGGTCGCGCCTGAGCCTTCCACCGCCTTGGCGCCGCCGGTGAAGGTGCGCAGGATCGTCGGGATGCGGACTTCGATGGCCATGAACAACACTCCAGGGTGAGGCAGTCGGTCTCGGCGGGCGTCCTTGGCCGGCGCGGGCGGTGACGGCCGTCACCGGATGCCAACCGGATGCCCCCCGCGATCATTCCAGGCCGGGGCCTGACGGGTCACCCGGCGGGTCATCGGTGATCCGGACTTCCTCCTCGGTCACCGTCCCGTCCACGATCCGGAACGAGCGGAACTCGACCTGGCCGGGGTCGCGGGTGGAGACCAGCACATAGTGGGCGCCCGGCTCGTTCGCGTAGCTGATGTCGGTGCGCGAGGGGTACGCCTCGGTCGCGGTGTGCGAGTGGTAGATGACGGCCGGCTCCTCGTCCCGGTCGTCCATCTCGCGCCAGACCCGGAGCAGTTCCAACGAGTCGAACTCATAGAACGTCGGCGAGCGCTGGGCGTTCAGCATCGGGATGAAGCGCTCCGGACGGTCCTGGCCGGCCGGTCCGGCGATCACCCCGCAGGCCTCGTCCGGCTGGTCCGCGCGGGCGTGCGCCACGATCTTGTCCCGCAGCGCGGAGTGGAGCGTCAGCATGGATGTGAGCGTAGCCGCCGCGCCAGCCCCACGGTCCGCCCGGCCGGGGCGCGGCCTGCCGTCGCGGCCAGGGCTGCTGCGGGGGCGCGGCCGGCGGGGCACGGCTACCAGAGGGCGCGGACCAGGGTCTCCTGCAGGAACGTGAGCCAGTCGTAGACCCACATGTACGCGGAGCGGGGGTCGGCCGGGTCGAGGTCCTGCACCCGGGCCTCGAAGTCCTCGGTGATCGACAGGCGGACCCCGAGAGCCAGCCGGACGTCGTTGAGGGCGCGCAGCCAGACCTGCGCTTCCTCCTCCGACAGCCGGACCCGGCCGCCGTCCTCAGGCAGCGTGGCCAGCACGGTGCGGGCCGCGGCCGCCTTGCCGTTGCGGAGTTCCTGCTCGGTGAACCGGCGGAAGTCACCCGCCGCCTCGCTGTCGTCCGGGTAAGCGTCGGGCAGCAGGCGGGCCAGCACCGGGTCGTCGGGCGGGGTGGCGGGGCCGGTCTGGCCGAGCAGGCGGGCCAGATCGTCCAGCGGGTCGGGCGGGCGGCCCGCGCTGGCTGGATCCCGGGCGGGCGCGCCGGGGGCCGGGCGGTCGGGGGCGCGGCCGGTGAACGCATCATCGGTGAGCCCCGGCTCGGCCTGCGCCCTGGCTCCCCGGAGCCCGGGTCGCTGCCGACCAGGTCCGCGATCTGGCTGACCAGGGAACGGATGATCCCGGCCTGGGACGGCACGAACGTCGCGGTGGCCCCGCCACCGCGCACGCCGCGGAAGCCGTTCAAGGCCTCACCCGTCTCTTCGGAGCCGCCTGCGCCCCGTTTCCGTAGGAAGCTCACTTATCGTGACTCACCGTGGCCCATAGCCCATACCCGTGCAGCACTTCCACGTCGCGCTCCATGGACTCCCGGGTGCCGGACGAGACCACGGCCCGGCCCTTGTGGTGCACGTCGAGCATGAGCTTTTCCGCTTTGCGCTTGGAGTAGCCGAATACCTGCTGGAACACATAGGTCACATAGGACATGAGGTTCACCGGGTCATTCCAGACGATGGTGACCCACGGCGTGTCGGGGACGACTTCCTCAAACGTCTCCGGGCGTTCTACCTCTGCTGGTGCCACGCTCACCGGCGCTCACCTCCTCACGCACCGCCTTCTAGTCTCTCAGGCCCGCGGCGTGCCCCCGCCATCTCCAGGCATGCGCCCGCTCGCAGCCCGGTGCGGCTCCCCCGGGCGCATGCCTCCTAGTGGCGCATGCCTGCCTCCAGTACAGCAGGACAGGCCAAAGACGTGGCTGAGGGCCCGCCCAGGTGGTGATCAGGACTTCACCCGGGGCTGTCTCTGGGCCTTGCCCCCCGGGGGCTGCGGCCACCGCGGGGCGGCCTCCGTAGTCTTTTGGGTCGTGACGACTGATTCCCGCGGGGCCAGCACGGCGCTGCTTACCGACCGTTACGAGCTGACCATGCTGACCGCCGCGCTGCGCAGCGGGGCGGCGGGCCGGCGCGCCGTCTTCGAGGTGTTTGCCCGGGCTCTGCCGAATGGCCGCCGGTACGGCGTGGTCGCGGGCACCGGGCGGCTGCTCGACGCGCTGGAGCAGTTCCGCTTCGGGCCCGCCGAGCTCGCGTTCCTGCGCGACAACCAGATGGTGGACGAGGGTGCCCTGGATTACCTGGAGTCCTACCGGTTCAGCGGGGACGTCTGGGGCTACGGGGAAGGCGACTGCTATTTCCCTGGCTCGCCGATCCTGGTGGTAGAGGCAGCGTTCGCCGAGGCCGTCGTGCTGGAGACGCTGGTGCTGGCGATCCTCAACCACGACTCGGCGATCGCCTCGGCCGCGTCCCGGATGGTGAACGCGGCGGACGGCCGGCCGCTCATCGAGATGGGCTCGCGCCGCACCCACGAGATGGCCGCCGTGGCCAGCGCCCGGGCCGCGTACATCGCGGGCTTCGGGTCCACCTCCAACCTTGAGGCCGGACGGGATTACGGCGTCCCGACCAGCGGCACCAGTGCGCACGCGTTCAGCCTGATCCACGACAGCGAACGGGACGCGTTCACGGCCCAGCTGGCCGCGCTCGGCGAGGGCACCACCCTGCTGGTGGACACGTTCGACGTGGCCCGGGCGGTCCGCACCGCGGTGGAGCTGGCCGGGCCCGGCCTCGGCGCGGTCCGCATCGACAGCGGTGACCTCCCGATGGTCGCCCGGCAGGTCCGCGACCTGCTCGACGGGCTGGGCGCGAAGAACACCCGGATCGTGCTCAGCGGTGACCTCAACGAGTACTCGATCGCCGCGCTGGCGGCCGCCCCGGTCGACGGGTACGGGGTCGGGACCTCCCTGGTCACCGGGTCAGGGGCGCCCACCGCGGCCCTGGTCTACAAGCTCGTGGCCCGGGCCAGGGAAGCCAACGGCGAGGGGGCACTCGAGCCCGTGGCCAAGCGGTCGGTGGGCAAGCCGGGCCGGGGCGGGCGTAAGTGGGCGGCCCGGCAGTTCGACGAGAACGGCGTGGCCGCCACCGAGCTGATCACCAGGGCCGACACGGGCCCCGCCGGGGACCTGGGCGGGAAACCGCAGCGCCCGCTGCTGCGCCCGCTGGTCCGGGGCGGTGAGATCGTCGGCCGGGAGCCGCTGGCCACGGCGCGGGAACGGCACCGCGCGGCCCTGGCCGAGCTGCCCGTGCACGCGCTGTCGCTGTCCCGCGGCTACCCGGCTATCCCGACCGTGTTCGCGCCGGACGAGGAGTAGGCGTCGGCCAGCGACCTGGACGGGGTGTACGCGGCGGGGCTGGGCCCCAGGGTGACCGGGCTCGCGTCGGGACTCGCGGGCGGGCTGGTGTCTGGGCTGGCGTCTCGGCTGGCCTCCGGGCTGGCCTCTGGGCTGGCCGGGCCCGCGTCCGGGCAGAACGCGCGGCGGTAGGCCTGCGGGGTGGTGCCACGCCAGGCGCGGAAGTGGTGCCGGAGCGCGACCGCGTTACCGAACCCTGCCCGGTCCGCGATCACGTCGACCGTCTCGGTGGTCTCCTCGAGCAGCTCCTGGGCCAGCAGGATGCGCTGGCCGGTCAGCCACCGCAGCGGCGTGGTGCCGGTCTCCGCCACGAACCGCCGGGCGAAGGTGCGATCGGACATCCGGGCCCGGGCCGCGAGCTGGCGGACCGTGACCGGCTCGCGGAGGTGGCGCTGCATCCAGCTGATGACCTCCCCCAGCGTGTCGCAGTCGGGCACGGCGACCGGCTGGTCCACGTACTGGGCCTGGCCACCGTCGCGGTGCGGCGGGATGACCATCCGCCGGGCGATCCCGTTGGCCACCCGGCTGCCCTGCTCCTTGCGGACCAGGTGAAGGCAGGCGTCGATGCCCGCCGCGGTGCCCGCGCTGGTGATCACCGGGTCCTCGTCGACGTAGAGCACCCCGGGGTCGACGATCGCCGACGGATACTGCCGCGCGAGGTCGGGGGCGTGCCGCCAGTGCGTGGTGCACCGCCGCCCGTCCAGCAGCCCGGCCGCGCCGAGCACGAACGCGCCGCTGCAGACGCTGAGCACCCGGGCCCCGCGGTCCACGGTGGCGCGCAGCGCGTCGAGCAGCGGCGCCGGGAACTGGCCGGACGTGCAGGCCGGGAGCTGGGCGTCAGAGACGGCCACCACGGCCACCAGGTCCGCGTCCCGCAGCCGTTCCAGGCCATGGGGCGTGGACACGGTGAAGCCCGCGGCCGAGGCCAGCGGGGCCGGTTCACCCGCCACCACGGCGAAGTCGTAGGCGGGCAGCCCGTCGTCGGTCCGGTCAACGCCGAACACCTCGCAGAGCACGCCCAGCTCGAATGGGGTGAAGCCGTTCAAGATCACCACGGCTATGTTCTGCAGCATGAGTCCATCATGCCTCGTGATTGGCAGAATCTCATCCCTAGATGACAACACTGCCACTGTTCGGGAGCCCGGCTATGTCCGAGACTGGGATCATGAGCAGCACCAAACTCTCGTTCAACCGGCTCTGTTTCATCCGAAGGGCACAGCTGGTCGCAACTGCTCCGGTCCGTGTCGGTCACGATCGTCGCGGTCGTGGCGGAATGCAATCGTGCGACCCGTTTGATGATGCAGCTCAGGTTCGCCCCAGACCGTTACGTGCCTGACCCCACCCAGGCTCCGGACGACTACGCCGAATTCCTGTTCCGCACCTCCGGGCCGCTCCCCCACGAGCCCTCGGCCAGGCAGCGGTCCGCCGCAGGCGGACCCGCCGCTAGCCCGCTGACGGGCCGCCGCTAGCCCGCTGGCAGGCCGCTAGCCTGCTGGGATGCATCCCAGTGCAGCCAGGGTGGCGGAAGCGTTGCGGGCCGTCGGGGTCCCAGGCCAGGTACGCGAGCTGCCCGAGCCCGCGCCGACCGCAGCTACCGCGGCCGCCCAGCTCGGCTGCGAGGTCGGGGCCATCGCCAACAGCCTGGTCTTCCGGGCCGACGACGACCCGCTGCTCATCCTGACCAGCGGGGCGCACCGGGTGGACACGAGCCGGGCCGCGGCCCTGGCCGGGGCGGCCTCCGTGCGCCGCGCCGATCCGGATTTCGTCCGCGCGGCCACCGGCCAGGTGATCGGCGGCGTGGCACCAGTCGGCCACCCGCAGCCACTGCGGACCCTCGTCGACGTGTGGCTGGACAAGTACGACGTGGTCTGGGCGGCAGCCGGGCACGCGCACACCGTGTTCCCGACGTCGTTCACCGAGCTGATCCGGATCACCGGCGGCACTCCGGCCGACATCGGGGCGGACGCGAGCTAGGTCCCGCGTGCGGCGGCACGCCTGGAGGCGGCACCTGCGGCCGTACGCTCAGCCTGTGCGCGCGCTGGTGATCGTGGATGTCCAGAACGACTTCTGTGAAGGCGGTTCGCTCGCGGTGGCGGGCGGCGGCGAGGTGGCCAGGGCCATCAGCCGCTACCTAGGGTCCGGCGGGTACGACCACGTGGTCGCGTCGCGGGACTTCCACATCGACCCGGGCAGTCATTTCTCCGCTGACCCGGACTACGTGAACTCGTGGCCCCGGCACTGCGTGAGCGGCACGGCGGGGGTGAGCTTCCACCCTGACCTGGACACGAGCCAGATCGAGACCGTGTTCAGCAAGGGCGCGCACGAGGCGGCCTACAGCGCGTTCGACGGCAGTGACGACGCCAGCACGCCGCTCGCGGCGTGGCTGCGGGAACGCGGCGTGGACGAGCTGGACGTGGTCGGGATCGCCACCGACTACTGCGTCCGGGCCACGGCGATCTCCGCGGCGCAGGAGGGTTTCCGTACCCGGGTGCTGCTCGGCATGACCGCCGGGGTGGATCCCACGACCACCGCCGAGTCAATCGAGGCCATGAAGGCGGCCGGGGCGCAGGTCACGGGCACGCCGGTGGAGCGTTAGCGTCCGGTGTCAGCCCGTCCCTGCTGGGCTCTCTGTCAGCGGCCGCATAAGGGCGATCAGGCGTCGCCCGGGGCCCTGTGCGCCCGTCGCCTGGGGCTGTTAGTCGTCGCCCTTAGGAAGGCCCTCGTAGATGCGCTTGCAGTCCGGGCACACCGGGAACCGCTTGGGATCCCGGCTCGGGACCCAGACCTTGCCGCAGAGGGCGATCACGGGGGTGCCGCTCACCGCACTGTTCGACGATCTTGTCCCGCTCGACGTAGTGCGCGAACCGCTCATGGTCGCCATCGCCAGGCCGGATATCCGGCGTGGTGCCAGTGTCCTCACGAGTGCCGGAGTCCGGCAGAACCTCAGTGCTCACGGTCCCCGATTGTACGCGGCGGCGGCAAGCGGCCGTTCCCGGGTGACAGGGGGGCCTGGCCACCGGCCGCCTGGCTCCCGCCGGGCACCCAGCTGTGCCGGGCCCGCAGGTACCGCCACACGGCGGTGGAGCAGACCGTCAGCAGGAGCGCCTCCACGCGTACCGTCCCTTCCGCGGGCCAGGGCAGCAGGTGCGTGATGTGCAGCGGCAGGCTCCCCGGGTGCGTGACCGCGTTGAACGACAGGTAGACGAAGAGGCCCGTGGCCAGGACGGCAACCGTCTCGGCGACCGCCAGCACCAGCGTCGCCGCAGGACCCGGCGGCGGGCAGGCGGCCGGCTCGCCGCGCCGCCGCAGCCGCAGGTACTCGCTGGTGGCCAGGCAGACGCCCGCGACCAGGAACGCTATGAACCCCGAGGTGTCGGTGCGCAGCGGGATGGGCTGCCAGTAGCGGCCGGGCAGGTCCTGACCACGGAAGCTGCCCACGAGCGCGGTGCTCGCCCAGCACAGCAGGCCCCCGAACGCCAGGCCGGCCGTGATCGCCTCCGACCGCCAGCCGGCCACGCCGTATGCCGCCCGGAACGTGCGCGGTCACCTGGAGATCACCCATGAGGCGGCGGGGCTGTCAGTTGAGCGCGGGGTCGTCGGGATAGTTGGCCACCATCGCGAGGTTGCCGCCCTGCCGCCGCAGCACGACCTTCCAGAGCCGCTCCGGCTCGGCCGCGAACGCGTCGGCGGGCTCTCCCGACAGGACGTACCAGGCACCCTCGTCGATCTCCGCCTGGAGCTGGCCGGGACCCCAGCCCGCGTAGCCCGCGAAGACCCGCAGCGAGGCGATACCGCCCGCCAGCAGCTGGGGCGGCGCGTCCAGGTCGACCAGGCCGATCCGGGACATCACCGCGGACCCGTCCAGCGCCCGCCAGCCGACCGGCTCATCGTCGCCCGGGACGATGGCCAGCGCCAGCGCGCTGTTCGGCGCGACCGGCCCGCCCCGGAAGACGACGGACGGCCCGGTCACCAGGTCCGTCCACGATTCGAGGACCTGCCCGACCGGCACCTCGGTCGGGCGGTTGAGGACCACGCCGAGTGTGCCCTCCTCCGGCTCGTCTTCGACGATGAGAACGACGGTACGCCGGAAGTTCGGGTCACCCAGCAACGGCGTAGCGACCAGCAGCCGCCCCGAGAGGTCGTCGTCCTCCATAACCCCCATTCTGGCGGACGCCGCGCGGTTGTTCAGGCTTCGGCGTCCGAGCAGGTGACTTCGTGCCAATTTGAGACATGCGCCGGGACCCTGGCCGCGGGTCCTCCGGGTCCGGAGGGCCTGGCTGGCGAGTGCCTGCGGGTCCCGGGAAGGTCCTGGCCGGGGAAGGCCCTGGTCCCGGAAGGCGGATCAGGGACGGGCCGGCCTGGCCGCGTCCCGGACGGCGGCCGCCACCGCCGCCGACACGTTCGCGTTGAAAACGGACGGGATGATGTAGTGCGGGCCGAGTTCGCTGGCCGACACCACGCCGGCCAGCGCCCGGGCCGCCGCCACCAGCATGTCGTCGGACACCGTCCGGCTCTGCGCGTCCAGCAGCCCGCGGAACACCCCGGGGAAGGCCAGCACGTTGTTGATCTGGTTGGGGTAGTCGCTGCGCCCGGTGGCCACCACCGCCGCGTGCTGGGCGGCCTCGTCCGGGTCGACCTCGGGATCCGGGTTGGCCAGCGCGAACACGATCGCGTCATCGTTCATGGCCGCGATGTCCGCGCCGGTCAGCAACCGTGGCGCGGACACCCCGATGAAGACGTCCGCGCCGCGCAGCGCGCCGGCCAGGTTCCCCTCGTAGCTGCTCGGCGTTGGTGTGCCCGGCCACCCAGCGCAGGTTGTCGTCCAGCCCGGGCCGGCCCACGTAGATCGCGCCCTTGTCGTCGCACACGATCACGTCGGAAGCGCCGGAGGCGAGCAGCAGCCGGAGCACCGCGGTGCCCGCCGCGCCCGCGCCCGCGATCGCGATCCGGACCGAGCCCAGCTTCTTGCCGACCACCCGGAGCGCGTTGGTGAGGGCGGCGAGGACCACGATCGCGGTGCCGTGCTGGTCGTCGTGGAAGACCGGGATGTCCAGCAGCTCGCGCAGCCGCCGCTCGACCTCGAAGCACCGCGGGGCGCTGATGTCCTCCAGGTTGATGCCGCCGAACGCGGGCGCGATGATCTGGACGGTGCGCACGATCTCGTCGGTGTCCTGGGTGTCCAGGCACACCGGCCAGGCGTCGATGCCCGCGAACCGCTTGAACAGGGCGGCCTTGCCCTCCATCACCGGCATGGCCGCGTAGGGGCCGATGTTGCCCAGGCCCAGCACGGCGGAGCCGTCGGTGACCACGGCCACCGAATTGCGCTTGACCGTGAGGCGGCGCACGTCCTCCGGGTTGCGGGCGATGGCCATGGAGACCCGGGCCACGCCCGGGGTGTAGGCCATGGACAGGTCGTCCCGGTTGCGCAGCGGGATCTTGACCGCGGTCTCGATCTTCCCGCCCAGGTGGAGCAGGAAGGTCCGGTCGCTGACCTTGCTGACCATCACGCCGTCGATCTCGCTCAGCGCCTGGACGATCGCCTCGGCGTGGTCGGTGTCCCGGGCGGCGCAGGTCAGGTCCACGCGCAGCCGTTCGTGGGTGAACGGGCTCACGTCCAGGGCGGTGACCGCGCCGCCGGACTGCTCCACGACGTGCGTCAGCTCGCTGACCGCCCGCCCGTGGGATGGCACCTCGAGCCGCACGGTGATCGAATACGACACGCTCGGTGCTACCGACACGTCATTCCCGCCTTCCGCCAGGCCCCGATGCAGGACACAATCGTGCCACCAACAGGCCGATGATCAGGCCCAGGGCCGGGACCGGGCCGGCGCGCCGCGCTCCCCTGCAGGCCGTATCGCCTGCCCGGCCGACATACGCTGCAAGAGTGTCCGACGGAGGAATGACCGCCAGTGCGCCAGACGGCACAGCCACGGCCGACCGGGCCGTCACGGTGACCGCGGACGTCGGGCCGCCGACCATCGACGTGACCCGGCTGCGGGTCGCCATCGCCCGGGTCTCGCGGAGCCTGCGCCGGCACGAGCTGGCGGGGCTGACCCCTACCCAGCTGTCCGCCCTGGCCACCGTGGAGCAGGCCGGGCCGGTACGGCTCGGCGACCTCGCGGCGGCGGAGAAGATCGCCCCGTCCACGCTCACCCGGCTCGTCACCGTGCTCGAGGAGCGCGGCTACGTGGAGCGCCATCCGGTGCCGGGCGACGCCCGGGCCAGCACGCTCGTGGTCACCCCCGAGGGTCACGCGATCCTGGAGCAGATCCGGCGGGAGAGCACCATTCTGCTCGCTGACAACCTGCGCACGCTCAGCCCGGATCAGCTGGCCGCCCTGGCCGCGGCGCTGCCCGCGCTGGAACACATCGCGGACGCCGAGCCGCCGGACGCGCGCCACCGCTGACCAGCACGCACCCCTGGCAAGTCCGCTCCCGGCCGGCACGCGCCGCGCCTGGGCCGTGCGCGACCGCTGAGCCGGGGCGTGCGGAGGACCTCAGAAGAGCAGGCTGGACAGGGTCGCGCGGGCCTTGGCGACCCGCGGGTCACCGGGCGGGAAGACGTCGAACAGGCGGACCAGATGGCTCCGGGCCTGGTCCCGCTCCTCTCCTGACGTCCTCCTGATCGTGCCGAGGAGCCGGTCGAAACCCTCCTCGATCCGGCCGGTGGCCACGTCGATGTCGGCCACGCTGGACTGCGCCTCGACGTCGGCCGGGTCTTCCGCCGCCGCCCGGCGCACCTGGGCCTGGTCGTAGCCACTCACCCGGCGGATCAGGTTGACCTGGGCCAGGCCCATGGCGGCTGCCGGGTTACCGGGCGAGTTCGCGAGGACCTTCTCGAACGCCGCGCGGCCCCGTCCAGGTCGTCGCGCTCCATCGCCTGCTGTGCTTCCTCGAACGCGGGATCGGCCATCATGGCCGCGCCGGCGCCGCCGCGCATCCCGGGCCCGCCTGGGCCACCGGCCCGCCCGGGCCACCGGCCCGCCTGGCCCGCCCGGGCCGCGCTGGCCCGCCCAGCGGCTGGCTGCCCCTCGGCGGCCTGGGCGCTGTCCGGCTGCCCGTTGCCCGGCTCGCCATCGGCTGGCGCCCCGCCCGCGGCGGGCATGCCCATCTGGGCGGCGACCTGCATGACCTGGCCCACCCACTGGCGCACCTGCGCCTCGGGCATCGCGCCGAGGAAGCCGTCCACGACCTGCCCGCCGGCGACCGCCATGACCATGGGGATGCTCTGCACCTGCAGCGCGGCCCGCAACTGCGGGTTCGCGTCGACGTCCACCTTGGCGAGCACCCAGTCACCGGCGGCCTCGTTGGCCAGCTTCTCCAGCACCGGGCTGAGCTGCTTGCAGGGGCCACACCATTCGGCCCACAGATCCAGGATGACCGGCACCGAGCGCGACCGCTCAACGACCTCCGTGTTGAAGGTCTCCTCGGTCACGTCGATGACGTTGCCACCCGGCGAGCCACCCTGCTCGCCAGAGCGCGCGGCGGCCTGCTGACTGCGCTGCGCGGCGGCCTGCCGCGCACCCAGGTCAACGGCGCCGTAGAGCGAAAAGTCCCGCGGCTGCTGCATATCTCTATCCTGCCGCATGCCAGCCATGCCTTGACCGCCCCTCCGGCCCTGTCACGAAGTAGCACATTTTGTGCTACCGTAGTCCTGTGAGTGATACACGGCGGGGGCAGGGGCCTGGGCGCCAAGGCCGGCGCCAGCCGAGGTCCACAGCATCGGCATCCGGGAACTGCGCCAGCACGCCAGCGTCTACGTGGATCTGGCGGAGAAGGGACAGACCGTGGACATCACCAACCGGGGGCGGCTCGTAGCGCGCCTCGTCCCGGTCCGGGACGCGGAGAGCCCACTGGAGCGGCTCGTCGCGGCGGGCATCCTCCGGCCCGCCGAGGATCCCGGCAGCCTGCTGGACATCGAGCCCGCTCCCCCGGTACCCGAAGGGCAGCCAACCGCCAGCGAGATCCTGCTCCAGATGAGGGAGGAGGAGAGATATTGATCTACCTGGACTCGTCCGCCCTGGTGAAGCTGGCCATCGCGGAGCCGGAGTCGCCTGGGCTGCTCAGCTGGCTGACCGCGCAGCCCAATCTGGTCAGGGTGGCCAGCTCGGTGATCCGGGTCGAGGTACCGCGTGCGGTCTGGCGGGCTGAGCCGTCCGCCCTGCCCGAGAGCTACCTGGTTCTCCGGCGCACCACGGAGATCGAGCTCACCGACGAGGTGCTGAGCAAGGCCGCCAGCGTCAGGCCGGTGACGCTGGGCGCGATCGACGCGATACACCTGGCCTCCGCCCTGGTCGCTGCGGCGGGAGCTCACCTCATTCGTCTCCTACGACAAGCGCCTGCTCGCGGCGGCGAAGGAGGCCGGCCTGCCGACCGCCAGCCCTGCCTGACCTGGGCGTGAGCCCAGCGGCCCCGGGGGCAGGGCCGGAGGCCGGGATCGGCTCCTGGCGGCGGTACCCGGGCTGACGGCGGCACCCGGGCCTGCACGTGTCCAGCCTCTGCCGGGGCGGGTTCTTCACCCATGCGGACCCGGCGGCCCGGGCCCTCGCCCTGGCGGCAGTTGCCGGCCTGCCCCCCGGGCTAGAACGCCGGGGCCTCGGAGTACACGCCCCACTCCTGCCGCAGCGCATCGCAGATCTCGCCCAGGGTGGCCTCGGCCCGCGCCGCCGCCAGCATCGGCGGGATCATGTTCTCCCCCGACCGGGCCGCCGCCAGCATCGCGGCCAGGGCCGAGCCGACGGCCGCCTGGTCGCGGCCGGTGCGGCGGCGGCCCAGGTCCGCGACCTGGTCCCGCTCCACCTCGTGGCTGACCCGGAGGATCTCGACCGGCAGGCCGACCGTGCCGGTGTGGCAGTTCACCCCGACGACCTTCTTCTCGCCCTTCTCCACCTTCTGCTGGTACGCGAACGCCGCCTCGGCGATCTCCGACATGAACCAGCCGTCCTCGATGCCGCGGAGGATCCCGCCGGTCATCGATCCGTCCGGGCTCATCCCCCTGATCCGGGCGAAGATGGCCTCGGCCTCGGCCTCCAGCCGGTCCGTCAGCGCCTCCAGGTACCAGGAGCCGCCCAGCGGGTCGGCGACGCTGGCCACCCCGGTCTCCTCCATGATCACCTGCTGGGTCCGCACCGCGATCTCCGCGGCCCGCTCGCTCGGCAGGGCCAGCACCTCGTCCAGCGCGTTGGTGTGCAGCGAGTTGGTCCCGCCGAGCACGGCGGCCAGTGCCTCGATGGCGGTGCGCACCACGTTGTTGTCCGGCTGCTGGGCGGTGAGCGATACGCCCGCGGTCTGGGTGTGGAAGCGCAGCCACTGGGCCCGCGGCGAGGTCGCCCCGTACGTGTCCCGCAGCCACCGGGCCCAGATCCGCCGGGCCGCGCGGAACTTGGCGATCTCCTCGAAGAAGTCGATGTGGGCGTCGAAGAAGAACGACAGCCCGGGCGCGAACGTGTTGAGGTCCAGCCCGCGGGACAGGCCGAGTTCCACGTACCCGAACCCGTCGGCCAGGGTGAACGCCAGCTCCTGCGCGGCCGTGCTCCCCGCTTCCCGGATGTGGTACCCGGACACCGACAGCGGCTTGTAGGCCGGGATCTCCCGGGCGCAGAACTCCATCAGGTCACCGATCAGGCGCAGGTGCGGCTCCGGCGGGAACAGCCATTCCTTCTGCGCGATGTACTCCTTGAAGATGTCCGTCTGCAAGGTGCCGTCCAGCGTGGCCAGGTCGGCGCCCTGCCGCTGGGCAGCGGCCAGGTACATGCAGAAGACCGGGACCGCGGGGCCGCTGATCGTCATCGAGGTGGTCACGTCGGCCAGCGGGATCCCGGCGAACAGCGTGTCCATGTCCGCCGCGGAGTCGATCGCCACCCCGCAGTGCCCGACCTCACCCAGCGAGCGCGGGTCATCGGAGTCCCGGCCCATCAGGGTGGGCATGTCGAAGGCCACGGACAGGCCGTTACCGCCCGCGCCCAGCAGCATCTTGTACCGCTCGTTGGTCTGCCTGGCGTTGCCGAACCCGGAGAACTGGCGGATCGTCCAGGCCCGGCCGCGGTACCCGGACGGGTACAGGCCCCGGGTGAACGGGTACTCCCCCGGCCAGCCGATCCGGTCGAACCCCGGGACGACGGCTCCCCCGGGCGGGCCGTACACGGGCTCCACGTCGAGGCCGGACAGCGTGGAGAAATCGGCCGCCCTGATCCTCGACCCGGCGAACCGGCGCTGCCACCGCTGCCGGCCCGCCTCCACCGGCCCGGCCGGTCCGGGCCGGCCGCCTCCACCGATCCAGCCTCGCCGGGCCGGGCCGCCCCGGCGGACTCCGGCTGAGGCGACGATGCCTGTGTATCCATGCCGTTCCCTCCTGCAGACGTCCTGGCTCCGGGCAAAATACTAGGACGTCCTACTATCTCTCCCCAGAGTACCCCCACCCCCGGCAACGCCCCACCCGGCACCCGCCGACGGCCGCACGCCTGGGAGCCCGCTGAAAATCCGCCCAATCCGTCCCAACCGCCGGGCCCGGTGCGCCGTCTCAGATACCGCAGGGGCATTGCGGGGGCACGCCCTTGCGGTCCAGGGTCCGCGCCGCCGCGACGAAGGTGTGGTAAATCTGTGCAATCCCTAGCCGTCAGCAGCCCGGCAGGCAGCTCCACGGGGGAGGCCCTGACGCTGTCCGGGCCGTGGAGCGTGCCGGCCGGAACCACCACCCGAGGGGGTTCCGTGGACAGGCTGCGCACCGGGGACCGGGCCGCAGCCGAGGAACTGTTCAACACGTGCTACCCGCGCCTCGCGGGCTGGGTCCGCCGGCTCGTCGACGACGACGACACCGCGCACGAGATCGCGGCCGAGGCGTTCACCCGGCTGCTCGGCCGGTGGTCCCGGCTGGACAATCCGCAGAGCTACCTCTACATGATCGCCACGAACCTGGTCCGTGATCACTGGCGCAAGACCGGCCGGGAGCGCAAGGCCCTGCAGGCCGTCCAGGCCGGGGTACCGTCCGACCCGTCCTACCAGCCCGCCCAGGATGTCCACGTGAGAGAGCTGCTGCAGGCCCTGCCGGACCGGCTGCGCAGCCCGTTCCTGCTGCACTACTACGCGGGCTTCCCGGTCCGCGACGTGGCCGCGCTGCTCGGCCGCCCGGAGGGAACCATCAAGGCTGACCTGTTCCACGCCCGGGCCCGGCTGCGCGCGGCCCTGGGGGATCCAGATGACTGACCCCCGCGACGACCTGGACGCGTGGATGAACGCGCAGGTACGCCCGCTGCCCCCGCCGCCGGGGACGTTCGAGCTGATCAGGAAGCGGGCCCGGCGCCGCAAGGTGACCCGGGCGGCGGCCGCCGCCGCCGGCGCGGCCGCCGTGATCGCGGTCATCGCCACCGTCCCGCGGCTGGTCATCACCCAGCTGAACGTCGGCCCGGGACCGGCGGCCAGCGGTAACGCCGCCGGGAACACGTCCTCCGCCGGCCAGCACCGGCATCATCACGCGTCCGCCTCGCCGTCGGTGCTGCCGTCCGCGTCGGCGTCCGCGCCGCCACCGCGCCCCCGGCCGCCCCGCCGAACTTCCAGCCCACCTCGGTGACGTTCGTGGGCTGCGCAGACCGGCTTCGTGATCGGCCAGGCCGGCACGCCGGGCCAGTGCGGCCCGCCGGACAAGTACATCTGCACCTCGATCGCGGGCACCGGCGACTACGGCGGCACGTGGCACGGGGTGAGCGCCCCGGTCACCGGGGCTCCCGCCGGGCCCGCCGGGGTGAGCCAGGTCCGCTTCTTCGACACCAGCGACGGCTGGGCTTTCGGCCCGCAGCTGTGGGCCACCCACGACGGTGGCCAGTCCTGGACGCGGATCGGCACCCACGGACTGCGCGTCACGGCGCTGGAGACCGCGGGCCAGCGGGTGTTCGCGGTGTGGGCGCAGTGCTCCGGCGGCGGCCCTGACTTCGCCGCGGACTGCACCTCCTCCGCCCTGTACTCGGCCTCCCCCGGCAGCGACCAGTGGTCCGCGGTGCCGGGCGCGGGCACCGGCTACAGCCTCAGCGGGACCGCGAACTCCTCGGCGCTCGTCCTGACCAGGACCCGCGGCTACCTGCTCACCCCGGACGGCACGCTGCTCAGCGGGCCGGCCGGAAGCGCGGGCGCCTGGCAGCCGGTGACCAGCACGGCACGCACCGGCTGACCGCCGCACCCGGTCCCGCCCCCTGCCAGCCGGGCGCCGCGCAGGCCAGCGGCCAGCCCTCCGGCGCGCTGCTCGCCGCCACCACCAGCTCGGGGCTGGTGCTGGTGTGCACCAGCCCGGCCACGGGCGCGACCCAGGCCAAGGAGGTCTACACCTCGGCCGACAACGGCCTGCAGTGGCAGAAGGCGGGGCCGCCCCGGCCGCGGGCACCGCGACCTCGGTGGCGGGAACCCCCGCGGGCGCGATCGTGCTGGCCACCACCACGGGCCTGGAGCGGTCCGCCGACGGCGGGGTCACCTGGACCGCCGCCCAGGGCGCGCTGCCGCCCGGCGGGTTCAGCTATGTCGGGATGACCGGCGCCAGGCAGGGCGTCGCGGTGCCGGCCGATACCGCGCAGCACGCCGTGTGGTTCACGTTCGACGGTGGCCAGCACTGGCGCGAGTCACCGATCCCCTGAAACCCCAAAGTCAAAATCTTTCCGCAACGAAAACCACCACCCGCCTGCCCCCCGCCACCGCCAGGCCTGCCCGGAGCCAAACCCGGCACCGGGCAGCTCCTCTCAGCTGGCGGGAGCCGGGGCGGCCAGCGAAGTCGCCGGCGGCCACCCGCAGCCCGCGGAGCAGGCCGAAGAGCTGCTCGCGCTGATCCGGGTCGAACCCGGCCAGGCCGAACTCCGCCCGCATCAGGTCCGAGGTGGCCCGGCTCACCAGTTCACGGCCCCGCCCGGTGATCTCGGCGAGCTTGCCGCGGCCGTCCCGCGGATTGGGCCGCCGGACCACGAGGCCCTGCCGCTCCAGCCGGTCGACGGTGTTGGTGGCGCTCGTCGGGTGCACCATCAGCCGCTCGCCGATGACGCGCATCGGCAGTGCCCCCTCGCGGCTGAAGCTGAGCAGGACGAGCGCCTCGTACCGGGCGAAGGTCAGCCCGTAGGGGCGGAGCACGGCATCGAGCTCAGCCAGCAGGATCTGCTGCGCCCGCATGATGGAGGTGACCGCGGCCATGGCGTCGGAACGGCCGAATCGCTGCTCCCAGGTCTCGGCCGCCCGGGCGATCGGGTCGAAGGGCAGTTCCAGCGGCGTCGGCACAGGCACACGCTACCTGTGGTTCCGCCGGTTCCATGAGGGTGACCGGGATTAGATCAGGGTGACCCGGATGTGCCGGGCGGCGGCATGGTGCCTGCGGGGCCGGTGTCATCGCGCGGGGCATGGCGCCTCATACCGCACCTAGTCCGGAACAACTAGTTACCTAGCGTGACACCTAGGTATCCGCGAGTTATATTTCCTGCTGGGGGCACTGCACTGCTGGGGGGCAGGTGCCGCCAGGGGCACCGGGGTAGCGACGGGGGTAACGCATGCGGTCCGGCTATGGCACCACGGGCATGGCCCCCGTGCTGGCCGCGGGAGTCGGTATCCGGCATGGCTGGACCTGGGTGCTCCGGGCGGCGAGCTTCCGGCTGGAGGTCCCGGACGCGGGGCGCCCGGCGATCGGCATCGCGATCACCCGGGAGCAGCCCGGACCGCCGTGATCGACCTGCTGGGCGGGCTGACCCGCCCCGCCTACGGCGAACTGCGGGTCCTGGGCCAGGATCTGACCACCGCGCAGGGCCGGGCCGCGGTACGCCGTTACGTGGGGATCGCCCGGCTGCCGGCGCGCCCGCGGTCGGGCCGGCGGGTGCGCGGGATGGTCGCGCACGCGGCGCGGGTGGCCAGTCTGCCGGGACGGGACTGTGACGTGCTGGCCGCCGCGATCCTGGACCGGCTGGCCCTGACGCCCTGGGCGGACGTGCCGGTCCGCGCCGCCCCCGCGGTGATCGCCCGCCGGGCCCGGCTGGCCGCCGCGGCCGTGCATGAGCCCGAGCTGCTGCTCATCGATGGCCTGCTGGATGGGCTCGGCCCGCGTGATACGGAAAGCGTCGCCGCCAGCATCCGCGACC
>CAVVTM010000013.1:0-43359 GCA_963751175.1 uncultured Actinomycetes bacterium | reverse complement strand
GACATGATCAGTTCGATACCGGAGAATTTCCGGCGCCACGGATTCTCCCGCGCCGGGGGGGTGCGCCCCCCTCTGCTCAGCGGTCCGGCCCGGACGGCTGGGCCGCCAGGCCGGGCGCGGCGGCGGCCGGCGGGCCCGCGGCGCCGCCCGGGGACCCGGTCGAGCCGCGCACCACCAGCTCCGGGGCCAGGAACAGCACCTTGACTGGCCCGGTGTGCCGGGCGATCCGTTCCAGCAGCAGCTGGGCCGCCTCGGTGCCCACCTGGTAGTGCGGGAAGCGGATCGTGGTCAGCGGCGGGCGCAGCCGGTCGATGAACGGCATGTCGTTGAACCCGACCACGGACAGGTCTCCCGGGCAGGACAGGCCCGCCTCGTCCAGCGCCGCGTAGCATCCGATCGCCAGCATGTCGTTGCCCGCCGCCACCGCGGTGCAGCCTGCCTCGCGCTGGAGGAGGAGCTGGGCGCAGCGCATCCCCTCGTCGATGGAGAACGACTTCGCGGTCACGATCAGCTCGGGATCGGCGGTCAGGCCGTGCGCTTCCATGGCGGCGATGAAGCCGCGGTACCGGGCGAGGCCGGTCGAGACCTCCTGCGGCCCGGCGATGTGCGCGATGCGGGTGTGCCCGAGCCCGGCCAGGTGGGCCACGGCCATCCGGATGCCGCGCTCATTGTCCACCGAGACCGACGGCAGGCTGTAGTCGTGCGCCAGCCGGTTCATGAGCACCACGGGCAGGTCCGCGCGGGCCGACTCCGCGAGCAGCGGGTCGCCGAGGTGCACGGTGGCCAGCACCAGGCCGTCCACGTGCCGGGCGCGCATCTGCTCGAAGAGCATCCGCTCCCGGTCGGCGTCCCCGTCGGTGTTCCCGATCAGGGCCACGTAGCCCGCGGCCGCGAGGCGGTCCTCGATGCCGCGCACGATCGGCGGGAAGAGCGGGTTGTTCAGGTCCGGGATGAGCACCCCGACGCTGTGCGAGCGGCGGGTGCGCAGGCTGCGGGCCACGGTGTTCGGGCGGTACCCGAGAGCGGCCGCCGCCTCGAGGACCCGCTGGGCGGTGTCCTCGCGGACCAGCAGCCGGGTCTCCGGGTTCAGCGCCCGGGACGCGGTGGCGGGGTGCACACGCGCCCGCGCGGCGACATCCTTCAAGGTCACCGGCGGATCAGCCACTGGCAGCCACCCCCGCTTCCGCTGTGCGCGCGCCCTCCGGGCGTGCCCCGTCGGTCCTGCGCCTGCGCCGGCCCCGCTGCCCAGGGCACTCCCAGGTACCCGCGGCCGGCGACCGTCAGACCTGAATGGTATCCAGCAATGCAGACGATTGCCTGCCGGTGAGGCCCCGGGTTACCGCCGCGCTACCCGCGCGACCGCCCGATCGCCGGTCGCGCGGCCCCGTGCCGGGCCGCTGCCCTCGTGTCACGATGGGGCCATGCGTATCACCGGCGTGGCCGGCACGGACCTGTTCGGCGGCACCGCAGGGCACCCGCTGCAGCTCGTCCGGGTCATCGTGCTCGACGACCGCCAGCCACAGACCGACGCGGCCAGCGTGCCGGTCACGGTCCGGGTCGAGGGGACCCGGGGTGAGCACTGCCGGTCCCGGCGCGGCTGGACGTGGCGCCGGGGGCGGAGCAGCTGGCCGAGGTCGGCGTGGGCATCGCCGCCCCGGCCGCGCCGGGCAGCCCGCGCCAGGTCACCGCCATCGCCGAGTTCCCCGGGGGCCGCGCGGAGCAGCCGGGCGCGATCCGGGTGGCCGAGGCCGGCTGGACCATGTGGATGGTCAGTCATTTCCACTACGACCCGGTCTGGTGGGACACCCAGGGCGAGTTCACTGAGTCCCGGGTGCTGCTGCCCGGCGAGGACGGCAGCCTGCCCGAGGTGCGCACCGCGTTCGAGCTTGTGGCGCTGCACCTGGACGAGGCCCGGCGGGACCCGGACTACAAGTTCGTGCTGGCCGAGATCGACTACCTCAAGCCCTACCTGGACACCCATCCGGAGGACCGGGCTGACCTGCGCCGTTTCCTGGCCGAGGGCCGGGTCGAGATCGTGGGCGGCAACTACAACGAGCCCAACACCAACCTGACCGGCGCCGAGTCGACGATCCGGAACGCGGTGTATGGCCTCGCCTACCAGCGGGACGTGGCCGGGGGCGACCCGCGGACCGCGTGGATGCTGGACGCGTTCGGCCACGACCCGGGCTACCCCGGGCTGATGGCCGCGGCCGGCCTGGCCGAGTCGTCCTGGGCCCGGGGGCCCTACCACCAGTGGGGCCCGCAGCGCACCGTCGGGGACAACACCCGGATGCAGATGCGCAGCGAGTTCGAGTGGGTGTCCCCCGACGGGCAGGGCCTGCTCACCAGCTACATGCCCAACCATTACGGGGCCGGCTGGGGCACCCACCGGGCCGCCGGACTGGCCGCGGCCGAGGAGGAGGCGCTGGGCCAGTTCCGTGAGCTGGCCCCGGTCGCCGCGACCCGGAACGTGCTGCTGCCGGTCGGGGCCGACCACGTCATCCCGAGCCGCTGGGTCACCGCGATCCACCGGGACTGGAACACGAGGTACGTCTGGCCGCGGTTCGTGACCGCACTGCCCCGCGAGTTCTTCGCCGCGGTCCGCGCGGACGCTGCCGGGCGCGGGGCCTGGCTGGTCCCGCAGACCAGGGACATGAACCCGGTCTACCCGGGCAAGGACGTGTCCTACATCGACACCAAGCAGGGCCAGCGCGCGGCGGAGATCGCGGTGGGCGAGGCCGAGCGGCTGGCCACGCTGGCCTGGCTGGCCGGGGCGGACTACCCGGCGGAGTCGCTGGACAAGGCCTGGCGGCAGCTGGTCTTCGGCGCGCATCACGACGCGATCACCGGGACCGAGTCCGACCAGGTCTACCTGGACCTGCTGGGCGGGTGGCGGGAGGCCTGGCAGCGCGGTGACGAGGCCCGCCGCGAGGCGGCGGCCTACCTGGCCAGCCTGGCCGACACCCGGCCGCCGGGGAGCCCGGCAGGCCAGGCGGAAGCCCCGGCGGCCGGCCGCCAGGACCGGCAGGCGGAACCCCGCCCGCACGGCAGCCCGGCCGGCCCGCGGGCCCTCACCGTGTTCAACACGCTGTCCTGGGCCCGGTCCGGCGTGGTCCGCGCCGATCTGGAGTTCACCGCCCCCGGCCCCAGCTGGATCACTCTGCGTGATCACTCCGGTGAGGTGCCGTTCCTGGCCGAGGCGGCCCGGCGGCACGCGGACGGCACCCTCGCCGCGGTCACGCTCGCCTTCCGCGCGGCGGACGTGCCCGCGCTGGGCCACCGGACCTTGTGGGTCACCCCGTCGCCCGGGGCCGGGCCGGCCCCGGGCGGCTGGGAGCCGCAGCCCGGCACGGTGATCGAGAACGAGACCTTCCTGGTCGAGGCCGACCCGGCGCGCGGCGGCGCGCTGGCCCGCATCGTGGACAAGCGGGCCGGCGCCGGGCTGCTCCGGCGCGGCGGGGCCGACCAGCCCGGTGGCAACGAGCTGCTCCTCCAGGAGGAATACGCCTCCCATCCGCGCTGGGGCGAGGGCCCGTGGCTGCTGTCCCCCGGGGGCCCGCTACCAGCTCGGGCGGCGCCAGCGCCAAGGTGACCGCGCAGCGCAGCCCGCTGGGATCCCGGCTGCTCGCGGAGCTGACCCTGGGCGACCTGCGGATCACCCAGGAGACACTGCTGTGGGACGGGGCGGAGCGGATCGAGTTCCGCACCCACGTGGACGGCCCGATCGGCCAGGACCGGCTGCTGCGGGTGCGCTTCCCCGCGGACGTGCCCGGCGGGCTGCCGATCTACCAGGGCGCGACCGCGGTGGTGGGCCGCTCGTTCGGCAGCGCCGTGGCGGACGTCGCGGAGCACCCCTTCACGCTGGACAACCCGGCGCATGAATGGTTCGGGGTGGGCTCCACGGCGCGGGCCGGCTGGCGCGTGCCGGGGGGCGCCCGGCAGGAGCGGGCGCTGGGGGTGGCTGAGGTCATCCTCCCGGCCTCCCCGGCCCCGCCCGATCCCGCTTTTTTCCGCAACGGCCTGTCCGCAGCCCTCCGTGACCTGGTGGCGGCACTGGCAGGGCAGGGGGTCACGGCCACCTGCTCGTGGCCGGACGGGCCGCGCTACGGGTCCATCGACCTGGACTCCAACCTGCCGGACGTGCGGATCGCGCTGGGCGGCCCGGAGCAGAACCCGTGGACCGCCCGGCTCCTCGACGCGGCCGGGCCGGGTGCGGCCGGCGAGCTCAGCCGCCTGCTGGCCGCCGGCGGCGGCGCACGGCTGTGGGTCCCGGCCGCGCAGTCCCGCGCGGCGGCCTTCGCACCGGGGGCCGACGTCCGCGGGCTGCGCGACCTGCCGGTGCTCGTCGTGGCCGGCCCGGACCTGGCTGAGGCGGCGGCCTCGATCACCGCCGACCTGGCCGACTCGGTGATCGAGGTCACCCCGCTGGCCAGTGCCGGCACGGGAGCGGCACGGGAAGGACCGGCACGGGAAGGACCGGTACGGGAGGGTCCGGTGCTGGAGGGGCCGGCCCGGGTGCCTCCCGGACAGATGAGGCCGACCCCGCGCTGGCGCCGCGCTCGGTGGCGCTGCTGAACCGGGGCACGCCGGGCAGCCTGGTCTCGCCGGATGGCACCCTGCACATCGCGCTGATGCGCTCGTGCAGCGCGTGGCCATCGGGGGTGTGGATCGACGGCGACAAGCGGACCGCGCCGGACGGGAGCAGCTTCGCCTGGCAGCACTGGAGCCACACGTTCGAGTACGCGCTCGCCGCCGGACCCGGGGACTGGCGGGACGCGGGCTTCGCCCCGGCCGGCCAGGACTACAACCATGACCTGCTGGCCTGCGAGACCGGGGTGCACCCGGGCCCGCACCCGGCGGCGGCCAGCCTCTGCGCCGCGGACCAGCCGGTGATGGTGGCCGCGCTGAAGCCGCGCGGGAACCCGCTCGCCGCCGGCCGGACCGGGATGCCGCGACGGGAGGACGGGGTCACGGCCCGGCTGCGCGATCTCGGCGGCCGGCCCGCGACCGCAGCCCGGCTGAGCCTGTTCACCGGGATCACCGCGGCGCAGCCCATCAGCCTGGTCGAGGACGCCGGGGAGGGGGACGGCCGGGATGGCGGCGCGGCCGGGCCTGCGCTGCCGGTGCGGGCGGGCCAGGCTGAGGTGGCGGTGCCGGCCGCCGGGACCGTCACGCTGGCCCTGGCCGTGCCGGCCGCCACGGCGGAGCCCGGGCCGGGCGGCCCTCCTGCGCCCCCTGCTCCCGCCGCACCTCCTTCTCCCCGGGCCGCCGCCCGGCCGGCTTGGCCAGCACCCGCCACGGCCGCCGGGCCCCCGGCTTCGCCCGAGCCTGCGCAGCCCGTCTTCACCCGTTACTGGCTGCACGGCAAGGGGCCCGCCCCGGCTGGCAATCTCCCGGTCGCGGTGCACCTGTCACCCGGCCGGGTCGCGCTTCCCCAGGCGGCCGGCGGTGCACGCGAGGCGCCGGTCCGCCTCACCGTGGCGTGCGGGCCGGAGCCGGCGGCGGGCGTCGTGGAGCTCGACGTCCCGGCCGGGCTGGCGGTCACGCCGCCCGGGCCGCTGCGCTACGACCTGCCCGTGCTCGGTCACGCGCACTGGGACCTGGCCGTGCGCGGCTCGGCGGGCGCGGCCCCGGGGCACTACTTCCTCGCCGCCCGGATCCGCGACCAGCTGGGCCAGGTCCTGGAGGACGCCACGGCCGTGATGCTGGGCGGGGCGCGGCCCCCGATCCCGGCCTGCCCCTCGATGCCCTGCTGCCCGCGCTGGACGCCGATCAGCAGGCCATCGCGGCCGAGATGGAGGTCACCGTGCTGACGCCGGCGGTCCGGGTCCGGCCCGGCGAGACCGGGGAACTGGCGGTGCGGCTGGCCAACCGGGCCGCCTCCGCGGTCCGGGGCGAGGCCCAGCTGATCTCGCCGTATGGCAGCTGGCTGGCGTTGCATCCCTGGACGCGAGGTTTTTCCGTCTCCCCCGGAAAAGAAGTAACTCTCCGTTATCATGTCCGGGTACCGACTACTACCCGGCGCGGAACACAGTGGTGGACAATGGTCAAACTGATGTATTTCGGTCGACTTCACTACACCAGCAGCGTTCCCGTACTGATCTGCGAATAAGGGAACACGCCCCGGAGGGCGCTGGCCCCCCCGCCATCAACCAGACGGTCCTGGATGCCATGACTTCCGCAGCTCCCCCTGCCCCGGGCAACCTTCCTGCGGAGCCGAACAGCTTCATAGGCAGGGAGCGCGACCTGAGCGAGCTCGCGCTCCTGCTCAGTGACGTCCGCGCCCTGACTCTGTGCGGCCCGGGCGGCATCGGCAAGACGCGCCTTGCCCTCCGGCTGGCCTGTGACCTCGTCCCGGAATTCCCCGACGGTGCCTGGCTGGTGGAGCTGGCCGACATGGCCGACACGGACCTTATCTCGCGGCGGGTCGCGGCCACCTTCGGGATCCGCGAGGAGCAGGACCGGCCCCTGATGGCCACCCTCGCCGAGGCGCTGCGCGCCCGGCGGCTGCTGCTCGTCCTGGACACCTGCGAGCACATCGTGGACGGGTGCGCGGAGCTGGTGCAGCAGCTGCTGGCCAGCTGCCCGTCGCTGCGGGTGATCGCGACCAGCCGGGAGCCGCTGCGGGTCCGCGGCGAGACCGTCTGGCGGGTGCCGCCGCTCTCGGTGCCGGCCGCCCTCAACCCGCTGGCCCTGGACGACCTGGCCCGGCACGAGGCGCTGCAGCTGTTCGCCGAGCGGGCCTCGGCGGCCCGCTCGGGGTTCGCGCTGGGCAGCGAGAACGCCGAGGCGGTGGCGCGCCTGTGCCTGACCCTGGAGGGCATGCCGCTGGCCATCGAGCTGGCCGCGGCGAGGGTCCGCGCGCTCTCGGTGGAGCAGATCGCCAGCCGGCTCGATGACCGTTTCCGGCTGCTGGCCTCGGGTGACCGGACCGCCCCGCCACGGCAGCAGACCCTGAGGGCCGCGGTGGACTGGAGTTATGAGCTGCTGGGCGAGCCGGAGCAGATCCTGCTGCGCCGGCTGTCGGTATTCGCGGGCTGGAACCTGGACATGGCCGAGCAGGTCTGCGCGGACGAGCAGATCCCGGCCGGCACCGTGCTCGACCTGATGGCCGCGCTCATCGACAAGTCACTGGTCACCTTCGACCACGAGCTGCGCGGCGAGTCCCGCTACCGGCTGCTGGACACCATCAAGGAGTACGCGGCCAGCAGGCTTGCCGCCTCAGGCGAGGAGGACGCGCTCCGGCTGCGGCACCGTGACTACCTCCTCCGCTACGGCGAGTACGTGGTGTCCCAGGCGTTCGTCCGGGGCGCGCCGTCCTGGCCGGAGCGGGTGGCCCTGTACCGGGCCATCACCGTGGACCTGCCCAACTACCGGCTCGCGCTGGCCACCTCGCTGCGCCGCGGCGACATCGCCGAGGGGCTGCGCACGTGCTGCGCGATGCGCAACCCCTGGGTGACCCACGGGGACGTGACGGAGGGCGCGGAGTGGTTCGACCGGTTCCTGGTCAGCGCGCCGGGCCTGCCGGCCGGGGTGCGCGGGCGGGCGCTCGTCTTCCGCGGCGACCTGGCCTTCGAGCAGCAGGACTACCCGACCGTGGAACGCTGCGCCCGCGAGGGCCTGGAACTGTGCCGGGAGGCAGGTGACCCGCAGGAGGCGGCCGCACTCCGGCTGCTCGCCGTGGCCAGCCTGCGGGCGGGCAACCCGGCCGAGGCGGTGGCCCAGATCGACGAGGCGGCGGAAACCGCCCACAAGCTCGGCAACGACTGGGAAGAGGGGCTGGCGCTCAGCATCAAGGCGGCCGGCATGGCCCGGCTGGGCAGCCTGCGGGAGGCCCAGCGCCTCTACGAGGCGGCCCTGGAAGTGCTCCGGGACAACAACGGGTGGGGGGTGGCCCAGGTCCGCGTGGGGCTGGGCAGTGTGGCCCGGGCCCGGGGCGACTACCAGGCCGCGATCAGCCACTATCAGGGGGCGCTGAGCCTGTACCAGGAGATCGACGCCCGGCCGGAGATCGCGCGGTGCCTGGCGGGCATCGCCTCGGTCGCGCTCATCCAGGGTGACCTCATCCTGTGCCGGGCCAGCCTGACCGAGAGCCTCGCGCTGAGCCTGGCCACCGGCCAGCGCCTCCCGGTCGCCCGCGGGCTGGAGGCCTTCGCGGCCCTGGAGGCCCGGGCCGGGGAGGCCGTGCGCGCCGCCAAGCTGGCCGGGGCGGCCCTCGAGCTGCGCTCCGCGGCCGGGCACCCGCCCTCGGCCGGGGCCGGCGCGCGGCTGGAGGACCTGCTCGGCCCCGCCCGCCGCTCCCTGGGTGAGCTGCGCGCGGCCACCCTGCTGGAAGAGGGCCGCGCGATGGGCGCGGACGAGGCGGTCCGGTACGCGATGGGCACCGCGCAGGCCGGGACACCCGAGGCTGACGGCGCCGCGGCCGCGGGCGGCTGGCAGCCCGGCGGGCGGTCCGGCGGTAACGGCCAGCCCGGCCCCGCCGCGGGCCCCGCCGGCCGGCGACCCCGGCGGTGCACTCCACGCTGACCCCGCGGGAGCGCGAGATCTCCGTGCTGATCGCCCGGGGCCTGAGCAACCGGGCCATCGCCGATGAGCTGGTCATCAGCCACACCACGGTGGCCCGGCACGTGGCCAACATGCTGACCAAGCTGGGCTTCAGCTCCCGGGCGCAGATCGCAGCCTGGGTAGCCCGCCAGCCCAGGCCGGACGCCTGAAAAGTCGGGCTACATACCAATCCGCCCCGCTCTGGGCCCCGAAATACACACGGCACTGCATAGTTCGGCGCATGTGGACCTCACCCGTACATACGTAGGGTCATCCACAGAGTTCCGGTAAGTCCCGTGCGGCATGGGGGCCCGCACAAGGCTTCCCGGGACTGCCGGACGCAGAGCCAAGGCTCCTCCGGCCGTCAGGAGGGGGATGGCCGGAGGAGCCTGAGGAGCCTGGGGAGAAGGGCACGGATGACGGTCACGGACATGCCAGCCCCGCGTACCACCGTGACCCAGCGGCTGGTGGAGCGGTCGGCGGCCCGGGGGGAACATCCCGCCCTGGTGGGCGGGCCAGCCGGGTGGCCGGGCGGGACACTCAGCCACGCGGACCTGGCCGTGACCCTGCAGGCCGCCGCGGCCGGGCTGGCCTGGCGCGGGCTGCGCACCCAGGACGTCGTCGGGGTGTACGTCCCCGACGCGGTGAGCTACGTGCTGGCCGTGCACGCGATCCGGGCGGCCGGTGGGGTGCCGTCCCCGGTCGGCGCGGCCAGCACGGTAGCCATGATGGCCGAGCAGCTCACGGACTGCGGCGCACGGCTGCTCGTCACGGCCGGGGCGCTGGTGCCCGCGGCGCTGAGCGCGGCGGACGGCTCATGGGTGCGGCAGGTCATCTCCTTCGACGATGCGCCGGGCACTGTGCCGTTCTGGTCGCTGCTGTCCCGGGGGATGCAGCCGCCGGTCTGCGCCAGCCCCGCGGACCTGGGGCTGGTGCCGTACGTGGCCCGGCCGGACGGCGGGCTGCAGGCGGCGCCGGTGACGCACGCCCATCTCGCCGAGGAGCTCAGCCGGCTGTCCGCCACCACGGTGGTGACCGGCCGCGACGTGGTGCTGGCCGCGCCGCCCGACGGCTGCGTCCGCGAATACACGGTGCTCCTCGACCTGGCCCTGACCCAGGGGGCGACGGTGGCCGCCGCGCAGGCCGGCACCCTGCCCGACGCGGCCCGGCGCTACGGCGGCACCGCCGCCATCGTCCCCGCGGGCACGGCCCTCCCGGCCGGGCTGCCGCTGCGGCCCGTCACGGTCGCGTGCTGACCGGCTGGTTCCCCGCCATGGCCGGGCGCTCCCCGGCCTGCTGAGCGGGCCTGGCCCGGCTGGTCAGCAGGATCACCAGCAGCACGCACACGTCGAAGACAGCGGCCACGGTGAAGGCCGCGGACATGCCATGGATAAGCAGCTGGTGGGCAGCGCCCGCGCGGCTCACGCCGGGGGCCAGGTGCCGGGCGGCGTCCCGGTAGGCGGTGCCGAACACGGTGACCAGGATGGCCAGCCCCAGTGAGCCGCCGACCTGCTGCGTGACGTTCACCATGCTGGAGGCCGCGCCCGAGTCCGCGGGGGCCACCCCGGCCAGCGACACCATGGTGAGCGGGACGAACACGACGCCCATCCCGGCGCCGATGAGCAGCATCGGCCCCAGGACACCGCCCAGGTAGCTGGTCTGCCCGGAAACCTGGGCCAGCCACGCCATCCCGCCGATCACCGGCAGCATGCCCCCCGCCATCAGCCGGGTGGCGCCGAACCGGGGCAGCAGCCGTGGCGCCGCCCGGGACACCCCGAACACGGTCAGGGTCATGGGCAGGAACGCGAACCCGGCGGCCAGCGGGCTCAGCCCGAGGATGTCCTGCACGAACTGGGTCAGGAAGAAGAACATCCCGAACATCCCCGCGACCAGCAGCAGCCGGGCCAGGTAGGAGCCGGCCCTGGCGGGGCTGGTGAACAGCCGCAGCGGCGTGATCGGCTGGCGGGCCCGGGACTCGGTGACCAGGAAGGCGCCGAGCATCACCACCGCCACCGCGAACGCGGCCAGGGTGAGCCGGTCACTCCAGCCGTCCGACGCGGCCCGGATGAACGCGTAGACGAGCGCGGTCATCCCGGCGATGGAGGTAACCGCCCCGGTCACGTCGAACCGGCCGGGCTGGCGCGGCGACTCGGTGATGAACAGCGGGGTGACCGCGATCACGGCGATCCCGACCGGCACGTTGATGAACAGCACCCAGCGCCAGGACGCCCACTCGGTGATGATGCCGCCCAGCACCAGGCCGAGCGAGGCGCCGCCCATGGCCACGGCCGAGTAGATGCCGAGGGCCCGGGTCCGCTCACGGCCCTCCGGGAAGCTCCCCACGACCAGGGCCAGCACCGCGGGCGAGGCCAGCGCGCCGCCGACTCCCTGCAGGGCGCGGGCCGTGAGCAGCCACCAGGCCGTGGTGGCCAGGCCGCCGGCCAGCGAGGAGACGGTGAACAGGGCGATCCCGGCCAGGAACATCCGGCGCCGGCCCAGGATGTCACCGGCCCGGCCGCCGAGCAGCAGCAGGCCGCCGAACGTGAGCGTGTACGCGTTCAGCACCCACGACAGGCCCGCCGCGGAGAAGTGCAGGCCGGCCTGGATGTGCGGGAGCGCGATGTTCACCACGGTCATGTCGAGAATGATCATGAGCTGGGCGGACAGCATGATGATCAGGGCGACGCCGGCATGGCCGCGGGTCCGGGACGCCCCCGCGCGGCGCAGCGCCACCGCGGGCGAGACGGAGGAGGAAGAAGGCACAGTTGTCTCCTGGAAGTGGAGTCCTGGGGCGAGGCGGGGTAGTCTGCGGATTATTCGGAGACCGACTCCGATTACTATACGGAGGAAGGCTCCGGTTAACAACCTGATTTACGGCCGGGCGGGGCAGCTCAGTTTGAGGCGGGCAGTTTGAGGCAGAGTGGGTCCGGATGAGCGCGACCAGCCCTCCTGAGGGGGCGATGCGGGCCGATGCGCGGCGCAACCGGCAGCGGCTGATCGAGGCCGCCCTGGCAGCGTTCGCCGAGCACGGGGCCGATGACGCGTCCCTGGACGAGATAGCCCGCCGGGCCGGGGTCGGGATCGGCACCCTGTACCGGCATTTCCCGACCCGCCAGGCGCTGCTCGAGGCCGTCTACCGCAGCCAGGTCGAGGCGCTGTGCGCCCGGGCCCGGGAATACTCGGATCAGGCCGCGGACGGCTCGGCCACCGAGGCGCTGGCCCGCTGGCTGGAGGCCCTGGTTGCCTTCGCCTCGACCAAGCGGAACCTGACCATCGCGATGATGTCGTCCCTGGGCGGCAAGAATGCCGAGGTGGTCAGCTCGTGCAGCGCGATGGTCCGGGAGGCCGTGGTCCCGCTGCTGGACCGGGCCCAGCAGGCGGGTGAGATACGGCGGGACGTGGACGTGGCCGACCTGCTGAAGCTGTCGCACGCGATCTCGGTCGCCTGCGAGTACCCGTCCGCCCATTCCGACCAGGCCCAGCGGCTGCTCGCCGTGATGCTCGACGGGCTGCGCCGCGGGGCCGTCCCGCCCGGCGGCTGATCAGCCGCCGGGCGTGCTCCCGGGATGCACGCCATCAGCGTGGGCCCGGTCCGGATCAGTGCCGTCCGGGTCGGGCCCGTCATGCTCGGCGCTGTCCGGCCCGCTGCTGCCCTCACCGGAGTGCTCGAGGTCCGGGGGGCGGTTCTCGTAGGGCGTGCTGAGCACGATGGTGGTCCGGGTCGATACTCCCGCGCAGGCCCGGATCTGCTGCAGCAGGTCCTCCAGGGCGGCCGGCGAGGCCACCCGGACCTTGAGGATGTAGTTCTCGTCGCCCGCCACGCTGTGGCAGGCCTCGATGCCCGGCAGGTGAGCGAGCCGCTCCGGGGCGTCGTCCGGGGAAGCCGGGTCAAACGGCTTGATGGAGATGAAAGCGGTCAGCGGCAGGCCCGCCCGGGCCGGGTCGATCATGGCGGCATAGCCCTTGATCACCCCGCGCCGCTCCAGCCGGCGGACCCGCTGGTGCGTGGCTGATACCGAGAGCCCGGTCTGCCGGGACAGCTCGGTGAAGCTGATCCGGCCGTCCAGGCACAGCAGCGAGACGATCTTGCGGTCGATGTCTTCCACCCCGTAACGGTATTCCGCATGCAGCCACCCGCGCCTGTTTGATCGTAACGGCCTGATAACGGGCTTTACGCTCAGGTAACAGCATGTGACGCCCGTCTTAACCCCGGCCGGTAAGCTGGATACGCTGCGCGCCAGAAGGGGAAGAGGCGACAGGCGGAACCGCGTTCACGGCGGCCCCTGGAGTCCCGGGAGCCCCTGGTGCGGCCACCGCAGTGGAGCGGTGCCCCGGAGAGCGAGAGAGCGTGCCCATGGCCGAAATCCTCCTGGACCAGGTGAACAAGATCTACCCAGGCGGGGTCAAAGGGGTGGACGACCTGAACCTTGAGATCAAGGACGGGGAGTTCATGGTCCTGGTTGGCCCGTCCGGCTGCGGGAAGACTACCGCGCTGCGGTCGATCGCCGGCCTGGAGGAGATCAGTTCAGGCACGATCACTATCGGCGGCCGGGTGGTGAACGACCTGCCGCCCAAGGACCGGGACATCGCGATGGTCTTCCAGAACTACGCGCTGTACCCGCACATGACGGTCGAGCAGAACCTGGCGTTCGGGCTGCAGCAGCGCAAGACCCCGAAGGACGAGATCAAGCGCCGGGTGACCGACGTGGCCAAGATGCTCGGCCTGGAGCAGTACCTCAAGCGCAAGCCCGCTGCCCTGTCCGGCGGCCAGCGCCAGCGGGTCGCCATGGGCCGCGCCATCGTCCGTGAGCCCCAGGCGTTCCTGATGGACGAGCCGCTGTCCAACCTGGACGCCAAGCTCCGGGTGTCGATGCGGGCCTCCCTGACCCAGCTGCACGAGCGCCTCGGCGTCACCACCGTGTACGTGACCCACGACCAGGTCGAGGCCATGACGCTCGGGCACCGGGTGTGCGTGCTGCGCGATGGCCGCCTGCAGCAGGTGGACACCCCGCAGACGCTGTTCGACTCCCCCGTCAACCTGTTCGTGGCGGGCTTCATCGGCTCGCCCGCGATGAACATCGTCAACGCCCAGCTGGTCCGTGACGACGGGCCGGCGGTCACCTTCGCCGGGCACCGGCTGCCCCTGCCCGCCGGGCTGATCGACGCCAAGCCGGGCCTGGACAGCTACGTCGGGCGCGAGGTGATCCTGGGCGTCCGGCCGTCGGACTTCGAGGACGCGCAGCTGGCCGACAGCGGCTGGGCCCGGATGTCCGTGCGGGCCAACGTCACCGAGGAGCTGGGCAGCGAGATCCACGCGATCTTCTCTGTGGACGCCCCGCCGGTCAGGCACGACAGCATCAGTGAGATCAGCGGCGACGCGGACGACGAGGAGGCCGCGGTCGTGCTGGCCGAGGGCAAGTCCCTGTGGACCGCCCGGGTGGCGGCCCGCAGCCGCGTCCGCTCCGGGCAGCCGTTCGAGCTGGCCGTGGATACCTCGAACCTGCAGTTCTTCGATCCGGTCAGCGCCCTGTCCATCGGGCACCCCGCGGCCGGCGAGGTGGTCACCGCAGGTGAGGCGGCGAACGCTTAGGCGACGTCGTGGGCGGCTGGGCCCCTGAGCCAGGCGCTCAGCCGCCCACGACGACCAGCTCGCGGGTGACGTGGTTCAGCCGCTCGTATCCCTGATCGGTGCAGACCACGATGTCCTCGATCCTGGCCCCGTGCGGGCCCGGGTAGATCCCTGGCTCGACGGAAAAGGCCATGCCGGGTTGGAGTGGCTCCGCGTTGCCCGCCACGATGTACGGGTCCTCGTGGGTCTCCAGCCCGATCCCGTGCCCGGTCCGGTGCACGAATTCGGGCCCGTATCCCGCCTCGGTGATCGGCTCCCGGGCGGCGGCATCGACCGCCTCAGCGGTGACGCCGGGCCGCACCGCCGCGCACGCGGCCTCCTGGGCGTCCCGCAGCACCTCGTAGTAGGCGGTGAACTCGGCGGGCGGGCTGCCGACCGCGTACACGCGGGTGCAGTCGGAGCAGTACCCGCTGGGCATGGTGCCGCCGATGTCCACCACGACCGCGTCGCCGGGCTGGAGGACCCGGCTGGACGGCTCGTGGTGCGGGCTCGCCGCGTTCGGCCCGGACGCGATGATCACGAAGTCCGCCCGGACGTGGCCTTCGCTGCTGATCGCGGCGGCCACGTCCGCCGCCACCTCGAGCTCGGTCCGGCCCGCCCGCAGCCAGCCCGGCACCGCGGCGTGCACGCGGTCGATGGCCGCCCCCGCCTCCCGGAGCGCCGCCACCTCGGCGGGGCTCTTGCGTGACCGCAGCCCCCGCAGGGCCGTGCTGGCCAGGCCCAGCCCGGCACCGGGCAGCGCGGCGCGGAAGCGGAGCACCATCATGGCCCACATGCGGTCGGCCAGGCCCACCGGGGAGACCGGGCCGAGCCGCCTGGCGACCAGGGCGTACGGGTCGTCCGTCTCGTCCCAGGGAATCATCTCCAGGCCGGAACCCCCGGCGGGCGAGGCCTGCGCCGCGGGCAGCTCCAGCCGCGGCACCACCAGGAACGGGTCCCCGGACGCGGGCAGCACGAGGCAGGTGAGCCGCTCCAGCTGCTGCGCGTCGTAGCCGGTCACGTAGCGCAGGTCGGGACCCGGGGTGAGCAGCAGCGCCCCCAGCCCGGCCACGCCGGCGGCGTCCGCCGCCAGCCGCAGCCGCTCCGCTGGATATAGTTCTGTCAATGCGGCGACGGCGTGCCCGCTACCCACGGAACGCGCCTGGTCCATACGGGGAAAGTGCATGCCAGGTCTGCATGGGGGCCATCTAACCACGGGGTGTTTCTTGCCGTTGACGGTGCACGACCGCCCGGTCCGGGCGGCAGCCTGTCCCGATCTAGACAGGAGCGCCCCACATGCCTCACTCTTGGTGTACTTCAGCTCACGATTTGAACGGCGATGACTCCTGAAATCGTTAGTTCCCCGGCTCCCCTGGAACCGGGCGCGCCGGCGGGACTCGACCGTGCCGCGGCCCGGTCGGCGTTCGCGGCCGCGTCAGGCCCGTTCACGCTACGCCCGCGCAATAGCGAGCGGGCCCCTGGTGACCCCACCGCGCTGGCTGCGGCATTACTGCAGGAACGTCACGTCACGCTCGAGCTGCAGCGCGCCATCCTGCCACTGCACGAGGCCCCGTTCGACCTGCCCGGCCTGCGCGCGGTCGTCCGCTACCTGCCCGCGTCCGCGGACAGCCGGGTCGGCGGCGACTGGTACATCACGGCCGAGATGCCACCCGGTGATGTCCTGCTCGCCATCGGCGACGTGGCGGGCCACGGCCTGGAGGCGGCGGCGGGCATGGCCCGGCTGCGCGGCGCGCTCGCCGGGCTGGCCATCACCGGCGCGCCGCCTGAGCGCCTGGTGGGCTGGCTGAATGACCTGGTGCACCATGTCGCCCCGGAGCACACCGCCTCGGTGGTGGCCGGGTACTTCGATCCGCCCAGCCGCCGGCTCACCTGGGCCCAGGCTGGCCACCCGCCGCCGTTGCTGGTCCGCGGCGCCACCGCGCGGCCGCTGGGGCAGCCGGCCGGGATCCTGCTCGGCGCCGGGCGTGGCGGGTACGACGCGATGACAGTGACCCTGGAGGCCGGCGACGTCCTGCTGCTCTACAGCGACGGCCTGGTGGAGCGCCGGGACCGGCCCCTCGATGAGGGCCTCGCCACGCTGGCCCGGGCCGCCGCGGGCGTCGGTGACCCGGAGCAGCTGATCACGGCGGTGCTGGAGGCTCTCGGCTCGGCTGACTCCGAGGACGACACCTGCCTGGTCGCGCTGCGCGTGCTCTAGCCCCTTCCGGGCCCGGCGGGCACGCTCTGGCCGCGGGGAGCGGTCCCTAACCGCCCGCCAGCACGGTGGCGGCCCGGCGGAGCGAGGACCCCAGGCCCCAGCGGGCGTCCAGTGCAGCCAGCCGGTCCGGGTCGGCGTCGCTGACCGGCAGCCGGCCCGCGACGTCCGGGACGGGCGCGTCGGCTGCCACCCGCACCACCGGGATAGCCGCCGCCAGGTACTCGCGGGCGGCGGCGAGCTTCGGGCGGCTGCCCTTGGGGAAGCCGCCGTGCCCGCGGTCCAGCGCGTCGAGGATGGGCCCGATCCCGCCGAACGCCCGGACCAGCGCGGCGGCGGTCTTGTCGCCCACGCCGGGCACGCCGGGCAGGCCATCGCTCGGGTCGCCGCGCAGCACGGCGAAGTCGGCGTAGGCGCGGCCGGGGATCCCGTAGCGCGTGGTCACCGCGGCCTCGTCCACCACGTCCAGCTTGGCCAGGCCGCGGACCGTGTAGATGACCCGGACCGGCCGCCCGTCGTCCACCAGCTGGAAGAGGTCGCGGTCCCCGGTGACGATCTCGACCGGGCCGCTGGCGCGCGCCGTCAGCGTGCCGATCACATCGTCCGCCTCGTAGCCCGGGGCGGCCGCCATGGCCAGGCCGAGGGCGGCAAGCACCTGCTCGATCACCGGAATCTGGGCGGTCAGCGCGGGCGGTGCCTCCTCGGTGCCGTCCTCCCGGGCCCGGTGCGCCTTGTACGACGGTATCGCGGCCACCCGGAAGGCCGGCCGCCAGTCCGCGTCCATGCAGGCGATCAGGGCCGCGGGTGAGCGCCCGCGGACCAGCCGGGCGATCATGTCCAGCAGCCCGCGGACCGCGTTGACCGGGGTCCCGTCAGGGGCGGTCAGCGTGTCCGGGACCCCGTAGAAGGCGCGGTAGTAGAGCGAGGCGGTGTCCAGCAGCATCAGCGGTCCCATCCCGGCTATCCTGCCAGGCCTGGCCGCTATCGTTGAGCACCCTGCAGCGAGTCAGGCGAGCCGCAGTGAAGGGACCGGGCACTGTCCGCAACAGACGCCACCGGGCTGGTGCACGGGCCGGCCGCCCAAGCGCTCTCCTGCGTGCTGCTCGTGGTGGTCCTGGCGGCCGCGATCATCCGCCCGAGATGGCTGCCGGAAACGGCCGCTGCTGTGCCCGCCGCGGTGCTGGTGATCGTCACCGGCGCGCTGCCCTGGCATCAGGCCCGCACGCAGACTGGGCGGCTGCTGCCGGTGCTGGCGTTCCTCGGCGCGATCCTGGTCGTGGGGCATGCCTGCCAGCAGGAAGAATTGTTCGCTGCGGCCGGCGCCCGGCTGGCCCGGGCCAGCCGGGGCTCGCCGGTGCGGCTGCTGGGCGGCGTGTTCGGCCTGGCCTCGGTCACCACGGCCGTCCTCAGCCTGGACACCACGGTGGTGCTGCTGACGCCCGTGGTGCACGACACCGCGACACGGCTCCGGGTCCGGCCCAAGCCCCACGTGTTCGCGTGCACCCACCTGGCCAACTCGGCGTCACTCCTGCTGCCGGTGTCCAACCTGACGAACCTGCTGGCGTTCTCGGTGGCCGGGCTGACATTGATCCACTTCGGTGCGCTGATGGTGGTGCCGTGGCTGGTGGCGATCGCCGTGGAGTACGCAGCCTTCCGCTGGTTCTTCGCCGGCGACCTGGCTGCGGCCGCGCCCGGTGCGGCCCAGCGCCGCCCGCGCGGCCCTCCCCCGTATCCCCCGTTTCGCGCTGGCCACGGTGCTGGCCACGCTGGCTGGGTTCGTGCTCACCTCACTGGTGGGGGTGAACCCGGCCTGGGCGGCCGTGGCGGGGGCAGTGGTGCTGGCGGCCGGGAGCCTGATCCGCGGCCAGGACCGCCCGGCGGGGCTGGTGCGCGCGGTGAGCATCCCGTTCCTGCTCTTCGTGCTGGGCCTGGGCATCGTGGTCGAAGCAGTGGTGTACAACGGGCTGGGCGCCGTGCTGACCCGGGTGATCCCGGCCGGATCGTCGCTGCCCTCCCTGCTGGCCCTGGCCGGGCTGGCGGCCGTGCTCGCGAACGTGGTGAACAACCTGCCCGCGGTGCTGGTGCTGCTGTCCGTGCTGGCCGGGCGGGGACTGCTGGGCGGCCCGGGCCCGGTGCTCGCCGTGCTGATCGGGGTGGACGTCGGCCCGAACCTGACCTACGCCGGCTCGCTGGCCACGCTGCTGTGGCGGCGCCTGCTGGCCGACCGCGACCACCCCACCGACCTGGGCGAGTTCACCCGTCTCGGGCTGCTCACCGTGCCTGCCGGGCTGGTCCTGGTCACCGTGGCGCTGTGGGCGGTACTGCGGATCTGACTGGCCGGGCGAGCTCCTCCTCGTCCAGCGGGGCGGCGCCTTCCCGGGGGTAGACCTGGCGCCTGCCCGTGGGGCTAAAGCCCATCCGCTGGTAGAACGCGCGGGCGCGGCTGTTGCCGAGCGTCACCCACAGGGTCACCCGGGGCGCACCAGCGGCCTCAGCGTGCTCCATGACCGCGGTGATCAGCAGGTCGGCCACCCCGTGACCCCGGGCGTGCGGGCTGACCCACATGGAGACGAGATGCCAGGCCCGCCCGGCCGCCGGCGGGTGGCCCGCTGGCGGCCTGATCGGGCACGGCGGCGACGAGCCCGGCCGGCGCTCCCGGCGCGCCAGGCCAGGAACCAGGGCCAGGCCCTGATCCGGCACCGCCACTGCGGCTCACCGCGGTCGGCCTCGCGGGCGAGGGTCGAGCCGAACGCGTCCGGGGCATCGGCCAGCGCCGCCAGCCGCACATCGCGGACCGTGGCCCACTCGTCCGGATGGGCCCGCCGGACCTTCACACCGCTCGCCTCCATGCTGCCAGCCTGGCCGTTTCCGGTTGCGGCCCGCAACCGGATATCGGAGCGCGAGACTGGACCCCATGAGTGTGCTCGTCTGGGTGACGGAGGAAAGCTGGATGGCGTGCGTGGACGCGGCGCTGGCCCGGGCGCCAGCCGATGACGTGACCTTGCTGCACGTCACGGACGCCGGAGCCGTGGACGCGGCGCAGGGCGCGTTCACCGCGCTGCTGGGCCGGGCCGGGGCCGGGCCGGGCGCGCAGCTGGAGGCCATGGCCGAGTCGGCCGCTACCGAGGTGCTGGAGGCCGCGGCGGCCCGGCTGGGCCGGACGGCCCGGCAGCTGCGCCGGCGCGGCCGTCCCGAGCACGAGGTGGTGCAGGCGGCCCGCGGCGCGGATCTGCTGATCCTGGCCCGCCAGGGCGCCGAGGCGGGGCCCAGGAGCCTGGGCAGGGCGGCCCGGTTCGTGGTGGACCACGCGGCCTGCCCGGTCCTGCTGGTCTGGCCCGGACCTGCCCCGGAGGGCCCTCCTCCCCCGCCGCCACCGCCGCGGGGCCGGCACAAGCCGCCGCCTCCTCAGCGGTCGGAGTAGACCCGCTCCGGGATGATCAGGACCGCGGCGCGGCGCTCCTCGGCCCTCACCCGGTCGTCAGGCGGCCCCGTCGTCGTGGGTGCCGCACGGGGCGAGCCGGACAGCGGGGCCGGCCGGGTTCCCTACCCCACCGAGGTGTACGCGACCACGCCGTGGCGCAGCGCCGTCACCGCCGCGCGCGCCGTGCCGGCCAGCTCGGAACCGGGCCCGGCCGCGACCGCGATCTGGCCGAGCAGGTCCATCAGCTGCTTGACCGCGCGGACGAAATCACCGGGGGTCAGCTCGGAGCGGAGCACGGTCTCCAGCGGCTTGCCCCGCGCCCAGGCGTGTGCCGCCCATGCGAAGCCCAGCTCGGGCTGGCGCAGGAAGGACAGGTGGTTGTCCTTCTCGACCTCGTCCAGCTCCCCCCACACCGAGATCATGGAGGCCACCACGTCGCGGACCGGGCCGCCCGGCAGGCGCGGCGCGACGTCGTCATCCGCCTGCCGGGACTCGAAGGTCAGCACGGACACGCAGGCGGCCAGCTCCGCCGGGTCCAGCCCGTCCCACAGCCCGCGGCGCAGGCACTCGGCGGCCAGCAGGTCGAGCTCGGTGTAGAGATCCGCGAGCCGCCTGCCGTCCGGGGTGACCATGCCGTCGTCGAGATAGCCCAGGTGGTCCAGGACGGAGCAGACCCGGTCGAAGGTGCGGGCGATCACATGGGAACGGGCCGCCACCCTGCCTTCCAGGCTGGCCACCTCCCGCTCCAGGCGGGCCCGCTGCTCCGCCTGCCGGGCGTGCGTCTCCCGGTCCGGGCAGGCGTGGCAGGGATGCTGGCGCAGCTCGCGGCGCAGCCGGGCGATCTCGTCCGCCGCGCCTCGCGGCCGCCCCGCCTCCTGCTGCGCCCCTGCCTGCCGGGGATGGCGGCCGAAGTCCCGCCCGGCCACCTTGTTGCGCATGGTGGAGGCCAGGTCCCGGCGGTGCTGCGGCGAGCGGGCGCTGAAGCTGTTCGGGATGCGCACCCAGTCGATCGGGGTGACCGGGACCGGGAAGTCAGCCTGGGAGAGCCGCTTGACCTGCCGGTTGGCGGTGAGCACCAGGGGCAGCGGGTCGTTCACCCCCAGGGGGCCGGCCGCCCGGCCGCGATCGGAGCCGCGCCCGCCTGACCCCCGGGGGCCCGTGCCCCGCTGCCCGGCGCCGCGCCCGGCGGCCCGCGGGCCCGTGCCCCGGTGATCGGTGTTCCGGCGATCTGCGCCCTGGCCGTCCGGGCCCCGCCCAGGAGGGCTGGTCAGGCCGGGATCGAGGATGACCGCGAGGCCGGCCCGGCGCCCGCCGGGGACCAGGATGATGTCTCCCCGGCGCAACTGCTCGAGCGACCGCCGGGCCTGTGCCCAGCGGTCCGCCGAGCGTTCCCGGGACGCGTTCGCCTCCAGGCTGGCCAGTTCCTCCCGCAGCGCGTGGTACCCGGCGTAGTCCCCGCGGTCGCACGACAGGCCGAGTCCGGCCAGGGCCTCCCGGCTGCGGCGGGCCTGGCGCGCGATGCCGACTACCGCCCGGTCGGCCTGGAACTGGGCGAACGACGACTCCAGCAGTGCGGCCGCCTTGTCCAGGCCCGCCTGGCCGACCAGGTTCACCGCCATGTTGTAGGAAGGCCGGAAGCTGGAGTTCAGGGGGTAGGTGCGGGTGCCGGCCAGCCCGGCCACCGCCAGCGGGTCCACCCCCGGCTGCCAGAGCACCACGGCGTGTCCCTCCACGTCGATGCCCCGGCGGCCAGCCCGGCCGGTGAGCTGCGTGTACTCCCCCGGGGTGAGGTCCGCGTGGGTCTCGCCGTTCCACTTATCCAGCCGTTCCACGACCACCGTCCGGGCCGGCATGTTGATGCCCAGGGCCAGCGTCTCGGTGGCGAAGACCGCGCGGACCAGCCCCGCCTCGAAGAGTTCCTCGACGACTTCCTTGAAGGTGGGCAGCATCCCCGCGTGGTGCGCGGCGATGCCGCGCTGCAGGCCGGTGAGCCACTCGCCATAGCCGAGCACGGGCAGGTCCGCCTCGGGGATGTCCGTGGTGCGCCGCTCGGCGATCTCGGTGATCACGGCGGCCTCGTCCGGCGTGGTGAGCCGGACTCCGGCGTCCAGGCACTGGCGCACCGCGGCCTCGCAGCCCGCCCGGCTGAAGATGAAGGTAATCGCCGGGAGCAGACCCGCGCGGTCCAGCCGGTCGATGACCTCCGGACGGCGCGGCGCGCGGAAGCGCACCGGGCGGCGGCCACCCCGGGCCGGCCGGGTCGGCGCCTTCCGCGCCGCCCAGTCATCCCGCCGCGCCAGGCGCAGCAATTCCGGGTTCACCTGGGCCCGGCGCTGATCGGCCGGGCCGGGATCCCCCGGCCCGCCATCCGGGGCGCCGCGGCCGGGGCCGGACTCCAGGAACAGGTCATAGAGCCGGCCGCCGGCCAGCATGTGCTGCCAGAGCGGAACCGGCCGGTGCTCGTCCACGATGACGGTGGTGCCGCCGCGGACCTGCGCCAGCCAGTCGCCGAACTCTTCCGCGTTGCTCACCGTCGCGGACAGCGCCACCACCTGGACCGAGTCCGGCAGGTGGATGATCACTTCTTCCCAGACGGCGCCGCGGAAGCGGTCGGCCAGGTAGTGCACCTCGTCCAGCACCACGTAGGCCAGGCCGGACAGGGTGGGCGACCCGGCGTAGAGCATGTTGCGCAGCACCTCGGTGGTCATCACGACCACCGGCGCCTCGCCGTTGATGCTGTTGTCCCCGGTGAGCAGGCCGACCTGGTCGGCCCCGTAGCGCCGGGCCAGGTCGTTGTACTTCTGGTTGGACAGTGCCTTGATCGGCGTGGTGTAGAAGCACTTGCGGCCCTCGGCCAGCGCCAGGTGCACGGCAAATTCGCCGATAACGGTCTTACCGGAGCCGGTCGGCGCCGCGACGAGGACCCCGTGGCCGCCGGCCAGCGCCTGGCAGGCGCGCCGCTGGAAGTCGTCGAACGCGAAGTCGTACAGCCCCTGGAACGCGGCGAACTCAGCCCCGTCCTCGCTCCGCTGCCTGAAAGCGGCATAGCGCTGCGCCGGGCTGGCGGGGGTGGACATGATCCCAGCGTAGGCGAGCACACCCCGTGGTTGGCCAGCGGAGTGGTCTGGCTCGCGGAGTGGCCGCCGGGCCGAGCGGCCGCCGGCCCGTCAGGAAGCCGGGGCCGGGGCGGGCGCTAGCGGCGGGTGTCGGTCTCGACGGTGTCGCTGAAGTCGAGCGGCGATACCTGGTCGTCGTCCAGGCCCTCGTACAGCGGCGGGCGGCGGGCCAGGCGCCGGTCGTTCAGCCACGCGAAGACCTCAGCCATCTCCACCAGGACTACGCAGGGAACGGCGAGGAGCAGCATGGTCAGCGGGTCCGGGCTGGGCGTGGCCACCCCGGCGAACACGAACACGCCGAAGATCATGAGCCGGCGCCACTTGCGGATGCGCTCGTGGGTCAGGACCCGGGCCAGGTTGAGGATCACGATCAGCAGCGGCATCTCGAAGGCCAGGCCGAAGATCAGCAGCATGGCCATGGCGTAGCCGAGATAGGTCTCCACCGTGATCAGCGGGGTCACCCCGTGGGGAACCATGCTGAGCAGGAACCGCAGGCCCCGGGTCATGGCGAAGTAGGCGAACCCGCCGCCGAGCACGAACAACGGCACCGCGGTGCCCACGAACGCGTACGTCCAGCGCTTCTCGCGGGAATACAGGCCGGGGGCGACGAACGCCCACAGCTGGTACAGCCAGATCGGCGAGGACAGGATCAGCCCCACCACGAACATGATCTTCAGGTGCAGGAAGAACGGGTCGAACAGGCCGGTCACGAACAGGTTGCAGCCATGCACAGACTGCCCCGGCAGAAGCTGCCGGTTCGCCTGCGGGATCCGGCAGTAAGGCTTCTCCAGGAAGTGCCAGACCGGGTTGAACACGAACCAGCCGACGACCATCCCCAGGGCCAGCCCGAGTAGCGCCTTGAGCAGGCGTACCCGCAGCTCGCGGATGTGATCGACGAGCGACATCCGGGCTTCGGGATCGGGGCGCCTGCCAGGCAGCCTGAGGTTCCGCGCGCCGCCGCGCGCGGCCGGATCGGGCGGCGTACTCATCGGTACGGCGGAATCAGGTGGGCTGGTTGGTGCGCTGGGCCTCGGAGAGCGGCACGCCGTTCACCGTCGTGCCGTCATCGGCGGGCCGGGGTGCAGCCGGCGCCTGCACCGTGTTCTGCAGCTGCTGGGGGGGCGCGGGCTGCGTCTCCGGCTTCGCGTTCCCGTCCTCGTCGTTGTGCAGGCCGGAAGTCTCCGCCTTGAGGATGCGCATGGCGCGGCCAAGCGAACGAGCACTATCCGGAAGCTTCTTCGCCCCGAACAGCAACACGAAGATCACCGCAATGATCAGCAGATGCCAGGGGCTGAGTGCATCCATGAATCCCGTATCTCCTTCATCAGCGAGGGCTAAGCCCCCCGCAGTGCGGAGGCGCCTTCAGGCACATGCTACGCCCAGAGGCACCTTAACTCACCCATCCAGCACCTGGGGAGCTCAGCGCGGCGCCGCGCCGGCCCCGGGCCGGCGACCTCGCCCGCGTACTGCGCCAGGGCGGCCGCGGCATCGGTCCTGACCTGGGCGGCCAGGCTGGCCGGGGCCATGATCCGGCCGGTTTCCCCCAGCCGCAGCGCCAGCCGCCGCACCCAGCCGGGGTCCGGGGTGCGCAGCGCGACCCGCAGGCGCCCGTCGCCGAGATCCTCGATGCTGTCGCACGGGTAGTACTCGGCCACCCAGCGGCCGAGCGGGGCGAGCTCGATGACCACGTTGAGGTCCGCCTCGGACGGGCGGAACAGTCCCTGGTCCACGTCCACCGGCTCCGCGCCCGCCGGGACCTCGGCCGCCACCTCCAGCACGTCCAGGCCGAGGACCCGGTCGAGGCGGAAGAGCCGGACCGCCTCGGCCCGGCGGCACCACCCTTCCAGGTAGGTGCGGCCCTCCACGATCAGCAGGCGCATCGGGTCCACGTCACGCTCGGTGGCCTCGTCCCGGCCCGGGACGTAATAGGAGAGGTGCACCCGGCGGTGCCGGGCCAGCGCGTCCCGGCAGCTGGTCCAGGACCGCCTGCTGGGCGATCTTGTCCACCTGGATGGCTACCTGGGTACTGGGCGCTGCGGCCTCCCCGGCCGCCGCTTCCAGCTTGGCGATGGTGCGGTTCAGCGCCTGCCCCTCGTCCAGGCCGGGCATCGAGGCGACCTGGCCGATCTCGGCCAGCATCCGCAGCGCGACCAGCAGGGCGCTGGCCTCGTCCACGGCGAGGCGCAGCGGCCGGTCCATCGACTCGGCCTGGCTGACGACGATCTCGCCGCCCTCGTAGGACAGGTCGATCGGGCAGTACGGGTCGGGTGAGCGGAGCTCGACGCACCACAGCAGGTTGAGGTCGTCCACCAGCTCGCGTTCGCTGACCCCGAACGCCGCGGCCGTCTCGGCCAGCCCGACCACCTTGCGGCTGACCACGTAGGGCACCAGGGCCAGCAGCCGCTGGAGCCGGGCGGTGCTGGTCCCTGCGCCGCCGCGTGCCGCCGCGTTCACGCCAGCGCTCCCTTCAGCTGGGTGATGACGGCCTCCCGGAGGTCAGCGGGCTCGAGCGCGACCACGTCCGTGCCGAACGACGCGAGGTGCTCCGCGAACCAGCCCACGTCCGAGAACGGGACACTGATCGTGTCCCAGCCGCCCGTGCTGGCCGACCCGGCTGGCGAACCCGTGCTGCCGGGCTCCGTGCCGCCACTATCCGTGCTTCCAGGATCCGCGCTGTCCAGCACGGGGGTGGCGTGCCTGCGCAGGCCGTGGCCGGCTCCCTGGCGCACCCGCACGACCGCGGTCCGCTGCGCTGGCGGCTGGGTGTCCCACTCGCGCACGGTCTCCCGGACGTCGGTGCCCTCCGGCACGATCACTGATCCGGCCGGGCCGCTGAACCTCACGTCGCCCTCGATGCGGCTGAGCCGGAACACGCGGGCCGCGTCCCGGTCGGTGTCGTGCCCGGCCACGTACCAGCGGCCATGCCGGTTGACCACTCCCCACGGCTGGAGGTGACGCTGCTGAGGTTCGCTCCGGCCGGCCGCGCGGTAGGCGAACGTGACCGGGCGCCGGTCCCGGACCGCTTCCCACAGCGGGCCGAAGGCCGCCTCGCCGGCCAGCAGCCGGGGCTCGATGCCGGTCTCGGCGGTCTCGTCGGCGTCCACCCCGGCGGCACGCAGCTTGAGCAGGGCGCCCGCCGCCGCCCCGGCCAGCTCGGCCTGCCGCCATACCCGGGCGGCCAGGGACAGCACCGCGGCCTCGTCCGGCTCCAGCCGGATCTCCGGCAGCACGTAGGCCTGGCGCGGGATGCGGTAGCCGGCCTCGTCGTCGCCGGGCGAGTTGAAGCCCGTCTCCAGCGGGATGCCCAGCTCCCGGAGTTCTTCCTTGTCCCGCTCGAACATGCGCTTGAACGCCTCGAACGACTCCGGGTAGCCGGGCACGGCCGCGCGGATCTGCACCGCGGTCAGGTAGCGCGGGCTGGACAGCAGGCAGACCACCAGGCCCAGCAGCCGCTCCGTCTTCCGTCGTGACATTCCCGTTCCTCGCCGCTCCACGGCCGGATCCACCCCGCCCCGTCATCATGTGGCCGGCCGGTACCTGACGCTACCCTGCGGGAGTGATCAGGTGGCGCAGTGGCGTGGTTTTGGCGGTGCGCCGCGAATGGCGTGGCGCGGTCGAACTGGACGTAACCACCAGCGAGGGCACCATCCGGGCGCTCGCCTACCCGGAGCTGACCGGCCGGCCCGTGCCTGGCGACCGGCTGCTCCTGAACACCAGCGCGCTCGCGCTGGGCCTGGGCACCGGCGGCTACGCGCTGGTGGTGGCGCTGCCCGACCGGCTGCCCGCGGACCCGTCCGGGCCCGGCCACCTGGTCAAGGCGCGCTACACGCCGCTGCAGACCACCGTGCTCGGCGCCGACGAGCAGGGCTCACCGCACCACGAGGTGCTGCGGGACGCGGACGACCTCGGCGGGGTGCCGGTGGTGATCGCCGACCTGCACTCCGCGCTGCCAGCCGTGCTGGCAGCGCTGCGCGCCGCGGGACCAGGCGGTGCCCCGCCGGCCGCGGCGTACGTGATGCTCGACGGCGGCGCGCTGCCCGCATGGTTCTCCCGCAGCTGCGCCGGGCTGCGCGAGGCGGGCTGGCTGTGCGGGACGGTGACCGTGGGCCAGTCCTTCGGCGGCGACCTGGAGGCGGTCACGCTGCACACCGGGCTGCTGGCCGCGCGGTACGTGCTCGGCGCCGACGTCATCGTGGTGGCGCAGGGGCCGGGCAACCTGGGCACCGGGACCCGGTGGGGCTTCTCCGGCGTGGCCTGCGGCGAGGCGGTCAACGCGGCCGCCGTACTCGGCGGCCGCCCGGTCGCGTCGCTGCGGGTGAGCGAGGCTGACCCGCGGGAACGCCACCACGGCGTGTCCCACCACAGCCTCACCTCCTACGGCCGGGTCGCCCTGGCCCGCGCCGACGTGGCCGTGCCCGAGCTGCCCGGGGCGTTCGGCGCCCGGGTAGCGGCGCAGGCCGCCGCGCTGGCCGGCCGGCACACGCTGGTCAGCGTGAGCACCGACGGCCTGGCCGAGGTGCTGCGCGGCTGCCCGGTACGGCTGTCCACCATGGGCCGCGGCCTGGAGGAGGACCTGGCCTACTTCCTGGCCGCGGCGGCGGCCGGGCGGCATGCGGCCGCGCTGCTGGCCCCTCCGCCGGGCGGTCCCGGACCCGGATAGGGCCTGGCCCGCGCACCCCCAGCAGGCGGGACCGGGAACAGCGGAAGCGGGACCGGGAACAGCGGAAGAATGAGGAACGAGGCCCCGGGCGAATCCGGTACCAGGACCCGTTAGGGAGCCTGCATGCGACTCGCCCAGTAAGAGCCAACAGAGCTGAGGCCCTACCGCTGACCCGGGGGGGTTGGGCGGAGCTGCCTCCCGCACCACCGCCGATGGCCGGGGGGTCCAGGGGGGTCCCCCCCCGGATCAACAGAGCGTCAGCCCGTCGCCGAGCTGACCGCGCCGAGGATGTCGACCACGAACACGAGCGTGTCCGTGCCCGTGATCCCCGCCTGCGTGCTGCCGGTCTTGCCGTAACCGTCGGCGGGCGGGACGACCAGCATCACGCGGCTGCCCACGGTCTGCCCGAGGAGGCCCTTGTCCCAGCCCGTGATGACCTGGCTGGGCGTGGCGCCGATCGTGAACCCGAACGGCTCACCCCGCCGCCACGACGAGTCGAAGACCTTGCTCGTCCGCCAGATCTCGCCCACGTACTGGGTGACCACGGTCTGCCCCTGGGTCACCTTCGGGCCCGATCCCTTGATCAGCGTCTTGGCCACCAGCGCCGTCGGCGGCTTCGCGGACTTCGGGATGGTGATGGTGGGGGCCGTGCCGGACTTGGCCGTCACGGTCGGCAGCGAGCCGCCGCCGTTGGACACGTTGCTGCCCGAGGCGGATGCGTTGTTCGCGAACTCCTTGATCATGTCCACCACGAACACCAGCGTGTCGTTCGCGGTCACGCCAGCCTGGGAGTTCCCGGTCTTGCCGTAGCCCTCGGCGGGCGGGATGACGGCCAGCACCCGGCTGCCCATCGTCTTGCCCTGCAGCGCGGCCTGCAGCCCGGGCAGCAGCTGGCCGCTGAACAGGGCCGGGCTCTTGCTATGGAACGTGCTCTCGGCGAGCTTGTGCGCCTTGCCGCTCCAGATGTAGACGGCATAGTTCCCGACGAAGGCGTCGGTCTTGGTCAGTGCCGGGCCGGTGCCCTTGACCAGGGTCTTGGTCACCAGCGCCTTCCCGGCAGTCTGGGTCGGGATATTGACCTTCGGATCCTTGCCGAACTGCCCGCTCACCGAGACGGTGGGGCTGGACGAGGACGTGGACGATCCGCATCCGGCCAGGGCCAGGACGGCCAGCAGGGGCACGGACAGCAGGGCGGCAATGCGTCGCATAGAAAGGGAACCTTGTCATCTCCGACGTTGAAGCGACGCCAGCCTACCGGCATCAACGAACCACAGTGCGCAGGTTCCACTGCCTGATCATTACGGTATCTGGGCCAATCCACTAGGAACGGGCAGCCGGCCGGAACGCAGAACAGGCCTGCGACGCGGGAGATCGCCGGAAAAGGCGCTCCGCGCGATTATCAGGAAATTCACAGCTAGCTGCCCGGCGGCAGTACGCCGGGGAGGTCCGTTGCGGACAATTAAAGCGGGACCACAGGCTGGCCCGGGCCAGGGAGCATCGGGGCGGGAGGCTGCGCGCGGGTGCTGATCTTCCCCGCCCGCTCAGCTACATCCCCGCGATGAGCTTCTCCACCCGCTCATCGACGGCCCGGAACGGGTCCTTGCACAGCACCGTCCGCTGGGCCTGGTCGTTGAGCTTGAGGTGGACCCAGTCCACGGTGAAGTCGCGGCGCCGCTCCTGGGCGCGGCGGATGAACTCGCCCCGCAGCCGGGCCCGGGTGGTCTGCGGCGGGACGGACTTGGCCTCGAAGATGTCGATGTCCCGCGCGGTCCGGGCCACCGCCCCGCGCCGTTGCAGCAGGTAGTACAGGCCGCGCCCGCGGTGCACGTCGTGGTAGGCCAGGTCGAGCTGGGCCACCCGGGGCGAGGACAGCGGCAGGTCGTGCTTGCCGCGGTACCGCTCGATCAGCTGGTACTTGGTGATCCAGTCGATCTCCCGGTCGACCAGCCCGAAGTTGCCGGTGTCCACGGCGTGCAGGGTGCGCTCCCAGAGGTCGAGCACCCGCTCGGTGATCGCGTCAGCCCCGCGCCGGTCGGTGAAGTCCTTGGCCTTGGCCAGGTACTCGCGCTGGATGTCCAGCGCGCTGGCCTCCCGGCCGTTGGCCAGCCGGACCTTGCGGCGGCCGGTCATGTCGTGGCTGACGTCCCGGATGGCCCGGATCGGGTTCTCCAGGGTCAGGTCGCGCATCACGGTGCCCGCCTCGACCATCCGCAGCACCAGGTCGGTCGCGCCCACCTTGAGCAGCATGGTCGTCTCGCTCATGTTCGAGTCGCCGACGATCACGTGCAGCCGCCGGAACCGTTCCGCGTCGGCGTGCGGCTCGTCCCGGGTGTTGATGATCGGGCGCGAGCGGGTGGTCGCCGACGACACGCCCTCCCAGATGTGCTCGGCACGCTGGCTGACGCAGTAGACCGCGCCGCGCGGGGTCTGCAGCACCTTGCCCGCGCCGCAGATGACCTGCCGGGTGACCAGGAACGGGATCAGGATGTCGGCCAGCCGGCCGAACTCGCCGTGCCGCCCGACCAGGTAATTCTCGTGGCAGCCGTAGGAGTTGCCCGCCGAGTCGGTGTTGTTCTTGAACAGGTAGATGTCGCCGGCGATGCCTTCCTCGCGCAGCCGCCGGTCGGCGTCCACCAGCAGGCCCTCCAGGATCCGCTCGCCCGCCTTGTCGTGAACCACCAGGTCGAGGATGTTGTCGCACTCGGGGGTGGCGTACTCGGGGTGGCTGCCCACGTCGAGGTAGAGCCGTGCCCCGTTGCGCAGGAACACGTTGCTGCTCCGGCCCCACGAGACCACGCGGCGGAACAGGTACCTGGCTACCTCGTCCGGGGACAGCCGACGGCTGCCACGGAAGGTGCAGGTGACCCCGTACTCGTTCTCAAGCCCGAAGATTCGTCTATCCATGGTCGCTCACCAGACCCTACGGCACGCTGGTGCGCGCCCGCGCCAGGTGGGGTGGCTGCTCGAGCGCGTCGCGGCGGCGGCCCTGCTCTGCACGCGCCGTGTCACCAGTCGACGGCGATGTACTTGGTCTCCGTGAACTCCAGCAGGCCGTCGTGGCCCCCCTCACGCCCGATCCCGGACTGCTTGACCCCGCCGAACGGGGCCGCCGGGTCGGAGACCACGCCGCGGTTGATGCCGATCATCCCGGCCTCCAGGGCCTCGGCGACCCGGAGCGAGCGGCGCAGGTCCCGGGTGTAGACGTACGAGACCAGGCCGTATTCCGTGTTGTTGGCCCAGGAGACCGCGTCGGACTCGGAGCTGAACCGGACGATCGGGGCGACCGGGCCGAAGATTTCCTCGTCCAGGATGCCCGCGCCGGGCGGCACGTTGTCGAGCACGGTGGGCGCGTAGAAGTAGCCGCGGCGGTCCGGGACGGAGCCGCCGGTGACCACCCGGCCGCCCGCCCTGGTGGCCTCGTCCACGAGAGTGGCCACCTTGGACCGGGTGTCCTCGTTGACCAGCGGGCCCAGCTCGGTGCCGTCGTCCAGGCCCGGGCCGACCTTGAGCGCCCCGAGCCGGGCCGCGAACGCCGCGGTGAACTCGTCGGCGACCGCCTCGTGCACGTAGAACCGGTTGGCGGCGGTGCACGCCTCGCCGCCGTTGCGCATCTTGGCCAGGAACGCGCCGTCCAGGGCCGCGCTGATGTCGGCGTCCTCGAAGATCAGGAAGGGGGCGTTGCCGCCCAGCTCCATGGAGCAGTTGATCACCCGGTCGGCCGCGGCCTTCAGCAGCACCCGGCCGACCTCGGTGGAACCGGTGAACGACAGCTTGCGGACCCGCGCGTCGGCCAGCACGGTCCGGCTGAACCGGCTGGCCGAGGAGGTGGTCACCACGTTGACCACGCCGTCCGGCACCCCGGCCTGGCCCAGGATCCCGGCGACGGCCAGGGCGGTCAGCGGGGTCTCCTTGGCCGGCTTGAGCACCACCGTGCAGCCGGCGGCCAGGGCTGGCCCGATCTTCCGGGTGGCCATCGCGGCCGGGAAGTTCCACGGGGTGATCAGCACGCTGACGCCTACCGGCTGCCGCGTGACCAGGATGCGGTTGGTGCCAGACGGGGCGGTGAGCACGGAGCCCTCGACCCGGACCGCCTCCTCGGCGTACCAGCGGAAGAACTCGGCGGCGTAGATCACCTCAGCCCGGGCGTCCGGCAGCGCCTTGCCGTTCTCCAGGACCATCAGCCGGGCCAGCGCATCGGCCTTGTGCGATCATCAGCGACCAGGCGCGGCGCAGGCACTCGGCCCGCTCGCGGGGCGCGGTCGCGGCCCAGCCGGGCAGTGCGGCCGACGCGGCACTGACCGCGTCGAGCGTGTCCTCGGCCGTGGCGTCGGCCACTTCCGCGATGGTCTCCTCGGTGGCCGGGTCGGTCACCCCGATCAGCCCGCCGTCGCGGCCCTTGGTCCACTGGCCGCCGATGAGCAGCCCGGTGGGCACGTCGATGCCGGTCGTCGCGGCCAGGTCCATGGTGCCGGTCACTCGTCCTCCAGGGTTAGGGTCACCCCGTCGTCAGGGCTGGCGGCCTCGCCAGGCTGGGGCGTCCTCGCCGCCAGGCTCCGGCGGCCCGTCGTGCCCGGCTTGCCCGCGCGTGCCGGGCTTTCCCGGCTGGCCCGTGCGGCCCGTCGCTGCGCCCTCGGCGCGGTCCTCGACCTCGGCCAGCAGCACCTCCAGCCGCGGGCCGGTCAGCCGGCGGAAGGTCCGGTGCACCCGGTCCCGGTCCAGGATGCCCACTTCCAGCTGGCTGGCGCTCAGCTCGGTGCCGTCGCCGTTGCCCTGGCCCTGGCCCGCCAGGCCCGCAATCGCGGCGCCCAGCGCCCGGACCAGCGGGAGGCCGTCCGCGTAGTGGTCCTTGAGCACGGCCGTCACCTGGTCGGCCTGGCCGCCCATGGCCACGAAGCCGTGTTCCTCGGCCACCGAGCCGTCGAACGTGATCCGGTAGATCTGGTCGCGAGGCGGGCGACTCGCCGACCTCGGCCACCACCAGCTCGACCTCGAACGGCTTGTTGCTCTCGGTGAAGAACTGCCCGAGGATCTGCGCGTACCAGTTGGCCAGGCCGCGGGCGGTGACGTCACTTCGGTCGTACTGGTACCCGGTGTAGTCCGCGTAGCGGACCCCGGCCTTCCGCAGGTTCTCGAACTCGTTGTACCGGCCGACCGCGGCGAACGCGATGCGGTCGTAGATCTCGCTGATCTTGTGCAGGGCGCTGGACGGGTTCGGCGCCACGAACAGGATGCCCCCGTCGTACTGGATCACCACCCCGCTGCGGCCGCGGGCGATGCCCTTCCGGGCGTAATCCGCCTTATCCTTCATCGCCTGTTCAGGCGAGACATAGAACGGCATACTCACCGCAGCTTTACCCCTACTCGTAACGGCGCTGGTCGGAACGTGCTGGTCAGGCGCGGAACGCGGGTCACCCGCTCAGGCTGGGCGGCGGGGTCAGCGGAGCCACCGGCCCGGAGGGCTCTCTCATCCGCTCCTCCACCACGGCCCGCGCATACTCGCCGGCCTCCGCGTCCGACAGCCGGCGGTACCCGTCGGCGGTGATCATGGCCACCACCGGGTAAATCTGCCGGGCCAGGTCCGGGCCGCCCGTCGCCGAATCGTCGTCGGCCGCGTCGTACAGCGCCTGCATGCAGGCCAGGACCACGGCCCGGTCGGACATGCCCTCGGTGTAGAGCTTCTTCAGCGATCCCTTGGCGAATATCGACCCCGACCCGATGGCGTGGAACGGGCGCTCCTCGTACCGCCCGCCGGCCACGTCGTAGCTGAAGATCCGGCCCCGGCTGGCGTCCTCGTCCCAGCCGGCGAACAGCGGGACGACCACCAGCCCCTGCATGGCCGCGCCCATGTTGCCGCGGACGAACGCGGACAGCCGGTTCGCCTTGCCCTCCAGGGACAGCGTCCGGCCCTCGAGCTTCTCGTAGTGCTCCAGTTCCAGCTGGAACAGGCGGACCAGCTCCAGCCCGATCCCGGCTACGCCCGCGATGCCGACGGCGGAGAAGTCGTCGCTGCGGAACACCTTCTCGATGTCCCGCTGCGCGATCATGTTGCCCGCCGTGGAGCGCCGGTCACCGGCCATGATCACGCCGTCCGCGAACCGGGCGGCCACGATGGTGGTCCCGTGCCGCAGCGGGGGGCTTGCGCCCTCACCCCTGGAGCCCGATGTCCCCTCGCCGCCGCCCAGCCGGGCGGCAGCCGCGGCGCCGGCGCCCGGCAGCAGCTCCGGTGCGCATTCAGCCACCAGGTCGGCAAACGACGATGTGCCAGCGTCCATGCACGCCGCAATGAACCTTCCGGCAAAGAAGCCAGAACCCACGCCCAGTCCTCCCGGTTAGTCCGCGCCTGCTACCTGACCCGACCCTACTGCGGCCCGGCACCGGCCGCGCATGCGGCTTGTCAGCCCAGGGCGAACCCGGCGGGGCCGCCGCCCGTGTGTGCCCCCGGAAGGGCAGCCGTCACTGGCCGCCCTTCTGCACGTAAGACCGGACGAACTCCTCGGCGTTCTCCTCGAGCACCTCGTCAATCTCGTCGAGGATCGCGTCCACGTCGTCGGCGAGCTTCTCTTGGCGCTCCTTGACGTCGCCCGAGGCCTGCGGCTCCGCCTCCTCGGTGTCCTCAGTGCGCTTCGAGGTTTGCCGCTGACCGCCAGTGTCCTTTGTCGCCATGCCCGAAACCTCCGTGCTACAGGGTCATCCTCGGCTTAACCGTATCCTCGCCTGCCGATGGCCTGTCCAACCCTGAAATCGGGCATCGGGATCAGGCGGCTCAATAATGCCCCGCGCGGCCAGGCCCGCTGCGGCCTGCCCGCCGGGGATCGGCGGACCCGCAGCGGGGCGCTCAGGCCCGCAGGCCCGGCCGCGTGCGGGACGGCGGGGTCCTGTGCGGCCGGCCCGGCGGTCAGTCCTGGCCGGTGAGCGCGGCGACCAGCTCGGCCGCGGTCTGGCACCGGTCGAGCAGGCCGCCGACGTGGGCCCTGGTCCCGCGGAGCGGCTCCAGGGTCGGCACCCGCTGCAGCGACTCCCGGCCGGGGATGTCGAAGATCACCGAGTCCCAGGAGGCGGCGGCCACCGACTCCGGGTACTGCTGCAGGCACCGGCCGCGGAAGTAGGCCCGGGTGTCTTCCGGCGGGGTCTCGATGGCCCGGGTCACCTCCTCCTCGGAGACGAGCTGGACCATCCGGCCCCGCGCGGCGAGCCGGTTGTACAGGCCCCGGGTAGGCCGGACATCGGAATACTGCAGGTCCACCAGCTGCAGCTTGGGATGCCCCCAGGCCAGCCCCTCACGGGTCCGGTAGCCCTCGAGCAGCTCCAGCTTGGCCACCCAGTCCAGCTCGCGGGACGCCAGCATCGGGTCCTCGGCCAGCCTGGTCAGCACGGATTCCCAGCGGTCCAGCACGTCCGCGGTCATGTCATCGACGTCGGACCCGAACTTGTCCTCGGTGTACTTGCGGGCCAGCTCGAGGTACTCCATCTGGAGCTGGACGCCGGTCATCTTCCGGCCGTCCCGCAGCGTGACCTGGTGGCGGCAGGAAGGATCGTGCGAGATAGCCCGGAGCTCGGCCACCGGTGACTCGATCGACAGGTCACCGCCGAGGAACTTGTCCTCGATCATGGCCAGGACCAGCGCGGTGGTGCCGAGCTTGAGGTAGGTGCTGACCTCACTCATGTTCGCGTCGCCGATGATCACGTGCAGGCGGCGGTACTTCTCCGGGTCGGCGTGGGGTTCATCGCGGGTGTTGATGATGGGCCGCTTCAGCGTCGTTTCCAGGCCCACCTCGACCTCGAAGAAGTCGGCCCGCTGGCTGATCTGGAAGCCGTCCTCGCGCCCGTCCGCGCCGAGGCCCACCCGGCCGGCCCCGCACACCACCTGCCTGGACACGAAGAACGGGGTGAGGTGACGGACGATGTCCGCGAACGGTGTCGCCCGGCGCATCAGGTAGTTCTCGTGGCAGCCGTAGGAGGCGCCCTTGTTGTCGGTGTTGTTCTTGTAGAGCTGGATGGGCGCACTGCCGGGCACCGTGGCGGCCTTGGCTGCGGCCTCCGCCATCACCCGCTCCCCCGCCTTGTCCCAGATGACCGCGGCGAGCGGGTTGGTGCACTCTGGCGCGGAGTACTCCGGGTGCGCGTGATCGACGTACAGCCGGGCCCCGTTGGTGAGTATCACGTTGGCCAGGCCGAGGTCTTCGTCGGTCAGCTGGGTGGCGTCTGCGGACTCCCGGGCCAGGTCGAACCCGCGGGCGTCCCGCAGCGGATTCTCTTCCTCGAAGTCCCACCGCGCCCGGCGGGCGCGGGCCGAGGTGGCCGCCTGGTAGGCGTTGACGACCTGGGACGAAGTGACCATGGCATTAGCCCCAGGCTGACCGGGGACCGAGATGCCGAATTCGGTCTCCGTCCCCATCACCCGCCGCACGCTCATATCAGGCAGCCTAGTGCCGGCCGGCCGGGCGCGGGACGGGTGACCCGCCGCACCCGCCCGGCGCCATATCGGCGACGGTCCGGCCTGCCGGGGAAAGCGGCACTACGCCTGCCCAGGTCAGAGGTACTGCCCGGTATTGGCCACCGTGTCGATGGAACGCCCGGCCTCGGTGCCCTGCTTGCCGGAAACCAGGGTCCTGATGTACACGATCCGCTCGCCCTTCTTGCCGGAGATGCGAGCCCAGTCGTCCGGGTTGGTGGTGTTCGGCAGGTCCTCGTTCTCGCTGAACTCGTCCACGCAGGCGGTCAGCAGATGGGCGACGCGCATGCCCTTCTGCCCGGTTTCGAGGAACTCCTTGATGGCCATCTTCTTGGCCCGGGCCACGATGTTCTCGATCATCGCGCCGGAGTTGAAGTCCTTGAAGTACAGGACCTCCTTGTCCCCGTTGGCGTACGTGACCTCGAGGAACCGGTTCTCCTCGGTCTCGCTGTACATGCGCTCCACGACCCGCTGGATCATGGCGTCCACCGTGGCCTCGCGGGACGACCCGTGCTCGGCCAGGTCATCCGGGTGCAGCGGCAGCTGGGTCAGGATGTACTTGGAGAAGATGTCCTTGGCCGCCTCGGCATCGGGGCGCTCGATCTTGATCTTCACGTCGAGCCGGCCGGGTCGCAGGATGGCCGGGTCGATCATGTCCTCCCGGTTGGAGGCCCCGATCACGATGACGTTCTCCAGGCCCTCCACGCCGTCGATCTCGCTGAGCAGCTGGGGCACGATCGTGTTCTCCACGTCGCTGGAGACACCCGAGCCGCGGGTCCGGAAGATCGAGTCCATCTCGTCGAAGAACACGATGACCGGCATGCCCTCGCTGGCCTTCTCACGGGCCCGCTGGAACACCAGCCTGATGTGCCGCTCGGTCTCGCCGACGTACTTGTTGAGCAGTTCCGGGCCCTTGATGTTGAGGAAGAAGCTCTTACCTTCCTTGGCCTGCCCCTTCGGCTGCGGCTCCGGCTCCTCGCCGCTTTCCGCCCGCTGCACCGCCGTCCTGGCCGCGACCTGCTTGGCCAGTGAGTTAGCCACCGCCTTGGCGATCAGCGTCTTGCCGCATCCCGGCGGCCCGTACAGCAGCACGCCCTTGGGCGGCCGCAGCTGGTGCTCACGGAACAGGTCCGCGTGCAGGTACGGAAGCTCCACCGCGTCCCTGATCTGGACGATCTGGGAGCTGAGGCCGCCGATGTCGGAGTAGGTGATATCCGGCACTTCCTCGAGGATGAGCTCCTCGACCTCGGCCTTGGGGATGCGCTCGTACACGTAGCCGGAGCGCGGCTCGAGCAGCAGCGAGTCGCCCGCGCGCACGATGGAGTCGAGCAGCGGCTCGGCCAGCCGGACCACGCGCTCCTCGTCTGCATGCGAGATCACCAGCGCCCGGTCGCCACCCTCGAGGAGTTCCTTGAGCATGACGACCTCGCCCACGGTCTCGTACCCCTGGGCGATCACCACGTTGAGGGCCTCGTTCAGCACGACTTCCTGGCCTGGCCGCAGCTTGTCCAGCTCGACCGCCGGGCTGACGCTGACGCGCATTTTCCGCCCGCCAGTGAACACGTCCGCGGTGCCGTCCTCGCAGGCCTCCAGGAATACGCCGAAGCCGGAGGGCGGCTGGGCCAGCCGGTCGACTTCCTCCTTGAGCGCCACGATCTGGTCGCGCGCCTCACGGAGGGTATCGGCCAGCCGCTCATTCTGGCCCGTGACCGAAGCCAGGCTGGCCTCCGTCTCACGCAGGCGCTCCTCGAGAAGCCGGACATGCCTGGGCGAATCAGCCAGCCTTCGCCTCAGCACTGCCACCTCCTCCTCGAGGAAGGAGATCTGCGTGGTGAGGCCCTGAACCTGGTCATCGTTTCGCGCGGTGCGCGATCCTTCATCCCGAGTGGCCACGCCCCCACCCCCTTCCGAGAGCAGACTTCACTTAGACCCTACCTATCCGAGGCCCCGGCGTAACCTCGCGCCGCCTGCCGCTGACATTCTCACTGATCAGGCTCCTCGCGGGAACCCTTCGCGGGCCTGCGCCTTCGCGGTGGCGCGATGATTCCCTGAGCGAGCCGCCGCGCCGTGATGAGAAAACCCGTGTGCCCTACCATCCGGTGGTCTGGCCGCACCGCCAGCCCGTCAACGTGCCAGCCGCGTACCAGCGACTCCCACGCGGCCGGCTCGTCGAAGCTGGACTGCTCCCGGATCGCTTCCACGGTCCGGGACAGCTGGGTCACAGTCGCGACGTAGCAGCACAGCACCCCGCCGGGGATGAGTGCGTCGGCGGCCACGCCTGCGAACTCCCATGGCGCCAGCATGTCCAGTACCACCCGGTCGAAACTATCCGCAGGCCCGGGGTGCTCTGCCGGGCCGAGGGACTCTGCCGGGCCGGCGGGCTCCGCGAGGCCAGCGGACTCCCCGAGGTCAGGCGGCTCCCCGAGGCCGCCGGGCTCTGGGAGGCCCGGCCCTCGCGAGGCCGGCGGCTCCCGGGAGATCAGCCGGCTCCGCAAGGCGAGCGGGCTCCACGAGATCAGCAGACTCCACGAGGTCGGCCCGGCCGGGCCGGCCTCATGGGCCAGCGCGCCGGTGACCTCCATCAGATCCCCGACCCTCAGCTGCCAGGCGGGATGCGGACCGCCGAAGAAGCGCTCCACGTTGGCCCGGGCGATGTCGGCGAAATCCGCGCGGCGCTCGTAGGACACCAGGAGCCCGTTCTCCCCTACGCTGCGCAGCAGCCAGCAGGACAGCGCACCTGAGCCTGCTCCTGCCTCCAGTACCCGGGCGCCCGGGAAGATGTCAGCCAGCGCGATGATCTGGGCCGCGTCCTTCGGGTAGACGACGGCGGCACCGCGGCCCATGGACAGCGTGAAGTCGGCCAGCAGCGGCCGGAGCGCCACGTAGGGCGTACCGCCGGAGGACTTCACCACGGTGCCTTCCGGGGCGCCGATCAGGTCGTCGTGGGCCAGCCCGCCGCGGTGCGTGTGGAACGTGCGTCCCTCCGCGAGGAGCACGAGGTGCTTGCGGCCCTTGGGGTCGGTGAGCTGTACCTGGTCTCCGGGGGCGAACGGGCCGCGGCGCTGACGAATCACGCTCGCCAGGCTAGCCGTGCCGCGGTGTGCCGTGGCCTTACGCGAGGTGGCGTGGCGTGGCCGGCGCCGCTCGCCGGCGCCCGGGAGGGTGACGGCCGGGCGGACAGCCGGCGCCCGGGAGGGTGACGGCCGGGCGGACAGCCGGCGCCCGGGAGGGTGACGGCCCGGATGGCTAGACGCCTGCGAAGGCATGGTCGAGATCGCTGGACGACAGCACCCCGCACACCTGGCCCGAGGGCTCGACCAGCAGGTACTCGGTGGCCGGCGCGCGGCGGACCGCCTCGAGCAGCGCCATCCCGGAAAGGTCCGCGGGCAGCACCAGGCCGCTGTCGATGGTCCTGGCCAGCGAGCCGGCGTCCACCCACGGCCTGCGCTGCGGCGGGGTCGCCATCACCGCGTTCTCGTTCACGATCGCGATCGGCTTGTCGTCGTGATCGACGATGACCAGGGCGCGGGCTCCAGCGGCGTCCGCCCGCCGGATGGCCTCGGCCAGCGGGAGGCTGGCGGGAATCGGGATGGCCCGCCGGGCGAGCGCCCTGGCCTGCAGGCCGGGGAGCCGCTCGCGGACCCGGGTGACCTTCAGCGACTGGCCGGCGCCCACCCACATGAACGCGGCGATGACGCCGAGCCAGACCACATCGAAGATCTGGATCTGCTGGCCTGACGAGACGAGCAGCGTTATCGGCACCACCAGCACTGCCACGGCGAGCACCCGCCCGGCCCACGCGGCGACGATCGTCGCCGTGCCCGGCCTGCCGGTCGCCTTCCACACCCCGGCCCGGAGCATCCGGCCACCGTCCAGCGGCAGCCCGGGCAGCAGGTTGAAGAGCCCGACCAGCAGATTGGCCCAGACCAGCTGCTCGATGAGCAGGCCTGGCAGCCCGCCCAGGTGGGTGGCCAGCAGGACTCCCCACCCGAGCGCGGCCAGGACCAGGGACAGCAGCGGGCCGGCCGCCGAGACCAGGAACTCACGCCCGGGCGTGGGAGGCTCCTGCTCTATCTCGGAGAAGCCGCCCAGCGGGTAGAGCAGGATCCGGCGCACCGGCAGCCCGAACCTGCGGGCGACCAGGGAGTGGCTCAGCTCGTGGATCAGGACGGATACGTACAGCAGCACCACGAAGGCGCCGGCCACCACGTAGCGGACCCCGCTCGAGCCGGCCAGCGCCGCGCTGTTCCCGTACAGGAAGACGAACAGGCCCGCGATCAGGAACCAGTACGGCGAGATGTACACGGGTATCCCGAAGGGCCGCGCGATCCTCATACCGGGGCCCGACCCCTGCGGGGAGGGCCGTTCGGGCGGTGTGCCTGCCACAGGTTGATGCTACGTGCTGGGCGGCCCCACCGGACGCGCCCGGCGCGCCAGTGAGACCAGCGGGGACGTGAAACAGGCGGCAAAGCCCGGCAACTGTCGGAGGCTTCCCCTACTCTCCCTGGCATGGCCGACGATGGTGTGCCGCTCCTTGCCCCGCCTGAACCAGGCCCGTCCGGGGAGGGCGCGGCCGGGAAGAGCGCGGCCGGGGTGGAGGCAGCCGGAGTGGACCCGGCCCGGGTGAACGCGGCGGGGACGGACCCGGGCCGGGACGACGCGGCCGGGGACGAGGCCACGGATGAGCGGCCGCCGGACCGGCGGCGGTCGCTATCGCCATCCCGGGCCGGTGACTTCATGACCTGCCCGCTGCTGTACCGGTTCCGCGTCATCGACCGGCTGCCTGAGCCGCCCAGCCCCGCGGCGGCGCGCGGCACCCTGGTGCACGCGGTCCTGGAGCACCTGTTCGACCGGCCCGCCCGCGAGCGGACCCCGGAGGTCGCCAGGTCGCTGCTGGATCCCGAGTGGGACCGCCTGGTCAGCGGGGAACCGGAGCTGGGCAGCCTGTTCACGGCGGACTCGGACCGGGCCGCCTGGCTCCAGGAGGCCGGGGCCATGCTGGACCGCTACTTCACCCTGGAGGACCCCCGGCGGCTGGAGCCGGCCCACCGTGAGCTGTGCGTGGAAGCCGAACTCGCCTCCGGGCTGCGGCTGCGCGGCTACATCGACCGCCTGGACGTGGCCCCCGGCGGTGCGACCAGGATCGTGGACTACAAGACCGGGAGCGCCCCGCCGACGGAGTTCGAGGCCCGGGCGCTGTTCCAGATGAAGTTCTACGCGCTGGTGCTCTGGCGCGCCGAGGGCCGCCTGCCCCGGCTGCTCCAGCTCATGTACCTGGGCAATGGTGAGATTGTCCGCTACGAGCCCGACGAGGCCGACCTGCGGGCGACCGAGCGCAAGATCGAGGCCCTCTGGCAGGCCATCGAACGGGCCCGGCTGTCACGGGACTGGCGGCCACGGCCAGGGCGGCTGTGCGACTGGTGCGCGCACAAGCCTCTTTGCCCGGCTCACGGCGGCACCCCGCCCGCCCTGCCCGAGGAGGACGGCCTGCCGTCCGCCGCCTCCGGTGAGCTGGCCGCCGCCGGCCCGGTGCTGGTGGGCGACGACCTCTGAGCCGGAAGCGGTCAGTGGATGCCGTGCCGCCGCAGGATGTCGGCCACGTCGCCGAGGTCGTCGTCGGCCGCGGGGGCTTTGCTCTTGGCCGGCTTGAGCGCCTTCCCGGCCGGAGCGCCCGCGGGCTGGCCCGGGCCAGCCGCCCCGGTGGCGCCGGGCTTACGGGCCCGGCCGCGCAGCGTGCCTGAGACCACGAACAGCACGACCGCGAGACCGGTCAGGGCCACCCCGGCCCACACCTGCGGCGAGAAGATGAACGACGCCGCGAAGTTACCTATCGCAGAGCCGATCTGCCACAGCATCCTGACCGCTTTGGTCAGGTAGGCCGCCATGGGCAGCAGGGACCAGGCCACCCAGCGCAATCCTGCAGCCGCCCCGCGGCGCCGCCACACTATCCAGCTGGCGATCAGCCCGAGGAGCGTCAATCCCCCGCACAGCGGGAGCCAGTAAATCTCGTTGTACGACATGGCCGCTCCCCTCGGCAGCGTTCCTTACCCCATCGTCGCACACCGGTGGGAGTGCACCGATCGTCCGGCTGCCGGCCCCTTACCCCAGGGAGGCGGCTACTGCGGGCCGGACCCGGTGTTCTCCGGGAAGTGGCAGGCCACCTGATGACCCGGGACCAGCTCGCTCAGCGGCGGCTCCTGCGTCCGGCACACCTCCTGCGCCTTCCAGCACCGGGTGTGGAACCGGCAGGCCGGCGGCGGGTTCAGCGGGCTGGGCACATCGCCGGCCAGCCGGATGCGCTCACGGCGCTCCCCTGCGCCCCTCGACGCGCACCGGCTGCGGCACGGGAACGGCGGACATCAGCGCGACCGTGTAGGGATGCCGGGGACGAGCGTACAGCTGATCCCGCTCGGCCAGCTCAACGATCTTGCCCAGGTACATGACCGCCACCTGGTCGCTGATGTGCCGTACCACCGACAGATCGTGCGCGATGACCACGTAAGTCAGGCCCAGCTCGCCCTGCAGGTCCTCGAGCAGGTTGATGACCTGGGCCTGGATCGAAACATCCAGGGCCGAGACCGGCTCGTCCGCCACGATCAGCTTCGGCCGCAGGGCCAGCGTGCGCGCGATCCCGATGCGCTGGCGCTGTCCGCCGGAGAATTCGTGCGGGTAGCGGTTGTAGTGCTCAGGGTTGAGCCCGACCAGCTCTAGCAGCTCCTGGACGGTGCGCCTTGATGCCTTTCTCGGTCTTGACCTTCTGCAGCCGCAGCGGCGCGCCGACGATCCCGCCGACCGTGTGCCTGGGATTGAGCGACGAATACGGATCCTGGAAGATCATCTGGATGTCGCGGCGCAGCGGCCGCATCTGCCCGGCCCGCAGGTGGGTGATGTCGCGGCCGTCGAACATGATCCGCCCGCCGGTCGGCTCCAGCAGCCGGGTGAGCAGCCGCCCGGTCGTCGTCTTGCCGCAGCCGGACTCGCCCACCAGGCCCAGCGTCTGCCCGGCGGGCACTGAGAAGTCCACCTTGTCCACCGCCTGGACCGCGCCGACCTTCTGGCGGAAGATGATGCCCCTGGTCACCGGGAAGTACTTCATCAGCCCGGTCACCTCGAGCAGCGCATCGCCCGCGCCGCCGGTGACACCAGTCGTCCCGGCGGTGCTCACTGGGGTGCTCACACGTCCCCCTGCGTGATCCGGGCGGTGGCCGCCTCGATTTCCTCGAGAGTCCTGCTCGGTCCGGGACGTCCGCCGCTGATCCCCGGTCAGGTGACAGGCGACCAGGTGCCCGGGATCCACCTCACGCAGCGTCGGCACGTCGGTCTGGCTGCGCCCGTCGGTGAAC
>CAVVTM010000012.1:0-37800 GCA_963751175.1 uncultured Actinomycetes bacterium | reverse complement strand
GCTCTGGTTCGCCGACGGCACCAACTACCCGGGCCAGGACGACATCCGGGCCCGCCAGGACCGCCTGGCCGGGAGCCTGGCCGAGGTGTACCAGCGGCTCAGCCCGGCGCAGCGGTTGCTGCTCGAGTACAAGCTGTTCGAGCCGTCCTTCTACACCACCGACGTTCCTGACTGGGGCACATCGCTGCTGCACTGCATGGCGCTCGGGCCGCAGGCGGAGGTCGTGGTGGACACCGGCCACCACGCGCCCGGGACGAACATCGAGTTCATCGTCGCCCTGCTGCTGCGGGCCGGGCGGCTCGGCGGGTTCGACTTCAACAGCCGCTTCTACGCCGACGACGACCTGATGGTCGGGGCGGCCGACCCGTTCCAGCTGTTCCGCATCCTGCGCGAGGTGGTGGCCGCGGACGCGCTTCGCCCCGAGGCGGGCATCGCGTTCATGCTCGACCAGTGCCACAACATCGAGCCCAAGATCCCGGCCCAGATCCGCTCGGTGATGAACGTCCAGGAAGCCACGGCCAAGGCGCTGCTGACCGACACCGCGGCGCTGGCCGCCGCGCAGCAGGCCGGCGACGCGCTCGCTGCCAACGGCGCGCTCATGGAACCAGCCTACAACACCGACGTCCGGCCGCTGCTGGCCGGGCTGCGCGAGGACATGGGCCTGGATCCTGACCCGATCGCCGCCTACCAGCGCTCGGGCTACGCCGACAAGATCATCGCCGACCGCGTGGCGGTACCCCGGCCAGCGGCAGCTAGCCCCGGCCGCGGGCCGCACGCCCCGTTGCGCGCCCGCATGGCGGGCGACCATCAAGGGCACGCAACGAAGACCACCGCGGGGACCTCCCGCCGAGAAGGAGTCACGACATGGCCGCGCAGGTACCGCCCTGAGTCACCGAAAAGCTGCAGCGCAGCAACCGGCTCGGGTCGGATCCCCGCAACACCAACTACGCCGGCGGTAACACCTCGGCCAAGGGCGCGGTGACCGACCCGGTGACCGGCGAGCCGTGCCGGGGCTGCTGTGGGTCAAGGGGTCCGGCGGGGACCTGGGCACGCTGACCGCGGACGGGCTGGCCGTGCTGCGGCTGGACCGGCTCCGGCGTCGGCCGGGGTGTACCCGGGGGTCGAGCGCGAGGACGAGATGGTCGCGGCGTTCGACTACTGCCTGCACGGCAAGGGCGGGGCGGCGCCGTCGATCGACACGGCCATGCATGGCCTGGTGGACGCGCCGCACGTAGATCGACCTGCACCCCGACTCGGGGATCGCGTTCGCCACCGCGGCCGACGGCGAGGCGCTGACCCGGGCGTGTTTCGGCGACCGGGTGCGCTGGGTGCCGTGGCGGCGGCCCGGGTTCCAGCTCGGCCTGGACATCGCGGCGGTGGCCCGGGAGCACCCGGGAGGCGGTCGGGGTGATCCTCGGCGGGCACGGGATCACGGCCTGGGGCGCGACCAGCGAGGAGTGCGAGGCCACCTCGCTGGCCATCATCGCCGCGGCCCAGCAGTACCTGGAGGAGCATGGTGCGCCGGAGCCATTCGGCCCGGTCATCCCGGGCTACGAGCCGCTGCCTGGCGCGCAGCGGCAGGCCCGGGCCGCGGCGCTGGCGCCGGTCCTGCGCGGCCTGGCCTCCGACCGACCGGCCCCAGGTCGGGCACTTCACCCCGACAGCCCGGCCGTGCTGGACTTCGCAGCCCGGGAGAAGCACCCGGCCCTGGCGGCGCTCGGCACGTCGTGCCCGGATCACTTCCTGCGCACCAAGGTCCGGCCGATGGTGCTGGACCTGCCACCCTCGGCCCCGGTGGAGGACGTGACCGCCCGGCTGCGCGCGCTGCACGCCGCCTACCGCGAGGACTACCGGGCCTCACTACGAGCGGAATGCGGAGCCGGACTCACCGCCGATGCGGGGCGCCGATCCCGCGATCGTGCTGGTCCCCGGCGTCGGGATGTTCAGCTTCGGGGCCGACAAGCAGACCGCGCGGGTGGCCGTGTGGTTCTACCGTGAACGCGATCAACGTGATGCGCGGCGCCGAGGCGGTGTCGTCCTACTCCCCCATCCCGGAACGGGAGAAGTTCCGCATCGAGTACTGGGCGCTGGAAGAGGCCAAGCTGCGGCGGCGCCCCAAGCCGAAGCCGCTGGCCACCCGGGTGGCGCTGGTCACCGGCGGCGGGTCCGGGATCGGGCGGGCCATCGCGGAGCGGCTGGCCGCCGAGGGGGCCTGCGTCGTGGTGGCCGACCGGGACGGCGCGGCCGCCCGGAAGGTCGCGGAGTCCCTCGGATCGGCGGATGTGGCGGTCGCGGTCACCTCGGACGTCACCGACGAGGCCAGCGTGGCCAGCGCCTACCGGGAGGCGGCGCTGGCGTTCGGCGGCGTGGACCTGGTGGTCAGCAACGCCGGGCTGTCCATCTCCCGGCCGCTGCTGGAGACCAGCCTGGACGACTGGGACATCCAGCACGACGTCATGGCCCGGGGCTCGTTCCTGGTCGCCCGGGAGGCGGCGCGGACCATGCAGGCCCAGGGCATGGGCGGTGACATCATCTACATCTGCAGCAAGAACGCGGTGTTCGCGGGGCCGAACAACGTGGCCTACGGCGCGGCCAAGGCCGACCAGGAGCATCAGGTCAGGCTGCTGGCCGCCGAGCTGGGCGGGTCCGGCATCCGGGTGAACGGGGATCAACCCCGACGGCGTGGTCCGCGGCTCCGGCATCTTCGCGGGCGGGTGGGGGGCCCAGCGGGCCGCGGCGTACGGGGTGCCCGAGGAGGAACTGGGCGCGTTCTACGCGCAGCGGACCCTGCTCAAGCGGGAGGTGCTGCCCGGGCACGTGGCCGCCGCGGTGGTCGCGCTGACCGCTGGCGACCTGGCCCTGACCACCGGGCTGCACATCCCGGTGGACGCGGGCGTGGCCGCCGCGTTCCTGCGCTGAGGCAGTGGCGATGGCTGCAGCGTCGATGGGGGCGCAGTGGTGGCCGCCGTGGACCTGGGCGCGTCCGGCGGGCGGGTCATGGCCGGGCAGGTCGGTGCTGGCCGGCTGGAACTGCACGAGGCGCACCGGTTCCCGAACACGCCGGTCCGGGTGCTGGGCACGCTGCACTGGGACATCCTGGGGCTGTACCGGGGAATGCTGGACGGGCTGGCCGCGGCAGCCCGCTCGTTCGACCTGGCCAGCGCGGGCATCGACTCGTGGGGCGTGGACTACGGCCTGCTCGACGCGGGCGGGGCCCTGCTCAGCAACCCGGTGCACTACCGGGACAGCCGCACCGACGGCCTCGTCGGGCAGGTGCAGGCCACGATCCCGGCGGCGGACCTGTACGCGGCGACGGGGATCCAGCAGCTGCCCATCAACACGCTCTACCAGCTCGCCGCGGCGGCCCGGACGCCGCAGCTGGCCGCGGCCCGGACCCTGCTGCTGATCCCCGACCTGCTCGCCTACTGGCTCACGGGCGAGGCAGGCGCCGAGGTGACCAACGCGTCCACCACGCAGCTGTACGACACCCGGGCCCAGGACTGGGCGTGGGACCTGATTGCGCGGGCGGGCCTGCCGGCCGGGCTGTTCCCGCCGCTGCGCCAGCCCGGCAGCGTCATCGGGACCCTGCGGCCCGAGGTCGGCGGGGAGCCGGGCCTGTCCCGGCTGGGGCCGTCCCGGCCGGGCGGTCCGCTGCCGGTGATCGCGGCCGGCGTCGCACGACACCGCGTCCGCCGTGGTCGCCGTGCCCGCCCAGGGGCGGGACTTCGCGTACATCTCCTGCGGAACCTGGTCCCTGGTCGGCGTGGAACTGGACCAGCCGGTGCTCACCGAGGCGAGCCGGACCGCCAACTTCACCAACGAGACGGGGGTGGACGGCACCATCCGCTACCTGCGCAACGTGATGGGCCTGTGGCTGCTCCAGGAGTCGGTCCGCACCTGGTCCGGCGCCGGGCAGCCCGCGGACCTGGCCGCGCTGCTGGAGGAGGCGGCCCGGGTGCCGCCGCTGCAGGTGGTGGTGGATCCCGACGATCCGGTGTTCCTGCCGCCCGGGGACATGCCCGCGCGGATCGCCGGGGCGGCCCGGCGGACCGGCCAGCGCCCGCCCGCCGATCCCCCGGCCGTGGTCCGCTGCATCCTGGACAGCCTGGCGCTGGCCTACCGGGCCCGGCTGCGCGAGGTGCAGGAGCTGTCCGGACGGGCGGTGGGCACCGTGCACGTGGTCGGCGGCGGGGTGCGCAACGCGCTGCTGCTCCAGCTCACCGCGGACGCCTGCGGCCTGCCCGTGGTGGCCGGCCCGGCCGAGGCGGCCGCGCTGGGCAACATCCTGGTCCAGGCGAGGACGCTGGGCGCGGCGCCCGGCGACCTGGCCGGGATGCGCGCGCTGCTGCGCGCGACCCAGCGGCTGCGCCGTTTCGAGCCGTCCGGCGGTGCCGCGGACTGGGACGCCGCCGCCCGCCGGATAGGCCTTTAGCCGCGCCGCCGGTGCCGTGGCGGGGGGGCGCTGAGGCTCAGCCGCCGATGCGGCGGGTGCGCTGGTCCACGCCCATCTCCCCGTAGGGATAGTCGGCAGGACGCGGGTCGCTGGCCACGTCCAGCGCGACCAGTTCCTCGGTGGACAGGCGCAGGCCCGCGGCCCGCAGGTTGACCTCGAGCTGCTCGGTGGTGCGCGCCCCGAGGATGGTCGAGGTCACCCCGGGCCGGCCGGTCACCCAGGCCAGCGCCACCTCCGCCATGGAGACACCGCGCGCCTTGGCGATCTCCTGCACCGCGCCGATGACCTCCCAGGTGCGGTCCACGCCGCGCCGGTCGTAGGCCTCCATGCCGCGGCCCGGGTCGTCGCCGAGCCGGGTGGCGCCGGACGGGCGCTCGTCCCGCCGGTACTTGCCGGACAGCCAGCCGCCGCCGAGCGGGCTCCAGGGCAGCAGCCCGAGTCCCGCGTCGATCGCGGCCGGCACGATCTCCCACTCGGTCTCCCGCACCAGCAGGCTGTACTGCGGCTGGAGGGTGACCGGCGCGGTGAGGTTCAGCTCGTGGGCCAGGTGCACGGCCTTCGTCAGCTGCCAGCCGGTGAAGTTGGACAGCCCGTAATAGCGGATCCTGCCGGCCCGGACGAACCCGTCCAGCGTGCGCAGCGTCTCCTCCATCGGCGTGACCGGGTCGAACGCGTGGACCTGGTAGAGGTTGACCGCGTCCAGCCCGAGCCGGCGCAGCGACGCGTCGAGCGCCCGGGTCAGGTGCCGGGCGGACAGGCCCAGGCCGTTGGGCGACGGGTCCGTGGCGAACCGGCCCTTGGTGGCCAGCACCACCCGCTCGGTCACGTCAGCCGGCGCTGGCGAACCAGCGGCCGATGATTTCCTCGGAGGTCCCGCCGTTGTACACGTCGGCGGTGTCCACGAGCGTGCCGCCCGCCTCCACGAACAGGTCCAGCTGCTGGTGTGCTCCGGCTTCGTCCGTCTCCAGGCCGAACGTCATGGCTCCCAGACAGAAGCTCGACACCGCGCAGCCACTGCGTCCCAGGGTGCGATAGTCCATGCTCTCCAGCCTATGCGGGCGCTTCGTGCCCGCCGGGGTGCGAGGCCCCGCCCCCGGGTCCCCCGGCCGCCAGGGCCCGGGCTTACCAGGCGTCGCCCTCGCGCCAGTCGCAGGTCAGCTCAAGGGACAGGTCCAGCGGGTCCGTCACCGGGAAGACGTAGATGCAGCCTTCCTCTTCGGCGGTCCTGATGATCCCCTCCGGGGTGAGCGCCGAGCACGGGCCGAGCCACCGCAGCCAGCCCCGTGCCGCATAGAACGCGGCACCGGCATCGGTGGAGCCCAGGGCGCCCACCTCGTAGGCGCCGCGGATGATCCGTTCCAGGGCGTCCATCATGGTCGCGCCGTGGCCGCTCCGGCGGCGGTCCGCGCGGACCGCGACCGCCTCGACGTAGCCGGTGCGCCAGGCCCTCCCGCCGTACAGCAGCTGCCGCTGGACCACCGACGCGTGGCCGATCAGCTCGGCGCCCTCCTGCACCAGGACGTGCATCCCGCCGAGGGCGTGGTCCCAGTCCTCGTCGGTCATGTCGTCGAACGCGTCGTCCAGCAGGGCCCGGGCCGCCTGGCGCGTGGCGGCATCGAGGTCGGCGGTGTGGGCGATCCGCAGCCCCGCCGCGGGCGTCACCGGCCCTCCGCTGAGCCGTCCGCGAGTTCCTGGGCCGCGGCCCGGCCTGCCTCGGCGGTCCGGCGCAGGAAACCGGCCAGCAGCTCGAGCTCCGACTCGTCGTAGTCGCCGATGATCTGGTCCATCGAGCTGTTCATCCCGGAGTAGAGGCGGAGCACGTCCGCGCCGCGGGCCCGCTCGGCCCGGATCAGGACCGCGCGGCGGTCGGCGGGGTCACGCTCGCGGACGATCCAGCTGCCGCGCTCCAGCCGGTCGAGAATGCCGGTCAGGGTGGCCGGATGCAGCCCGGCCCGGCGGGCCAGCGCACTCGGGCTGAGCGGGCCGTCCCGGCTGATCAGGTCCAGGCACTCCAGGTCGGTGCCCTTCAGCTCCAGCTGCCCCCGGACCTGATGGTTGAGCAGGGAAAGCTGGACACCCATGTCGCGCAGCGACGCCCGGACCTCCCGGTCCAGCCGCCGCCGGCGCCGCGCCGCCTCCCGGCTGGCAGGTTCTACCGGATTCATATAATATGGACTCCATATTGTACGGACTACAAGAGACAAGGTACCTCATGAGGCTCACGATTTTCGGCGCGACCGGCACCACCGGGACCCTCCTCACCGGGCAGGCCCTCGCCGCCGGGCATCAGGTCACCGCGGTGGTGCGCGACCCGGCCCGGCTGTCCGTGCCGGCCTCGCCCCGGCTGCGGGTCATGACCGCTGACCTGATGGACCCGGTCGCCATCAGCCCGGCCGTGGCCGGCGCCGACGCGGTGCTCGCCGTGTTCGGGCCGCGCGGCACCGGGCCCACCACCGTGCTGCGCGAGGGCAGCCGGAGTGTGATCGAGGCCATGAGCAAAGAGGGCACCCGCCGGCTCATCATGCTCAGCGGGTCCATCGTGACCGACGAGGGCGAGGGCCCGGCCATGCGCTACCTGGTCAAGCCCCTGGCCCGCGGGACACTGATGCGTCACGTGGCCGCCGACATGCGCAGCGCCGAGGAGGAGATCCGGGAGAGCGGGCTGGACTGGACGATCGTGCGGCCACCCCGGCTGACGAGCGGTCCGGCCTCGGGGACCTACCGCACCGCGCTCGACCGCAACCTGCCCCGGGGCGTCACGGTTTCCCGTGCGGACCTCGCCGCGTACATGCTCGGGATCATCGCGGACCCGGCCACCATCCACCGCCACATCGGCGTCGCCCGCTAACGGGAACGGATCCCCGCTAGCGGGCGGCGGACGGCCCCGCGGACGAGCGGCCCAGCGGCCGCGCAGTTCAGCGGCCGGGTAGCTCAGCCGGCGGCCGAGACCTCCTTGGCGGTGGTCTCGATGAGCTGCACCACGTCGTCCGGGCGGGACAGCATTGCCACGGACGTGGTCCTCGGGGCCGACGCGGCCACCGTGCAGGCGGGGGCCGACGCTGAGGTGCACGGCGCGGACGCCGTGGCGCGGGCCTTCGCCGGGCGGGCCCGGGCGGCCAGGCTGGCGCTGGTGGACGGGGCCGCAGGACTGGTCTGGTCGCAGGACGGCCAGCCGAGGGCGGTCTTCGCCTTCACCGTCACCGGGCAGGGGATCACCGCGATCGAGCTGCTGAGCGCCCCGGACCGGCTCCGCCAGCTCGACCTGGTGATGCTGGACCGCTGACCCGGCCGGGCTCAGGACCGGGCGGGCCACGGGTGAGTCCCTCGAGCGGGTCCAGATTCCTGGCCCCAGGAGGAGCCGGTGCGTACCCCGGAACCGCAGCCCGAAGGGGCCCGGCCGGCAGCCGGGCTGTGCACTGGCGGGACCCAGTGCAGGTTGGCGGTTCAGTCAACGAACTATCCAGGTAGGCTGCGGGCATGCCGCTTCCGAAGGACTACTCCGGCCAGAACTGCTCGCTGGCCCGGGCGCTGGAGATCGTGGGCGAGCGCTGGACCCTGCTGATCGTCCGGGACGCGTTCTTCGGCGTCCGGCGCTTCGGTGACTTCGTGGCGCACCTGGACATCCCCCGCGCCGTCCTGGCCGAGCGCCTCGGATCGCTCACCGAGGCGGGCGTGCTCCGCGGCACCTCGGGCGGGCACGGCCACACCGAGTACATCCTGACCAGCAAGGGGGTCTCGCTCTGGCCAGTGCTGCGCAGCCTGCTCACGTGGGGCGACGAGCACTACTCCGACTCCGGGCCCAGCCGGGTCTTCCGGCATGGGGCTGACGGCGGGCTGGTGAACAGCGACGGCGTCTGCGGGGCCTGCGGCCAGGCTGTCCCGGTCCAGGATCTCCTGGTCGCCCCCGGCCCCGGTCTCACCAGCCGGCCTGCGCGCACCGACGCGATCAGCGCGGCCCTGGCCGGCCCGCACCGGCTGCTCGAGCCCGTGCGGGCCTGATCCGCTAGCCGGCCTCGCTGCCCTGGCCCGCAGTGACCGCGGCCGGGCCGCTGGCGGTCACGAGGGCGGCGGCCGGGGGCTCCGCAACGGCGCCATCGCCTTTGCCTACGTGGCCACGTTGCTCATGGAGTACGTGGACGAGCACACGGTGAGCCTCAACGACACCATCAGCCGCTGGGTGCCGTCATTGCCCGAGGCCAGCAAGGTCACGCTCAAGATGCTGGCCAACCAGACCTCTGGGTACCCCGACTTCGAGACCGACCCGGCCTGGACGGCGGCCTTCAACGCCGACCCGTTCCGCATCTTCACCTACTCCGAAGCGGCTCGGCTACGCCTTCCGCCTGCCGGTCCAGTTCGCCCCGGGACGAACTGGAGCTACGCGCACACCAACTTCATGATCCTCGGGCGCATCCTGTCCATGATCGGGCAGAAGCCGCTGGCCACGCTGCTGCGCGAGAAGGTGCTCCAGCCGATGGGCCTGACCGCCACCACCAGTTCGGAGACTTCCACGATGCCGGACCCGGTGCTGCACTCGTTCAGCTCCGACGGAAGCGCTGCAGTCCGCCCAAGGTCACGTTCTTGAGCCGGACGGTGGTGCGGCACCGGCACCGATGCGGTGTTCGTTGCGGAGAAGTTGGCTTTTGACCTTCGGTGAGCGCGCCCGGAGGTCCGGGCTACCTGGTCACAGGAGCTCGAGGATGGTGGCGTTAGCCTGGCCGCCGCCCTCGCACATGGCCTGCAGGCCGTAGCGGACCCCGTGGTCACGCATGTGGTGCACGAGCGTGGTCATCAGCCGCGCGCCGGACGCGCCGAGCGGGTGGCCCAGGGCGATGGCCCCTCCGTTGGGGTTCAGCCCCTTGGGGTCGGCACCCAGGTCGGCCAGCCAGGCCAGCGGCACCGGCGCGAACGCCTCGCTGACCTCGAAGGCGCCGATCTCGTCCAGAGCTCAGCCCGCTGCGGGCCAGGGCCTTGCGGGTGGCCGGGATGGGCGCGGTCAGCATGATGATGGGGTCAGCGCCGGCCAGCACGGCCGTGTGCACCCGGGCGACCGGGGCCAGCCCCAGCTCGCGGGCCTTATCCGAGGTGGTCATCAGCAGTGCGGCCGAGCCGTCGGAAATCTGCGAGGAGTTGCCCGCGGTGATCACGCCGTCCTCCGGCTTGAACACCGTCTTCAGCCCGGCCAGCACGTTGACCGTGGTGCCGCGGCGGATCCCCTCGTCCGCGGTGATCAGCTCGCCCTGGTCGTTAGTCACCGGCGCGATCTGGCCCTCGAACCGGCCCGCGTCCTGGGCGGCGGCCGCCTTCTCGTGCGAGCCGACCGAGAACTCGTTGACCTGAGTCCGGGAGAAGCCCCAGCGCTCGGCGATCATCTCGGCGCCGATGCCCTGGTTGGGGAACACGCCGCCGTAGCGTTCGAGGTACTCCGGGCCGAGCGGGTTGCCGCCCTGGACCGAGGAGCCCATCGGCACCCGCGACATGGACTCCGCCCCGCCCGCCACCACCACGTCGTACTGGCCCGCGATCAGGCCGGCCGCCGCGAAGTGCACGGCCTGCTGGGAGGAGCCGCACTGCCGGTCCACGGTCACCCCGGTCACGGTCTCCGGCCAGCCCGCGGCCAGGACCGCGTTCCGGGCGATGTCCAGGGTCTGCTCGCCGACCTGGCTGACGCAGCCCCATACCACGTCGTCCACGACGGCCGGGTCGATCCCGGACCGGCTGGCCAGGGACTTCAGCACGTGGGCCGACAGTGAGACCGGGTGCACCCCGGACAGCCCGCCGTTCCGCTTCCCGACCGGCGTCCGGACGGCCTCCACGATCACCGCATCGCGCACGCTGCACTCCTCCTCGACCGGCCTGCTCGTTTCCCAAGAAGGTATCCCAGTTGCCTCGGGGAAAAGAAGGCTGCTCAGCCCGGCCGCGTGATCGCACCCGGGCCGGGCCCTGGCTACCTCACCGGCGGCGGGCGAGCCGGGCTCCACGGCGCGCCGCCGGGCGGCCCCGGACCCGCCGCAGCACGCGGGCGATCAGGGGACCGGCCGCCCACAGGGCAAACGCCCAGGGCGTGACGAAGGCGACGGGGATGGACACCAGGAACGCGATGATGATGCTCAGGCTGGACACGTGGTCCGGGTGGCGGGCCGACCCGGGTGCGTCCGGGCGCAGCAGGTCCCCGCGGGCGATCTCACGGCTCATCAGCAGCAGGCAGGCCGAGGCGATGATCTGGATCACGGCGTACAGGGTGAAGCGGACGCCGAACCCGCCGTGGCCCGAGAGCACCCGGGTCGCGAACGGGGTCAGGATCATCATCAGGAGCCAGCCCATGTTCGGCACGATGACCTTGCCGTTGAGCCTGCGCACGTACCGGAAGATGCGGCGGTGCGCCGTCCAGTGGTTCCCGATGACCACGAAGCTGATCAGGAACGCGAAGTAGTCGGGCCAGTGCAGGCGCAGCGCCTCCAGGAACTGGCCGTTGGCCGTGCTGTCCGTGGCGTGCGGCACCGGGAGAGCCAGCGCCAGAAGCGTGATCGCGATCGCGACCACCGCGTCGGAGAAGAAGATGACCCGCTCGACTGCGCGGGCCTCGACCTCGGGATCATCAGCCCCGGTCCCGGCGGCCGGGGCGCTGCCGGGCGGGCCGGCGGTACCTGCGGCTCCTCAGACGGGGCGATCTCAACCTCCCGGTGCGCAGCGGGTCGGTCCCGCGGCAGCTCGGAGACGAATCCGGCGGCCACTCGTGGCAGCTACCCGCGGGTTGGCGTGCCGCGAATATGGTGACAGACCAGGCATGGCATCCTGAGCCGGGCGCGGCAGCCCGGGCCGCGCCGGAGCGTCTGGGAATACAGCCTGGCACGGTCATGGCCGGACGGCGAGCCGGGGGTTATTGTCGGCGTCGTGGAACCGTCCGTGTCCGGCCATGCGCTCGCCGCCCGGGCGAGGACCTGTTCGTGCTGTCGATCCGGCCGCGGGACGGGAAGCTCAAGGCCGGGGGACGGATCGACTCCGCCTCCGAGCTGGTCAGGCTGGCGGACCTGGGCGCGGCCGGGCTGGTGAGAGGCGAGACGGATAGCGAGCGGATCTTCGCGCTGATCACCGCGGAGACCCGGCGCCACGGCGGCGACGTCACCGCCGGCCTCACCGGGGCGGTCGGCTGGATCAGCGCGCGGCTGCCGGTGTACGCGCTCAACCTGGTGCTCATCACCGCGACGGACCTGTGGGCGCTTCGCTACCCGGCCACCCATGAGCTGTACGTGCTGGACCGCCCGGCCGGCGGCCGCGGCACGGGCACGGGCGCCCGTCAGGCCCTCGATGCGGCCGGCCAGCGGATCCGACGCCCGGTCCGGGCACCTGGCGCACCAACCGTCGGTCATCGTCGCCAGCGAGCGGATGGATGACGATCCCGGCTGGCGGCTGCTGGACCCGGGGGAACTGCTGCACGCCCGCCCCACGCTGGAGATGGACAGCACGGCGCCGTTCCCGGCGGAACCCGCGCATCTGCTCCGCGTCTCCGACCTCGAGCCGGCGGCGGCATCCTCCCAGCATCCGCAGGCCGCGCCCAGCTGAGCTGGGCGCGGCCTGGTCGCGCGGACTCCCCCGCCGGGTGCTCAGCGCAGCGAGCGCGCGACCTCCTCCAGCTGGTCCAGGGCCTCCTGCAGGCCGTCTTCCATGCCGGAGTTGATGTGCGCGTCCCGGTACTCCTGGCTGGCGTGCTGCACGAGCATCCGGACCGTGGTCCGCCCGTCCGCCTCGGTGAACGTCATCGTGCTCAGCGCCTCCGCGTCGGGCATGCCCTCGAAGACCTCGGTCCAGACCAGCCGCTCAGCCGGGACGATCTCCCGGTACTCGCCGTGGAACGCGACCACGAACCCGGCGTTCGCGGTCATCACGAAACGCCACGCGCCGCCGACCCGCAGATCGATGTCCACGCTGGTCACCTCGCCGCGGTCCCCGCTCCACCAGCGCCGGACCAGGCCGGGTTCGGTCCAGGCCCGGTAGACCAGGCGCGCGGGAGCGTCGAACTCCCGGGTGATCAGGATCTGCGTGTCCTCCGGCAGGGTCACCACTGCCCGGCGGCTACTTGTCACGGCCATTCTCCCCGTCCTCCTCTGCCTTGAGTTCCTCCAGCACGGTGTCCAGCTGGTCGAAGCGCCGCGACCAGGCCCGCTCGTACGGCTTCACCCAGTCGTAGATCGGTTTCAGCGGCCCGGCGTTCAGCCGGTACATCCGCTGCCGCCCGTCCCCGCGCACCTCCACGAGGCCGACCTCCCGCAGGACCCGCAGGTGCTTGGACACCAGCGGCTGGGCCAGCCCGAGCAGGGCCACGAGGTCGTTCACCGGCCGTTCCCCGCTGGCCAGCAGATCGAGAATCTCCCGCCGCCGGGGCTCGGCTACCGCGTTGAACGCATCCGCTGTCGTTGCTGCCCGTGCCATGGCAGCATTATATGCTTATATAGGAATACGTCAACTCCCGCGGTGGCCGAGCGTCTTCTCGAACCAGTGGTGCGCGTAGGGCTCGTCACTGAACGCGGCCACCTCGCGGTAGCCGGACGTGCGGTACAGGCTAATCGCCTCGGCCAGGGTGCCGTTGGTTTCCAGCCGGAGAATAGTGACCCCGTGCACGGCGGCGTGAGCCTCCAGCTCGGCGAGCAGCCGGCGGCCGAGTCCGAGGCCGCGGACGGCCGGGGATACCCACATCCGCTTGAGCTCGGCGGGCGCGCCGCCGTGGAACTTGAGCCCGCCGCAGCCGACCGCCTCGGAGTGCAGGGTGGCGACCAGGAAGATCCCCGCGGGCGGGGTCATGTCCTGGTCCGCGGCCGGGATGCTGCGGGCCGGGTCGAAGCCGGCCTGGAAGCGGCGGCCCAGCTCGCCGACGTAGGCCTCCAGGCAGGCCCGGGCGGCCGGGTCCGCCGGATGGCACACGGCGACCTCGACCGCCGACGCGACCAGGAGCCGCTCGACCTCAGCCATCGCCCCGGCCAGGCGATCCCGCTGGGACGCGCTGAGCGGGCGGAGGATCGATGCGGCCGCCTCGTCCGCCCGCCGGTCGAGTTCGGCCCGCTCGGCCAGCCCGCGGCGGGTGAGGCGGGCCGTGCGCACCCGGCCGTCCGCCCGGCTGCCGTCCACGACGGCCAGCCCGTCCGCCTCCAGCGCCCGGAGCAGCCGGCTCAGGTAGCCCGAGTCCAGGTCGAGCCGGGCACGCAGCGACCGGACGTCGGCGCCGTCCGGGCCGATCTCCCACAGCAGGCGGGCGTGCCCGAGCGGGCGGTCCCGGGCCAGGAACTCGTCGTCGAGCGCGCCGGCCCGCTGGGTGACGGTCCGGTTGAACCGCCGGACCTGGCTGATCAGGGCAGCGTCCATTCTCTGACTGTAGTCAGAGAAATTGCGTGGGGCCAGCGCGGCTGGCCTGCGGGTTCCGGGCAGCCGCACACGGCCAGCCGGGGACTTTCGGCAGGAGGGCCAGGCCCTTCTTCCCTGCCCGGGCGCCGCCCTTCCTGAATAGATGGACCAGAGACCTCAGGAATGGATGGCCGTCATAGCGGCACCCCAGCCCGGCTCATCGCAGCGCGGGCGCCTGCAGGAACTGCGGTGCCGCGGGGAGTCGAGGGTGACCCGATGGCATACCGATCAAATCTCGCCGCCTCGCTGGGCGGCTGGAGCGCGCGGCACCGGATTTCCGCAATCGCCGGCTGGCTGCTCCTGGTCATCGTGACCATGCTGATTGGCAGTGCGATGGGCCAGGTCACCATGACGCAGGCCCAGTACGGCACGGGCGAGTCCGGCCGCGCCCAATGGCTCCTCACCAACGCTGGTGTCGCCGACCCCGCCCAGGAACTGGTCCTGGTGCACAGCACCGCGGCCACGGCCTGGGCACCCCCGGCTTCCAGGCCGCGGTGCGCGCGGTCGTATCCGGCGTGCAGGCCACCGGGCGGATTCAGGACCTGCGGCCTCCCGTGGTGTCACCCAGCCGGCACGACGTGCTGGTCCAGTTCGCGATGAAGGGCAACGCCGACACCGCCGACACGCGGGTGCAGCCGGTGCTGGCCGCGGTGGCGCGGGCACGGGCTGAGTACCCGCAAGTGACCATCGAGCAGTTCGGCCAGGCCAGCGCCAACAAATGGTTCAAGGAAACGATCTTCCAGGATGCGAAGCGGGCCGAATGGACCGCGGTGCCGCTCGCGCTCGGCATCCTGCTCGTGGTCTTCGGCGCGCTGGTGGCCGCCATGCTGCCCGTGGTGCTGGCCCTGACCGCGTTCTTCGCCGCCAATGGGCTGCTCGCGCTGATCAGCCACGCCCTGCATGTCGACCAGTCGGCCAGTTCGGTGATGCTGCTGATGGGCCTGGCCGTGGGCGTGGACTACTGCCTGTTCTACCTGCGCCGCGAACGTGAGGAGCGGGCGGCCGGGCGTGACCCGCAGGCCTCGCTGCACATCGCCGCGGCCACCTCCGGCCGGTCGGTGCTGATCTCGGGGCTCACCGTGATCGTGGCCATGGCCGGGATGTTCCTGTCCGGCATGCAGCTGTTCGCTGGCTTCGCCATCGCGACCATCTCGGTGGTGCTCATCGCCGTGGCCGGGTCGGTGACCGTGCTGCCCGCCCTGATGTCGCTGCTCGGCGACAAGGTCGAGCTGGGGCGGATACCGTTCCTCGGCCAGGCCCGCCGCGCGTCCGGCAGGGGCCGGATCTGGAACACGGTGCTGCGCGGCGTCCTGGCCCGGCCCGGGCTGTCCGCCGCCCTCTCGGCGGGGGCACTCCTCGCCCTGGCGTCACCCGCGCTCGCCCTGCACACCGAGACTTTGAGCGTGCAGCAGATCCTCCCGTCCAGCACTCCCCTGGTCCGGGCCTACGACCACATCATGACGGCGTTTCCCGGGGGCCCCGCGCCCGCCGTCGTGGTGGTCAGGGCGCCCGATATTCAGGCCTCCCAGGTCCGGCAGGAGATCGCCGCGTTCCAGCAGGCGGCCCGGCGCAGCGGGGAGGCCGGCTCAGCCGATCCGGGTGACCCTGTACCCCGGCGTCAACCTGGCGCAGATCCAGGTCCCGCTGACCGGCAGCGGGACGGACGCCGCCTCGCGGCATGCGCTGGCCACCCTGCACGACAGGCTGGTGCCGTCCACCCTCGGCCGCATCCCCGGCGGCGAAGCCCTGGTCGGCGGGACCCTCGCGGCCTCTCTCGACTTCGCCAGCCAGCTCCGGCACGGCATCGTCCCGGTCTTCCTGTTCGTCATGGGCATCACGTTCATCCTGATGCTGATCGCCTTCCGCTCGATCGTGATCCCGACCACCACGATCGCGCTCAACCTGCTGTCCGTCGGCGCGGCCTACGGGGCGCTGGTCGCGGTGTTCCAGCACGGCTGGGGGGCGGCGCTGATCGGCACCACGGCGCCCGGGGCGATCGAGTCGTGGATCCCGCTGTTCGTCTTCGTGGTGCTATTCGGCCTGTCCATGGACTACAACGTGTTCGTGGTGTCGCGGATCAAGGAGGCGCACGACCGCGGGCTGCCCGCCCGGGAGGCGGTCGCCCACGGGATCCGCAGCACCGCAGGCGTGGTGACCAGCGCGGCGATCATCATGGTCGCCGTGTTCGCGGTCTTCGGCACCCTGTCGCTGCAGCAGTTCAAGCAGCTCAGCGTGGGCCTGGCGGTGGCGGTCCTGCTGGACGCCACAGTCGTCCGCGGCGTGCTGCTTCCCTCCGTCATGGCCCTGCTGGGCGAGCGCAACTGGTACCTGCCGCGGTGGCTGTCCTGGCTGCCGAAGCCGCCGGGGCCGGCCTGGAGAGTTCGGCGGCGGCACCGGAACCCTCACCTGCTGCTCCGGGCACCGGCCCAGTGCCCGCCGGCCGGGGACGCTAACTGCCCTGGCGCAGCACCTCGATCAGCGCGGCGTCGTCGAGGCGGCCCAGACCCCGCTCGTGGCCCTGCTCGTACAGCCGCCGCGCAGCCGCGGTGAGCGGCGCGGACGCGCCCGCGTGCTCGGCCGCCGCGCTGACCAGGCCCATGTCCTTCACGAAGATGTCCAGGGCACTGCACGGCTCATCGAACTGCCCGGCGATCATCCGGGCGCCCCGGTCCTCGAACATGAACGACGCCGCGGCACCGTCGCGCAGCACCTCCCAGCACGCCCCCGGGTCCAGGCCGAGCGACTCCGCGAACGCGAGCGCCTCGGCCGCGGCCGCGATGTGCACCCCGCACAGCAACTGGTTGACCAGCTTCATCCGCTGGCCGTCACCGGGGGCCGGGCCGACCACCGGGGCGCTGCGGGCCAGCGCGCCCAGCACTGGCCGGGCCTGGCCGACCGCGTGGTCCGCGCCGGACACCATGATCAGCAGATCGCCGTCGGCGGCGCGCCGCACGCCTCCGGACACCGGCGCGTCGACCACGGCAGCCCCGCTGCCGCCGAGGCGGCTGGCGACCTCTGCGACGGCCTCGGGGCCGACCGTTGCCATGATCACCACCACCGTGCCGGCCGCCAGCGCGCCGGCCGCGCCGCCCCGCCCGAACAGCACCTCGTCCACCTGGTCCGGCGTGGCCACCATGACCGCGACGATCCCGGCGTCCCGGACCGCCCCGGCGATGCTGTCCGCAGCCCCGATACCGTCGGCGGCCAGCGCCGCAGCCCGTCCCGGCACGATGTCATAGGCCACGACCACGTGGCCCGCGCGGGCCACGCACCCCGCCATCGGCGCCCCCATCGCGCCCAGCCCGAGCCAGCCGACCCGCATCAGGGAACCTCCCGCCCGCCGTTGAGGATCGCCACCACCTGTGCCAGTGTGCCGTCGTCCCCCACGTTCCCCGCGAAGACCACGTAGGGCATCCCGACCGCTTCCGGCGCGGCGTCCAGCGGCCGGAACACCGAGACCGTCCCGGGGAACAGCTGGCCGGCCACCTCGGCGCGGCGGATCCCCAGGCCGTGCAGCATCACGTCGTGCGAGGTGATCCCGCCCTTGGCGATCACCCAGGCGGGCCGGGCGGCCAGCGCGCCGCGGACGATCCGGGACAGGGCCGCGGACACCGTGCGGGCGATCGTGAGGCTGTCCGCCGCGTCCCGGCCCGCAACGACCTCACGGCTGGTGTACAGCAGCACGTCCGAGTGGGCCAGCGCCCCGGTGACCCGCCGCGCGACCGCGGCGGCCACGTCCGGCCCGCCGCCCAGCACCGCCTGCACGTCCAGTTCCATGTCGGCGGTGGCGCCCCGCGCCCGGAGCGTGGCAACCTGCCGGCTGGTCTGCCCGACGTGCGAGCCGACGACGACCAGGCCGTGCCCGCCGCGGCGTGCCTCCCCCCAGATGACCGCCCCGCGCAGGGGCGGTTTGGGCCCCAGGCCGCTGAGCGCCCGCACGAACGACGGCCCGGTGCGGAACAGGAACGACTGGCCCTCACCCTCGGCCTCCAGCACGCTGCGCGCCACCGTCTCCAGGTCGGAGTACTCGGTGGCGTTGACCACCACCCACGCCCCGCCCGCCGCGCCGGCCAGCACCTCGCGGACCCGGGCCGGCCCGCCGAGCCGGATATCCGCCAGGCTGATGCTGCGCACCTCCCCCGGCCGGATCGTCCCCCCGCTTTTTTCCGCAACGAAAACCGTCAGGTCCGACGCGCCGTACCCGAACGCCCTGTCCTTCGCGAACTCGGTCTCACCGACGGGGACCAGCCCGGCCGCCGTGCGTGCCCAGTGGATGCCGGCCGCGGTCACCCGGCCCGCTTCGAGGAACGCAGGGACGAGCAGCACGCCGTCGTAGCCGCGGCCGACCATATCCTGCCGGACGGCCTGCAGCGCGGCCACCTCCGCCATCACGTGGCCGCGCAGCGTGGAGTCGCTCCGGCTGATCAGCTGGATGCGGGTGCCGCGCCGGCCCGCCACCCTGATCAGCCCGCGCGCCGCCCGGGTGGTGATGTCCGCGGCGGCCGGCGCGTCCAGGCTCCGGGAGTTGGTCAGCACGAAACAGGCGGCAGCCGGCCCGTCCAGCGCCGCCGCGTAGGCGTCCTCCTCCAGCACGGTCACGACCTGAATGCCGTGCACCGCCTGGGATCCGGTCGGGTCGTCGTCGAGGACACCCAGGAGAAGGTCGCCGGCCACGCGGAGGGCGCGGATGGATTCGCGGAGACCCTCGTCATCGGGGCGGGCCGGGGGCAGCCCGGCGAACACCTCGGCCGCGTCCGGCCGCCTGTCGCCCAGCACCCTGGCCCCTTCCCTGCGCCTGCGTTCCCCCGGATTCGCCTGGCTCCCGCGCCTGGTCCACGGCCGGGTGCAGCAGATCCGCCACCCGGGATCGGGGCACTGGCGATCACCATTGCCTAAGATCGCACTGTATTCCACCCCCCCCGGCCCGGGACGGAGACGCCGTGGTGAATGTGGTGATTACCGGCGGTGCCGGGTTCCTGGGCGCCCGCCTGGCCCGGGACCTGCTGGCGGCTGGCTCGCTGGACGTGGCCGGTGACGGTGAACGCCTGCTGTCCCGGGTGACACTGCTGGACCGGGTCCCGGCGCCGCCGGACCTGGCCGCCGACCCGAGGGTCGCCGTCGTCGAAGGGGATCTCGCCGGGCTGGTCGCCCCCGGGCAGGCCGGGCGGGACGCGCTGGCCGGGGCCGGCGTGGTCTTCCACCTGGCCGCCGCGGTCAGCGGGGAGTGCGAGGCCGACTTCGACCTGGGTGTCCACGCGAACCTGCACGCCACCGAGGCGCTGTTCGCCGCCTGCCGCGCGGTGGGCACCCGCGCGGTGGTGGTCTTCTCGAGTTCGATCGCGGTGTTCGGCGGGTCTCCCGAGCACCCGCTTCCGGCCGTGGTGGAGGATCACACGCTGCCGGACCCGCAGACCAGCTACGGGATCCAGAAGTTCATCGGCGAGCAGCTGCTGGCCGACTACACCCGCAAGGGGTTCCTGCACGGGCGGAGCATCCGGCTGATGACGGTCAGCGTGCGCCCCGGCCGGCCCAACGCCGCGGCCTCAGGCTTCATGTCAGGCATCATCCGCGAGCCGCTGGCGGGGCAGCGCGCGGCCTGCCCCGTTGACCCGGCCACCGAGGTGGCGCTGGCTTCCCCGGCGCGGGCCATCGAGGCGCTGCGGTGCGCCGTCACGTCGCCCGAGGATGTGTGGGGCGGCCGTACCGCCGTGACCATGCCCGGCCTCACGGTGACGGTGGGGGACATGGTCGCCGCGCTGGAGCAGGTGGCCGGGCCCGCGGTGACCAGTCGTATCGACTGGGTCCCGGACCCCGTCGTGGCGGGGATGGTGGCGGGCTGGGCCGCCCGGTTCCACTCGGACCGGGCTGCCCGGCTGGGCCTGACCGCCGACCCGGACTTCACCTCGATCATCCGGATGCACCTGGCCGGCACCCAGGCCTGACCCGCCGGGCCTGGGACGTGAAGGCACTGGGCATCGTGGTGTCCCGCCATGTGTTCGGGCTCACGGCGCCAGGTACGCGTGGAGGCGGGTGACGAGGCCCGCGATCTGCGGGTCCGTGCCGCGTTCCGCGCCGGGCCAGTCGTCGGCGTTCAGGCCCCAGAACTCCCGCGGGGTGCCGGGAAAGCGGGCCAGCAGGTGAACGTGCAGGTGCGGCGTCCGGTTGCCGAGGACCGCCGCATAGACGTGGTCGGCGCCCGCCACGTCGCGCAGGGCGCGGCTGGCCCGGGCGCACCACGAGCCGACCGCCTGGGCCTCCGGCTCGGTGAGGTCCGCAAGCCCGGCGGCGTGCCGGCGCGGCTCTACGAACAGATGTCCCAGGTAGACAGGCTGCCCGTTCCGGCCCGGGGGCGTGCGGCGACAGATGCGACACGACCGCCAGCTCGTCCGCGCCGACGGGGCCGCCCGGCATCAGGCTGGGGTCGCGATGCTTCCGGCAGACGAAGCAGGGAGCGGCGCCGTGTGCTTGCATACCAGCACTATGCATCCCCGGCAGGGAGGTCCCCATGCGGCCCGCCTGAGCGCGGGCCGGGGTTCCGGCGGCAGTCCTCCGGGCCATGATCCCCTGTCACAGGCCAGGGTGCTGCCCGGCCGGCCACCGGTGAGTTTCCCCCGGAGCTCCCGTCATCACTAAGGGGCATCCCCCCGCGGGCGCCGGGCAGCCCGGCGCGGAAAGGAGAAACCATGGCACAGCCGGTTGTGCACTTCGAGATCATCGGGACGGACCCGGAGAAGCTCCGCGGCTATTACGGCGAGCTGTTCGGCTGGGAATTCGACACGAGCGCCCCGGTCGCGGAGACGGTGTCGGAGCCCATGAACTACGGCTTCGTGAACGGCGGCACGACCAGCGACGGGACGGGGATCCCCGGCGGCGTCGGCGGCGGCGCGGGCTACGACGGCCATGTGATCTTCTACGTCGGCGTCCCCAGCGTGGAGACTGCCTTGCAGCGGGCCGAGAGCCTCGGCGGAAAGCGCCGGATGGGCCCGGTCAAGGCCCCGACGGGCCTGGTGGTCGGCCACTTCACCGACCCCGAAGGGCACCTGGTCGGCGTGGCCGGGACCGCGTAGCCACCCCCTGGCGCAACGAGGGCGCTCCTCCCGGCCTCGTGGGCGCGATGGCCCGCGCTCAGCGCTGCGCGTCAGGCGTCCCCGTAGACGGGGACCCGGGCCCCGCTGACCGGCGCGGAGTCCGGGCTGATCAGGAACGCGATCACCTTCGCGATCGCGGCCGGGGCGACCGCCCGGGCGGCCAGGTCGGGCGACATCCAGGACCGGTTGGCCGGGGTGTCGATGACCGACGGCAGCACGCAGTTCACCCGGATCCCCTGCGGCCGGAGCTCGTCGGCCAGCAGCTCGCTGGCCCGGACCACCGCCGCCTTGCTGGTCGCGTGGGCCAGCGGGGCCCGGCCGCCGACCGCCGTTTTCGAGCCCACGGTCACGATCGCGCCGCCTCCGGCCGCGGCCATCCGCGGCGCCACCTCCTGGCAGCACCACAGCAGCGAGACCACGTTGGACCGCCACAGGCTCTCAAGCGAATCCTCGTCGAGATCGGCGAGGCTGCCGGGGACGAACCCGCCGGCCAGCGCGACCAGCGCGGCTGGCGCGGCCACTGCGTCGGCCTCAGCGAACGCGGCGCGGACCGCGGCCCGGTCGGCCAGCTCGACCGGGATGTGGTGAACCCCGTCCCCGGCGCCGAGCTTGTCCAGCGCGGCTGACGGGCGGTCCAGGGCGATCACCGTCAGGTCCCTGCTCCGCAGCTCGGCGACCACCGCGTGCCCGAGTGCTCCCGCTGCCCCCGTCACCAGCACCGCACCGTTCATGTTCCTCCTCCGGCTGGGATCGCGCCTCCGCAGAGGCCGAGGTCGCGGTCGGCGGCCCCCTTCATGATCTCAGTCTGCCTGCACCGGGACGGCTGGCTCCCCGCGAAAGCGCGGCGGGCGGCGCCCGATGATGGCCCGCACGCCTTCCCGGCCCTCGTCACCGGCGGCGCCGACCGCGATCTGCTGAGTCCGCCACAACGCGAGGGACTTGCAAGCGGAATGCAATGAAACCGTCCGGTCCGGCCTCAGAAGCTAGGAGGCGGGCGGGGGTGGTCCCTGCCCAGGCCAGCCCGAAGGAGCCACCGTGACCGCCACCACAGCCGGCCACCCGCCAGTCCTCCGTTTCGATTCCCAGCCGGACGGCGGCCCGCCGCCTATCCTCTGCACCAGCGGCCACGACTATGCCTTCCGTCCCGCCGGCGGCCCGCCGATGCTTATCCTGCGGCGCCGCCCCGACGTCATCCGCGTCCTCACCGGCACCGGGACTTTCGGCATGGCCGCCGTCACCAGGACAGGCGGGTTGCTGGGCTGCCCGCTCACCGGCGCGGAAATGCAATCCCCGGACGGCGGCCTGCTGAACATGAACGCGCCGCGGCTGCGCTCGTACCGGCAGCGGATCGCCGGGCTGTTCACCCGCCGCGCCGCGGACGCGACCCGCCCGCTGGCCCGGGCGCTCGCCCGCAGCCTTGCCGACGCGCTCCACGGCCGCGCCACGGCGGACGCCCTCACCGGGTTCGCGCAGCCGTTCACCGCCACTGCGGTCAGCACGGCCATGGGCACACCACTGGCGGACTGGGACCGGATCCTCCAGGCCTCCCGCATCGCGTTCGCCCTCGTCCCCGGCCCGGACGCCATCGATAACGTGACCGCGGCCTGGGATGACCTGTACCGCTACTACACCCGCGCCGCGGCCCGGCCCGGCCGGGGATTAACCGCCCAGCTCGCCGGGGCGCTGGACGGTCACACGGCCGCCCAGGTCGCGCACGTCACCGGCACCGTCTCCAACGGGTTCGGCGCGATGCTCCCCATCCTGGCCGTCGCCATCGCCGAGCTCGCCCAGCAGCCGCACGTCATCGCCTCGTGCACGCGGGGGAAGCGCACCTGGGCGTCCGTCGCGGGGGAACTGCTGAGCACGCGCACGATGTTCCCCGTCGCCCTCCCCCGCATCGCCCTGGCCGACACATGGCTGGGCGGACGGCGCATCGCCAGGGGCACGACCGTGCTGCCGTCCCTGATCGCCGCGGCGCACGACGGGCCGGCCTCACCGGGCATCCCATTCGGAGCAGGCCCGCACTACTGCCCGGGGGCCGCGCTCGCCCGCGTCTGGCTCTCCGTCGCGCTGGAGGCGTTCTTCGGGACGTTCCCCCGCGCGCGGCTGGCGGGTGACCTGGACTGGCAGGCGGGGACGCTGCAGATCCCGCGGGAGATAACGCTGGCGCTGCGCTGATCGGGCCAGGTTCCCGGCCGGTGGGCCCCGTAGAACGGCGTGGCCAGATCCTTGCGGAACTGCGGACGGTCTTTGGTGAACCAGCGCGCAAGCCGTCGAGCACTGACGCCCCGGCCGCAGCTGGATGAGGTTGACCGTGCTGGCCGTACCCGGGATCCGGGTGCCCGCCCCATCGATCTTGGGCCGACGTGCCGCGAGCATCGAGATATGACCGCTCGCGGTGCGCGCGGTTCGGGTGCTGGCGCTGATGTCCGAAGGGCGGTCCAACGGTTCGGCAGGCGGGTGCGAGGGCGGCAGGATTGGTGAGGCTGCCGGTGCCGAGGCCCGCGGCCAGGGGCAGAACCGCCACGGCGAGAAGCCCGGCCGCGCGGGCGACGGCATTGTTGGCACCGCTCGCGACTCCTGCGTGACTCTCGTCTACTGAGCCCAGCGCAGTCGCGGTCAACGGCGCAACCGTCAGCGACAGGCCAAGGCCCAGGATCACTGCGGCGGGGAGCACATCAGGGACGTAAGAGGCGTTCACGCCAACGCGTGAGAACAGCACCAGCGCAACCGCGCAGAGGACCGTCCCGACGGTCATGGGGATGCGGGACCCAATTCGTTGCGCGAGTGCACCGGCCCGGGCGGAGAGCAGAAGCATCAACGCGGTGACTGCCCAAGATAAAGGTCCCGCGGCCAGGGGATGGCCTTTGTAGAACCCGGCGGGCAGCTACCTGACGAGCAGAGCGCGGCAGCACCACGGCTCCCGGGTCAGGCGGATGCGCCGCCGGGGGCGTCCGGGCCGGCGCCGCCCTTCCACTGCGCGGAGCCCGCGTCCCACTTCGTGTAGGTGTAGGGGTTGTCGAGCACCTTGGTCTCCGGGATCTCCGGATGCATGCCCTCCGCCCACGCCTCCGGCCCCAGCTGGCCCTGCAGGTACCCGACGGTCTCCTCCACCGCCTGGCGGGCCCTGGCCAGGCCGCCGCCGGCCAGCTGATGCGCGGACTTGACCACCTGGCCGTTGACCAGCACCGTGTGCACGTCGCCGCGCTGGGCCTGGAAGGCCACGTGCCCGTAGGGGTTCAGCAGCGGGAACATGACCGGCGAGAGGTCGTTCTTGATCAGCACGACGTCGGCCTTCTTGCCAGGCTCCAGGCTGCCCACGACCGAATCCAGGCCGAGGGCCTTCGCCCCGCCCCGGGTGGCCCAGTCGACCACGTCCTCGGCGCGCAGGTGGCAGTGGGTCACGGTCTCCTGGCGGCCGTGGGCTTCCAGGTGCTCGCGGGAGCGGTCCGCGCCCAGTGTGGCCCGCATGGCCGAGAACAGGTCGCCGCTCCACCACACGCTGGTGTCCATGGACAGCGAGACCGGGATCCCGTGCTCGCGCAGCTGCCAGGTGGGCGGGTAGCCCTGGCCCGCGCTCTGCTCGCTCTCGGTGGATACCGAGGCGGTGCCGCCGGTAGCGGCGATCCGGTGGTAGGAGTCGCGGGTCAGGGTGGCCGCGTGGACGTAGATGCTGGACGGGGTCATGAACCCGTGCTCGTGCATGAGCCGGATCCCGTCGTCGTTGGTCGCGCCCCAGACCCCCGCATGCGTGGTGACCGGCACGCCCAGGTCGCGGGCCACCTCGAACGCGGCCTTCTCCGGGAACGCCGGGTCGCCGGTCACGTCGAAGGCCATCTGGAACCCGAGCATGTCGTTGGGGGTGCCGAAGTGGCGGCTGACGAAGTCGCGGAACTCGGGGGCGGCTGACCATTCCCAGGGGCCCTGCTGGATGTTGCCGTAGGCCAGCACGAACCGCCCGGGCACCTCGGTGAGCGCCGATACCGCGGCCTCGGCGTGGTCCACGGTCTGCAGCCCGTGCGACCAGTCGACGGTGGTGGTGACGCCCGCGTCGAGGGCCTCCAGGCCGGACAGCAGGTTTCCCGCGTAGATGTCCTGCGGCCGGAACGTCTTGCCCCACTGGAGGTAGTACCAGACGAAGTACTGGGTGAGGGTCCAGTCCGCGCCGTACCCGCGCATCGCGGTCTGCCACATGTGCCGGTGGGTGTCGATCATGCCCGGCATCACGATGCCGCCGGAGGCGTCGATCTCGGTGGTGCCCTCGGGCACCTCCAGATGCGGGCCCACCGCCTCGATCCGCTCCCCGGTGACCAGCACGTCACCGCCGTGGTGCACGGTGTGCGCGTCGTCCATGGTCAGCACCGTCGCGTTCCGGAACACCAGGGTCATCGCGGACCTCCACTCTGAGGCGGGCAGGCTATCGAGGTTATCGGGGGACAGCTCACGGACAGCTGTCCGTACAACGGCTGCAGGGAACTAGTCCGGAAGCGTGGCCGGTTCACGGACCGATGTCAAGGGGCGGATTGCGGCAGGCCAGCGGGGGGGCGGACGGCCCCTGTCCGCGATACGGACGGCCCGGACGGGACACGCTACAGTCGATCCCGGCGCACCCAGCCCCCAGGACCCGGCCCCTCACACCAGCCGCTCACCACCAGACGCTCAAGACCAGGGCCCGGCACCAGGGGGCCGCCACCCCCCGCCCGCACAGGAGAGTCCTCATGGCACGCCGCGACGCAAGCCCCGATTTCATCGAGGCGCTCGCGCGCGGCCTCGACGTGATCCGTGCGTTCCAGCCGCGCCAGCCGGTCATGTCGCTGACCGCGGTGGCCACCGCGGCCGGGCTGGCCCGGCCCACCGCCCGCCGGGTGCTGCTCACCCTGGAGCAGCTGGGCTACGTCCGGTCGGCCGGCGGCGGCTTCGAGCTGACCCCCCGGGTGCTCGACCTCGGCATGACCTACGTGCTGTCCCGCAGCCTGTGGGAGGTGGCGCGGCCGCATATGGAATGCCTCGCGGCGCGGACCCATGAGTCCTCCTCCGTCGCCCAGCTGGACGGCCCGGACATCGTCTACGTGGCCCGGGTGGCGGTGCCGAAGATCATCGCGCTGGCGGTGACCATCGGCACCCGGTTCCCGGCCATGCCTACCTCGCTGGGCAAGGTGCTGCTGGCCGCGCTGCCCCCGGGGGCGGCCGAGGAGGCACTGGCCGAGCCGAGCCGGTCCGGGATCACCGCCCGCTGGCAGCCTGGCCCCGCCGAGCGGGCCGCGGAGCTGCGCGAGGTCCGGGCCCGTGGCTGGTCGCTCACGGACGAGCAGCTCGCGGCAGGGATCCGCTCGGTGGCCGCGCCGCTGAGGGACGGGGACGGGCGGGTGATCGCGGCGCTGAACGTGACCGTGCACGCGGCGGAGACCCCGGTGGAGACGCTGACCGGCGAATACCTGCCGCTGCTGCTCCAGGCGGCCGGTGCGATCAGCGCAGACTGGGCACGCTTCCAGTCGGCACCGCACGTCACCGCCCCGCAGCCAGGTGCCTTGACAGCCAGGACGGCCGCCAGCAGACTGCAGATCGCCGGACAAGTGTCCGCTCAGCGGACATCCGGGTAACCGCAGGCCGGCGACCAGGAACAATAACGGACCGTCCGGGGCAGACCCGATCAGCGGACAGGAGCGGAGCCAGCGCCGATGACCCAGCCAGACCCGACCCCCGACACGCCCGCCGGGCCGCTGTCCGGCGTGCTGGTCGCCGACTTCTCCCGGGTGCTGGCGGGCCCGTACTGCACCATGCTGCTGGCCGACCTCGGCGCCGACGTGATCAAGGTGGAGAGCCCGGGCGGGGACGACACCCGGCAATGGGTGCCGCCGGTGACCGGGGATGGCGTGTCCACCTACTTCCTGGCCATCAACCGGAACAAGCGCTCGGTCGTGCTGAACCTGAAGGATGAGGCCGACCTGGCCGCCGCGCAGGAGCTGGCCCGCCGGGCGGACGTGCTCGTGCAGAACTTCAAGCCCGGCGGGCTGGCCCGCTACGGGCTGGACTACGAGTCGGTCAGCGCGGGGAACCCTGGCCTCGTCTACGCCTCGATCAGCGGGTTCGGCGCGGGGGGCGGCAAGGACCTGCCGGGCTACGACCTCATGGTGCAGGCCATGTCCGGGCTGATGAGCCTGACCGGCGACCCCGCCGGGCCGCCGTTCCGGGCCGGGATCTCGGTGTTCGACGTGATCGCCGGGCTGCACACCGCGTTCGGCATCGTGGCCGCGCTGTACGACCGCGCCGCCACCGGCGCCGGGCAGCATGTCGAGGCCAACCTGCTGTCCTCGGCGCTGTCCGGGATGGTGAACCAGACCAGCGCCTGGGTGGCGGGCGGGGTGGTCCCGTTCCGGATGGGCAACGCGCACCCCAGCCTGTTCCCGTACGAGCCGCTGCCCACCGGGGACGGGGAGCTGATCGTGACCGCCGGGAACGACGCCCAGTTCGCGCGGCTGTGCCAGGTGATCGGGGCCCCGGAGCTGGCCGAGGACCCGAGGTTCGCGCGTAACGAGGGCCGCACCGCCAACCGGGACCAGCTCCGCCCGCTGCTGGCCGGGCAGCTGGCGGCGAAGACGGCCAAGGAATGGTTCGATGAGCTGATCACGGCGGGCGTGCCCTGCGGGCCGATCAATACGGTGGACGGGGGCGTGGCGTTCGCGGCCGAGGTCGGCCTGGAGCCGGTCGTGCTGGCCGGCCCGCCTGGCCACACCAGGCGCACCGTCCGGCATCCGCTGGCCTTCTCCCGCACTCCCCCGCGCTACCACCTCCCCCCGCCTAAGCTCGACGAGCACGGCGCAGAGGTCCGGGCCTGGCTCGACGCCCCGGGCCCGGCGGACCGCCCCGGGCCTGACCTCTCCCCGCCGGACGCCAGCACCCAGGAGGACAGCACCGCATGACGCAGCCCGACCCGGTCCCCCGCTTCCCCACCTCGCTGGGCACCTCCAGCGAGACGACCATCACCCTGCTCGGCCAGGACCTGGCGGCGGACCTGATGGGAAAGGTCGGCTTCGGTGAGCTGGCCCTGTGGCTGGTCACCCAGCGGCGACCGACCTCCGCCCAGGTCCGCGTGTTCGAGGCCGTGCTGGTCGCGCTGGCGGACCACGGGTTCACGCCGACCGCGATGGCGGCCCGGCTCACCTACCTCAGCGCCCCCGATTCCGTGCAGGGGGCGCTGGCGGCCGGCCTGCTCGGCGGAGGCTCCCGCTTCCTGGGTGTCACCGAGGACGCGGGCCAGTTCCTTTCCGCAGCGCTGGCGGCGGCCGGCCAGCCCCTCCCGGCCGACGACGCCGGGTGGGACGCGCTGGCGGTCGGGGCGGTGACTCAGGCCCGGGCGGCGGGGAAGTTCATCCCCGGCCTCGGCCACCCCGTGCACAAGGTCACCGACCCGCGCACCCCGGTGCTGCTGCGGATCGCCGAGGAGGAAGGGCTGCGCGGCCCGCACCTGCGGCTGTTCGAGGCGATCGGCCGGGTCCACCCGGAGATCCTTGGCCGCACCCTGCCGCTGAACGGCGCGGGCACCTGCGGGGCCGCCCTCGCCGACCTGGGCCTCCCGCCCTCGCTGCTGCGCGGGTTCGCGCTGCTGGCCCGGACCGCGGGGCTGCTCGGCCACCTGGCCGAGGAGCAGCGCCGCCCGGTCGGCATGGACATGTACCTGACCGTGGACCGCAACACCGAGTACCTTCCCCCCGACCCCGCCTAGGGCCAGCACCGCTGGAGCCCAGCCGAGCGCGGTCCCGATACCCGAGGGAGCAGCCATGGCCACCGTCGCCGCGGTCATCGCCTCCACCCACCACCCGTTCTACTACCGGGCCAGCACGTCCACGGGAGCGGACCGGCCCCCGTTCGCCGACGAGTGGGTGGCCAAGATCGAGGCGTTCCGGGAAACCCTGACCCGGGCCCGGCCCGACGTGCTGGTCATGGTGGGCTCGGATCACTTCCACCAGCTCTGGCTGGACAACATGCCGCAGTTCCTGATCGGCAAGGCGCCGTGCTACGACGCGAACTGGTACAACGAGGAACGCGAGTTCGGGCTGCCCCGGATGTTCCTGCAGGGGCACGAGGAGCTGTCCGGCTACCTGCTCCGCGAGGGCATGGACGCGGGCTTCGACCTGGCGTTCAGCAACGAGCTGCGGATCGACCACAGCATCACGTGCCCGCTGATCACGCTGCGGCCCGGCGCGGACCTGCCCATCGTGCCCGTCTACACCAACATCTTCGCCCCGCCCATGCCGCAGCCCCGCCGGTTCGTGGAGCTGGGCCGGACCATCCGCCAGATGGTGGAATCCTGGCCGTCCGACCAGCGGGTGGCGATCATCGGCACCGGCCACCTGTCGCTGGAGCTCGGCGGCCCGCGGCAGTTCGGGCCGCACGGCCCGGACCCGGAGTTCGACCGCAAGGCGGTCGAGTGGATCTCGTCCGGCGACCTGGACTCGGCGCTGGCCCAGGTCAGCCTGGACAGCTTGTGGCAGCCCGGCAACGCCACGCACGGGTTCATGGACTTCATGCTGATGATGGGCGCGGCCGGGGCGGGCGTGAAGGCCGACTACACCGACTCCCTGGACCTGTTCCACACGATGGAGGCGTACTTCACCTGGTACCCGGAGGGGGCGGCAGCGCGGTGAGCAAGTACCTGGTCAACAAGTTCCTGTACACCATCGACCGGGACCCGGACCTGGTCGAGCGCTACCGGGAGGACCCGCGCGGAACGGTCACCTGGTGGGAGCAGGAGCGGGCCAACCTGCTCCTCAACTGCCCGGGCGGCGAGCGGAGCACGTGGCTGGAGTTCACCAGCGCCGAGCGGGAGGCCCTGGCCACTCACGACTACGTGACGCTGTTCGAGCTGGGGGCGCACAACTTCCTCACGCTGACCCTGTTCATCGCGATGTTCGAGCGGGACTACCCCGAGCCCCTGGCCTTCCAGCGCGAGTACGCGACCCGGCTCAGCCACTGGTCCCTGCCCTACCCGGATATCTCCACCTGACCTGACGGTCCCCCCGACCGCCGGCAACCATGAGGACGCTGTCATGACGACCGCTATTGCTGATTCCCATCGCGACCTGCTGTCCGCGCAGGTCGGCACGCTGGCCACCATCGGGCCTGACGGGCGCCCGCAGCTCTCCGAGGTGTGGTTCCTGGCCGAGGGCGACGCGGTGGCCATCTCGCTGAACACGTCCCGGCAGAAGACGAGGAACCTGAGGGCCAACCCCGCCGTCAGCTTCCTCATCCTGGACCTGGCCAACCCGTACCGCTACCTGGAGCTGCGCGGAGACGCGGAGATCACCCCGGACGACGGCTACGTGTTCGCCGACAAGGTCGGGGCCAAGTACGGATCGGACCTGCGGGCCCACGACCAGCCGGGCGAGTCCCGGGTCGTGGTGACGATCAGGCCGGTCCGGGCCAACGCCGTCAACATGGGCGGCTAGGACGCACCGCCGTCGCGGAGGGGACCAGGCCGAGGCGGCGGGTCCCGGCCCGGGACTCAGCCGTCCTGGCTGGCCGGGCGGCGGCCGGTCCTGACCATCACGCCGTACAGGTGGGTCACCTGGAGCCGGACGACGAGGCGCTGGTGAGCGATCATCTCCTCATCGAACGCGGCCCGGTCGATCTCGCCGTAGAAGTGGGAGTGCACCCCGAGCAGTTCCTCGATGGCGTCGTCACCCGGGACCTCCGCCACCGCGGACAGGGTGACCGGCCCCTCCGCCACCGCGTAGTTCCAGAAGTCCTCTCCGCTGACGTGCAGCGCAGCGCGGGGGTCGCGGGCCAGGTTGCGGCCCTTGGCCCGGTCCGCGGTGGTCGAGACGCGGACGGTCCGCGTCGCCGGGTCAGCCACGTACAGGACGTTGGAGAGCTGGGGCGCGCCGTCCGCCTTGATGGTGGCCAGCACGCCCTGCTGGTTACCGGTGACGAGCCCCCACAGCTCGTCCTGGCCCGGCATCAGGCCGCCCCGGTGCGGGCGCCGTGCGGGCCGTTCATGGCCGTGGTCATTGCGGTCCCTGGTGGTGTTCGTTGCGGAGGAACGGGCCTGGGCAGCGCATCGCGGTACGGGCCGCGGGCGCTGCAGGCCAACGTAGCGGGCTAGGCCTTGGCCGCGCGGGCCAGGCCCAGCCGGACCGCCTCGGACGCGGCCACGTTGCGGGACGGGGCGCCCAGCTTGGCCAGCACGGCCGAGACGTGATGGTCGACGGTCTTGGCCGAGATGAACAGCTGCCCGGCGATCTCCGCATTGGTGTGCCCGTCCACGATCAGGTCGAGGACCTCGTGCTCGCGTCGGGTCAGCCCGAGCGGGTGAGCCCGGGTCGCCGTCCGCGGGCCCGCCGGGATGGACCGGATGCCGAGGGTGCGCATCTTCTTGCGGGCCACCCGGATCGTGGCAGCGGCGCGGAGGTCGGTCAGGATCCGCAGGGCCTCGCGCAGCGCGTCCTCGTCCGTGCTGCCCAGCAGGGCCAGCGCGGCTTCGTAGGGGCAGCCCAGGTCTTCCCACAGGCGGGCCGCGCCTGCCCAGTCGCCATCGAGCTGGCGCTGGTAGGGCGCGACGACGGTGCCGTGCACGCTCCGGCCTGACCCGGTGCGCATCAGCCACACGGCGAGCGCGCCGCGTTCCCAGTGGTCACAGCCGGCCGCGGAGTCGTGGGCGAGTTCGGCCTCGCGCGCCGCGGCGGCCAGGTCGCCTTCCAGCCAGCGGGCCTCGGCCCGCTCCAGCCGTACGGGCACGATGTTCTGGGCCTCCACCGCGCCTTCGGCGTGCTCGATGGCTTCGTCGAGGCACTCCCAGACCCCGGGCTCACCCCGGCGAGCCCGGATCGTGCCGAGCCGGTTCAGCGGGCACAGCCGGATGTGTGGCGACGGGCCACCCCGGAGCAGGAGCTCCCCGGCCACGGCGGCGGCCTCGTCCCAGCGCCCGGTCCGCTCCAGCATGTTGGTCCGCTGGCTGCGCAGGAAGACCGAGTATGACGTGAGGTCGTGGTCGTCGCAGAAGGCCATGCCGTCGGCGAGGTACGCCTCGCCGTCGGCGAATGCCCGCTCGCCGACATGGATAGCGTAGAAATTGACGTAGGCCCGGCCTACCTGAAGCTCATGACCGCCGCTCACCGCGGTGTCCAGGGCCCGCTGCATGGTGGTGGCCCAGTCACCGCCAACCCCCTGGAGGGAACAGGCCTCGGTGTTGAGCGCCTCGCTGACTATGTCAGTTCGGCCCAGCGGCCCGGCGATGGCCTCGGCCCGGCGGCACAGCTCGATCGCCTCAGCATGCTGGTAGTTCACCATCCGCATCGAGGCGAGACTGGAGTACGCCGAGGCCAGCTCCACGCTCGGTCCGAGCGGTTCGAGCTGCGCTACCGCGGCCTCGGCCGCAGCGATCCCCTCACGGCCCCGGCTCACCGCGGACAGCGAGCAGGCCAGCCAGCGCAGCGTGTCGCCCTCGTGCCGCTGGTCACCCTCCTGGCGCCACAGGGCGAGCGCGCACTCGCGGGCGTTGACCGCCTCCTGCGAGTGGTCCAGCAGCGAGGCCTCGTAGCCGAACGCGTCGTAGAGGCCTGCGAGCGTGGCGGGGTCGGCCCCAGCGGCGAACCGCAGCGCCCGCTCGTACTGGGCCGCCGCCTCGCGGTGCGCGCCCAGTTCTGACGCCCGGCGGGCGGCGGGCGGGGCGTAGCGGAGCACCGCCGGGCCGTCCCCCGCGCCTTCCGCGTGGAAGGCCATCCGCGCGTCGTCGTCGGCGCCGGACCGGCACAGGACGTCCAGGATGCGGGCGTGGATGAGCCCCCGGCGGTGCGCGGGGATGGCGTCCTGCACGGCCAGCCGGGCGATCTCGTGCCGGAACCTCAGCGCCGCGCCGTCCCCGGTGAGCAGCCCGGCTCCGAGCAGCTCATCGACCGCGGACGGGGGGCACTCGGTGGCCGACTCCAGCAGCGGGAACTCGACCCGGGTACCGATCAGGGCGGCCGCGTCGAGCACCGTCCGGGCGCTGGCGTCCAGCCGGGCGGCGCGGGCCAGCACCGCGTCCCGGGCCGACGCTGGAATCTCGTCGCCCCCGTCCATGCCGGCCGCGATGACCTGGCTCAGGTAGAACGGGTTCCCGCCGGTCAGCTGGCGCAGCGAGGCCGCATCCCGTTCGCTGCCGCCCGCCATGACCTGCACCGCGCCCGCCGACAGCGGGCCGAGGCTGATCCGCCGCACGGAACGCTGGGTGGCCAGGTCCCCCAGCGCGAGCTGGAGCGGGTCGCCGGCGGCCAGACCGTCGTCGCGGTAGGTCACAATCAGCAGCACCGTCGCGTCCCGGATCCGGCGGCCCAGGAAGCGCAGCAGGTCGATGGTGGCCTCGTCGGCCCAGTGGATGTCCTCCACCACCACCACGTGCAGCGCATCGGGCTCGCTGACCTGGCCAAGCAGACCGAACAGGGCTTCGCGCGGGGCGTCCGCCCGGCAGAGCTCAAGGAGCCACCACCGAGTTTGCTGGCGACGTCGAACAGCGGGCCGAGCGGCCTCGGGGTGAACAGCCCGTCGCAGGCCCCCGAGTACCAGCTCGCGCCGGGCAGGTTCCGCTGCAGCTGCTCCACCAGCGCTGACTTGCCGACGCCCGCCTCGCCGGCGACAAGCACCAGCCGGCCCTGGGCCTTCCGGGCCTCCCCGCGTAGCTGGCCAGTGCGGCGAGCTGCGCTTCCCGTTCCAACAGCACCCCTTCAGTGTCCATATCGAGGGGCTGCCGCGCTACCAGGGCGGACACCCATATCAGCGATCAGCGGAAAACTGGGGAACGGCGCCGCGGAATATCGGGGAGCCGCTCCCGATCCGCCGACCCCGGGTACCGCCATACGTTCGTCTCGACTCACTCACCGAGGACTCAGAAGGAGAACACGATGCCGCTCTACATGGACATCCACAACATCTCCGGCGGCGTCTCCTGCAGCGACGTGGCCGAAGCCCACAAGGCCGACCTGCAGGCGCAGGGCCAGCACGACGTTCGTTACCTGCGCTACTGGGTGGACGAGCAGCAGGGCAAGGTGTTCTGCCTGGTCGAGGCGCCGTCCGCGGAGGCGGCGGCGATCGTCCACAAGGAAGCCCACGGCCTGCTCGCCGACGAGATCTTCCAGGTGCAGGAAGGCACCTGAGGCTCACTCACGAACCGGGGAATCCGACCTTCAACCCTCAACCTTCAACCTTCAAAGGGGACGTACATGACCACCATCCGCCAGATCTTCCGTCACGCCACCCGCATCGCCATCGCCGCGGCCGCCCTGCTGGGCGGGATCATCGCCGCGCCCGCGGCGTTCGCCAGCCTGGTCCCGCCTCCGAGGACCGGGGATACCAGCGGCAACCCGGTCGCGCCGGTCACCGTGCACACGGTCACGGTCGGCGGCACCCCCGGATGGCAGATCGCCCTGTTCATGGTGGCGGCCGCCGTGCTCGCCGCCGCGATCGCGGTGCTGCTGGACCGGATGCGGACCGCACGGCGCCGCGAACTGGCTCCGAGTGCCCACTGACCCGCCCGGGCCGACTGGAATGATCTCCGTCAGGTGTGCGCGGGAACCGCTGCTCCGGCACGGTTCCCGCGCACCACCCACGGCCGGGCGGGGGATCCAGCCGCAGTGCGGCGGCGGATGCCGAGGGCGGCCAGCGCCGCGATGACGGAGAACGCCGCCGACACGGCCACCGCCGGCCGGTAACCGTGACTCACCGCGGCCGGGCTGGCGAAACTGCCGTGGGCGTTGAACACGGCGGTCACGACCGCGATGCCGAGCACCGCACCGAACTGCTGCATGGTGTTCAGCACCCCGGCGGCCTTGCCGAGCAAGACCGGGGCCACCGCGTTCAGCCCGGCGGCCGCCACGCAGGGAATCGCCATCGAGATCCCGGTCCCGGCGATCACGAACGGCGCCACGTAGCTGCCGTAACCGGCCGATGTCCCGGCCAGCCAGGCCACCCACGCGAGGCCCGCGCCCTGCATCGGCAACCCCGGGACGGCCAGCGGACGGGCGCCGACCCGGTCGAACAGGGCCCCCGCCACCGGGACGACCAGCAAGGGCGTCCGCGGTCCACGGCAGGAACCGCAGCCCGGCGCCCAGCGGCGAGTCACCCTGGGCGAACTGGAAGAACTGGGTGGTCAGGAACGCCGCCGAGAAGATCGCCGCGCTCATCAGGAACTGGGCGCCCACCGCAGCCGCGGAAACCCGCCGCCCGGACGGCCGACGGGGTCGTCGGCTCGGGGGCCCGGGCTTCCCAGGCCAGGAAGGCCGCGATCAGCGCCGCGCCGAGGATCAGGGCGGTCAGGATCGGGGCGCTCGCCCAGCCGTCCTGGGCACCCTGGACCAGTCCCCAGATGAGCACGGCCACGCCCGCCGTGATGAGGACCACCCCGGGGATGTCGAGCCGGGACCGTGACCCGTAACTCTCCCGCAGCCGCAGGCGGGACCAGATCAGCGCGACCATCCCCACCGGCACGTTGACCCAGAAGATCCAGTGCCAGTCCAGCCCCTGCGTGACCGCCCCGCCGACCAGCGGCCCGGCGGCGACGGCCAGGCCGGCCACGCCGCCCCAGATTCCCACTACGGCACCCCGCCGCTGCGCGGGGAACGCCGACGTCAGCAGCGTGAGACCGAGCGGCATGATGATCGCGGCGCCCAGGCCCTGGATGGCGCGGAAGGCGATCAGCACCGCGAGATCCGGCGCCAGCGCGCAGGCGGCCGACGCCGCGGTGAACACGCCCAGGCCCAGCACGTAGAGGCGCCGCCGCCCCAGCCGGTCCCCCGAGGGCCGCGGCGGTGATGATCCCGGCCCCGTAGGCCATGGCGTACGCGCTGACCGTCCATTGCAGCGTGGCCGCGCTGCCGCCCAGGTCACGGTGGATCGATGGCAGCGCGGTGATCACCACCAGGGTGTCCAGGGCCACCATGAAATACGCGATCGAGGTCAGCACCACGGTGAGCACCGGGCTCACCTGGCGCGTCCCCGGTGTCCCGGCGCCGGGCGGCGCCACGCCCGGCGCCGCGCCCGGGAACGCGCCCGGTGCGGCGATCCGGTCCAGATCCGTCATCGTGCTCTCCGTTCGTGAGAAGGCTCATCGAACGGTGCAGACCCCGGCGGGCGCCCGGACTGGGCGGCCCCACCGGCTGGACTGGGCGGGGCGGGGCTGGGCGGGCAGGCAGGCCGGGCTACGCGGTTAGCGGCCGGGCCCACCGCTGGCCCCGGGCTGGCGCCGGGGGCGGCGCCAGCCCCTGAGCGCTACCGGGTGGCCGCGGCCAGGGCGGCCCGGATCGCGTCCGCGCTGGCCGGGTGGCCCGTCTCGTCCGAGAACGGCCCGTACGGGGCGCCGTAGACCGGGCTCCCGGGCTCCTGGCGCGAGCTGTCGGCCAGCGTCCCGGCATCGACCGCGCCGTACCCGATCGAGTCGAGGAACTCCGTCACGGCCGCCTTGGCCGCCGCGTCGTCGCCGGCGATGGGCAGGTAGGTCCGGTCCGCCGCGCGGGCCGCGGCGGGCCAGCGACCCCAGGTGCTTGAAGAAGATGTTGTTGAACACCTTCACGACCGCCGCGCCGGGCAGCTGGTTCTGCAGCCACTCGCTGCTGGTCAGTTTCCCGCTGTCGAGCTCGGGGATCTGGTTGTCCCGTTGCGGGTAGTAGTTGCCGGTATCGAGGACGGTCCGCCCGGACAGCTCAGCGGCCGGAAGGTGGGGCAGGCGTGCAACGGGATGCTGACCACCACCAGGTCGCCCGCCACCGCCGCCTCTGCGCTGGTCGCCGCCCTGGCCAGCGGGCCGAGCTCGTCCGCGAGATCCTTGAGCGTCTCCGGCCCGCGGGAGTTGCTCAGCACCACCTGATGCCCCAGGCCGCCACGCTCAGCCGGGCCACGGTGCCACCGATCATGCCGCTTCCGATAAAACCCACAGTTGTCATAGCAGCGGCAACTGCATGACGGCCGCGGATCATTCCGCGCCCCGCGCACCGCAGGCGAAGACCTAGTTCAAGGCTGAAATTAGAACAAGATAACGGTTCTATCGTGGCGCTCGACCGCGCATGACAAGTGTGTTTGAGAAAATGGGGCGTGGGCCAGGGCACACCGGTCGCGGAACGGGTACTGTAGAGGCATGGCCACTGTGCGATCCGCTACGCCGAGGCGCCGCCACACGTCGCGTCCCGGGCGTGAGGTGCTGGTCGCGGCCAGCCTGGCGGACCTGCGGGGGCCTGTGCACGGCCGCGTCGAGCTGCCGGTCTGGCTCTTCTGGTACCCGGACCGCACCTTCGACCTGGATGAGCCGGGCATGCTGCCGTGGATGTACCAGATCGTGCTCCGCGAGGCCGCCCGCACCGAGGACCTGGCTTACCTTGACGAGGACACGCTGATCGCCCTCTGGCCGACGTTGTTCCTGCCCAAGGGCGTGCGCCAGGCGTGGGAGGAGCGCCGCCCGGTCCTGCGGGCCGCCGCTGTACCGGCCGCCTGACGCCGCCCGGCGGATTCTCCTGATGCCGATCGACGAACTCCAGCGTGAGGTGGCCACGATCGCCCTGCGTACGGCGGCCCGGCACGGGTTCGCGCTCGCCGGGGGCAACGCCCTCATCGCGCACGGGATCGTGGACCGCCCCACCGATGACGTCGATCTGTTCAGCGACCAGGAAACCGCCGTGGCCGCCGCCGCCGACGCCGTGGAACGCGCGCTGCGCAACGCGGCTTCCAGGCCGAGCGCCGGGACCAGGCCGGAGGCCTCGAGGACATCTTCTACGGGATGGGCGAGGGCCTCGCCGAGTGGATCATTACGGCGCCCGGCGGGCAGCAGACGATGCTGCAGATGGCGTACTTCGACCGGACCCGCGGCCCGGTGAGCATGGACGTGGGGCCCGTCCTCGACCTGGAGGA
>CAVVTM010000011.1:0-34920 GCA_963751175.1 uncultured Actinomycetes bacterium | reverse complement strand
GCCGTCGGAGGTCAGCACCGGCAGCCCCGCGTTAGGCATGCAGGACAGCGGGATCCGCGAGTGCCCGGCCAGGTAGCGGAGGTGCTCGCTCATCTCACCGGGCCCGGTTGCGCAGTTCAGCCCGATCAGCGTGATGCCGAGCGGCTCCAGGGCGGTGAGGGCGGCGCCGATCTCGCTGCCCAGCAGCATGGCGCCGGTGGTCTCGATGGTCACCTGGGCGATCAGCGGGAGCTGGGCGCCCGCCGCGGTCATGGCCCGGCGCGTGCCGATGATCGCGGCCTTGGCCTGGAGCAGGTCCTGGCTGGTCTCGATGATGATCGCATCGGCCCCGCCGCTGATCAGGCCGGCGGCGCCGAGCTGGTAGGCGTCGCGCAGGTCAGCGAACCGGGCGTGGCCGAGGGTCGGGAGCTTGGTGCCCGGTCCCATGGAGCCGAGCACCCAGCGCGGGCGGTCTGGCGTGGACCACTGGTCGGCGGCCTCCCGGGCGATCCTGGCCCCGGCCTCGGACAGCTCCGCGATCCGCGAGGAGAGCCCGTATTCACCCAGGTTGCTCAGGTTTGCCCCGAACGTGTTGGTGGTGACGCAGTCCACGCCGGCCTCGAGGTAGCCCTCGTGCACCGCGGCGACGATGTCCGGCCGGGTCGCGTTAAGGACCTCGTTGCATCCCTCGTGACCGTCGAAATCGTCCAGCGTTGCGTCGCTGGCCTGGAGCATCGTCCCCATCGCCCCGTCGGCCACCACCACGCGATCCCCGAGAACGGCACCGAGTTCCGGCCGGGCCGCTTGGGCCGGGCGGGCAGTGTTCGTCATAGGCCCCCTATTCTAGGGCGACGCGTCCATGGGGCGGCTCAGCCGGGACCAACGGCACCCACCCCGGGGGACGCAGTGATCATCGCGGTACACGTAACCTGGTGTCATCTGGGTGAGCGGCGGCCCCCGAAGGAGGTGGTGGGTGATCGAGCTGAACAGCGATCGAGCGCTCTCCTCGCCAGCGATCATCGCTGCCTTCGAGGGCTGGAACGACGCAGGGGAAGCCGCCAGCGGGGTAGTCGATCATCTGGGCCTGGCCTGGGACGCCACCCAGATCGGTGCCATAGATCCGGAGGACTACTACGACTTCCAGGTGACCCGGCCGGTGATGGAAGTCTCGGAGGGCCGGACCGAGCGGCTGGTCTGGCCGACTACGCGGCTGTCCGTAGCCACCCCGGACGGCCTGGGCCGTGACATCGTGCTGGTGCACGGGATCGAGCCCAACATGCGCTGGCGGGCCTTCAGCGATGAGCTGGTGCAGTCCTTCGCTGATCTGGGCGCCGGGACGGTGGTGCTGCTGGGCGCGCTGCTCGCGGACTCCCCGCACACCCGCCCGGTGCCGGTCGCCGCCGCGGCGTCTGATCCGGCCCTCGCCAGTGACCTGCACGTCGAGCCGGTGGAGTACAAGGGCCCCACGGGCATCGTCGGGGTGCTTCAGCACTCGTGCGCGCAGGCGGGCATCGCGACCGTGTCGCTGTGGGCGTCCGTGCCCCACTACGTGGCCCAGCCGCCCAGCCCTAAGGCCACCCTGGCCCTGCTCCGGGGGGTCGAGGACGTCCTGGACGTATCGCTGCCGCTGGGTGACCTGCCGCAGGAGGCCCGGGCCTGGGAACGCGGGGTCGACGAGCTGGCGGAGCAGGACACCGAGGTCGCGGACTACGTGCGCACCCTGGAGGAAGCCAAGGACGCGACCGACCTGCCGGAAGCGAGCGGCGACGCGATCGCCCGCGAGTTCGAGCGCTACCTCCGCCGCCGCCACCCCGGCGAGCCCGGCAGATAGCTCTGCTGGCCCGGGGTCGGCGCGGAAAGATACAGAGAAGCTGTGCCACAGCTGATCTGCGGGCGAGGCGGGGCGCGCCGAAGGCGTGTTCCCGCCGAGCCTGCGGATGGCGGGGGGTCCAGGGGGGTCGCCCCCCCCGGATTAGTAGGGCGGCCAGGGGACGGCTGGCCAGTCCTCCGGGGGATACGGGTGGACGCGCTCTTCGAGCAGCAGTTCGACGCGCTGCCTGGTGGCCTGGACCTCGCCGGCGGACAGCCGCTGCGGCAGCTCGCCGGCGAGCGGCCCGCTCTCCAGTTCGCCCTGCAGCGTGACGAGCGCCTCGATGGCCCGCGCGGGCAGTTTCCGGCCCCGCCACTGCCACAGCACGGTGCGGAGCTTGTACTCCTCGCCGAAGCACACGCCGTGGTCACATCCGTAGAGCCGTTCCGCGCTGACCGGCAGCAGGTGGCCGATCTTACGGTCGGCGTTGTTGACCACCGCGTCGAACACGGCCATGTCCCGGAGCATCTGGTGATCTGAGCGCCGGGACAGGCCAACCAGGTCCACGCTGGTGTCGGAGTCGATCCACAGCTGGCACATGCCCGGGCCGAACGGGCCGTCCCGGTACACGGTGGGCGGAACCAGGTCCCAGCCGGCGGCCCGGGATACCGCGTACGCGGCTACCTCCCGGCCGGCCAGCGTGCCCTGCGGGAAATCCCACAGCGGCCGCTCGCCCGCGATCGGCTTGTACACGCAGGCCGATCGGGCGGAACCGCGGCGGATCGTGCAGTACAGCGTGGCGTTCGAGGCGACGATCAGGCGCCCTTCGATCTCCAGTTCGCCCTCGCGGAGAAGTTCAAGCTCAGCCGCGTGGTCATCCGGGGGCTGCCTGGAACGGCGCGGGGGACGTGGCCGGGACAGCCGGCGGGCGGGCGGCTTTTCAGCCATTGGCGGCCCGGTGGCCATTCTGGCGCGGGCAGATGTGCCCCTCGGTGTCGAGCGGCAGGCCGCAGAGCGGGCACGGGGGGCGGCCCTGTCCCAGGATACGCAGCGCACGCTGGGAAAAGGCCCGCGCCGAGGCCGCCGTGATGCGGACCCTGAGCACCCCCGGCCCGTTCTCGGGGATGTCCTCAGCCAGCGGCTCGACCGGGGTCTCTGACTCCTCCTGAGCCTCGATGACCACCCGCTCGTCCTCGCCGTCCCAGGCCAGGGCGATCGCGCCGACCCGGAAGTCCTCCATCAGCGGCAGGTCGAGCGGCTCGTCGTCAGTGAGGTCGGACGGGGTGGCGGCCGGAACGGAGGTGAGGCCGCCTGTCCGCCTGAGCACCTCGTCGAGCAGTTCCTCGAGCCGCTCGGCGAGCAGGCTGACCTGGAATTTCTCCAGGGCCACGCTCGTCACCCGGCCGCTGGCGCTGGCCTGCAAGTAGAAAGTGCGCTCCCCAGGCTGCCCGACCGTACCGGCCACGAAACGGTCCGGCGGGTCATAGGAGTAGACCGGCATGATCCTTATCCTCCCGCTCCCCCGCCGATGGCTGCGTCGCCCTCCCCGAACGGGGGCGGGGACGCTGCCCCAGCGGCCGCCTGCTGCGGCGCTCCGCCATTTGCCGCCGCCCTCCCCGCGTCCGCCTCAGAAGGCCTGGCCAGCCCGACGGCGGTGCGGCCAGTGTCATTCATTCGTACCAGGAAAGGCCGGAGCGGGGTGTACCGGATGATGCTCAGCGAGCACGGATCGACCTGGATGCGCTGGCTCAGGTCCAGGTGCAAGCCGAGGCTGTCCGCGATGACCGCCTTGAGGACGTCCCCATGCGAGCAGATCAGGTAGACGGCGTCCTTGCCGAGCCTGGCGTTCCACTCCCGGACCGCGTTCACCGCGCGGTGCTGCACCTCGGGCATTGACTCCGCGTCTTTCCCGGGGAAGCGCACCGCGCTGGGATGCGCCTGCACCACCCGCCACAGCGGGTCCTTGGCCAGCCGCTTGAGCGGCTGGCCCGTCCAGTCGCCGTACTTGACCTCGGCGAACTGCTCGTCCTCCTGGACTGCGGGCGCGGAGCCGTCCCGTGCCGCGGCGATCGCCTCCGCGGTCTCCCGGCACCGGTCCAGCGGGCTGGTGATGATCGCGTCCAGGGGCACGTCGGCCAGCCGGGCGGCGAGCGCCCCGGCCTGCGCCCGGCCGCGGTCGTCCAGCGGGATACCCGGCGTCCGGCCGGTGAGGACGGTTCCCGTCCCCGCCGTCAGCCCATGCCGCACCAGCAAAACCAATGTCACGCCATGACTCTAAAGGGTCGGTGGCGCTAGTGGAAAAAACGTGCCGCCGCGGCGCTTGCGGCCCGCTACCGGGTGGTCTAGCCGCCCGCCTGGGACAGCCCCCGGCCGCTGCCAGGCCGCCCGAAGACGTAAGTGACCGCGCCGAAGCTGACCAGATCACCGTCCCGCACCGGCACCCAGGCCCTGACCCGCCAGCCGTTCAGCCTGGTGCCGTTGGTTGATCCCAGGTCATCCAGCATCCAGCCGCTGGCCTCGCGCTTGAGCCCGGCGTGCCAGCGGGAGATGGTCGGGTCGGGCAGCACCATGTCGCAGGCCGCGTCCCGGCCGATGGTGAAACGGCTCTGGCCGCCCGACGGGAAGGCCAGCACCCGGGCGGGTGCCGGCCGCGTGGTGCCCGCCATCATCCCGGTCAGCGTGGTCCAGCCCCGCTGAACGCAGGCCTGCACGGCGCTGCCCAGCCGGCGCCGGGACGGCAGATCGGCAACCACGGCCTCAAGATCATGCTGGTAGCGCGCCTTCAGCGCTGCGCCCAGCCGCTCATCCAGCGTGTCATGGGTGAGGCGGCCCTCGGCGTACCGCTCGCTGAGCTGGCTGATCACCGCCTCACGGTCAGCATCAGAAGCGCGGACACGGTCAGCGGGCCGCCATCGGTGGCGCGGCGGGTCAGGACGGTCCGCAGGCGCGCCACCGCCCGGGTTCCCTTCCATGGTCCCGAGTATCAGCGAGGGCGGCCACGGGCACAAGCGGAAGAATCCACATCCTGCGTGAGAGGAAAACCAGCCCGCGCCAATCTGGCGGCATTCTCGTGCCGGGGACCGTTTCGGGTCCTGTTTCGTTGCCGCGCATTGTCGGGACCCCCGGCTAGGCTGGCTTCCGATGTCCGTGGTAACTGAGGTGGGCGGGACGCCGGTGCCCGACAATCTTCCCGATGTGTTCGGTGAGTTCTGCGCGGCTGGCCTGTGGCCGGGGCTGGGCCGCAATCTGGCCCGGCAGCTGGCGGGTGCGGGCGTGACCGCGCCGGCGCTGGTCACCGCGGACCGCCTGGTGCTCATCGACGGGGTGAGCAGTGAACGGGCCGAATGGCTGGCGGCCGCGTTTCATGACGCCCGGCCCTGCTACGAGACCGCGCAATTGCTGGCCGCCTGCCAGGTGCCGGCGCGGTTCGCCGGGCCGGCCGTGGCCATGCTGGGCCGCAGCGCCCAGGATCAGCTGAGCCAGGATCCGTGGCGGCTGCTGGCTCTCCCCCAGATCCGGCCGGACCAGGCGGACTGGTTCGCCCGGAAGCTGCTGCGCGAGCAGGCCAGCCCGCAGGATCAGCGCCGGGGCCGGGCGCTGGTGAGCTACCTGCTGGCCCGGGCGGCACGGGACGGCCATACCGCGGTGCCCGCCGGGGTGATCGCCGGCGCCCTGGCCAGGTTCCGGATCGAGGAACCCGCGGCCGCCATCGCTGCCGCGGTCGATGAAGGCGCCGTGCTGCCGTTCGAGGCGGAACCCGCCGGGGAGGCGGATCCTGCCGGGGGTGAGTTCCCCGGCGAGGAGGGGCCGGACGGTGACGGGGATGGTGCGGAAGCCACGGCCGGCATCCTGCTGGCGCTGGCCCGCTACGCCATGGCGGAGGAGTCGGTCGCGGAGGGTGTGCAGCGGCTGGCAGCCCTGGCCGAGCCGCTCGGCCCCGCGGGCTCTGACCCGGCGGGAGACGCTGACCTGGCGGCGGGACCTGACCCCGCTGCAGATCCCGCCTGGGCTGCGGATCTGGACGAGACCCAGCAGGACGCCGTGCGGGTGGTCGCCGGGCACGGGGTGTCCCTCCTCACCGGCGGCCCGGGCACCGGCAAGAGCCGCACGGTGGCGGCGGTGGTGGCCATGGCCGCCGAGCGGGGCCTGACCGTGGCCCTGGCCGCCCCGACCGGGCGGGCCGCGAAACGGCTGGAGGAACTCACCGGGGCCCCGGCCACGACCGTGCACCGGCTGCTCGGGGCGCAGGGCGGCGCCCGGGCCAGCGACCCTGCGGCGGGCCCCGGCGGCCCGGCGGCGGCCGGCTACACGGGCGCGGCGGCCTGGGTTTTCAGCCGGAACGAGGAATGGCCGCTGGACGCGGACCTGGTGGTGGTGGACGAGGCGTCCATGCTCGACGCCGAGCTCGCGGCCGCGCTGGTCGAGGCGTGCCCGGATGGGGCCAGGCTGCTGCTCGTGGGTGACCCCGCGCAGCTCCCCTCGATCGGCCCGGGACGGGTGCTCGGCGACATCATCGACTCCTGCGCCGTGCCGGTCACCGAGCTGGCCCGGTTGTACCGCCAGCGCGACGGCGGCGTCATCGCCCGGCTGGCCACCGCGGTACGCGGCGGGACGCTGCCCCCGGTGGACTCGCCGGACCGGGAAGTGGTCGTGCTCCCCGCCCGCAGCAGTGGCGACGCCGCGCAGCGGGTGATGCAGCTCGTCACGGACTCGATCCCGCGCGCCCTGGGCATCCCGGCGGCTGACGTCCAGGTGATCACCCCGGTGCACAAGGGGCCCGCCGGGACCATCGCGCTGAACCAGGCCCTCAAGGAACGGCTTAACCCGGGGCCGGGCGCACACGGCGGCTTCGACCCGGGTGACCGCGTGGTATCCGTCGCCAACCACGCCGACGCGGGGTTCAGCAACGGCGAGGTCGGCACGGTCCTGGGCCACGGCGACGGCGGCCTGGAGGTGGCCTTCCCCGCCGCCCCCGTGTGCGTGCCGGATAAGTTCCTCGCCGACCTGCGGCATGGCTGGGCGCTGACCGTGCACCGGGCCCAGGGTTCCGAATGGCCCGCAGTGGTCGCGGTCTTCCCCGCCGAGTCAGCGGGGATGCTGTCCCGGCCGCTGGTCTACACCGCGCTGACCCGGGCGCAGCGTCACCTGTCGGTGGTGCACGGGGCCGGTCCCGCGCTGTCCCGGGGGGTGTCCACCGTCGGCGAGCCGCCGCGGGTGACCCGGCTGGCCGGCCTGCTCACCGGGATGTAGGCCCGGGCGCGGGCGGCTACCCGGATAGAGCCGTTATTTGAAAATCACCGTGCGGCGGCCGTGCAGCAGGATGCGGTGCTCGGCGTGCCAGCGCACCGCCCGGGCCAGGGCGACCCGCTCGGCGTCCCGCCCGATCGCGGCGAGCTGCGGCGGGGCGGCGGTGTGCTCCACCCGGGCCACCTCCTGCTCGATGACCGGGCCCTCGTCCAGTTCGGGGGTGACGTAGTGCGCGGTCGCGCCGATCACCTTGACACCGTACTCGTACGCCTGCTGGTAGGGCCGGGCGCCGCGGAAGCTGGGCAGGAACGAGTGGTGGATGTTGATGATCCGGCCGGCCAGCTTCGCGCAGACCTCCGGGGACAGGATCCGCATGTACCGGGCCAGTACCACGAGGTCGATGCGGTGCGCGGCGACCAGGTCGAGCAGCCGCTCCTCCGCCCCGGCCCGGTCCGCCTGGTCCAGGCCGACCGGCACGTGCTCGAACGGCACCCCGTGCCCGGCCGCGAGCCGCGCGAGGTCGGGATGGTTCCCCACCACCAGCGGCACGTCGATGGCCAGCGACTCGGCCTCCCTGCGGTACAGCAGGTCGTTGAGGCAGTGGCCCTCCCTGGACACCATGATCAGCACGCGCGGCCGGATGGCCAGGTCGTGCAGGTCCCAGTCCATGCCGAACTCGTCCGCGATCGGCCCGAATCCGGCCCGCAGGACCGGGACGTCCGCCGGTGCGGTGCCGAGCGTCTCGACGTGCACCCGCATGAAGAACCGGTTCATGGTCAGGTCCGCGAACTGCTGGCTGTCCAGGATGTTGCAGCCCGAGCCGTGCAGGAACGCGGCGACCGCGTGGACGATGCCGGGCCGGTCCGGGCAGGACAGGGTCAGCACCAGCTGCCTGGGGCCCGCGGCGGGCTGGCCGCCGTGCTCAGCCGCCGACCGCATGGACGCCGCCGTCGGAATGCACGATCTCGCCGGTGGTCGCGGGGAACCAGTCGGACAGCAGCGCGACGCAGGCCCGCGCGGCGGGTTCCGGGTCGGTGATGTCCCAGCCGAGCGGGGCGCGGTCATCCCACATGTCCTCGAAGGCGCTGAACCCGGGGATGCTCTTGGCCGCCATCGTGCGCAGCGGGCCCGCGGCGACCAGGTTCACCCGGATCCCGCGCGGCCCCAGGTAGCGGGCCAGGTAGCGGGAACACGACTCCAGCCCGGCCTTGGCCACGCCCATCCAGTCGTAGGCGGGCCAGGCCAGCGACGCGTCGAAGTCCAGGCCGACGATGGATCCCCCGTCTCCCAGGAGCGGCAGGGCGGCCATGGCCAGTGACTTGAGGGAGAACGTGGACACGTGCACCGCCGCGGCCACGTCGGGCCATTCGGTCTGCAGGAAGTTGCCGCCCAGCGCCGTCTGGGGGGCGTTGCCGATGCTGTGCACCACCCCGTCGAGGCCATCGGTGTGCCCGGAGACCCGCTCGGCCAGCGACTCGAGATGGGCGGGGTCGGTCACGTCGAGCTCGACGACGGGCGGCGGGTCGGGCAGCCGCTTGGCGATGCGCTCCACGAGGCTGAGCCGCCCGTACCCGGTCAGCACCACCCGGGCGCCCTCCTGCTGGGCGATCCGCGCCACGTGAAAGGCGATCGAGGAGTCGGTGAGCACGCCCGTCACCAGGATCCGCTTGCCGTCCAGGATTCCCATCGCTGTCCCTTCCCTACTCCATGATCACGGTCAACCGCGGGGGCTCTGTGGCGGCTACCGACCACGATCATGATCGCCCATCGGGCTGATCAAGCCGGTCTAGTGGCCCATTCCGAGGCCGCCGTCGACCGGGATGACCGCCCCGGTGATGTAGGCCGCATCGGGCCCGGCCAGGAAGGCGACCGTCGCGGCGACCTCGTCCGCGGTGGCGAGACGGCCGAGCGGCACCTGGCCGAGGATGGCCGCCTTCCGGTCGTCGGGCAGCGCCGCGGTCATGTCGGTGTCCACGAAACCCGGGGCCACCACGTTGGCGGTGATGTTCCGGCTGCCCAGTTCCCGGGCCAGCGAGCGGGCCAGGCCGACCAGCCCGGCCTTGGACGCCGCGTAGTTCGCCTGGCCACCCGAGCCGAGCAGGCCGACGACCGAGGAAATGAACACCATCCGGCCGCGGCGCAGCCGCATCATCCCGCGCACCGCCCGCTTGGCCACCCGGTAGGCGCCGGTCAGGTTGGTGTCGATCACCTCGGTGAAGTCGTCCTCTTTCATCAGCGCGAGCAGCTGATCGTGGGTGATGCCCGCGTTGGCGACCAGGACCTCCACCGGTCCCTGCTCCGCCTCCACCGTGGCGAACGCCTTGTCCACCGCGGCGGCGTCCCGGACGTCACAGGCCACGGTGGCCAGCCCGGCCACGGCGTCGCCCGAGCGGGAGGTCACCGTGACCTGATCCCCGCCGGCCGCCAGGCGGCGGGCGATGGCCAGCCCGATGCCCCGGTTCCCGCCAGTGACGAGGACGGATCGGCTCATCGGCGCGCCTTCTTCCATGATGATCGAATCGACTCCCGCGGCCCCGGTGAGCGTACCCGGCTGGCGCCGTGGGGCGTGGGATAGGTTGCCACTGGAGGAGCACAGTACACATCCCGTCCCGGCCGGCAGCACAGTTCCAGGCCCGGGATCACGCGTCGGACAAGGCACAGGACCAGGCATGGAGCCAAGTGCAGGAACAGGCACGCGGACCGGCGGCGGGGATCCGGGGAGCGGGCATCCCATCGACCCGGAGTTCGCCGGCCTGCCGCTGCGTGAACTGGCCGCCGCCGCGCTGCAGCGGGCCCGGGAGCTCGGCGCGGAGCACGCCGATTTCCGCGCCGAGCGCATCAGGGGCCAGGAGATCGGGCTGTCCGACGGGCACCTGGAGACACTGTTGGACGCGGACGAGCTGGGCCTGGCCGTCCGCGTGGTGCTGAACGGGACCTGGGGCTTCGCGGCCGCGGTGGACCCGACCACCGAGGCGGCCGTGCGGGCGGCCGAGGAAGCCATCGACGTGGCGAGGGTCGCCGCCGCGATGAACACCGAGCGGATCGAGCTGGCTCCCGAGCCGGGCTACGGCGATGTCAGCTGGGTCTCCGCGTACGAGCAGGATCCGTTCAGCGTCAGCGTCGGGGACAAGCTGGCGCTGCTGTCCGACTGGAGCCAGCGCCTGCTGGCCAGCCCGGTGATCGACCACGTCGACACCTCTCTGGTCCAGGTCCGGGAGTGCAAGTTCTACGCCGACGGCGCGACCACCGCCGTCCAGCAGCGGGTGCGGCTGCACCCGGTGCTCACCGCGGTGGCCGTGGAGCCCAGCGGCCGGTTCGAGACCATGCGCACGCTGGCCCCGCCCGCCGGCCGGGGTTATGAGTACCTGACCGGCGCCGGCTGGGATTTCGATGCCGAGCTGGCCCGGCTGCCGGATCTGCTGGCCGAGAAGCTGGCCGCCCCGGCGGTCCAGGCGGGCCGGTACGACCTGGTCATCGACCCGTCCAACCTGTGGCTGGTGATCCACGAGTCGATCGGGCATGCCACCGAGCTCGACCGGGTGCTGGGCTACGAGGCGGCCTACGCGGGGACGTCTTTCGCCTCCCTCGACAAGCTGGGCAGCCTCCAGTACGGCTCCCCCGTCATGCGGGTCACCGGCGACCGGACCGTGCCGCACGGGCTGTCCACGGTGGGCTACGACGACGAGGGGGTCGCGGCCCAGTCCTGGGACCTGATCTCCGGCGGCGTGCTCAGCGGCTACCAGCTCGACCGCCGCATCGCCCAGCTGACCGGGTTCGGCCGGTCCAACGGGTGCGCGTTCGCCGACTCCCCCGGCCACATGCCGATCCAGCGGATGGCCAACGTCTCGCTCCAGCCGGCCCAGGATGGCCCGGGCACCGACGAGCTGATCGCCGGCGTGACCAACGGGATCTACATCGAAGGCGACAAGAGCTGGTCCATCGACATGCAGCGGTACAACTTCCAGTTCACCGGGCAGCGGTTCTACAAGATCACCAATGGCCGGCTGGACGGCCAGCTGCGTGACGTGGCCTACCAGGCCACCACGACCGACTTCTGGAACTCCATGGAAGCCGTGGGCGGCCCGCAGACGTACGTGCTCGGCGGCGCGTTCAACTGCGGCAAGGGCCAGCCCGGGCAGGTCGCGCCGGTCAGCCACGGCTGCCCCACGGCGCTCATGCGGGGGGTCCGGGTGCTCAACACCGCGGAGGAGGGGGCATGAGCCCGCAGGACGCCAGCTCACGAACCACTGGCCCAGCCAGCACCGGCCTGGGACCGACCAGATCAGGGAGCAGCGTGGTGCAGCGCACCGGACCGCAGGACACCGTGGAGCGTGCGCTGGCCGCCGCCCGGTCCGACGACTGCATCGTGATCGCCGACGAAAGCTCCACCGCCAACCTGCGCTGGGCCGGCAACACGCTCACCACCAACGGGGTCGCGCGCTCCCGCCAGCTGACGGTGGTCGCGATCAGCCGCCGCGCGGAGGGCACCTCGGTGGGCGTGGTATCCCGGGCGGGCGTCCGCGACGACCAGGTGGAGGACGTGGTCCGCGCAGCCGAGCAGGCCGCCGCCGACGGTTCCCCGGTGGAGGACGCCCAGCCGCTGCTGGGGCCGGACGACGACGCGGTCCGGAAGATCTCGGGCGCGGCGCGCTGGGACGATCCGGTGGCCAGTACCGAGATCGGGGTGTTCAGCGGGTTCGCGGCGGACCTGGGCGGCGCGTTCGAAGCCGCGCAGGGCGCCGCGCGCAAGCTCTACGGGTACGCCGAGCACTCGCTGAACTGCACGTTCCTCGGCACGTCAACTGGCCTGCGGCTGCGCCACGATCAGCCGTCCGGCAAGGTCGAGCTGAACGCGAAGTCCGCGGACCTGGCCCGCTCGGCCTGGGCCGGCTGTGCCACCCGGGACTTCCTCGACGTCGACGTGGCCTCGCTGGACGCGGGCCTGGAGCAGCGGCTGGCGTGGGCCCAGCGGAAGATCGACCTGCCGCCCGGACGGTACGAGACGCTGCTCCCCCCGGGGGCGGTGGCGGACCTGCTCGTCTACACGTACTGGTCGGCCGGGGCCAAGGACGCCCTGGACGGGCGCAGCGTGTTCAGCAAGCCGGGGGGCGGCACCCGGGTCGGTGAGCGGCTGTCCGGCCTCCCGCTGACCCTGTACAGCGACCCGGCCCTGGCCGGCCTGGCCTGCTCCCCGTTCGTCGTGGCACACGCCTCGCGCCGCGACTCCTCGGTGTTCGACAACGGGCTGGGGCTGCAGCACACCGACTGGATCCGCGACGGCGAACTGGCCGCGCTGATCCAGACCCGGCACACCGCCGGGCTCTCCGGGCTGCCGGTCACCCCCGGCATCGACAACCTCGCCCTGGCCGGCCCTCCGGGCTCGTCGGCGTCCCTCGAGGACATGGTGGCCCGGACCGGGCGGGGCCTCCTGCTCACCTGCCTCTGGTACATCCGCGAGGTGGACCCCCAGACCCTGCTGCTGACCGGCCTCACCCGGGACGGCATCTACCTGGTGGAGAACGGTGAGGTCAGCGGGGCGGTGAACAACTTCCGCTTCAACGAGAGCCCGGTCGGCATGCTCGGCCGGCTCGCCGAGGTCGGCGCCACCATGCCCACCCTGCCCCGCGAGTGGGGTGACTACTTCACCCGGTGCGCCATGCCCCCGGTCCGGGTGGAGGGCTTCAATATGTCGTCCGTGAGCCAGGCCAGTTAGCGAGCAGGTCGGACACAGTAACGCGGACCGGCTAGCGCGCCGTAGCGCGCTGACCCGAATTAACTGTCTTCGAGGCGGAAGCCCACCTTCAGGCCGACCTGGAAGTGCGCCACCTCTCCGTCGGTGATCTGCCCCCGCACCTGGGTGACCTCGAACCAGTCCAGGTGCCGCAGAGTCTGCGCGGCCCGATGCACCGCGTTGCGGATCGCGGGCTCGATGCCGTCCGGCGACGTGCCGACGATCTCGGTCACACGGTAGGTACGTTCGGTCATTGCCCCTCCACAGGGAAGTGGTCCCGCTCGCGGGACTGGCGTCCCACCCGGCGTTCCGGCAGGGTGTTCGGGTGATGGCTGACGTTTCCGAGCTTGAGCGGCAGGCCCGAGAGCTCCTTCGCCCTGAGGTCTATGACTACTACGCCGGCGGTTCCGGTGGCGAGGTGACCCTCCGAGCGAACGTGGAGGCCTGGCGCCGGGTCCGGTTCCTGCCGCGGGTGCTGCGCGACGTCTCCGCCGTCCAGACCAGCGTCCAGCTGGGCCCCCCGCTGAACCTGGAGCTGCGCACCCCCATCGCGGTGGCGCCGACTGCCTACCACCGCCTCGCCCATCCCGAAGGCGAGGTGGCCACGGCAGCGGGCGCCGCGCGGGCCGGGGCGTTGTTCGTGCTGTCCTCCCGCTGCTCGCGGAGGATCGAGGACGTCGCCGCGGCGGTCGCCGGCGCCAGGGGCCACTGGTGGTTCCAGGTGTACATGATGCGGGAGCGGGAACTCACCGCCGGGCTGATCCGGCGGGCAGCCGCCGCGGGCGCGCAGGCCCTGGTCCTGACCGGCGACACCCCGGTGGTCGGGCGCAGGGCCCTGGTGCCCGGCGGGGGCGTGATCAGCGACCGCGACTTCGAGGACAACCTCGGACGGCTGGACGATCTGTCCCGGGCGCGCATCGTCCCGGCCAGCCTGGACGACATCGGCTGGCTGGCCGAGATCAGCGGCGGCCTCCCCGTGGTGGTCAAGGGAGTACTGCACGCCGACGACGCGGCCGCCTGCCTGTCAGCGGGGGCCGCCGCGGTCATCGTGTCCAACCACGGCGGCCGTCAGCTCGACCAGGCCCTGCCCACCGCGCTGGCGTTGCCTGCCGTGCGAGCCGCCGCAGCGGCCCGGCCGGTGTTCGTGGACGGCGGCGTGCGCAGCCCGGAAAACGTGCTCGCCGGCCTCGCGCTGGGCGCGCCGCTGGTGTTCGCGGGCCGGCCCGTCCTGTGGGCGCTGGCCTGCGGCGGGGAAGACGGCGTGCAGGCGTGGCTGGAGGACCTGACGGCCGGCCTGGCCCACGTGATGTCGCTGGCCGGCGCCGCGTCCGTGGCCGCGCTGCCCGGCCTCGGGACCGTCGGGACCCCCAGCATCACCCCGTCCGGCTGACCGGCTCAGCGGGCCGGAAAACTGCATTCGCCTGCCGACCCGCGCGGACGTACGTTGGAGGTGTGAAACCTGCCACCGGGGGGCGCCGTAAGAGCGCGTACCTCGTCACCGAGGCACAGCCGCCTCTCTCCGCGGACATTGCCTCGCGGCAGCGCCGCTACCTGATCATGATGGGAATCCGGGTCGCTTGTTTTGCGGCCACGATTGCCCTGTTCGCCGAGGGCGCCGGCTGGTTGGCGGCGATTCCGGCGGTGGGCGCTATCGCCATCCCTTATTTCGCCGTAGTCATCGCGAACGGTGGCCGTGAGCCCGCTAGCACCACCGGTTTTCGTGCCTACGAGCCGCGGCTCCCCACGCACTACATCCCCCCGGGCGCAGCCGGATGGCCTGCTGCGGGGCCAGCCCCGGAGGCGCAGCCTCCCGGGTCGCAGCAGCCCCGCCCGTTTAGCCAGGAAACAGACACTGAAAAGCAGCAGGGAAAGGGCTGAACGGCCGCCCAACGCGCGTGTCGGTGGGCAGATCGGCTTGTGACCGGTCTTGACGCACAAGGGGGGGTTTCGGTGTAACATGCATAGCGGTGCTCTGGTCCCCCGTCGGAGCACCTGCCGGCGTTCCGGGCCCCCGTCGGAACGCCGATGAATGCGACGCCGGGTGGTTTGCCCCCGTAGCCACCCGGCGTCGCTCCATGTCCGGCGGTCTTCGGCTGCCTCTCCGCGCAAACGGTTGCGGGTACCCAGAACGCGAACCGCCCCGGTGCCCCATCACCTCACGCCACGCGGCCTGAGTCGACTTAACGACCTAGCTCTCTGACGACTTATCGGCTCAGCCAGGGCTGGGCGCGTGACGGCGATTCGCGCCTAGCTGAGGACGCCGCCCGGATGGCAGGGCCCGGATGGCGCCGTGGCGTACGAAGGGGGTTACTCAGTCTTGCTGAACTCGATGATGGCGACGGTCAGCATGGCCAGTCCCATGACCGCAACGATCGCGAGCGACAGCCAGATCGGCACCACCCAGCCGACCCAGGTGATCCCGGGCGACAGGTGCGCCACGAACAACGGGTTGAGGCTGAGGTGCGAGAACACCGCGTGCCGCATCGGGCCGACCACGTAGGTCAGCGGGTCGATCCGGGTCAGCACGCTCAGCCAGCCCGGCAGCCCGGACAGCGGGTAGAGCGCGCCGGACAGGAAGAACAGCGGCAGGACCAGCATCTGGGTCAGCGCCATGAACGCCTGGAACTGGGTGATCCGCGCCGCCATCATCACCCCGAACGCGGTGATCGTGAACGACAGCAGCAGCAGCTCGCCGATCAGCGTGAGGAACAGCAGCGGGTTGTACGGCACGCCGGCCAGCCCGGCCAGGGCCAGCATGATGATGCCCTGGAATGTGGCGATCGTCGCCCCGCCCAGGCACTTGCCGACTACGATCGCGGACCGGCTGACCGGCGCGACCAGCATCTCGCGCAGGAACCCGAACTCGCGGTCCCAGACGATCGAGGCGGCCGAGAACACCGCCGTGAACAGGACCGACATGGCCAGCACGCCGGGGAAGATGAACGTGCGGAAGTTCACCCCGGGCGGCATGCCCCGGCCTGGCCAGCGACGACAGGCCGGTGCCCAGCACCAGCAGGAACAGCAGCGGCTGGATCAGCGATGTCACCGCGCGCAGCCGGTCCCGCCGGAACCTGATCATCTCGCGGCGCCAGACGATGCTCACGGCCCGCAGGTCAGAGCGCAGGCTCCGCTCCGGCACGGCCACCCTGATCTGGGTGGCCAGTCCCTCGTCCGGAGCGGCGATCCCACCCGGCTGGGCGGTCTGGGTGGCCATGCTTATCGCCTTCCTCGGATACGGGCGGCCATCGCCCGCATGTGGTCCGTGCCGGACGCCTCGGCGTCCCGGATGGTGGTCCCGGTGTAGGACATGAACACGTCGTCCAGCGACGGCCGGGATACGCTCACCGAGCGGATCGGGATGGACAGGCGCGCGAACAGCTGCGGCACGAACTGCTCCCCCGACGCCACCGAGAACGTGACCGCGCCCTCGTGGATGGCCGCCTCAATGCCGAACAGGCTGGACAGCTCCCTGATCGCGGCGGCGTCGTCGGCGGTCTGGATCTGCACCCGGTCCTTGCCCACGCTGGCCTTGAGCGCCTCCGGCGTGTCGATCGCCACGATCTTCCCGTGGTCGATGATGGCGATCCGGTCGCAGTGCTCCGCCTCGTCCATGTAGTGCGTCGTCAGGAAGATCGTGATGTCTTCCCGGCCCTTCAGCTCGCTGATGTAGTCCCAGATCGACGAGCGGGTCTGCGGGTCCAGCCCGACCGTCGGCTCATCCAGGAACAGCACGTGCGGCGCGTGCAGCAGGCCACGGGCGATCTCCAGCCGCCGCTGCATGCCGCCTGAGTACGTGCTGACCAGGCTGTCCCGGCGATCCCACAGCCCGACCATGTCGAGCACCTGCTTCATCCGCGGCGCCACCGCCGCGGAGGGGACCGCGTACAACTCGGCGTGGAACCGGAGGTTCTGCGCCCCGGTCAGGTAGTTGTCCAGCGTGGTGTCCTGGAACACCAGCCCGATGTTGCGGCGCACCGCATCCCGCTCGCTGGCCACGTCGTGGCCGGCCACGCTGGCCCGCCCGCTGGTCGGCCGGGCCAGCGTGCACAAGATCTTGATAGTGGTCGATTTCCCGGCCCCGTTGGGTCCCAGGAAGCCGAACGTCTCCCCCGCCGCGACCTCGAAGTCGATGCCGCGTACCGCCTCGATGTCCCCGTAGCTCTTGGTCAGCCCGGACACGACCACGGCGGGAGGCCGGGCCTCGAGCTGAACACCTGCCGCGGCCTGCGCCGGGGCCGCACCGCCGGCCCCGTTCGCGCCGGGGCCCGCCTGTGTTGACACTCTTCGCGCCTCCTGAGTCCATGCAGAGCCTAGCCGCGATGGTCCGGCGACTCACCGCGGCTAGGGCCCTGGATTGCCTACTCGGCGGGCTGGCCGTCCGTGTCCCCGGCCGGCGCCTGCTCGTCATCCTCGGCGGCCAGGATCTGGTACAGCTTCCGCCGCGCGTCCGTGAGGATCTGCTGCGCCTGGGCGACCTGGGCGTTGTTGCCCACCCGGACCACCTGCATCGCCGCCATGGCGACGGTGCCGAACAGCCGGCGCATCTCGATCGCGTCGCCGCCGACCGAGCTGGCCACCACGTCCCAGGGCGCCTGGAGCTCGTCCGGGTGCGCCGCAACGTAGCTGCGGCCCTCCTCGGTGAGCTCGAACGCCCGGCGGCCACCGTCGCCTGTCGTGGCCGCGATCAGGCCCTCGTCCTCCAGCTGCTGGAGCGCCGGGTACACCGAGCCGGGGCTGGGCTTCCACAGGCCCCCGCTGCGCTCGCTGATCTCCTGGATGATCTGGTAGCCGTTGCGGGGCCCGTCCGCCAGCAGCGCGAGTGCGGCCGCCCGCACGTCGCCCCGCTTGACCCGGGGGCCGCGCATCCGCGGGCCACCGAACCACGCCTCGAACTCCGGCGGCGGGCCAGGGAACGCCTCGCTGCGCATGCCCCAGCCTCGCCCGCCCGGCCCGCCGGGCCCTCGGGACGCGCGCCGGCGCGGTCCGTGCCGGTGCGTCCAGACTTCTTCCTCTTGTCCTGGGCCTCCCCAGGGTTCGCTGTGTCGCATCGTGTGTCACTTCCTTGATCCTGTGGCAGGACTCTGACTGGGCTTCCCAGGAGCTCTTCTGCCTTACTGGATAGCTCAAAGATATATCGGTATGCATCGGAAAGCAAGTCCTGGAAACGGGCCGTCTGTCAACATTCCGTTGACAACAACATATTGATGACCCATCGTGGCGCGCATGAGCAACGCAGACGCGGATCAGGAGCAAGCGGCCCGCGAGGCCGGGGCGCGAGGGCAGCTGCTGGACGCGGGCGCATCCTCCCTGCCCCGGGCCCCGTGGCTGCACGGAAGCCAGCCTCCGCCGGCTGCCGACCTGATTCATTTCGCCCTGTGGCGCACGCAGGGCAGCGGCGCCGGTGAGGATGTCCTGCTGGCGGCCCTCACCCTGCTGCCCGCCGCCCGGGCCGAGATGGATCAGGTCGAGGCCGCGGTGCTGCTGACGGCGCGCTCCCAGGGCCTGTCGTGGCCGCAGATTTCCCGGGCGATGGGCCTCGCGTCGCCCCAGGCGGCCCAGCAGCGATTCGACCGGGTCGCGGGCCGCGCCGGGAACCGGGAGTGGGCGTGAACGTCCGACGTGGACACCTGCTCAACGCCGTCCGGGTGCTGGGCTTCCCGTCGGCATCCCGCGTCGCCGTCCGCTACGGCCTCGGGCCGGGCACGGTCGAGGAGCTGCTTCTGGCCGCCCGCCTGCACCGACTGGCAGATACGGCCGACCCATCCCGACCCCATGGCGTTCAACGATCACACCGACTGGAACTGGGACGAGCGGGTGCTGCGGACGCTGGCGTCCCTGGGCACGCCCTTCAGGCGCCTGTGCGATCAGCTCACCGGGTGCCTGGCCCGCTTCGGCGGCTACGCCGGCCGGTACTCGTCGGCGCTGGCCAAGGTAGACGGAGGGCAACGCGCCTGGGTGGACGCCCACGACCGGGATTCGTGTCACACGCTGTGGATCCAGTTCCACGAGGATCTGCTCGCCACCCTCGGGATACCACGGGGGCCGGACGGCTGACGCCCTAGCGGACGGCCGGGGCGGAACGCACGGGCAGGTCGTAGACCCGCCGGACGCTGGAACCCAGGCGGGAGATGTCCGCGCCGTACACGTGCAGCGAGATCGCGACCCCGGTGCCGCGATTGCGGACCCGGTGGATGTCCCCGGGCGGCGCGAAGCCGGACACGTCGCCGGGGGCGCCGGCGTTGGCGCCTACTTCCTCCAGTACGGTCCCGCCCTCGCGCAGGGCGAAAAGCTCCTCGTACTCGGCCCCCTGGAGCACGCCGATCACGCACCAGGTGACGTGGTCGTGGATCGGGGTGATCTGCCCGGGCCGCCACACCAGCGCGACGACCGAGAACGAGCCGTCCGGCTCGGCGTGCATCAGGTGGGACTGGTACCCGGCGGGGTCACCCTCCCGCTCGGTGGCGGTGAGGATCCCCGGCCCCGGCAGCTGACGGCGCAGCGCCCGCGCCACGTGCCGGGAGGTCTGGTCCCAGTCGCTGCGCTGCCGCACGGCGCGGCGCAGGGCCGCCAGGAGGTCCGCGGGGCACCGGCTGGCCAGCCCGGTGGCTGGTCCCGGGGCGGGGACACGAGCGGGCGCGGTGGCGAGTGGCATCGGTCACCTCCTGGGAACCGCGGGTACGCCGCCACGGTCAGCGGCGTACCTCCACGGTAAGGAGTGCCGACCCATCAGCGCCAATGCCAAAGGGCTCAGCGATTCATCGAGCAGGTTGATGAGTCCCTCGCGCGGCGCAGACTATCCGGCGGGCCCGTCCCTGGCCGTGCTGTTGGCTGGGGCCCACTGCGCGGCCAGCCGGGTGATCCGCGCGGCCGACTCCGCCAGGGGCTGTCCCTGGCCTACCGCCACGCCCAGCAGGTACGCGGTCAGCGGCGCGGCCGGGCGGGACACGCCGTGGGCGGCGTCCCGGGCGAGATCGAGGATCAGCTTCGCGTCCAGGCACGCCGGATCGAGGCCAAGTTCACGGCAGGCCGCGTCGGCCCACTCGTCCAGCGTGTTCACCGGGTAGCCTCCTGTCCGCTCCCGGCCCGGGCGGCCCAGTCCCGCGCCAGCCGGAGATCATCGGCAGTGTCGCAGTCGAGCCAGGGGGGCGGTTCCCCCGGCCGGCTGGTCGGGAAGCAGCACCGGATCCAGCGGGCCGAGCAGCCCGCGTAGGGAGCTGCCAGGGTATCCGTTCAGGGCGGAGCGCAGCACGGCCGCCGGCCAGCAGCTGACCAGCCACTGCGGACGGCCGGACGCGTCCAGCAGCACCACGCCGCGGACGGCCTGGCCGGCCAGGGGCCGCGAGCAGCCGGGTCACGTGCGCCCGCCGCAGGAACGGGAGGTCGGCCGCGGCCAGGACGACGGCGGGCGCGGTCACCTCAGCCAGCCCGGAGCGCAGCGCGGCGACGGGCCCGCTGCCGGGCGGCTCCTCCCGGGCGTACTGCAGCCGCGCCCTGCCATCGGTTCCGGGGGCGCCGGTGAGGGGACTGAGCGTGCCCGCGCGCTCCGGGCCGACCACCACAACCCCGGCCGCACCGGCCGAGGTCACGGCCGCGACCACCGAGCCGAGCAGGGTCTGCTGGCCGACGACCAGCCCGGGCTTGTCCGCCCCGCCCAGCCGTGTGCCCCGGCCGCCGGCCAGGACGACCGCGTCGAACGCGTGCGGATGCGACGGCACAGGGCCTCCCGGTCAGCCGCCGATCGCGGACATCGGCCGGGAGGGCTGCAGGAACCCCGGGTCGTTGATGCCGTGCCCGGGCAGCTTGGCCGCGACCGCCGCGCCGCCAGGTCGCGGCCAGCTCTCCGTCGCTGGCCCCGTGGCGCATGGGGTCGCGCAGGTTGCTCTCGTCCCGCGCGAACAGGCAGTTGCGGACCTGGCCGTCGGCGGTCAGCCGGACGCGGTCACAGGTGCCGCAGAACGGGCGGGTGACCGAGCCGATCACGCCGACCCGCGCCGGGCCGCCGTCCACCAGGAACGTCTCCGCCGGAGCCGAGCCGCGCTCCCCCGGGTCGTCCGCAGTGAGCTTGAAGTGCGCGGTCAGCGCGTCGAGGATCTCATCGGCGGTGACCATGTTCTCCCGCCGCCAGCCGTGCTGCGCGTCCAGCGGCATCTGCTCGATGAACCGCAGCTCGTACCCGCGGTCGAGGCAGAACTGGAGCAGCGCCGGCGCCTCGTCATCGTTGAGGCCGCGCATCAGTACCGAGTTGACCTTGACGGGCCGCAGGCCGGCCGCGTGCGCTGCCGCCAGCCCGGCCAGCACGTCGTCGAGCCGGTCCCGGCGGGATAGCTGGCGGAAGGTCTCCGGGTTCAGGGTGTCCAGCGAGACGTTGATCCGGTCCAGGCCCGCGGCACGCAGCGGGTCGGCCAGCCGGGCCAGCCCGATCCCGTTGGTGGTCAGCGAGATCTCCGGCCGGGGCCGCAGCTCCGCGGTGCGGGCGACGATGCCGGGCAGGCCCCGGCGCAGCAGCGGCTCGCCCCCGGTGAACCGGATCTCGGCGATGCCCAGTTCCTGCACGCCGATCCGGGCCAGGCGCACGACCTCGTCGTCGGACAGCAACGCGGGGTTGGGCAGCCACTCCAGGCCTTCGGGGGGCATGCAGTACGAGCACCGCAGGTTGCACCGGTCGGTGAGCGATATCCGCAGGTCGGTCGCTGCGCGCCCGTAGGAGTCGGCGAGAGCATGGGAGTCGGCGGGAACGGGACCTCACCACCTTTCATTTGCGGGGCTTGTGGCCCGCATGGTCACTCAGCCTACGTCGCGCCCGTCGTATCCATCGATCATCGCGGCCGCGGCGTGACCGGTGGGGGCGCTGCGCGCCTTCGCACCCGGCCCATCCTCTGCCCTCCTGGGCGTTCCTGAATCCGCAGGGCTGGTCCTCCGCACCCCCCACGGCGGCGCGCCTGCATCCGGCGGCCGGCCCTTCCGGATCCGTGGCGGCACGCCTGAATCCGCGAGGTGGCCCCATCCCGAATCAAGAGCGGGCAGAACGTGATTACCTGCCTATCAGATGGCTAAAATAGGAGTTCACCCTCGTCCGGGGAGGCAGCGATAGGGTCGTGCTTGTGGAGACTGCTATCTGGCTTGATCAGCTCAACGCAACGGAGCGCGCTGAGCTCGTCCGCGGCGCGGGTGTCATCCCGCAGCCGCGTCCTGATCTGCTCATCGTCGGCGGGGGGATCGCCGGAGTAGCCACCGCGGCCGCCTGCCACCAGGCGGGCCTCGGCTCGGTACTGCTCATCGAGGCCGGCCACCTGGGCGCAGGGGCCACCGGCGGCGCCGCGGGGCTGCTGACCCCCGAGATCCACGAGTGGAGCGACCCGGAGCCGTTCGTGGACCTGGCCCGGGCCAGCCTGGACCAGTGGGCCGAGCTGGAGGAAAGCTCACCGGGCGGGGTCGGGCTGGTGGACGTGGACTGGATCGGCCTGTCCCCCGACCCGGGCGCCCTGGCACCGCACCAGTCTCCCGCGGTGGAGTGGCTGGAGCCCGACTATGTGGCCCGGCTCATCCCCGGGCTTGCGCTGCCCATGGCGGGCGCCCTCATCCACCATCAGGGCCGGGTCAACCCGCTGCGCTCGCTGGCCCGGCTGTCCGCCACGCTGCCCGCGGTGGCCACCGGGGTCGCCGCCACCGGCATCACAGTCCGCGGTGACCGGATCGTGAGCGTGGAGACGACCGCCGGCCAGGTGCAGCCCGGCGCCGTGGTCTTCGCCACCGGCCTGCCGCCAGTGCTGGACGGCCTGGACCTCGACGTGCCCTGGGAGCGGGTCAAAGGCCACCTGCTCGTCACCGAGCCGGCACCGCTGCGGCTGCCCGGAATCGTGGCGCCGGTCGCCACCCAGCTGGAGGACGGGCGGCTGCTCGTCGGCGGGACCTTCGACATGGGCGACGAGAGCCCGGTGGTCCGGCAGGAGATCATCGACAGCATCCTGGCGGGCCTGTACGCCACGCTCCCCGAGTTGCGCGGGCTGCGCGCCGACTACACCTGGTGCTGCTTCCGGCCCCGGCATCCCGACGGGCTCCCGGTCATCGACCGGATCCACGGTCTCGGCAACGCCTGGCTGACCTCCGGGCACTACCGGACCGGCATCCTGCTTGCCCCGGTGACGGCTCAGGCCCTGGCCCGCTGGATCAGCTCAGATGAGCCGCCCGCCGAGGCGCCCGCCTGGAGCAGTGAGCGGTTCGCGGGCCGCGGCCTCACCGGCCGCTGACCTCACCGGCACCGCTCACAGCCCATCGCTCACCGTGCTTGGCTCCCCGCTGACCGTGCGCCGGTCGTCGGGAAGCCGCCGGGTGAGCCCGCGGCGGTCCAGGTACTCCAGCAACGGGATCGCCACCCGCCGGCTGGTGTGCAGCACCTGGCGGGCCTCGGCCGCGGTGAACGGCCCCGGCAGCCCGGCCAGGATCCGGGCGGCTTCCTGGTCCGCGCCCGGTGCCAGGACCACCTGATCGGCCACCCTCAGCAGCAGCCCGGCCCGGGCCGCAGCAGCCAGCGACCGGCTGTCCAGCCCGAGCTCGCGCAGCCGGGCGGCCTCGGGCGCGGCGAACGGCTGCCCGGCCAGGTCCTCCCGGAGCAGCCGCACCGCCGTGAGCACCCGGTCCGGCAGGGCCGGGCCGCGCCCGCTGCCGTCGTCGCGCTCCAGCACCAGGTACCCGCTCCGCACCATCAGCGGCGGGGCCGCCAGCCGCTCGACGAGCTGCCGGCCAGGCAGGCCCAGCCCGGCCCGGGCCGCGTCCAGCGGCAGGCCCGGCGCGAGCGGCTCCCGCGCCGCGTGCGCGGCGACGTTCTCCCTGAGCCGCCGGCCTAGCTCCGCCCAGTGGTCCGGGTCGGCCAGCCAGTCACCCCCGACCGGGGCGGGCAGCCCGGTCACCCCCATGGCCCGCAGGTCGCCGGCGCGCAGCAACCCGTGCCGCCGCAGCAGGTCAGCCGCGGCGGGCACGGCGGGCCAGGCGGTGAGTTCCCGGCCGGCCGCGGCAGCGGCCCCCCGGCGGCGGAACACGGGCGGGGCCACGTCCAGCACGGTGGCGCCGACGAGCGGCGGCCACGACGGCCGGGCCTGCCGGGACGGCCCGGTCCCGGACGGCTCAGGCCCGGACCGCCCAGTCGCGGACAGCCCAGTCGCGGACAGCCCAGCGGCGGCGCCCGCGCCCAGCCCGGCGAAGGCCGCTGCGGCCGACCCCGGGTCACGGAGCAGCAGCCGGTCGCCGACGTGCAGCGGCAGCGGCTCATCCAGGATGAGCCGGGCGATGAGCCCGCCCAGGGGGCGCAGCCGCGCGCCGGTGCGCGCGGAGCCCGCGTGCACCGTGATATGCCGCGGCGGGCGGTCCCCCGCCGCGGCCAGGCGCACGTCCAGCTGGCTGGCCAGCGTCCAGCGGCCCGGCTCGACCAGCGCCATGCCGCGCACGGGGGTGACCCGATCCGGGCCGCGCAAGTTCAGTGCGACCCGGGCCACCCCGCTCACCTGGGCGGCGGGCTGCTTGAGCGTCTCGATGCCCCGCACCCGCACGGCGTCCATGGAGGGCGTGAGCAGCAGTTCCTGCTTCGTGCGGATGGTGCCGGCCGGCAGGGTCCCGGTCACGACGGTGCCGCTCCCCTTGATCAGGAACGCGCGGTCCACCCACAGCCGGACCGCCGCGGCCGGGTCCGGTCGCGGCAGGCGGGCGGCCAGCCGTTCCAGCGCGTCCCGCAGCGCGGGCAAGCCCAGGCCGCTGCGGGCACTGACCGCGACCGCCTCGACCGCACCCAGGCTGCTCACGGCCAGCCTGGCCAGCGCCTGCCGGCGGGCGTCTGACGGGTCGGCCAGGTCGGAGCGGGTCACGGCGAGCAAGCCATGGGTGATGCCGAGCGCATGCACCGCAGCCAGGTGCTCCTCGGACTGCGGCATCCAGCCCTCGTCGGCGGCCACCGTGAACAGGACCGCGGGCACGGCGCCCACCCCGGCCAGCATGTTGGGCACGAACCGCTCGTGCCCGGGCACGTCCACGAACGCGACCTGCTGCCCGCTGGGCAGGGTCATCCAGGCGAAGCCCAGGTCGATGGTGAGGCCACGGCGCCGTTCCTCGGCCCAGCGGTCCGGCTCCATCCCGGTCAGCGCCCGGACCAGGGTGGATTTCCCGTGGTCGACATGCCCGGCAGTGGCGATGACCTGCATCTAGCCGCGGTCCCGGGGTCGTGCGCCGCCGGCCGGCGCCGGGCCTGCCTGCACCGGACCTGATTCCACGGGGCGACCTTACCTGGTGCGATTGCGGACCCCGGGTGGTGTATCGCATAAAGACCGGCGGCTCGGGTAGTTGCCGCGCGCGGGATAAAAACTCCTGCTGGACTGTTTGAGGGAGTGATCGAAATGGCCGGGATGCTGCGCGTTCCCCGGAGCCGGAGTGCTTTGAGCGGCGCCCTTCTTGTCTTGCTCGGCCTGTGGGGCGGCCTCGTCGCGTTCGTCGGGCCATACTTCCACTTCGCCTACACGCCGGGCACCGCCTGGACCTACACCTCTGGCCGGCTGTGGCTGGAGATCCTGCCCGGCATCGCGACCGTGCTTGGCGGTCTCATCCTGCTGGCCAGCCGGGTCCGGCCGGTGGCGATGTTCGGTGCCTGGCTGGCTGCGGTGAGCGGCGCCTGGTTCGCGGTGGGCCGGGTGCTCAGCCCGGCGTGGAACGCCCACGGCACCGTGGCCCTGGGCACGCCTCTCGGCGGCACCCTGCACCGGGCGCTGGTGGAGCTCACCTACTTCACCGGGCTGGGCGTGATCATCGTGTTCCTGGCCGCGCTGTCCATCGGCAGGCTGACGGTCATCGGGGTCAGGGACGCACGGCTCGGTGAGCGCGCGGCCGAGGAGGACGCAGCCGTCACCGAGCCGGCGGCCCCGGCGACGGACCCCGTCGTGTACGAGCGGCCGGCGGCTGAGCGCAGCGTGTTTGAGCGCCCGGTGGCCGAGCGGACCGAGGTCGTGCGGGACGGCGAGACCCCGGCCGGCGAGGAGAGCGTTACCCGGTCCCCGGTCAGCCCGGGAAGCCAGCCATAGCGTCCCAGCCACACACGGGAGGCGGCCCCCGCCACCCACTCAGCGCGGCGGGCCCGGCCGCGAGCAGTGTCGCGGCCGGGCCCGTCGCGCTGTGCCCGGGCCCGCCGCGCTGTGCCCTGTGCTCCCCGGGCCTGCCGCCTGTGCCGTGCTCCGTGCCCCCGGCAGCCGCGCCGCACCCGCATCCCGCATCCCGCATCCCGCCGTGGGCCTCGCGCAGGCACGTCGGCGCGGCAATCAAGCTGTTCTCACGACTCCGTGCCACACTGCCGCAGGGGGCTCAGGGGCGCGGGGCGCGCTCCGGCTCGCGGAACGGGACTGAGGTGGCCGAGATTCCGTGGCCGGAGGCGGGAATGAGAACACGCAGGCGAAGCCTTTTCGTTTAGGGAAGTGACGAGTAGGGGGACGCATGAGCGTGACACCTGCCGCCGAGCTGGCCGCAGCCCGGACGCGGTGGCCTATGTGGTCGATCCGCCCCGTGGGCCCCGGCAAGGGAACTGGCTTCACCGCCCGCCGGCACGGCACCACGGGATTAGACGATCTGTGGGCCCCGAGCCTGATTACGCTGGAAGATCAGCTCCGTGAATACCGGAAAGTAGCGTCGCACCCGTCAGGCTGAAGCGCGCTCAGCGTGAGTCTCGCTGAAGTGCAGCGGAAAGTGCGGGTCGCGGCAGCGGTGATAACGCAGCGCCCCGCACAGCGGGCAATTCCGGGCGCGGACGGCCGGTTCCAGATGGGCTCGGTCGTCGGCGCTCAGCCGCACCGCGTACGGCTCGTCCCCGTCGCGCCGCTGCGCCTTGCGCCGCGCCAGCTCGCGCAGGAACCCCTGGCCACTTGCCTCACACGGCCCACAACGGCAGCCCTGGTACCAGGCCAGGAACTCTCCATGGGGTGGGGGCGCGGGGGGAAGGTCTCGCCACTGTCCCGCATCACCGGACATCTGTGACACGCAGATGAGACTACCTTCGCCCGGGAACATCCGGCCCCGGGCCGGTAGCCGGGACCCAGCCCGCCACCCCCGCATCGTGAGAGGCGGCCCTTCCGGGCCGCACGGGCCCATCGCGGCACATCCGCGGATTGCCTGAATTGTCCCTGTCTGTCCGGCGATGCGGAATGGACTCTTAAGTGGAATCGCCGATCCACGGGAAACTGCCGGATATTACTGTCCGGGACATACGCCCCATGCCGGAAATGCTCGTTATGATCACGCGGTGGCCGGGCAATGGGCGGGGAAGCCTTCGCACCGGCGCGGAGCATCCAGCGTCTGAGGCCCTCCGGGCCAGCAGGAGAGGAAGCCTGATGACGGACCGACCCGCCGCAGCGATCGTGGGAATCCCGCCCCAGCCCGCAGCCCGCCTCGAGCCCAACGCCATCGGCGTCGCCCAGGACACGGTCATCGGCATGGCGTCGTCGGCACCCGCGGCCACGGTGGGGCTGTCCCTGGCCGCACTGGCTGCGGCGACCGCCTACGGCAGCGGCCCGATCCTGATCCTCACCGCGATCCCCATGCTGATCATCGCCAACGCCTACCGCAGGCTGAACATGTGGAACGCCAACTGCGGCGCATCCTTCGAATGGGTCGGCCGCGCCATCAATCCTTATCTCGGCTTCCTCACCGGCTGGCTGATGATCGCCGCGTACATCATCGGGACCGTGGCCGAGGTCCTGCTGCTCGGCCCCTCGGTCCTGGCCGTGTTCGGCTCCAGTTCCACCAGCACCTGGGAGTACATCGCCATCGGCGCCGCCGTCGGCATCATCATGCTGATCATCGCCGTCGTGGGCATCAAGATCACCGCACGGGCCCAGGTCTCGATGGCGGCAGTCGAGTACCTCATCCTGATCGGGCTGGCCGTGGCAGGCCTGGTGTTCGTCCTCAGCCACCACCCGGGCACCGTCCCGATCACCAGGGGCTGGTTCAGCCTGTCCGGGATCGACGGGAAGGGCAGCGCCGTGGCCGGTTTCCTGGTCGCGGTGTTCGTCTACGGCGGCTGGGACGGCACCCTGTACGTGAACGAGGAGGTCAAGCACCGGCGGACCAACCCCGGCAAGGCCGCCATCCTGGCCGTCGGCCTGCTGGCCATCATCTACACGGTCTCCCAGCTCGGCTTCCAGGGCGTGATCTCGCCGCGCAAGCTCCAGGCCGCGTCGGAAAACGGCACCGCGCTCGTCGCCGTGGCCCAGGCGCTGGGCGGTGGCTTCTGGGCCAAGGCGATGGCCCTGGCCATCGCGCTGTCGGTGATCGCCACCACGGGCACCGGGATCGTGCTCAGCGCCCGGATCGTGTACGGGATGGCCAGCTACCGGGCGCTGCCGGAGTTCCTCGCCAACGTGTCCCGCCGCTGGGCCACGCCCGTCGCGGCCAGCATCATCGTGGGCCTGCTCATCGTCGGGCTCAGCACCGTGTATTACCTCGCCACCTCGGTGCAGAACGCGTTCTTCGACGTGATCGACGTGACCGGGCTGCTGTTCTCGATCTTCTACATCCTGACCGCGCTGGCCACCATGGTCTACTACCGGCGCCGCGTGTTCAGTAGCGCCTGGGACGCGCTGATCCTGGGGCTGCTGCCGCTCGGCGCGGCAGTGTTCCTGGGCTGGATCCTGGCCAAGTCGCTGCAGGCTGCCCCGTCGTCCCAGGTCTGGTCGCTGGTCGGCATCGTTATCGCCGGCGTCCTGCTGATGTTCTCGGCCCGGTTCATCCTGCGGTCGCCGTTCTTCCGGATGCCGCGGGAGAGTGACACCCCACGGCACTGACGCCGTCACCGGAGGGTGCAGGCCGGCCGGGCCTCCCAGGAGGTCCACAGCGGCCGGTATCCCTGCTGATTCCAGAACGGGCCGGACAGCGGGTTGACCTGCTCGTAGTGCAGCAGCGTGACCGCCACCCCGGAATCGTCCGCGGCCCGGTGCAGCTGGCTGACCAGCGCGGCGGCGACCCCGCGGCCGCGGTCGCCGGGCAGCACGTCCATCAGCTCGAGGTAGGCCACGGGCGCCGCCCGTACCATCGGGGCGATCCAGCCCGCCAACTCCGGCCGTTCCGCGTAGAGCAGGCCGATCGGCGTTCCGTCCCGCTCGGCCAGCCATACCCAGGGGTCCGGGGCGGCCAGCATCGCGCCTGCCTCGTGGCGTAGCGCGGCTGGTGTCTCGGGCCGCTCGATCACGGTGCCGAAATGGGCGTCGTAGCGGATCGTCTCCAGGCCGAGCCGGACGACCTCATCCAGGTCCGCGGGGCCGGCCTGGCGGATCCGCACGCCGGCCTCCACGGGCACCGGGGTCGCGGCACGGCGTCCGGCGGCGCGGGCCGCGATGACCGCGCGCGGGGCCAGCCCGTGCCGCAGGAGGGGCCTGGGTCCGTCGATGTCGCGGGTGGGCCACGTGATCACGGCAGCGGTGTCCTCCTGTCCTGCCTCAGGCACGGTAGCCAGATGATCGCGCCATCGGGCGAGCAGCTCATCCAGGGCTCCAGCCACGTCCGGCCCCGGGACCTGCGGTGTGAGCTGGAACCGGCGGACTGCCCCCCAGGTCAGGTCCAGCGAGCCGGGCTCCCCGGCCCAGTGCTCGCAGGTGCCCAGCGCGGCTGTCGAGCCGTCCGGGCCGGTGACGGCCAGTTCCGCGCCGCACCCTTCGGCAACCGCCGGGACAGCCAGCAGCGGGTCAATCGCGGCCAGTCGCGTGGCGGCCCGCTCACCGACCGCGCTGGCGGTGCCTGGTGTCACTGGCGGCATGAATGACCTCCACGTAGGTCGGGCGGCCGGAGCGGGGCTTCCGGGAGGCAGGGCGTCACTTCGACGCCGTGACCGCCCCGATTATGACGGCATACAGGACATGCCATTGCGGCGACTGGAACCCCGCCCGGGTCAGCAGGCGGGTGGCCCGGCGGCGGGTCCGGGCCTTGCCCCGGCGGCTGCCGACGAGGGTAGGCAGGTACAGCGGCGAGAACTGGTCAACGAGGACGAGGCGGCCGCCCGGTGCCATCACCCGGGCGCACTCCCTCAGGCCGGCCTCCTGGTCGGCCCAGTGATCGAAGGACGTGGTGCTGACCACCAGGTCGAACACGCCGTCCGGCTCGGGCAGGTGCTCCGCGGTGGCGGTGTGGAAACGGGCCCGGGGGTCAGCGGTCAACTCCTGGGCCACCCGGACCATCGGTGCGGCGGCGTCCACGCCCACCAGCTCCACCGCGTCCGGGGCGCGGGCGGCCAGCTGGCGGAGCAGGTAGCCCGTCCCGCACCCGACGTCCAGCACCCGGTGCGGCGCGGGCACCTGGGCCAGCGCGAGCTGCGCGGTGCGATCGGAGATCTCGTGGTGGAGCCGGCCGCGCCAGCCGTCCTCGTAGCCTTCGGCACGCTTCAGCGAACGCGGCCACATCACGATCCCGGGGCATGCCCCAATCCTGGCATCCCGCCCGCCCCGGAGCGCGCTAGTCAGCGCCGGGACTCTTAGGCCCGGAAGGTTCCCCATCGTGCTACCACGGTTACCAGCCCGTCCGCCTGCAGCCGCTTGAGCGTCCGCTGGATCACGCCAGGGCTCACGCTATAGTGCTCGCTGAAGGCGGCTACGGTCGGCATCGCCTCGCCAGGCTGCCATTCCCCCGCGACGATGCGCTCACGCAGGTCACGCTCGACGCGTTCACCTGGCCGCTCCGGTCCCCGTGCCACGCTTCATGATCGCAACCGTGATCCAGCAGACTCCATCTGTATCGCCTCTGACGTCTAAACTGCTTGTATCGTCTGAATCGTTAGGCTGACTCCCGGAGGCGAACGATGACCGTGGAAAACGAGCATGACGACGCCACGACCCTGCGCGACTTGCAGGCTGACTTCCCGCACCTGGACATCTCCATCGAGTTCCTCGCCACCTACCGCGCGTGGTCGGCGCGGGGCCGCAACGGGCGCAACCCCTGGCTGGTGTTAAGCACGGACGCCGACCGCTTCCGCCGCACGCTGGACCGCGCCGACTGGCAGCCCTAGCCGCCTTGACAGCAGTCCCTCCGCTTGTAATCTTGTCCTATGGATATAGATAAAGGGTCTAGCGGCCAGCCAGGTGACCCCGCGCCCGGCTCAGGCGGCGACGGCGGCCCGCAGCCGGCCCGGCGGGGCGGGGTCACGTCCCCGATCGAGTTCCGGCTCGACGCCGCGTCCGGTGTGCCGACCTACCTGCAGCTCGTCCAGCAGGTGGAGCACGCCCTGCGGCTGGGCTACCTCAAGCCCGGCGACCAGCTGCCCAAGGTCCGGGACGCGGTCGCCTCGCTGGCCATCAACCCGAACACGGTGCTCAAGGCGTACCGCGAACTGGAGACCAAGGGCCTGGCGGCCGGGCGCCCGGCCAGGGCACGTTCATCCAGGCCACCTTGAGCCAGGTCACGATGCCCGAGCTGGCCGCGCTGCGCCGCCCTGCTCGGCTGGCTCGCGTCCGCTGACGCGGCGGGACTGGACGAGGACGGCATCGTCGCCTTGTTCACCAGCGTGCTGCGGGATTTCTGTGAACGCCGGGGCGGTTCCGCTGACCGCCACGGCTCAGCAGACGGCACAACGGAGGGTGCCGCATGAACGTGATCGAAACCAGCGCCCTGGGCAAGCGCTACCGCCACACCTGGGCGCTGCGCGATTGCACGCTGGCCGTCCCGGCCGGGCATCTCGCCGCGCTGGTCGGCCCGAACGGCGCGGGCAAGACCACCCTGATGCAGATGTCGACTGGCCTGACCGTCCCGACCGCCGGTACCGCTACCGTGCTCGGCGACCAGCCCCCCGGATCGCAGGCCGCGCTGGACGGCATCGCCTTCGTCGCGCAGGACGCGCCGGTGTACAAGAACATTGTCCGCCGCGGACATGCTGCACCTGACCCGGAACCTGAACCGGCGCTTCGACCAGCGCTACGCACAGGCCCGGCTGGCCGAGCTCGGCATCCCGATGAAGAAGAAGGCAGGCAGGCTGTCCGGTGGCCAGGTTGCCCAGCTCGCGCTGACCCTGGCGCTGGCCAGAAGGCCCCGGCTGCTCATCCTCGATGAGCCCCTGGCCGCGCTTGACCCGCTGGCCCGCCGGGAGTTCCTGGCCACGGTGCTGACGGCGATGACCGACGACGGCGTGTCCGTGCTGCTGTCCTCGCACGCGCTCGCCGACCTGGAGCGGGTCGCCGACTACCTCATCGTGCTGTCCAGCGGCCAGGTGCAGGTGGCTGGTGAGGTCGAGGACCTGCTCGCCTGTCACCGTGTCCTGTCCGGCCCCGCCGCCGAGGCGGATCGCTGCGCCGGACCGCTGCGCGTCATCCAGGCCCAGCGTGCCGGGGCGCAGGCCCACCTGCTGGTCAGGACCGGCGGGGCGGCCGACCCGGTGCCGCTCGGGTGGGAAGCGCACGCGGTCAGCCTGGGTCACCTGGCGGCAGCACCGGCCCACGCTGGTCAGCCTGCCCGCGATATTCGGCGCGATAGCCGTGTTCCTGCTGATCGCGGGCCTGAAGGTCCACCACGACCACGCGGTCCTGACCGCCTGCCACCCGTTCAGCTCGGACGCCTGCCAGACCCTGAACCGCGACTTCAACAGCACCGACTGGACGATGGGGAACACCATCCTGATCCTGATGAACCTCGCGCCCGCGCTGATCGGGGCGTTCGCACGGCGCCCCGGTACTGGCCCGGGAGCTGGAGACCGGCACCTTCCGGTACGCCTGGACCCAGGGCTTCGGCCGGGTGCGGTGGACGATCGCCAAACTGGTGCTGCTCGCCGTGGCTATCACCGCCGTGGCCGGGGCGTTCAGCCAGCTATTCGTCTGGTTCTTCCAGCCGTTCATCCGCCAGGAAGACCTGGACGTGCTGAATGCGACGGTGTTCGCCACCCACGGGCTGGCGTTCGCCGCCTGGACGCTGGCCGCCTTTGCCATCGGGGCGTTTCTCGGCATGCTCATCCGCCGGATCGTCCCGGCCATAGCCGCCGGCCTGGGCGTCTACCTCGGCCTCGCGCTGCTGACCTGGGGGTTGCGGTCGCCCTACCCAGTCGGCGGGTTCTGGCCCATGCAGTTCGTCGAGGGCGGCTGGCTGCTCGCTCTCTCCGTGCTGCTCATGGCCGCGACGGTCTGGCTCGTCCGCCGCCGTGCGGCCTGAAGCGCCGCGGCGGGGCGTGCGCTGGGTGGCAGAGGCGGACCCGGATCACCCGGCCGGCGCTGCGGCGGAGGACCCGCCAACAGGGATATCAGCAGTAGAGGGACCCCGGGCCATTACCCCACGAACAGGAATCCTTCCAGGTTCCGGCGGAATTGTACAGCTTCGCCTTGTCCCCGGTGTTATTCCACACATACCAGCTGCGGCCCCAGTACCTGTCGGCCGATGTATTGGTTCCCTTGCCCGTGTGAATGCGGACTTTCCGGCCCGCCCCCAGTGTGAAGCGGCCGAACGTGTAGACATGGCCCGCCAGGTCCTCCACCGTCCAGCCGGTGAGATCACGGCTGGTCGTGCCGACGTTCTTGAGTGTCACGTACTCCGCGTTCAGGCTGCTGTTGCTGCCGGTGTCCCTTCCGGGGGAATTGTACTGAATCAGGCGGAATTGTATCTGGCTCGTCGTCGCCGCCTGCGCCTCAGTCACAAATGGGAGCACGAGCGTCGCCGACCCGAGAAGGGCAGCGAGCATGGCGCTGTAACGCATAGATCCCCCGCAATGAATTAAAGGTTACGGCTTGACCGGATAATGACCGGGCCGTGGAGGAGCATACCTGCGGCAGCATCCGGGCGCCAGCCCCGGAGCTTTCCCGGCGGAAGGGCCATCGGGCCACGGCACACCTCCGCTGCGTGCGGCCAGCGGCAGGCATCGGCCGGTGCCCGCCGGCCGGCGGGCACCGGCGGGATGGCCTCGGGGGTGGTGGCGGAGGCGGACGGGAATCGAACCCGCCAGCGCGCGGAGCGCCGTCCACCGGTTTTGAAGACCGGGAGGGCCACCAGGCACCCAGACGCCTCCGGTGCAGACCCTATCCGGCGTAGAGATTGTCGATGTCGTCGGAGTACTTCGCGTGCACCACGCGCCGCTTGAGCTTCAGCGTGGGCGTCAGTTCCTCGCTCTCCGCGGTCCACTCCACCGGCAGCAGCCGCCAGCGCTTGACCTGCTGCACCCGGGCCAGATGCTGGTTGGCCGCGGCCACGGCTTGCTCGATCTCGGCCAGCACCGCTGGGTTCTGGGCCAGGGCGGCCAGCGAGTCAGCCTCGATGCCCCGGGCCCTGGCCCAGGCCGGCGCGACCTCGGCGTCGAGCGTCAGCAGCGCGACCACGTAGGGCAGGCGATCCCCGTAGGCCAGGGCCTGGCCGATCAGCGGGTGCGCGACCAGCAGGTTCTCGATGGCGGCGGGCGGCACGTTCTCCCCGCCCGCGGTGATGATGAACTCCTTCTTGCGGTCCACCACGGACAGGAACCCGTCGTCGTCCAGGCGGCCGATGTCGCCGGTGTGCAGCCAGCCGTCGGCGTCGATCAGCGCCGCGGTCAGGTCGGGCCGGTTCAGGTAGCCCGGCGTGTTCAGCGGGCTCCGGGTGAGGATCTCCCCGTCCCCGGCGATCATGATCTCGGCGCCCGCGAACGCCCGCCCCACGGTGCCGAGCCGGAACTCGGACACGGTGTTGGAGGTGAACGCGCCGGTGGTCTCGGTCATCCCGTAGATGTCCAGGATCCTCATGCCCAGCCCGGCGAAGAAGGCGCCCACCTCGGGCGGCAGCGGCGCCGCGGCACTGGACACCACGGACGCCTCACCCAGTCCGAGCAGCCCGCGGATCGGGGCCAGGACCTGCTCGTCGGCCTGGCGGAACGCCCCGGCCAGCTCGTCCGGGGTGGTCCGGCCGTACTGGGTGCTCTCCACGTACCGGCGGCCCACGTCCATGGCCTGTTCCACCGCGGCCCGCCGGGCCGGGTCGCCCTCGGCGGCCAGGAGGGCCTGGATCCCGGCCTTGATCTTCTCCCACACCCGGGGCACGCCGAAGAAGGCGGTGGGGCGCACCTCGCCGACGGTCTTGACCAGCTGCTGCACGTCCGGGCAGAAATGCACGTGCCCGGCCGTGCTGACCGGGAGGTAGATGCTGAACATCCGCTCCGCGATGTGCGCCAGGGGCAGATAGGACACCCAGCGAGCAATACATC
>CAVVTM010000010.1:0-30953 GCA_963751175.1 uncultured Actinomycetes bacterium | reverse complement strand
CCGCCGCCGAGGTCCTGCCCCGCGGGTACCCGGCGGGGATCGTGGCCGAGCCGGGGATCATCAGCCCGAGCGTCTCGGCCAGGATGGCCATGGTCGAGGCGGTGCCCATCGTGTTGCAGGTCCCGGTGCCGCAGGCCAGGCAGCGTTCCAGCTCCCGCCAGCCCGCGTCGTCGAGGCGGCCTCGCCGCTCGTCCCAGAGCCGCCACAGGTCGCTGCCGGTGCCGATGCGCTGGCCCGGAACGTGGCCGGCTCCGCGAGCCGCTGGTGACCAGGACCATGGGCAGGTCGGCGCTGACCGCGCCCATGATCGCGCCGGGCACGGTCTTGTCGCAGCCGGCCAGCAGCACGATCCCGTCCAGCGGGTAGCTCCGGATGATCTCCTCGATCTCGATGGAGAGCAGGTTCCGGTAGAGCATCGCGCTCGGCTTCATCAGGTCCTCGCCGAGCGGGATCGAGCCGAACTCGACCGGCAGCCCGCCGGCCTCCCGGATGCCGTCCCCCACCGCGACGGCGAGGTGCCGCAGCGGCAGGTTGCACGGGTTGAGGTCGCTGGCCGAGTTGGCGATGCCGATGACCGGGCGGCCGCCGTCCGCGCTGACCTGGAGCCCCGCGGAGGCGAGCGCGACCCGGTTGGCCAGCGCGACCTCGTCGTCCCCGCGCAGCCACGCGTCGCTGCGCAGCGCCGTAGCGCCGGGCTGGCTGGCACTGCGCAGCGCCGTAGCGCCGCGCTGGCCAGTACCGGGGCGGGGGATCATGGCGCGGGCTCCGGGACGCCCAGGCCCGGTACCCCGGGCCCCGACTGGGTCAGCTCCAGCCCGGCCCGGTCCATCCACTCCATCGCCACCCGGGCCCGGTGCACCTTCTCGCGGGCGATGGCAGCCGCCTCGCTGGCCAGGTGCAGCCCGCTGGGATACAGCGGCCGGGAGTTGCGCAGGCCGAACTTCACGTACATGGGCGAGGCCACCGCGACCAGTTCGGCGGCCTCGTGCCCGCGGACCACGCCGCCCATCGAGCTGGGCGCCTCCACGTACAGGTCGATCGGGAGCGTGGTGGCCGCGCGCAGCTCGGCGAGCAGGCCCAGGGTCATGTCCGAGGGCACGTTGACCGTGTCCGCCCGAGCCGCTCCAGCTGGGCCACGCTGAGCGGGTTGCCGGGAGCGAGCATGGCCGAGACCTTCCACACCACGGAGTCCGGGATCTCGCCGTCCTTCTGCATCCCGGCCAGCAGCTCCAGCAGGCCCGTGTCGGCGACCAGGAAGCCGCGGATGCCGCACTCCACGCCGCGCAGCACGTCGTCCACCGCGTACCGCAGCTGCCGTGACCCGCGGATCAGCCCGCCCCGGGCCGGTCCCTCGTCGGACTGGGCCAGGCTGCCGATGTCCCACTCCTCGCGCGGCCCCACGAACAGCGAGATCTCCAGGCCGTGGTCGGCGCCGAGCGCGGCCATCTCGGCCAGCTCGTGCTCGGACAGGAGCATCGCTCCGCTGCCCTGCGACACCCGGTTGACGGTGACGCCCTCGGCCGAGGCCTGCTCCAGCACGGCCCGCAGCACGGCCGGGCCCTCCACGCTGGGGATCTCGATCCGGAAGTCGGCACCGTCCGGGAAGCGGGCCGTACTGCGCTGCGTGGCGGGCTCCATCGCGATCCCGCGCCGGGCCAGAGCCTGGATCCCGGTGATCCGGGTAGCGGTCTCCTGACCAAGGGTTTCCTGGCTCCCCAGGGTCATCACGCCACCTCCAGGACCGCCGGACGCGGCGGCACCAGCTCGTCGTCCTCGGCCGGCCAGCCCGGCCCCGTGGTTGGGGACACCGTGGTTGCGGACACTGCGGTTTGCGCTGCCGCGTGTGGCGCTGCCGCTGATGGCGCCGGGGGCTGCGGTCCGGTGTTCCGGGGCGCCGTGGCGCGCGGGCCGGTGCCCGCGGGCGCGGCCCCGGCCGGGCCCGTGCCTGCCGGTACCGCGGTGATCCGCTCCAGGCCGCCCGGTGACACCAGGTAGGTGTCCTCAGCCTTGGCCCCGCCCGGCAGACTGGGGTTCCAGGCCACCGCCTGGCCGGCCGCGACCAGGGTGCCGTACCAGCGCGAGCCCCGCTGGGACGGGGCGATCTCGAACTCCCGCTGCGCGTACCCGATCGGGCCGCCCTGGTAGTGACCCGCCCAGCCGCCCGGCGCGCCCTCCCTCGCGTAGGCCTGGTCCAGGACGGTAAGCACGTCGCCGTAGCGGTGCGGCGGCACGCAGGCGGCCAGCGTGTCCCGCTCGATCCGCAGCACCCGGGCCCGCAGCGCGGTGAACTCCCGCGGCGGCGGCCCGGCCGACGCGAACCGGGTGGCCGCGGCGTGCAGCCCGCCGCGCCGCGCGACCACCACCGCCATCGCGAGCTGGCGGACCGGGGCGCCCACCGCCATCGGGTGGCGGAAGCGGCGGACCCGGTCGTCCCCGCCGACGATCAGCACGGGCGCGTCGGCGCCGCGTGATTCGAGCAGCTCGGCCACGCGGCCCTGGACGTCGAGGTCCCGCTCACCCGGCCGCCAGGACACGAGCGACTCCTGCAGCGCGGCGGCCGCGTCGGCCCCCAGTTCCCGCAGGTCCTCCTGCTCCGCCAGGGAGAGGGTGAGTCTCAGGCCGATCAGCTCCTCGGTGGCGTCCAGCCCGAACCCGGGGTGCCCGTCGGCGGCCAGCCGGCCCGCGTCCCGCCGGCGATGTCCTGCGCGGCCCGGACGAACGCGCCCGGGTCATGCCAGGGGACCGCGACCAGGTCGGTGAACCCGTGGCGGCGCGGCTGGTACTCCTCGCTCACCCGGTCGGCTTCCACCTCGGTGGTCACCAGCGCCGCCCCGGTGTGGGTGGCCACCACCCAGACGAGGTCGGACTGGGCGGTCCGGTCCACCGGCGGGGCCACCGCACCCGTCGCCCAGGCGACGCTGCCCGGGCCGGTCAGCACGACCCCGGCGATGTCCTCGCGGCCGCCCAGCCAGCCCTCGAGGCGCTCCCGCGCGGCGTCCGCACGGGCCACGCTCCGGGGCGAATGTTCGGCTATACCGAACAAAGTTTTGTGATGTAGAATCACCCGGTCATGGAATCATCCGCATATGCCCATGTCAAGGCGTTTTGAGACTCGCTAAGGTAACAGATGGCGTTCGTCAATACCGAACGTTTGGCACTACCGAACAATGGTGTGAGGAAGTGAGCAGGTGACAACCGAGCGGGACAGCCCGGGGGCCGGCCGCTACACGGTCAAGAGCGTGGCCCGGGCGCTGCGGCTGGTCGGCATCGTGGCGGACGGCCCGGCCGAGGGCCAGACGCTCAGCGAGCTGGCCGCCGCGCTGGGCATCTCCAAGAGCAGCACGCTGGCGCTGGCCCGGACCCTGGAGGCAGCCGGTTTCCTGCGTGAGACCCGCCCTGGCCCGCGGTACACGCTGGGCACCGCGCTGATCCGGCTCGGCGACATCGTGGGGCGCCAGCTCCCGCTCGGTGACCTGTGCCGCCCGCTGCTCGACGAGCTGTCCGAGACCACCAAGATGACCGCCCGGATCGCGGTGGCCGAGGCCGGCTACCCGGTCTTCATCGCGCGGGTGGACGGTCCGGGCAGCGTTCGTTTCTACACTCCGCTGGGCCAGCGTGAGGTGCCGTACGCCTCCGCGGCCGGCAAGGCGATCCTGTGCACCATGCCCGACCCCGAGGTCCGGCGGGTCTGCTCGGAGACCGGCATGGCCCCGCGTACCACCCACACCATCACCGACATCGAGACGCTGCTGGACAACCTGGCCGGGGCCCGGCGGCTCGGCTTCGCGGTCGACGACGAGGAGGACGCCGAGGGCGTGTTCTGCGCGGGCGCCGCGTTCTTCGGCCACGACGGCAGCTGCGCGGGCGCGGTCAGCGTGACCGGCATCAAGGGCGACCTGCCCGCGTGGCGCGTGGATGAGCTGGGCCGGGCCGTGCGCAGCTACGCCGACAAGGTGTCCGCCCTGCTCGGCGGGGCGCCTTACACCGCACCCGGGGAAGGAGCCTGATGCCCGTTCTGCCGGAGGTGCCGGAGACCATGCCGGAGGAGGCCTCACCCGCCCCGGCGCTGGTCGTGTCCTCGCCCGGCGTCGTGTCGCTGGAGCACCGGGGCCTGCTGGTCCCCGGCCCGGGCGAGGTGCTGGTCCGGCCCGCCGCGGTCGGGCTGTGCGGCACCGACCTGGACATCCTGGCCGGCCGGATCGACCCCGCGTACGTCCGCTACCCCCTGGTGCTCGGCCACGAGTGGAGCGGGACCGTGCTGGAAAGCGGGAGCGGCCCGCTGCCCCCGGGCACCCGCGTGGTGGCCGAGGGCATCGTGCCGTGCGGTCACTGCGCGGCGTGCCGGGCCGGCGAGACCAACCTGTGCGCCACCTACGACGAGATGGGGTTCACCCGGGACGGGGCCGCGGCCGGGTACGCCGTGGTCGGCGAGACCCTGGTGCATCCCCTGGCCGCCCCGGTGAGCATGGCCGACGGGGCGCTGGTCGAGCCGGCCTTCGTGGTCTACCGGGGGCTGGCCAGCATCACGGTCAGGCCGGGCTGCCGGGCCCTGGTGGTCGGGGACGGCACCGTGGCCCTGCTCGCGGCGGCGCTGCTCGGGCTGTGGTCCCCGGCCGAGATCGTGATGCTGGGCCGCCGCCCCGCGCAGAAGGCGCTGGCCGCGACCGCGGGCGCGGCCCGGTTCGAGACCGATCCCGCTGCCGCCGGCGGCGGCTACGACCTGGTCGTGGAGGCGGCCGGGACCACCGGCGCGGTGCTCACCGCGCTGGCCGCGGCCCGGCGGGGCGGTACCGTGCTGCTGCTCGGCCTGCCCCCGCACGGCGCCACCGCGGCCGTCCCCGTGGACGACCTGGTCAACAACGACCTCACGATCCGGGCGAGCTTCGGCTACACCTCGGACGCCTGGCGGGACGTGGTCAGGCTGCTGAACGCGGGCCGGCTCGAACTGGGCTTCCTGGTCACCCACCGCTTCCCGCTGGCGGAGTGGGCCACGGCCCTGGACACCCTGCGCGAACCCGACCCGGAAACCCCCCGCGGCAAAGTCCTCCTCACCCTCCCGGACTGACCGCGGGCGCGTCGCCTCAGTCCGGGGCCCCAGGGGTCTACCAGCTCGTGGGAAGCGGCATTCCCTCGCTGTAGCCGGCCGCGCTCTGCAGCCCGACCGTCGCGCGCTGGTGCAGCTGATCCAGGTCCGAGGCGCCGGCGTAGGTGCACGCGCTGCGCAGCCCGGCCGTGATCGCGTCGATGAGGTCTTCCACCCCGGGACGCTGCGGGTCCAGGTACATCCGCGCGGTGGAGATGCCTTCCTCGAACAGCTCCTTGCGGGCCCGGTCGAACGAGGAATCACCCGCGCTGCGCAGCCGCACCGCCCGGGCCGAGGCCATGCCGAAGCTCTCCTTGTACAGGCGGCCGTCCGGGTCGCGGAACACGTCGCCGGGCGACTCGTAGGTCCCCGCGAACCAGGACCCGATCATCACGTTGGACGCCCCGGCAGCCAGCGCGAGCGCCACGTCCCGGGGGTGGCGGATGCCGCCGTCGGCCCAGACGTGCGCGCCCAGTTCCCGGGCCTGGGCCGCGCACTCCAGGACCGCGCTGAACTGGGGCCTGCCCACCCCCGTCATCATCCGGGTCGTGCACATCGCGCCGGGCCCGACCCCGACCTTCACGATGTCCGCCCCCGCCGCGACCAGGTCGGCGACGCCCGCCGCGGTGACCACGTTCCCGGCGGCGACCGGCACGCCCGGGCTGACCCCGCGGACCGCGCGCAGCGCGCTGATCATCTTCTCCTGGTGGCCGTGCGCGGTGTCCACCACCAGCACGTCCACCCCGGCGTCGAGCAGCAGTTTCGCCTTGGCCGCCACGTCGCCGTTGATGCCCAGGGCGGCCCCGATCCGCAGCCGCCCGCCCGCATCGGTGGCCGGGTCGTACAGGGTCGCCCGGAGCGCCCCGGTCCGGGTCAGGATGCCGACGCAGCGGCCCTCTGCGTCCACCACCGGCGCCAGCCGGTGCCGCCCGTCGTGCAGCAAGGTGAACGCGCGCTGCGGGTCGGTGCCCGCCGGGAGCGTGAGCAGCTCGGTGGACATCACGTGGCGCAGCTGGGTGAACCGGTCCACGCCAGTGCAGTCCGACTCGGTCACGACGCCCACCGGGCGCCCGTCCTCGACCACGATCACGGCACCGTGGGCCCGCTTGGGCAGCAGGCCGAGCGCCTGGCCGGTGGTGTCGCCGGGGCCCAGCGTGATCGGCGTGTCGTGCACCAGGTCGCGGCTCTTCACCCAGGCCACCACGTTGGCGACCACGTCCGCCGGGATGTCCTGCGGCAGGATGGCCAGGCCCCCGCGCCGGGCCGCGGTCTCGGCCATCCGGCGCCCGGAGACCGCGGTCATGTTGGCCACCACGATCGGGATCGTGGTGCCACTGCCGTCGTGGGTCGCCAGGTTCACGTCGAGCCGGGACTCCAGCGCCGACCGGCCGGGGACGAGGAACACGTCGCTATAGGTCAGGTCATGGGCCGGGACGTTCTCGGAAAGGAATCGCACCCTTCGATTCTGCCTGCTGGCGGGCGATGCCCGTCCAGGTGTCAGCCGGTGACGGCGGTGCCGGGCCCGGGATCGCCGCCCGGCTCGTCCCACTCGTCCCACTCGTCCCGCGACAGCATGGCCTCTTCCAGGTCCAGGTGGTGCAGCACCTCGTCGAGCACCTCGTCGTCGATCTGGCGCTCATTGCGCAGCCGGATGAACTCGGCGCGCTCGGCGGAGGTCATCTCGCGGCGCAGCCGCCGGAACGCGGCCGACGGGGCCGTTTCGCCCTCCCCGCCGGGCTGGCCTTCCGGCAGCCGCTCCCAGGCTCCCGCCTGCCGGTATTCGGCCAGCCGCCGCAGCCGTTCCACCACCTCGGCGGGTGCCCGGGCGGGGTCCCCGGCGGCCAGTTCGTCCAGCCGGCGCAGCCCGGCCTCGGACGCGGCCTGCTGCGCGGCGGCCTGGGCCACCACGTCGGCGCGCTCCTCATCCGGCCCGGCCCGGACCCCGAGCCAGCGGATCAGCCACGGCAGTGTCAGGCCCTGGACCAGCAGCGTCCCGAGCACCGTGGTAAACGTCAGGAAGACCAGCAGATTGCGCTGGGGCACGTCCGAGGACAGAGCCGCCGCGGCCGCGAGCGAGATGACGCCGCGCAGCCCGGCCCAGGACAGCACGAACGTGGCCTGCCAGGGGGGCGCCGGATCCTGGGCCCGGATCCGGGGCACCAGCCACCGGGGCAGGTAGATGGACGGGAACACCCAGATGATCCGGGCCACGATCACCGCGCCGAGCACGACGGCGGCCTCAGCGGCCAGCCGGGCCGGGTTCCGGCTGCCCAGATCCTGCAGCACCGGGCGCAGCTGCAGGCCGATCAGCGCGAACGCCACCGACTCGAGCACGAAGGTGGCCACCCGCCACAGGGCCATGTCCTGCAGGCGGGTGGCGAAGTGCGCCTGGCCGCCGTGGTGGCCCAGGTACAGGCCGGTCACCACGACGGCCAGGACCCCCGACACATGCAGCGAGTCGGCGGCCAGGTAGGCGGCGAACGGGGTGAGAAGCGACAGTGCGCTCTCCACCAGCGGGTCGCGCAGCCGCATCCTGAGCCGGTGGATGAGGACGCCGAGCACCAGGCCCACCGCGACCCCGCCCGCGCTGATGAGGATCAGGCTGCCCGCCGCGCTCAGCGGGGACGGGGTGGCCACGCTGGCGGACGCCGCGCTCACCGCGACCGCGTAGAGGGTCAGCGCGGTTCCGTCGTTGAGCATGCTCTCGCCGGTGAGGACGGTCAGCAGCCGCCTGGGCAGGTGCAGCCGCCGGCCGATGCTGGCCGTGGTGACCGCGTCCGTCGGCGCGAGTATCGCGCCCAGGGTGATGGCGGCGGCCAGCGGCAGCCCGGGCACCTCGAGCTGGGCGGCGACGCCCACTGCCAGGGCGGTGAACAGGACCAGGCCGACCGACAGCAGGGCCAGGGTCCGTACGTTGTCACGCAGATTCAGGTACGAGCTCTCCAGCGCGGTGGCGTAGACGAGCGGCGGCAGCACCGCGAAGAGGATCAGGTTGGGACTGAGCCGGAACTCCGGCACGCCGGGGATGTAGGAGGCGGCGAGCCCGGTGAGCACCAGCAGGATAGGCGCGGCCACGCCGCGCCTGCGGGCCAGCGCCGCGATCGCGCAGGAGCCCACGATGAGCAACAGCAGCGCCAGCGCCTGCGTTGCCGTCATCGCGGCGGGATCAGGAGTAGTGGAAGGCCGCGAAGATGATGGCGGTCAGCCGGTCCACCATCTCGTCCCTGGGTAGCCGCACTTCGACGGTGAGCAGGTAGTTAATCCGCTCGAGCATCATGAGCAGGGCCAGCGCGGTCAGCTCGGCGTGCCCGGCCGGGGTCTCGTGGCCCGCCGATCCCGCGGCGGCCGTCATGCCCTGGGTGATGGCCTCGGACAGCTTGAACATCAGCTGCAGCCCATCGCCCCAGACCTCCTCGCCGACGATCTCGGCCTGGCTGAGGATCCGGATCACCGACGCGTGGGCGGAGTAGGTGTCGCAGAAGGCGCTGACCCAGCGGCGCAGCGCGGCCTCCCCGGCCTTGTTCCGGGTGACCACCGGGAACTCGTCGGTGAGCGCGGCCATGTCCACGAGCGCGTCCGACAGCAGTGCCTTGAACAGGTCTTCCTTGTTGGCGAAGTACAGGTAGAAGGTGCCGTGCGAGATCTTCGCCCGGCGTACCACATCGTTGACCCGGACGGCCTGGAAGCCCCGCTCGTCGAACTCGGCCAGGCCCGCGTCGAGCAGCTTCTGCACCGTCTGGCGGCCCTGGGCGCGCAGTTCCCGGTCCTGCGCGGGCGCGCCGCCGCCCAGTGAGGGCCGCCGGGATCGCGCGGCGCCGGCCCGCAGGCTGGCCTGGGCACCGCTATGGGTGTTTGGTGGCTTTCCAGCGTTTCCTTCTGGCACGGATCCCCTTGGCGCAGTGCCGGGGCAGGCTGCCCGACTCATGTTCGGAGGGTAGCCTGCCCCGGATCGGTTCGCTGCATTCCCCCACGGCAAGAAGTCTCCCCCGCCCGGGTTCCGGGCGTATCCCCAGATCAGGGTGGATTAAGAACCCAGGACCTGTTCCAGGTAGGGATTGCCGAACCGGCGGGCCGGGTCGAGTTTGTCCCGCAGCGCGACGAAATCCGCGAACCGGGGATAGGTGCCGCGGAGGTAGGCCGCGTCGCGGGTGTGCAGCTTGCCCCAGTGCGGGCGCCCGCCCAGGGCGGTCATCACCGCCTCTACCTCGCGGAAGTATTCCCCGTGCGGCGTGGTGTGGAAGACATGGATGGCGATGTAGGCGGTGCTCCGGCCGTAGGCGGTGGACAGCCAGATATCGTCGCCGGGGGCGACCCGGACCTCGATCGGGAAGCTGATCCGCCAGTCGTGCCGGGCGAACAGGCCGCGGATCGCGGTGAGCGCCTCGGCCAGATGCTCGCGCGGGATCGCGTACTCCTGCTCCTTGAAGCGCACCCGCCGGGGGCTGGTGAACACCCGGTAGGCGGCGTCGGTGTAGGTCCGCGCGCTCAGCGCCTTCCCGGCGACGCCGTTGATGGCCGGGATGACGGCCGGGTAGCGCTGGCCGAGACGGCAGGTGGCACCGAACACGGTGTTGGACAGGAACTCGTCGTCGAGCTGGTGGCGCCACCGGGGCAGCGGCCGCGCCGGGCCGTCGCTGCGGTTGTTCCGCTTGGTGAGGCAGCCGTCCGTGTGCGGGAACCAGTAGAACTCGAAGTGCTCATTGTCGCTGGCCAGCTCGTCCAGCCGGGCGATGACCTCACCCCAGCTCATCGGCTCCTCGCGCGCGGTGAGCAGGAAGGCCGGGACCACCCGGAGGGTCACGGCCGTCAGCACGCCCAGCGCCCCGAGGCCGATCCGGGCCGCCTGGAACAGCTCAGCCGCATGGTCCGCGGAGCAGGACACCAGGCTGCCGTCGGCCAGCACCATCTCCAGCGCGGTCACCTGCGCCGCGATGCCGCCCAGGTCCCGGCCGGTGCCGTGGGTGCCGGTCTGGATCGCCCCGGCGACCGTCTGCTCCTGGATGTCCCCCATGTTCGCCAGGGCCAGCCCGCGGGCGTGCAGTTGCTCGTTGAGGTCCCGGAGCCGGCAGCCGGCCTCGACCGTGACCTCCCCGGCCGCCGCGTCCACCGCCCGGACCGCCCGCATCCCGCCGGGACGCAGCATGACCCCGGTGGTCACCGCGACCGGGGTGAAGGAGTGCCCGGATCCCGTCATCCGGACGGTCAGCCCGTCCAGCGTGGCCAGCGTGACCGCCCCGGCGACCTCCTCGGCGGAGCGCGGCGTGATCATCCGCTGCGGCGCGGCGGCCTGGTTACCCGCCCAGTTCTGCCAGCGGGGGGCGGCGACGACCATGCCCGGGACCTTATCCGAGCGCCCGGCCCCGCCCCGGGCCGGGCGTGCCGTGGCCCCGGGCACGGCAGGAGCCGGGGCACCGGACCCGCCGCAGCGGGATCAGAAACCTCATAAGTTATCTCTTACCGCAAAGCCGTAGTCGTATAGCTTTTTCCGGCTCCGGGGGCGGCCGGTCTTCAGCGAGGCCCCGCGTGACTTATATGGTTATTGACGCGATGAGACGCCCGCAACGGCGCACGGCGCCGACCACTGCCACCGGAAGGCCCGCGGCGCGTGCCCTGGCGTCTAGTGGAGCGGTCATCCTCCTGCTGGCCGGCCTCACGGCGATGCGCCCGGCGCCCCCCGGGGCCGGCCGGGCCGTGACGGCGTCTGCCAGCCCATCGGCCGGGCCGGGCAGCACAGCCGGGCCTGCCGCGCCACCGGCAGCAGCCGCTTCCAGAAGATCATCTCGCCGGACCTGCTCGTGATCGTGCCATCCGGCCTGTCCGCGCGGCAGCGGGCGAAGCTGTCCGCCGCGGCCGGGGTGCGCCAGGTGGTCACCGCGGACGGCGCCGCGATCAAGCTCAACGGCCACCGGGTGAACGTACTCGGCGTGGACCCCGCGCAGTTCCGGTCCTGGACCCCGCTGGCCACCGCGACGGATCAGCGCCTGTGGGCGGCGCTCGGCCGGGGCCGCTTCGTGACCTCGGACAAGCTGGCCGGGCGGCGCAATCTGCACCCGGGCACGAAATACCTGATCACCGGCGCCGGCCAGGAGCGGCTGGCCTTCGGAGGGGCGGCGCCGCTGGGTATCTCGGGCATCGACGCGCTGGTCAGCAGTAAGGCCTCGGCTCAGCTCGGCCTGGTGCCGGGGGTGCTGGCCCTGGTCAGCGCGCCCGGGGCCAGCATGACCAGGCTGATCACCGCGGTGCGCGCGATCGTCGGCCGGTCCGCCACCGTGGCCAGCCTGCGCCCCGCACAGCAGCGGCTCCCGGTGGACTCCTCGGCGGGCAGCGGCCGTCCCTCGACCTACCTGCAGCTGTTCCGGACGTCGGCCGCCCGGTACTGCCCCGGCCTGTCCTGGACGGTGCTGGCCGCCATCGGGCAGATCGAGAGCGGTGACGGGAGCAACATGGGCCCGTCCAGTGCCGGGGCGCTGGGCCCCATGCAGTTCCTGCCCTCGACCTGGCGGGAATGGGGGATCACGGCGTTCGGCGAGACCGGGTCACCGGACATCATGAACCCGTTCGACGCGGTCCCGGCGGCCGCCCGGCTGCTGTGCGCGGCCGGGGCGGGATCGGCCAGCGGCCTGTACAGGGCCGTTTTCGCCTACAACCACGCCGCCTGGTACGTCAACGAGGTGCTCGCGCTGGCCCAGGAGTACGCCCGCGACTACGGCTGACCAGGACGCCCTGGGCCGCCCAGGGGAGGGAGCGGCCGGTCTGAGGCCACCGTGCCCGTCCCGGGCCGCCCTGGCCGCTGTCCGGGCCGCCCAGGCCCCTGTCCGCGCCGCCCGCCCATCGGCAGGCGCCTGGTTGGATGGAGACATGGCTGACTACGACGCGTTCCTCCTGGTGTCCTTCGGCGGCCCGGAGGGCCCGGACGATGTCATGCCGTTCCTGCAGAACGTGACCCGCGGCCGCGGCATCCCCCCCGCGCGGCTGGAGGCGGTGGCCGAGCACTACCACGCGGTGGGCGGGGTGAGCCCGATCAACCAGCAGTGCCGGGACCTGATCGGCGCGGTCGGCAAGGATTTCGCCACGGCCGGGCTGGACCTGCCGATCTACTGGGGCAACCGGAACTGGGACCCGTACCTGACCGAGACCGTGGCCGAGATGGCGGCGGCCGGGGTACGGCGGGCGCTGGCCTTCGTCACCTCCGCCTACGGGTCCTACTCCAGCTGCCGCCAGTACCTGGACGACATCGAGCGGGCCCGGGCCGAGGTAGGCCCGGGCGCTCCCCAGATCGACAAGATCCGGCACTTCTTCAACCATCCCGGCTTCACGGAGCCGTTCGCGGACGCGACCCTGCGGGCCATCGAGTCACTGCCGGCCAGGGTCCGCGCCGACGTCCCGCTCGTGTTCACGGCGCACAGCGTGCCGGAGGCCATGGCCGCGGCCAGCGGGCCGCCGCCCGGAGGGCGTTACCCGGCCCAGCTGGCCGAGGCCGCCCGGCTCATCGCCGGACGCGTCAACGGGGCAGCGGAACCAGCCGGGGGGAGCGCCGGCGCCCCCGACGGCGGGCATCCGTGGCGGCTGGTCTACCAGAGCCGCAGCGGGCCGCCGTCACAGCCCTGGCTCGGCCCTGACGTCTGTGACTACCTGGAGGAGCTGGCCCGGGACGGCGCCGCAGGTGCGGTCCTGGTCCCGGTCGGCTTCATCACCGACCACATGGAGGTCGTCCACGACCTGGACATTGAGGCGGCCCAGGTCGCCCGGCGCCTCGGGCTGCCACTAGCCCGTGCGGCCACCCCCGGCACCGACCCGCGCTTCGTGTCGATGATCACCGGGCTGGTCAGCGAGAGGCTGGCCAGCCAGGCCGCACTGGGCTCCCCGGGCTGCGGCTCCGGCGACTGCTGCCGCCTGGCCGCCCCGGAGGACGCCCGGGCCACCCGGCGGCGGCCTCATGAGCGGGACCTCATGAGCGGCGCCGAGGCCGGCCCGCCGGACCCGGAGTCCCTGCTCGCCCTGGCCCGGTCGGCCGCCGAGGCGGCGGCCGGGATGCTGGCCGCCCGCCTGCCCGCTGGCCCGCAGGGGCGCCCGGAGGTGGCCAGCACCAAGTCCAGCCCGACCGACGTGGTCACCGAGATGGACCGCGCGGCCGAGGCGATGATCGCGGAGCGGATCCGGGCGGAACGGCCCGGCGACGCCATCCTCGGTGAGGAAGGGGGCGAATCCGGTCATGGCCGGGTCCGCTGGATCGTCGACCCGCTGGATGGCACCGTCAACTACCTGTACGGCCTGCCGGACTGGGCGGTGAGCATCGCGGCCGAGGTGGACGGCACGGTCCTCGCCGGGGTGGTGGCGGTCCCGCGTTACCGGGAGGTGTTCACCGCCGTCGCCGGGCAGGGTAGCTGGCTGCACCCCGGCGGGGAGCCGGCCGTCCCGCTCCGGTGCAACGAGGGGGTTCCGCTGCAGAGGGCGCTGGTCTCCACCGGCTTCGGGTACGCGCGGGCCCGGCGGGTGGTGCAGGGCGAGGTCGTGGCCGTCGTGCTGCCGCAGGTCCGTGACATCCGCCGGGGCGGCTCCTGCGCGGTCGATCTCTGCTCGGTCGCTGCCGGCCGGGTGGACGCCTACTACGAGCGGGGCGTTAACTACTGGGACTGGGCCGCGGGCGGCCTGATCGCGGCCGAGGCGGGTGCCCGGGTGGGCGGGCTGGACGGACGGGCGCCCAGTCCCGAGCTGACCATCGCGGCCGGCCCGGCCTGTTCCGCGAACTGCATGACCTGCTGCGCAGCCTCGATCCGGAGCGGGACGCCGGGGAAGCCAGCACGGCGGACTGACGAGCGCCCCGCGGGCGGGCCAGTGCCCGGGCAGGTCGGCAGCGGGGCAGGTCAGCTGCGGGCCGGCCAGGAGCCGGCCTTGGTGAGCAACCCGGCCGGGCTGGGGGCCCCACTGCGGCGGAACTTGTAGGCCATCGACGAGGTGCCCTGCGGGCTGAGCACCACCACGCCGCTCTCGCAGCTCTGCTGGCCTTTCGTGATGCCCTGTTCCAGGGTGAACGTCCCGGCCAGCACCGAGACCAGCAGCAGCTGGCCTGAGCAGCCGAGCTGCGGGTAGGAGATGGTCCCGGCCGGGGCGCCCGCGGTGAGGCTGATCCGCACGGTCACCGCGAGCGACGGGTCGGTCTGCCGGACCGTGCCGGTCCAGGTGCCGGCCAGGCTGGCGGGGATTCTCGGGGTCACCGTGGGCGAGGCGGACGACGTGTGGGCCGAGGCGGTGGTGTGATCCGCCGCGACCGGTGTGGCCGTGGTCGCGGGGCTGTCGCGATGCGTGGCAATCAGGGTGGCCGCCACCACGATGACCCCGACGCAGGCCACGCAGGCCCCGGCCCACGCGACCCGGCGCGACCGGGGCACGGCGGAGGTCTCGGCCGGGCCGTTGGAGTCCGCGGCGACCAGCCCGCGGCCCGCGGCCCGGGCCCGCCGGGTGCCCTCGGCGAGCAGCCCGGCCGCTGGATCGTTGTGGCCGAGCAGCGCGGTCACCAGGGACCGGGCCGGGGGCCGGCTGGCCGGGTCCGGGGACAGGCAGGCGGCCACCGTGTTCCGCAGCGGCTCGGGGAGGCTGGCGACGTCCGGGCGCCCGGCGGCGAACAGGATCGTCTGGGCCCAGGCGAGCAGGTCCGCTGACGGGGTCGCGGGACCGTACGGCGGCGTGGTGCTGAAGTGGACGACCCGCGGGCCTTCCGCGCCGAGCACCACATGATCTGGCCCGAAATCCCCGTGCACCAGCCCGGCCTGGTGGATCGAGGTGAGCCCGGTGGCCGCGCCGATGGCGAGCGCGGCCAGCACCGGCCCCTCGAGCGGCCCCTCGGCCGCGACGGTCTCGGCCAGGGACGGGCCTTCGATGAACTCACTGACCAGGAAGGGCTGATCGCTGTCGAACCCGGCGTCCAGGATCCGCGCGGCGCAGAACGGCGCGACCCGCCGGGCCACCGTAGCCTCAGCGGTGAAGCGGTCCCGCGACGCCGGGTCGGGAGCCGCGGCCCGGGCCAGCAGGCTGACCGCCACCGGGGTCCCGTCCGGGAGGCGGGACACGAAGGTCCCGGCCGACTCCGGGTCGCCCAGGCCGTCCGCGACCCGGCCGGACAGCCGGTAACGGCCGACCCGCCGGAGATCATCGGGCCGCAGTGGCGTGACGAGGGGCATGCGGCGGCTCCGCTAATCCTGCGGGTGGGAGGTCAGTTTCGTACCATACGCACTCATCTGTGCTTGGCGTGCACAGATCGGGGGAAGTTACTGGCGCAAGCACGTGTTGGGAGCTTTGCGCCCGGGCCTGGTCGCTGCGGATCGGGCGTGTAGGTCGGTGAAGACACGGACACGACGCGCTATAGCCCGTACCCTCCGTGTGCGCGGCAGGCGGACGTGACAGAATTCCCCGCCGGAATCGGGCACAAATCACGGCCTGCCGAGCGTTACATCCGCGCGACGAGGCGCATAACGAAGGAGGGGGTGGAGTACCCAGATGGCAACTGACTATGACAGCCCGCGTAAGACAGACGACGAGCTCACTGAAGACAGCCTGCAGGAGCTGCAGGCACGCCGGATGGACAAGTCTTCCAGCACGATCGACATCGACCCAGATGATGTCGCGGAGTCGCTGGAACTTCCCGGAGCGGATCTGTCCAACGAGGAACTGTCGTTCCGAGTCATTCCGCGGCAGGCGGACGAGTTCACCTGCTCGCGGTGCTTCCTGGTGCATCACCGGAGTCAACTGGCCGAGGACCGAAACGGCCAGCCAGTCTGCCGTGAGTGCGCGGCCTGAGGGATTTCAGGCCGCCCACTCGGGCGGGCAGTGAACATGCGGGGCACGAGCTGTGCCAGGGCATGGGCGCGGCGTAGTACGCAGGGTATGGAGCGGGGGGATTTGGCAGCGGCCGTGGCGCGCCGCTGGTGTGGCTGATCACAGCCAAGCTTTGAGGCTCCGCTATCGCAGGGGCCATAATCCTGTACTCCCGGGCAGCGGCTTCGCCCCGGCCCGGCCAGCGAGGAGCGTGCGGTGAGCGGTCCGCCGGCATGAGGCTGCGTCTTCTGGCGGCCCTGGCCGGCGTGGTGGCCCTGGCCGCGTGCGGTTCCCCGGCCCCGGCCGTGCCGCCGTCCACGCCCAGCCCGGCGCCGCCGGTGACCCGGGAGCCAGGCACCGCCAGCGCCCCGCCGGGCACCAGCACCGGGGGCAGGCCAGCGGCCTGCCGCGGCCGCCCGCCCACACCATCGTCGTGGTGATGGAGAACCACGGCTACGGCCAGGTCATCGGCAGCCCGCAGGCGCCGTACCTCAACGGGCTCGCGCGGCAGGGTGCGCTGTTCACCGACTCGCGGGCCATCACCCACCCCAGCGAGCCGAACTACCTGGCCCTGTTCTCCGGCAGCACGCAGGGCATCGGCGACGACAGCTGCCCGCACCAGTTCTCCGCTCCCAGCCTGGGGTCCGAGCTGATCGCGGCGGGACGGACGTTTGCGGGCTACTCCGAGGGCCTCCCGGCGGCCGGCTCGATTCGTCTGCGGGAGCGGGGAGTACGCGCGCAAGCATGTGCCCTGGACCAACTTCCGTACCGTGCCCGCCGCCGACAACCAGCCGTGGACCAGCTTCCCGGCCAGCAACTTCGCGCGGCTGCCCACGGTCTCCTTCGTCATCCCGAACTTGTGCGATGACATGCACGACTGCCCGGTGGCCACCGGGGACGCCTGGGTCCGGGACCACCTCAGCGGCTACGCCAGCTGGGCGATGACCCACCACAGCCTGCTGATCGTGACCTGGGATGAGAACGATGACAGCCCCGGCAACCAGATTCCCACGATCGTCGCGGGCCAGCCGGTCCGGCCCGGCCGCTACGGCCAGCCCATCACCCACTACAGCGTGCTGCGCACCCTGGAGGCCCTCTACCGGCTGCCGCTGCTGGGTCACGCGGCCACGGCCAGCGTGATCCGGGGCAGCTGGAAGTAGGCCGTCATACCGCCAGCCTGGCCGGCTGTACGGGCACGTAGGATGCCGCGCATGGCAGCAGACCTGATCTTCACCGGCGGCCGGATCTACACCGTGCTTCCCGACGGGCGCCGGATGGTCCCGGCCACGGCCGGCGGCGAGGCGGCCAGCAGCGAGGACACGAGCAGCGGGGCAGGCATCGGGACCGCGGACGGGCCGCCGGCGACCGCGGTGGCGGTGCACGGCGGCCGGATCGTCGCGGTCGGCACCGACGACGAGATCCGCGACCTGGCGGGCGGCCAGGCGGAGACGGTGCCCCTGGGCGGCCGGCCCCTGCTGCCGGGGTTCCAGGACGCCCACGTGCACCCGGCCTTCGCCGGGATCACCATGCTGCGCTGCGACCTGGACGGTGCGGAGAACCTGGCCGGGGCGCTGGACCGGATCCGGGCCTACGCCGCGGCCCAGCCGGACCGGGAATGGGTCGACGGCAGCGGCTGGCGGATGGAGTGGTTCGACGGCGGCACCCCGTCCCGCGAGCTCCTGGACGGCGTGGTCCCGGACCGGCCGGCCTACCTGACCAACCGGGACGGGCACGGGGCCTGGGTCAACTCCCGGGCGCTGGAACTGGCCGGCCTGACCGCGGCCACCCCCGATCCCGCGGACGGGCGGATCGAGCGGCGCGGCGACGGTGAGCCGCAGGGCACCCTGCACGAGGGAGCCGCGCTGCTGGTGGGCCGCCTGGTGCCCGGCCCCAGTTTCGCCGAGCAGGTCCGCGGGCTGCTGCTGGCCCAGCAGCATCTGCACTCGCTGGGCATCACCGCCTGGCAGGACGCCATCGTGGGGGAGTACCTCGGCTTCCCTGACCCCCTGCCGGCCTACCTGGCCGCCGCCCAGGACGGCACGCTCACCGCCCGGGTCGCCGGCGCCCTCTGGTGGGACCGCGCCCGGGGCGGCGAGCAGCTCGATGACCTGCTCGACCGGCGGCAGGCCGGCCAGGCGGGCCGGTTCCGCGCGGGCATGGTCAAGATCATGCAGGACGGGGTCGCGGAGAACTTCACCGCCGGGATGATCGACCCCTACCTGGACGCCTGCGGCTGCCAGACCGGCAACAGCGGGCTGTCCTACGTGGATCCTGCGGACCTGGCCGAGCAGGTGACCCGGCTGGACGCGGCGGGCTTCGGGGTGCACGTGCACGCCATCGGGGACCGGGCGGTGCGCGAGGCGCTGGACGGGTTCGCGGCCGCCCGGGCGGCCAACGTGGTCAGCCCTGGCCGGCATCACATCGCCCATCTCCAGGTGCTGCACCCCGACGACATCCCGCGCTTCGCGCAGCTCGGCGTGACCGCGAACATGCAGGCGCTCTGGGCCGCGCACGAGCCGCAGATGGACGACCTGACGATCCCGTTCCTCGGGCCGGAGCGGGCCGCCCGGCAGTACCCGTTCGGGGCCCTGCTGCGGGCCGGCGCCCGGCTGGCGGCGGGCAGCGACTGGGCGGTGAGCAGCGCCAACCCGCTGGAGGGGATTCACGTCGCGGTGAACCGGACCCTGCCTCCAGAGGCGGGGGAACCGGACGGGGAACCGCTGCTGCCCGGCCAGGCGCTCACGCTCGCCGAGGCCCTGGCCGCCTACACCGCCGGGTCGGCGTACGTGAACCATCTCGACGAGACCGGCGCGGTCGAGCCCGGGTACCTGGCCGACCTGGTGATCCTGGACCGCGATCCGTTCGCCGGGCCAGCACGGCGGAGATCGCCGCGGCCACGGTCGCACTCACCTACGTCGAGGGGGAGCGGGTGTACGCGGCACCCACTGCGTAGCGTGGTCATCGCGGACGCCGAGCCAGGAGGAGCAGGGCTGTGCAGATGATCACGCTGGGCCGGGGCGGCCCGGAGGTATCCAGGCCGGGCTCGGGCTCATGGGCATGTCCGGGATCTACGGCTGGCCGGCGAGCAGGAGAGCCTGGCCACCATCCGGGCCGCGCTGCACGCCGGCATCACCCTGCTGGACACCGGCGACTTCTACGGGATGGGCCACAACGAGCTGCTGTTGTCCCGCGTCCTGCGGGAGGTCCCCAGGGACAGCGTGTTCGTCCAGGTGAAGTTCGGCGGGCAGCGGGACCCGTCCGGCCGGTTCATCGGGCACGACGCCAGCCCGGCCGGGGTCAAGAACTACCTGGCCTACTCGCTGACCCGGCTCGGCACCGACTACGTGGACCTGTACCAGCCGCCGGCTCGACCCGCGCGTCCCGATCGAGGACACGGTCGGCGCGATCGCGGAGATGATCGGGGCCGGGTACGTGCGGCACCTCGGCCTCTCGGAGGTGGGGCCGGACACCATCCGCCGGGCCAATGCCGTCCATCCCGTCCGTGCGCTGCAGATCGAGTACTCGCTGATGAGCCGGGGTATCGAGGCGGAGATCCTGCCCACGGTCCGGGAACTCGGGATCGGCGTGACCGCGTACGGCATCCTGTCCCGCGGCTCGCCGAACCGTAGACCGGCCCGGCTCGCCGAGGGCGACCCGCGGGGCGGCTTCCGCCCGGTTCCAGGGCGGCAACTGGAGCGCAACCTCGACGCCGCTGGACGCGCTGGAGAAGATCGCGGAGCAGCGCGGGTGTGCACCGCCCAGCTGGCCATCGCCTGGGACTGGTCCCGCGGCGACGACATCATCCCGCCTGATCGGGACCAGCGACGGGACCGCCTGGCCGAGGTGCTGGCCCGCGGTACCGGCCTGCGGCTGACCCCGGAGGAGCTGGCCGCGATCGGGGCCGCCGTGCCTGCCGGCAAGCGGCCGGCGGTACCCGTACGACACCGCCCAGATGGGTGCCCTGGGACAGCGACCGCTAAGGCCGCGCGCCCAGCGCCCGGCCAGCTTCAGGCCGCGCGCCGGAGCGCCGGGCCGGCAAACACCGCGTCCCGACGGTTCTTCCGGCCTGCTCCGGCCGGGGGAAGACGCGAAGCGTGGGGGCGGGTCACGGAGAGCGGGGCTGCCCGCCGGAGAAGGTTCGTCGCGGGCAGTGAAGAAGCTCAGCCACGGGGCTGCCGCAGGATGCCGCGGTGAGGTCCCGGCTAGCGGAAGGCCAGGACCAGGGCCACGATCGCGCCGCGGCGAGCAAGCCTGGCCCGGGCCCGTGGTACCCAGCCCCAGCGCAGGCCCAGGACCCGGTGTCATCGACCGAGTATCCCGGCCAGGACCAGCCCGGCCGCACTGAACAGCGTCATGGCCACCGTGGGCGTGGAGAAGCCGTCCCGGCACAGGTCGCGGACCGGCCGGGCCAGGTGGAGCAGGCCAGCGCGGCCAGGCCGATGACGCCCGCGGCCAGCCGCATCGAGACCGTGTCGCCGCTGTTCTCCAGCACCGCGGCCTGCGCGCAGCTGTGCGCGTGGGTCCAGACGCCAGCCAGTGGTGGCAGTCGGCCGCGGAGCAGCGGATCGCGCCAGGGTGCCGCCGACGAAACCGCGGCCGAACGCCGCGTTCATCACCCACGTGGTCGAGTACTGCTCCACCAGGTCGCCGTCGGGAGCACTCATGCCGCACTCCATCCGCAGCACGGCCTGGACCCGCTGGGCGAAGGCCGAACTCGGCTCCGCTCCTCGTGGCCAGCGTGGCCGCGCCCGGCGTGGTCAGCGCGTAGACCCGGCGCCGCCGGCGGTCGGCCCTGGCCCAGGAACTGCTGAGCAGCCCGGCGTCCTCGAGCTGGTGCAGCGCCGGGTACGCGGTGCCTTCGGCAGGTCGAACGTGCCTTCGCTGCGGCGGCGCAGCCCGATATGACCCGCGAGCCGGTGCGCCTGCCCGGTGCGTGAGACGACAGCAGGAGCAGGTCGAGGTGTCCCTTGAGGTGTTCCCGATCGACACCTCGGAACTCGACGCCAGCAACAGCCAGGCGTCGAAGCCGGCCCGGGGGCGGCGAGCCCCTGGTAGGCGCGGGGGGCCAGCTGACGGAGCCTGGTGCGACGCCCCCCGCATCGGGTCGGCCGCGGGCAGGTACTGCTGGGCATCTTGACCACGCTGGTGTAGTTGGGGTCGCACACGTCGGCCAGCGGTGCCTCGATCGCCTGGGTGGCCAACGGAGGCGTCGAGCTGGTCGAGCCCGTAGTCGGCGGGCCAGCGACTGCACCAGGTCCAGGGCGGCGATCCGGAACGCGTCCTCCAGCGGCCGGCGCGCAGCCCGCGGACATGGAGGCGGGTGTCCGACTCCAGTCGCGGCCAGCGCACGGGCGGCCCTTGACCAGGTCGACCGCGAGCACCGTGTTCATCGCGTACTCCACCGCGACCCCGCACGTCCGCCCTCGCCCTGGCGGGCGTGCCCGTCGCCGAGCGAGAACAGTGCTCCCTCGACGTTCACGCCGATGTAGCAGGTGACCCCGGCGCGCATCTCCGGGGTGTCCATGTCGCCGCCAACGCGTCCGGGACCAGCGCGCCGCGGACCTCGAGGTCGGCCGGGGCCACGCCCATGGTCCCGTGCACCGCCGACGGCAGGTCCGCGGCGAAGGCCGCCGTGGCGGGCGGTGAACCGGTACAGGCCCTCGGCGCTGTCGAACCGCCACAGCCAGACCACCTCGGGGAGCGGGTCGCGGAACAGCGTGGTGGCGTGGGTGGCGCTCAGCGTGCCGAACAGCGGCACGGTGGTGGATGCCCCCCAGTCGCGGGCCCTGGCGATCCGAGATGAAGCTGGACGGCCAGGGTGTCGCCGGGGCTGGGTGCCCTCGATGCCAAACGGCCCGGTCTGCGGGTCGAGGAACGGAACTCGCAACCCCGGAGACCAGGTCGGCTCGCCGCCGAACCCGGCTGGTGAAACAGCTCCCGGCTGGAACAGCTCGAGCACGCGGGCGGTGGACCTCGGTCGACCCGGCGCCGCGCCGCCGGACGTCGACGTGGTACTGGTCCGTGGATGGCTGGAAGCCGCCACCACCGCGGATCGCTCATGGCTGGACCCTCGAGTGGGTACCAGGTGAACCAGCCCGACCTCGACCACCGGTGGGGGTCATGCCGGTACAGGTAGACAAGGAGATCAGGCCGACGACCATCGAGCTGGCGACCCCGGGGCCGATGTAGGAGACGGCGGGGACAGTGGAGCCACGAACGAGAACACCTTGACCCCGTGGTGGTGAGCCAGGCCGGGACGACGTCACGATCGCCAGCACCGGGATCGACCACGTGCAGCAGCGGGTTGAATCCGCCCGCCCCGGTGGAAGAGCCGATGAGGCCGATCATCACCGACGTAGATGGTGGCCAGCACGATGACCAGGGTGGTGGTCACCATCACGAACGCGGTGGTGACCGGGCCGGGCCTCAGCCCGAGGTCCAGGATCACCGCGACCGGTGATCCGGAGAAGCCGCGTTGAACCACGGCCAGCGCCGGGAGCGGCGCGTTCTGGTGGCCACCTGGGCCAGGAAGCGCGGGACGCGCCGATCCCGGCCATGGCGCAGGGTGGTCCGGGTGGAGACGTTCACCCCGTGCGTTGGTGTTGGCGATCGGGGCGCAGTTCACGATGGCCAGGAACACGAAGAACGAGAACAGCCCGAACAGCGACCGGGCCATGCCCACCCAGACGCGTGGCGCCGGGCGCCGGTGGCGAGTCGACGAACCTGGCCGGCCCGTAGGCGACGTCGACGGCGAGGTGGTGAACACGTAGAGCGCCCCGATCAGCGGTGGCCAGCAGCACCGCCGCTGGATCGTCCGCCGCGGGTTCCTGGCCTCTTCGGCCAGCGGCGCGCCCCCCTCGAAGCCGCCGAAGGCCAGGATCGTGTACACCGGTAGCCGCCGATCACCCCGGCGATGCCGTGGAAGCCCGGCGGCGTGCACTGGCGGCGAACACGCTCAGGGTGTCGTGGTGGCCGCGTAGACCACGAGAACACGCGAGCACCAGGAACACGCCGATCTCGAAGAGGCCGAGGACCGTGCCGAGCCTGGTGGAGGTGCGGATGCGTAGAAAGGCTGGTGAGACCACCACCGCCCGGCGAACCGCCCACGGTCACCACAGGCCTCCGCCGGGTAACCGCTGGAACTGGCGTCGAGGGTGGTGGTGGTGGTGAAGCCGAGCTGGAGCAGGACCAGCGGGCGGGATCAGGAACCCGACCAGCACGTAGCCCCAGGTGACCAGGAAGCCGATGGCCGGGGTGCAGGCGGCGGGCGGCGTACGTGGCCAGCGACCCGGTGGACGGGCATCTCCCGGGCCAGCAAGCCGATACCACCGCGCAGAACAGCAGGCCACCAGGCGAAGACCACGGCGAGCGGGAGGGGTACGACCGCGAACGCGACCCGGGTGGATCGACGCGGCGACGGCGGCGCCGGGGCCATGTCCGTGATGCTCTGGAACAGGACCTCGCGCAGCCGATGGTGTCCGCCTCAGGCCCGGCGCGGCGCTGTAGGGATTCACGGACGGTCATGGCCACCTCCGCCTGATCATGGTGCCGATGCTGTGATGGTCTCATGGCGCACGCCGCCGATAGGCCGAAATGAAGCCCGGGCCAGGCCGGGATCAGGCGGGTCGCGTGCTGTTGCGGCTTGAACGACCAGGATGCCCTGCCGGGGCAGTGACACCTCGCCGGTCACGTCCGTGGTGGAGCCGGACGCTGTCCTGGTCACCAGGTGGATGTGCTGGTAGACCGTCCGTCGCACGAAGGTCCGTTGGTGGAGGCGCTCGTCGCGGATCGTGGCCCTACCCGCGTCGCTGACGATCACGTCGCGTGACGCCGCGAGACGTCGTCAGTGGGCGAAGGCCGCGGCGACCAGCGCATCCTCCGGGTCACGGCCAGTACCAGCGAGGCGCCCGTGGAACTTCCACATCGCCGGTACGGGAAGACCAGGCGCAGCACCACGGCGAGATGATGCCCTCGCGGTGAACAGCGGCCCCGCGGCACAGCGCGCAGAACAACTGCCGACTGGCCGCCGACGGCGGCGCCCTGCAGCTGGGGCAGGACGACCCTGCTGCTGGAGCCGCTGAACCTCCGCGTTCGTGGTACCTGGATGACGGTCGGCGAGGCCCTGGCCCTTGTCGGCCGAACTGCGCCGGGCAGGTTGGCGCCGAAGCGGAAGCAGACGGCATTGTTGTGGGACCTCAGCGGAACAGGCAGGACAGGCCAGGGTCGCCAGGTTGTCCTCGGGGTTGCGGCAGGATGTGTCCACGAGAGCTGGATGTTTCCGCGGCACGGTGTGGGTGCCGCCACCGGAAACGCTGCTGAGTAAGCATCATGGTCATGCGGCGTCACGAGCGGCGAGGGGCACTCATCATGATCTCAGTCTATGTGCTCGAGCGATGAGCATGAGGAACTGCGCCAGACCGTCGCCGCCTTCGCCCGCTACGTGGTCCGGCCGGTGATCGGGACGATCACCAGCGGAACGAGTTCCTGATCGACCTGGGCCGCGTGCGCATGGGCGCGGGCTGTTCGGCTGCCGTTCCCGCGGAGTTCGGGACGGCAACGGCGCACCTGGTTCGGCTTCTGCCTGCTGGAGGAACTGGGCCTGGTGGGATCGGCCTGGCCATCAACGCCGAGGCCCTGCGGTGGCCTCGGGGCCATGCTGATCGACAGGTCGAACGAGGCCCAGCGCCGCCGCTGGCCACCTGGCGCCGGTGAGCACCTGGGCCGGCGTCGGCCTGCACCGAGGCGGCGGACCGGATATCCCCGGGACGCGGACCACCGCGCGCGGCCTGAGCCTGGCGGAGGGCAGGGGCACGGAATGGGTGATCGACGGGGCCAAGTCGTTCATCACCAACGCCGGACGCGTCATGCCCGGTGACCGTGCCGGCCATCACCGGGGCTGCACCCGGTGCTGGATCCTCGTCCATCGTGGTGCCGGCGGATACCTGGGTGACCGTCGGCCGTGAGACTCGAAGGACGGCTGGTGCGCTCTACACCAGGAACCGGCGTTCGCCTCGGCGCCGAGTTGCTGGCGATGCCGGCGCGCGGCCGCGGGTACGCCAGTTCCTGGAGATCCTGGACCAGGGCCGGATCGCCATCGTGCTCGCGGTCGGCCTGGCCCAGGGAACGTGGACCAGGCCTGCAGCGGCACCGGCCAGCGGGCGGCATCGGCGCGACCAGCTCGGGCACGACCAGGCCATCGTCGAGCTCATGGCTGCCGGCACCCACAGCGCGTGGTCCTGCCCTACCACGCGGCTGGCCGGCGGTCGCCGGCAGCGGTCAAGCGGAGGGCTGTGATCGCCAGGCCAATCGATGCGGCCGACGGACAACGCCCGGCAGGCGATCGAGATCTTCGGCGGCGACGGGTTCATGTACGAGTTCCTGTTGCGCGGGTCGACCGCGACGCCAGGGTGCCGGAGATCGGGGAAGGCACCTCGAAGTGCAGCGGATGATCATCGCGCGGGCAACGGGTTGCGGATGTAGGACGAGCCGGGCGACCGCTATGCCGAAGGTGGGGCTGGGCAACAACCTTCTTGCGGCGGGCGGGTTGGCCGGCGGCGGCGTGATCGGTATCCGGGCCGCGCTGATCTCGTCGCTGCAAACGGCCTGGCCGGGGCCGATGGGCGCGGCGCGCTGTTGTTGACGCCGCACCGCCGTGAGCAGGACGTGGCGTACACCTGATCAGGCCTGCGGCGTTCGGGCGGCGGCAGGCGCTGGAGATGTCCTGGAGCAGGTCACCAGGCGCCGGGGCTGGTAGACCGCCGTGGAGGCGGCGACCGGGATCAGCTGTACTGCTGCACCTGGTACTCTAGGTGTTCGCAATATACACTACGCGAGCAGAACGAGCTATGCGCAAGGCTGCGAAGACCTACTGAACGTCAAGCGATCCGGCAAAAAAACATCACGCCGCAGCAAGCGCTTCCTGCATAAAGGTATTCATCAGATCCGCCGACGGTGATACGTTAGGGTCAGCCCTTGGCCGACGCGCGGGGCTCATACAACGTCACCGGGAAGGGTGCGTCATGTCAGTCTCTGCTGCAACGCGGGCCCAGCCGCTCGCCGACACAAGCCAGGTGAGCAGCACAGGCCTGCGGCGAGCAGATGACTGGTACGGGCTTGGCGGCCAATGCAGGTCAGTTGAGCCGTCGACGAAGCCTTGCGGCGTCCCGCGCGCCGCGGACCTCGACGGCTGGGACCAGCAGCCGATTCCGGAGCCGAGGCCAGGCCAGGGCGCCGGCGTGCCGCGACGCCGCGCCCCAGAAGGGCGCGCGGCGTCGCGCTGGGCCGCTGATCGCGATCTCGATGCTGGACGCCCAGGAACCGGGCGGTGCCGGCACCGTCGACGTGCGCAGTGCGACCGCCGACGGTCGGCTCCAGAGCGCCTCGAGCGCGAACGTCATGGTCTCGCCCCAGCGCTCGAGGACGAGCGGGACGATGCCGACATTCGGGCTCGGGCCGGGCCAGGCCGGCGGAGCAGCTCGACCGCCGCCGAGCTGAACGTGGCGAGCAGTACGTGCTGACCGACGAGACCGGGCGCGGTGCGGAGCTGCAGTACATCAACGGCCTCCTGCAGCCAGTACCGCAGCAGGAGGCGGCGACGGCCTTGATCCGCGCTGCAGAACCTGGTCGCTCGGCTGCTGCGACGGTACCGAGTGGCCTGGTCGCGGGCCAGCAACGTGATGATCATCGAGGAGCCCACCGCGTCATCGACGCGACGGTGAGGGCACCAGTGACGTGATGCTCTACGTCGATCGGCGCCTCGTGTCCAGGACGAAGGAACAGGCACTCCAGCAGCGACCCGACCTACGGCTGGTCGGTCCGCTGGCTCTCTACGAAGCCATGTGCTCAACTCTGCGCTCGCGAGCAGAACCTGGCCCTCGTCGAAATGGCCGCCAGCATCGTGGTAGCGCAACCGTGGAACAACAGCGTGGCCTTGTCCTCGTCTTCGAGGTGAAACGCCGAGGGAGACCGAGGCGATCACCACCGCGAGGCTCAACGGCAGCGCTGAGTCTACATCACTATGCGGAACAGCTGGTACGCGATGTCGAACGAGATCGACTCGCAGATCGGGCTGGGTCGAGCAGGCCCTGGCGGCGTAGATCAGCTCCGCGGCGGCGTGCACAGGCCGCCGATCCGCGGCGCCATCGTGGTCGGTGCGGCGGTCCTGCGCGCTGGCCTTCTTCCTGAACCGCGCCATCGGGCGGTCATGGTCCGCCTGCTGCGGCTGCGGGCGCGGGTGCGCCTGGAAGTGGTGGTGCGGTGGCCGGAGATGGTCCGGCGGATGAGCGAGGCGACGGCGGGCTGGTCTTCGATGTCGCCCTCATCGACGTGGAGATCTCTCCGACGAGATCGGGCCAGGTCGCGCGGCCTTCGAACCAGGTCGACAGGGAAGTGCTCCGGCTGGCCGCGAACGAGGCCGCGCCGCGCGGGAACGTCAACGCTAATGTCCGCGGCCGCCGCTGAGCGATCTGGTCGAACGCCAGACCAGGCTCATCGACGACTGAAACAGGCGAGCAACAACCGAGCGGCGTCAACCTGTTCGAGATGGACCACCTGGTGATGCGCATGCGCCGCAACTCTGCAGAACCTGCTGGTGCTCGCGGGCGATGAGGCATCCTGGTGCTGGAACCAGCCCGGTGGCCGGTGGACGTGCTCGCGGCGCGAGTCTTGAGATCGAGACGAGCGGTCTCGATGAACGTGGTCTGCACCGGGTCGCGGCCAGGCCGTCAACGACGTGGTGCACCTGGTCGCGAGCTGGTGGAGAAATGCGACCTCGTTCTTCTTCGTGGAGACGCCGGTGACCTGTTGTACTGCTGAACAGCGGCAAGTCCTCGACATCAGCGACCAGGGCGTCGGCATGGGCGCCGAGGAAGATGGCCTGGATCGCCAACCGGCGCGCTGGAAGACCTGCTCAGCGGTGGACGCCTCGCCGTCCCGCGCATGGGCCGCTCCGTGGTGGCGGCTGGCCGCGCGGACGGTATCGGCGGCGGGGTGCGCCGGTGATCACCGGCGGCCTGCACCTGCTGGTCTGGCGGCCGATGAGACGGTGACCGACGAGGGTACGGGTCCCGGGGCTGGTTCGGCGCTTCGAGCGGAACGGCTCCTCCGGGCGGCCCTGACCCCATGAAGCTCTGCAACGGCGGGACTGGGGAGTGGGGCCTGGCGCCGCGGCCTGAGCGCGGCCGAGGAGGCGGTCAACGCGGCCCGCGCGCGCTTCATGCTGCTGCACGTGGAAGAACGGGTGATCGGCGGCGACGGCGGTCTTCCTGGTGGTCACCCTGCTGGGATGAACCGTTCGTCGCCGGCGCCGTGGATGACGCGCTGTTCGTAGCCGATCTCCTCGCTGGAGGATCTGGCCCGGCCAGGCCTTCGTCGTCCTGGGACGACCGCGAGACCCCGGCCGCGTCGCGCCGCTGCGCGGCCAGCAATGGCCTCTGCTGTCGCGCCCAGCAACTGGACGTCGCTGTTCGGCACGACCGAGCGGCGATGGCGCCAGCGCAGCCTGCCGGGCCGCCGACCTGGCTGGTCCGGAAGCTGCGCAACAGCGACCGCCAGGCCGCGGTAAGTCGCGGGCGCCGCCGCCGGCCTGGTGGCGAGGGCACCCGGCCGCCCACCCTCGAATCGGTGGAGTCGGACTGGTTCCGCTGGTGGCTGGACAGCGCCGACCGGCCGAACGTGGCCTGCTGCTGCTGGACCAGAGAGCAGAAAATGACAACACGGCGGCTGGGCCTCTGCGCGACGAGGGCTGGCGGGCGGCCGAGGCGGGTCAGCAAGCTGGCGTTGGGCCGGGCAACCTGTCCGGCCTCCGAAACGCGTCCAGAGGCGAACCTCGCCGGGAACCGCGTGCCAGCGCCGAGGCGCGCTTCCTGTTCCGCCCGCCTGCGGGTGAACGAGAGCGCTTCGCGAGCTTCCAGCGCAGGCGTCGCTGAGCGCGTGCCGCTGTTAACAGTGACGATGACGTGGCGGTGAGGGAGATGATGTGACATGAGGGTCGAGCGGGATCGCTGGACGCGCTGGTCATCGGTGATGCTGAGAAGAGGAGGGTTCGTCAGCCTCGTGACCCGTCCGGTTCAGGACCTGAACCGGGCTGATCACGAACTTCGTGGAGAAGGGCCGCGTTGGTCGCGCATGCCATCGTGGTCGTCGGACGGGATCTGCCGCTGGCGACGAACGGCTTCCGGCCGACGGGTCGATCAGCTGCGGTGATCTTCGGCGACCAGCCTGACGCAGGGAGCGTCGTGGTCTTCGAGGTGCGCGACCAGACGACGCGAACGAGCGCGGCCGCTGCTGGTGATGATCAGCGACGGATCGAGCCTGGCCCGCGCCGGTGTCGCTGATCGTGACATGGGCCTCGTGGCCTACGAGATGGCGCTCCGTTCAGCGAGGGATGGTCTCGACGCCAGATATGCGTGGTCGCGGGTCGAGGATGCAGATAGTGACAGGAGAGACTGTTGTTCCGGCCCAGAACCTGCACCATGCGCCGACAGTGGCCAACGCGGCACCGGTTCTGGTGAGGAAGTGTTCACGCGGGCCGGTTGCTGGAGCGGCTGGTCCGGCGACACGCCGGTGACGGTAGAACCAAGCCCCGGTACCAGCTCCAGATCGAGGCGATGGTGGCTGGCGCTCATGATGAGGTATGCGACCTGTTCAGCCTGAGCCTGAACGCCAGGCGATCGGCCGCCGTGATCGGCGTCGGCGGCGGAGACAGCCGCGCGCCAGGATGCCCTGGGCGTGGCCGTTCTTGTCGTCGACAATGGCGGTGGAAGGGGGCTGGTCAGGGCGGACCCCGAGCCGAACCACGGCACGGCCGCCGAGATCTTGACCCGCTCGAAAGGGTGTCGGAGTGGAACTTCCCGAGCTGCAATCCGTGCGCGGTGCGCGGACCGTTGTCATCATCTCGGTCAAGATCGTCGTGGTGGGAGGGTTTTGGCGTTGGAGTCACTTTCGCCGGGGATCGTGTCAAGATCCGCCGCCACGACAGAGGCGGTCATGACTTCGGCGAGCGCCGGGGTCGACGATGGTCGGTGCCCAGAGACCACCACCATGTGGCCATGGACCTCGGCCGCGTGACGCTGGACGCCGGCCACCGTACCTGGTCGACATCCCCGGCCAGCACCGTCCGGTCCACGTGGACGACCTGATCCAGGGCGATCGGGGTGGTGGTCCTGGTGGACACCTGCTGCTGGGCCGACCTCCTGCTGTTCACCACCCTCGAAGAATGCAGGCTGCGTTCATCGTGGTCATCAACGACTTCATGGCTGAGTCCCGCATGGCGCGCAGGACGTCGCGGAAGCCGTCGGTCAGCCGAACGTCCCGGTCGTCCGAGTGTGACGCCGGGGCCAAGTCCACCAGGCGGCTCCATCGCCTGGTGGAGCATGCCATGGCCATGCAGCCAGCCCAGGAAGGCGGCCGTCCCGGTGCGCCGCGTGGTCGCGGATCCGGCTGGCGTCGACGTCCCAGGGTTGCGGCTGCGAGAAGGTTCTGGCGGTCCGGGTGAAGCTCAGCCGTCAGAACAGCGACCGATACCGTCGAACGAGGTACTCCTCGAAGAACGACCCGTCCCGACGATGCTTCACTGGTGATGTTGTGGCTGTCGTGCGCATCATTGATCTTCTGGCGGCAGTTCCGCTTGCAGCCGCGTTCGTCGGCCCGGCCTCGGCGGCGCCGCGTACCGCGGCGGTCAGCCACAGGCCGCTGCCATCCGGGCCGCCGGCGTCCTGGCTGAGCTGAGCCGTCACGTGGGCGTAGCGCTGGGTCCTGGCCGAGCGGGAATTCGCCGAGGAATTCGTCCGTGCAACTACCCGGACGGTTCATGCCCGCCAGCAGGGTAGTGCGGCGGCCGCGTGACGTATTCGCCCACCCGTGCGGCTGGACTCCGGCCTCAGCGAGCAGTTCTGCCAGCTTCGAGTCGTCGTGATCGTATCGGCGACCCGTAGGCGCGGAGAACATGAAGATCCGAAGCTCCTCGAAGGTGGTGCGGCCAGGCGCTGGCGGCTGCTGCGCCGGCGCTCGTGTAGCTGGGCGGTGAGGCAGCGGCAGGGTCAGCATGCCTTCCGCCTGG
>CAVVTM010000009.1:0-21870 GCA_963751175.1 uncultured Actinomycetes bacterium | reverse complement strand
ATGCCCAGCTTGGGCTGATAGGCGTCGGCCGCCGGATCGTCCTTCGCGATCAGCCCCGGGAACAGCGCGGCGAACAGGAAGATGGCCAGCAGGACGGAGCCCGCGGCGCCTTGCGGTTGGACGGATCGCGCGGCCGATCCGGGCCAGGGCGTGCCTGGCGGGCGGCCGGGTCTGCCCGCCTGGCCGGGCCGGGCGCGATGCCGGGCAGCTGCCCGGTGTCGGGGGCCGTGGGGACCCCGGATATCGGCATCGACATGGCTAGCCCCCGTCCTGGTGCGCGGGTCGAGCAGCGCGGTGGCGATGTCAGCGATCAGGATCGCCACCAGCACCGCGACCGTGATGAGCAGGAAGAGCGCCTGTTCCAGCGGGTAGTCCTCGCCCTGCACGGCCTGCAGCAGCATGTAGCCGACGCCGGGATAGTTGAACACGTACTCGATCAGGATGGCGCCGCTGACCACGAACCCGAGGGACATGGCGAAGCCGGTGAGGTTGGGCAGGATCGCGTTGCGGGCCGCGTAGTCGACCATGATGCGCCGGCCGGGCAGGCCCTTGGCCCGGGCCATCCGCACGTAGTCCTCGGCCAGCGTGGTGATCATCGTGTTGCGCATGGTCAGGATCCAGGTGCCGATCGTGGTGATCAGCAGCGCGATGGCGGGCAGCGCGGCGTGGGACAGCACGTCCTGGAAGAAGGTCAGGTTGAGGCCGGGGCTGTCGGTGGACACGTAGTAGCCGCCCTCGGTGGGCAGCCAGCCCAGGGTGATCCCGAAGATCAGCACGAGCACCATGCCCATCCAGAAGTACGGGATCGCGGAGGTGATCACGAACACCGGCGGCAGCACGCTGTCCAGCCGCCCGCCGCGCCGCCAGGCCGACACGATGCCCAGGCCGGTGCCGAGCAGGAAGGCCAGGATGGTGACGATGCCGACCAGGCCGAGGGTCCACCAGATGGCGCTGCCGATGACCGAGGTGACCGGCTCCGGGTAGAAGTCCAGCGAGGGCCCGAAGTTGCCGGTGAACACCTGGTGCAGGTAGCTGAAGTACTGCGCGAGCAGGCCCTTCTGCGTGTTGACCCCGAACAGGACTTCCAGGGCGTGCAGTGTGCCCGGGCCGAGCTGCCCGTGGAACTTGCTCAGCATGGCCAGCGCCGGGTTCCCCGGCATCAGCCGGGGGAGCAGGAAGTTGAGGGTCACGGCCGCCCACAGCGTGATCACGAAGAAGCCGAGGCGGCGCAGCGCGAATCTCAAGCTCGTCTCCTCGTGGTCATGGTCCGCTCCTCATGAGGACTGCCTGGGCCGACGGTAGTGCGTGCCCGGGGCCAGGCCCCGGGCACGCACCGGGTCTCACTTAGACCGGAGATGCAGCAGCACCTGCTCCGCGTCCGGGTAGGAGTACGCGGCCGGCTGGGCATACGGGTTACTGGGCGTGGGCCATCCGGCGAGCGAGGAGTCGTCCCACTGGTACCAGTCCACCGCCTGCACCACCGGGATGATGGGCAGCTGACTGAGCATGACCCCTTGTACCTGGTTCATGATCGAATGCTGCTGCGACACCGACGTGGACGCCGCGTACTGGCTGAACAGCTTGTCCGTGGCCGGGTTGCTGTACCGCTCGTAGTTGGTCGCCGCCGTCTTGCCGATCGGTGCGGTCCCCGCCGAGTCGAGCCAGTTCCGCAGCTCGTAGTACGGGCTCGGGCCGAAGGTCTGCTGGTCGTAATAGGCCAGCTGGAACTTGCCGGTGTAGATGGCCGCGGTGAAGTCGGTGTTGGTCAGGTTGTCCGGCGTCACCTGGATGCCGACCGCCTTGAGGTTCTGGGCCACCACCTGCATCGAGGCGACCCAGTCGGAGTAGTCGCCGATATTGATGACGCTGAACGAGAGCTTCTGGCCCTTCGAGTTGACCATGATGCCGTCCGAGCCCATATGGAAGCCGGCCGAGGTCAGGATCTGCTTCGCCTTCGTGGGGTTGTAGCCGTAGTTGTACTTGCTGGACTGCGACTGGTCGAGCCAGCTGGAGAACGTCGGCGTGGTGATGCCCGCCTGGTTCGCAGGCGGCTCATATCCTGACTCGCCGATCGTGGAGACCTTCTCCCGGTCGATCGCGTACGCCATGGCCTGACGCACCTTTACGTTCTTGAGCAGGGGGTTTGTCAGGTTTGGCACCACCGAGACGTTGACTGTCGTCGGGAACCAGTAGTGGAAGTTGGGGCTCTTCGCCGTGTAGAAGGACTTGATCGACGGGATGTACTGCGACCCCCACTGCGCCTGGCCGCTGGCGAGCTGGTCGTTGGCGGTGTTGTTGCTGGTGAACGCCGGGTACTGCACCTTCTTGATTTTCGGCAGACCAGGCTGCCAGTAGTTCGGGTTGGCGGTGTAGGTGATGTTCTGCTTGGTGCATGGGTTCACCTTGTACGGGCCAGTGCCCACCGGGTTGCTATCCGCGAAGGACACCGGGTTGCTCACCTTCGACCAGACGGCCTCCGGCACGATCGGCGTCTGGCCGGCGATGTAGTAGAAGGCCGGCACGGCCGGGTGCTTGAACGTCATGACCACCTGGTTCGAGCCTGACTGGGTCACGCTGGACAGCACCGACCAGTCCCCGGTCAGGTCCAGCGCCGGGTACTTCTTGATCAGGTTGAAGGTGTACACGACGTCCTTGGCCGACATGGGCGAGCCGTCGTTGAACTTGACGCCGTTGCGGATGGTGAACGTCAGTGTCTTGTTGCCGTTTCCCCACTTCCAGGAGGTGGCCAGCATAGGAGTGGTGTGCCCGTTCTGCAGCGCGTTGACGTAGGCCAGCGTCTCGTAGACGAAGCCCACCGAGAGCAGCGTGTCTGACCCGTTGAACGGGCTGAAGCCGCAGGTCCAGAGGGCGCCGTTCTCATTGGAGATCGTGACGACGTTCGTCGCCTTGGTTGAGCCGTTGCCGTTGCCGCTGCCACCGCCCTTGCCGGCGCTGCAGCCGGCCGCGAGGAGGCCGACCGCGACGAGGGCCCCGATTGCCTTGAGGCGTCTCATGACTGAAGCCTTTCGGTGAGTGAATGCGAAGGTTGGGTTACCGGAGCGCCATCGGTGGCGCCATCGGCCCGGGAGGAGTCCGCCCGGGCGTTATCTGCGTGAGCGTTGTCTTCGATGGGGGCTCTGTCCTGGGGGTCTGCTGCGCGGGGGTGCTGCCTGCGCGGGGGGTGCTGCCTGCGCGGGGAGCAGGGTCCGCTCCGGACGCCAGGCCGTCGGGGCCGATGTCCGCCCCGGCGGCGTCCGCGGCCAGGGCAACGGCGCCGATCAGCGGCGCGTCGGCGGGGAAGCGGGCGGTGATGAGTTCGGGCGGGAACGGGGTGCCGGCCTTGAGGGCCTGCTCCAGGCCCGGCCGCAGCCGCTCCCACGACTGGACCAGGCCGCCGCCCACCGCGATCCGGGCCGGGTTCACGAAGATCGCCAGATTGACCACGTGAAAGGCTAGCTCGGTGACGAAGTCGCTGACCAGGCGGTCCAGCCCCGGCTCGGCGGCGGCGGCGCCGAAGACATCGGCGGCCGCCATCGACTGGGGCGCCCGGCGGGCCAGTGCCTGGCCGCTGATCATGTCTTCGAGCGGGACCCGGGCGCCGAGCGCGAGGCCCACGTCAGACAGGGCGCGGAGGTTGTAGCCGATCTCGCCGGCGGCGCCGTCCGCACCCACCACGACCTGGCCGCCGATGACCAGCGCGGTGGACAGCCCGGTGCCCAGGTTCAGGTAGACCGCCGGATCGCAGCCGGCCAGCGCACCCCAGCGCACCTCGGCCTGGGCGGCCGCCTTGGCGTCGGTGGCCATCCGGATCGCCGCTCCCGGGAACGCGGCGCGCAGCTCCCGGCCGAGTGGGAGGTCACCCCAGCCGTGGATGGCGGGGGCCAGGTCCACCCGGTCCTCGAACGGGATCCCGAACGTCGAGACGCCGACGGCGGCGAGGGCGGCGCCGGGGGCCACGGTATCCAGCAAGTCGCGGGCGGCCTGCACGCCCCGGCCGAAACTGGCCCGGGCTCCGAGTTCCCCGCCGCTGCCTACCGTGGCCGAGCCCAGCCTCGTCCCGTCCAGGCTGCAGACCGCGACGGCGATCTTGGTGCCGCCGAAGTCGAGCCCGAGAATGACGGGAGACCGGAGCATGGCGCCTGCCTGGGATAACTCAGCCGATTCGACGTCTTGCGGAAGATTGTTAGGACAGTATCCTAACTATCTAGGGGCCACAAGCCCGCTCTGCGAAGTTCGTCCGGACACCCGCCGGGACACCATCCGGGGGGCTGGCCGGGCCGGTCAGCCCGGCCGGATTCTGGTCACCCCGCCCTGCTGGCGGGGTGTTCCTGCCGGGGTGCCGGACGGCCGGGCGGTGCCCGCGGTGATGCGGGACCATGATGCGGGAGGTGGCAGTGACAGTGATGCCGGCCGGCGGGCTGGATGGCGCAACGCCTGGCGTGGCGGGCTCGCTGTCCGCGGCGCGCCCCCCGCTCATCCGGGCCATGAACGAGCAGTTGCTGCTCGGCCACATCCGGGACCTGGGCCCCATCTCCCGCGCGGACCTGGCCCGGCTGTCCGGGCTGTCGAAGCCGACCGTCTCGCTCGCGCTGGCCGCGGTCGAGCGGGCCGGCCTGGTCCGGGTCGCCGGGCAGCGGACCGGGGTGCCCGGGCGGTCCGCCCGGCTGTACGAGGTCCGGCCGGAGGCGGGCCACGTGCTGGGCCTCGACATCGGGCACAAGTATGTGCGGGGTGCCCTCGCCGACCTGGCCGGCGGCATCCTGGCCTCCTTGGCTATCCCTTCCCGGGCCTCCAGCGTGCACGGCCGGGTCGGCGAGCTCATCCGGCTGGCCGACGAGCTGTGCGCCCACGCGGGGGTCCCGCGGCAGGCCGTCACCCAGACCGTGATCGGCAGCCCAGGCGTCTATGACCCGCGGCGCAATTCCATGGCCCTGACCGGCGGGCTGCCCGGCTGGGACCGGCCCGCGGTGCTGGCCGAGCTGCGCGCGGCGTTCGGCCAGTCACTGGTGGTCGAGAACGACGTGGACGCCGCGGCCCTGGCCGAGCGCACCCACGGGCACGGCCGGGACGCAGACAGCTTCGCGTTCGTCTCGGTCGGCAGCGGGATCGGCATGGGCCTGGTGGTCGGTGGCCGCCTGCACCGGGGCATGCACGGCGTGGCCGGTGAGATTGCCTACCTGCCGATGTCCGGCGGCCAGGGTGCCGACCCCGGCGACGCCCGGCGCCGGGGTGCGCTGGAGGCGGCGGCCTCCGCCCCGGCCGTGGTCCGCGCCGCGCGGCGCGCGGGCATGCGGGGCCAGGTCTCCGCCCGCCGGGTGTTCGAGGCGGCCGCGGCCGGGGACGAGCGGGCCGCCGCCGTCGTCGCCGGGGAAGCCGAGCTGGTGGCCCGGGTGCTGTGCTGCGTGGTGACGATCGTCGACCCGGCCCTCATCGTGCTCGGCGGCGGGGTGGGTCAGGCTCCCGGCTTCGCCGCCGCGGTCACCCGCGAACTTGAGCAGATCGCCCCGGTCATGCCGGAGGTAAAGGTGAGTGCGCTGGGCAGTGACGTCGTGGTGCACGGCTGCCTGGCGGCCGGGGCGGAGCTGGCCTGGAAGCAGCTCACCGCCACGCTTCCGGCGGCGCTGGCCGCGGACACGGCCGTGCCCGCCCAGGCCCAGGCCATGAACGGCTGAGCCGCCGTGCGCGGCCGGGCCTAGCGGGACTTCGAGGCCGCGAAGTAAGCGCTCGATATCTTCTGCCACAGCAGGATGACCGCACCCAGTCCGGCCAGCCAGACCAGTACGGAGATCACTCGGCTCAGCGCGGGCTCGGCCTGGCGGATGCTGGCCAGCAGCGACAGCGTGTCCAGCCCGAAGAACACGGTGGCGGTGATCCGCGCCCAGTTCTTCCCGGCCTGGTTCGCCCTGGCCATCCAGAGCCACAGCCCGATCCCGATCAGCCCGAAGACGATAGCCAGCACGATGGCGGCCGTCTGCGCCGAGTGCAGTTTGGTGGCCGAGAGCGTGGGGTTCGCGTTGTGGATCGCGGTACGCAGGCTGCCTACGGTCGCCAGGGTCACGATCAGGCTGATCGCGCTGATCGCGGCGCCCACGTACATGAGCCGGACCGCGTTCTGGACCGGGGGCGGCGGCGTGGGCTGAACCGGCTCTGGCTCCGCTCCGCCCGTGGGGTATGGCTGGTACATGACTGCTCCTGGGTGGGTTCCCGGTTGGCGTGCCGAACGGCTAACCACGGGTCACCTGGCCGGCAGCGCACTGAGCTTAGCGGCGCGGTCACCGTGTGCCTAGGCTTAGAACGTACCGGGGGCCGGGCCCATACGGCTGGGAGCCGGGCCGCGCGGGGCCCGGTCCCAGCCTTATGGGCCCGGGCAGCGGGCCGCTGATCAGCTGTCGGGGTGCAGCAGCGCCCAGACGACCTTGCCGCCGCCGTCGAGCAGGTGCCAGCCCCACCGGACGCAGCACGACTCGACCACGTTCAGCCCGCGGCCGTTTTCCGCGAAGGGCCCGGGGTCGCGCAGCACCGGGATGCCCGAGCCCGGGTCCGTGACCATGCACATCACGTACGGGGCCTGGCCCAGCAGCCGCAACCGGACCGGGCAGTCGCTCGTGACCGGCGGCCCGGCGGGCACGCCGTGCCGCAGCGCATTGGTGACCAGTTCGGAGACCACGAGGCCGGCCACGTCAGCCAGGTCGATGAGGCCCCAGTCGCTCAGAACGGAGCGGGTGAAGTCGCGTCCCGTCTTGACAGCCTCGGCCACCGGGCGCAGTCCGCAGGTCGCGGAAGGCTGAGTAGCTGCCAGTTCGTCCAGCATCGGAACCGGGGGACGCAGCGGGCTCGCGTAGCGCTTCCCGGTCGGCTCCCCCGTGGTGAGGAGCCAGTCATGGCCCACGCTCATGACCTCCGTCTTGACTGGCGAGGTCGCCCGGTGTGCGGTCATCGGGTTCCCGTCCGTCTCCTGGCACTTAGTCGTGCGTGTGGCGCGCAAGCGCTATCATCGCCTATGTACCTTGCAAGCGCAAGGGCGGATGCACGTGCAGATGAAAGTGCGGGACGCATGTGCGAGCCGTAAGGAAGCCTCAACGGGAGGAGCTGCTGACGGATTCCTGAGACAAAGACCAGGGGGGATGGCGTGATCTCAGTTCAGCCGGGAAGCGGCCCAACGGTCCTTCGTATCCTTCTCGGTTCGCAGCTGCGGGGACTGCGTGAAGCAAAGGGGATTACACGCGAGGAGGCCGGATACGCGATCCGCGCATCCGGTTCCAAGATCAGCCGCATGGAGCTCGGACGAGTCGGCTTCAAAGAGCGCGACGTTGTCGATTTGCTGGAGATGTACGGCGTCAGCGATGAGACTGACCGAGTCACCCTTGTGGCACTCGCCAGAGAGGCGAATTCGCCTGGCTGGTGGCATAAATACGGGGATGTTCTGCCGGACTGGTTCCAGGTGTACGTGGGCCTGGAGGAAGCCGCGGCACTCATCAGGCTCTATGAGGTGCAGTTCGTTCCGGGCCTGCTCCAGACGGCGGAGTACGCACGGGCGGTCGTGGCACTCGGTCAGCTCGGCGCTTCCGGCGAGGAAGTGGAGCGCAGGGTAAGCCTGCGCATCGCCCGGCAGGAACTGCTCAGCAAACCGGGGGCTCCGCGGCTGTGGGCAGTGGTCGATGAAGCGGCGCTTCGCCGGCCGATTGGTGGCGGGGAGGTGATGCGGGCGCAGCTCGAGCGGCTGATCGAGGTGACGAGAGAACCCAACATCACACTCCAGGTAGTGCCATTCAGCTCCGGTGGCCACGCGGCTGAGGGTGGTGCGTTCACGATCCTCCGGTTCCCGGAGGCGGACCTTCCCGACGTGGTTTACGTAGAGCAGTTGACGAGTTCTCTCTACCTGGACAAGCGCGACGACGTGGAACGGTATACCGAGGTAATGGAGCGCCTCAGCGTCGAGAGCGAGTCGCCGGAACACACCACAGAAATCCTGAGCGGAATGCTTGAGGAAGTCGATAGATGAACACATACAACGGAATGCCTGCTACCGACTTGGTTGATGCTCGCTGGCGTAAGAGCAGCATCAGCAACTCACAGGGGACCTGCGTCGAGCTGGCCCGCCTCACCGGAGGCGAGTACGCCGTGCGGAACTCGCGCAACCCTGAAGGGCCCGCCCTCATCTACACCCAGGCTGAGATCGCCGCTCTGATCGAGGGCGTGAAGGCGGGCGAATTCGACGATTTGCTGGTCTAGGACCAGGCCGTTTTTCCGCGGATAACGCTGGCCCCGGTGCGGGGCCCGGCATCGCGGGCAGTGGCCGCCGGCCGCCGTGTTCCTGCGCGACTCGGCGGCCGGCGCATCTACCCGGCCTCCGGTCCCGGTGCCCCGTCATGATCAACTTCACATTTCACGCCCGGCGTGCGTCACGGCGGGTGATATGTCCGGTCTCGGCGCACGTTCAGCGTGAAATGTGCCCTGGTTCCGCCGTCCGTGTGGCCCATGAGGGTGGTGGGACTACGCGGGGGGGCGGCGGCGGACGGGGGACCCGGCGTGGCGGCTAGAGTCCTCACGTGGCTCAAGAAGTCCAGGAGCAGCTTGGCCCCGCCCAGCTGACCAGGCGGCTGCTGGTCTGGGAAATCGTCATCGTCTTCGCGCTGTCGCTGGGCGGCAGCGCGGTCTTCGCGATCATCGACCTGATCGCGTCCCTCACGGTCAACAAGGCCCTCAACAAGCAGCAGGCCCTGATCGTCGGCTCGCTCGCCCCGGGCCTGCCGCTGCTGGACCTGGTCTTGCAGCTGGCCAACCTGGTCATCGGCCTGGCTCCGGTGGCGCTGGTGTGCTACCTGCTGGTCCGCGAGGGCACCACCCCGTCCGCCGCGATCGGCCTCGACGCCCACGAACCCGGCCGGGACCTCGCGAAAGGTGCGATCCTGGCCGCGCTGATCGGCGGCTCCGGCCTCGGCCTGTATCTGGCCGCCTACAAGCTCGGCCTGGCCCTCAACGTGGTCCCGGAGAACCTGCCCGACATCTGGTGGCGCATCCCGGTGCTGATCCTGCAGGCGGCGCGGGACGGGATCCTGGAAGAGATCCTCGTCATCGGCTACCTGCTCCGCCGCCTGGACCAGCTCGGCTTGTCAACGGTCCAGGCGATCGCCATCAGCGCCGTGGTCCGCGGCTCCTATCACCTGTACCAGGGCTTCGGCGGCTTCCTCGGCAACGCCGTGATGGGCGTGATCTTCGCGGTGCTCTACCTGCGCTGGAAGCGGGTCACCCCGCTGATCATCGCGCACGCCCTGATCGACACCGGCGCGTTCGTGGGCTACGCCGTCCTGCACGGCCACGTCTCCTGGCTGCCCTGCGCCGCGCTGGCTGATGCGGCACGGGACGGTGCGTGATCAACCGATTGGTGCAGCCCTGACAGCACCAATCGGTTGATCACGCACGCGCGGGAAGCCTGACCCGGCCGCGAGTTCCGGCCCGGCCGGTCGGGGAGGCTGGCTGGGGCAGCGCGGGCACTGCTCTCCGGGACCACACGGGTGACAGCAGCCACGCTGGTAACACAAGCAAGGTGCGGGGGCCGGGGAAGCCGCCTCAGCGGGCCAGGCCGGGGATGACCAGCGCGCCGGGGAGGTGCGCGACCGCCGCGCCGGGCAGCACCAGCTTGGAGCGCCGCAGGCCGCTGCCGATCACCACGGCCGGGGCCGCGGCGACCCGGGCGTTGACCAGGACGGGCCAGTCCGCGGGCAGGCCGATGGGGGTGATCCCGCCGTACTCCATCCCGGTCTCCGCCACCGCCACGTCCATCGGCGCGAACGACGCCTTGCGCACGTCCAGCTGGCGCCGGGCGGCCCCGTTGACGTCGGCCCGGGTGGTGGCCAGCACCATGCACGCCGCGAACCTCGTCTCGCCGCCGCGCCGCCCGCTGATCACCACGCAGTTGGCCGATGCAGCCAGGTCCACGCCGTAGCGCTCACAGAACGCGACGGTGTCGGCCAGCGCGGGATCGATCTCCGCGACGCCCGCCGAGTCGCCCGCCAGCGTGCCCTCCAGTGCCGCCAGCGCGCTGGCCACGGCCGGGGCCAGCAGGTCCGGCCGGCCACGGGCCGGGACCACCTCAAGATCGCCCATGGTCATCTGCACCCGGCTATCCTGCCACCATGTCCGAGCCCGCCGCCGCGCCCGGGGCCCCTTCCACCGGGGACGGAGCGGCCGGAGACGGCCCGCTCCCGGCTGACGCCGCCGCCGGGATCCGGTCCTCCGTCGAGCGGGCCACCGGGTGCCTGGCCCGGACCACCGAGCTCAACCCGGTGCTCGGCGCGGTCATCACGGTCAGCCCGGACGCCCTGGGCGAGGCCGCCGCCCGCGACCAGGACCCCGCAGGCCCGCGCGGCCCGCTGCACGGCGTCCCCATCCTGATCAAGGACAACATCGACGTCCGCGGCATGCCCGCCACCGCGGGCTCACCCGCGCTGCTCGGCGCGGCGGACCGCGGCGACGCGTTCCTGGTCACCCGGCTGCGCGAGGCGGGCGCGGTGATCCTCGGCAAGGCGAACCTGTCCGAGTGGGCCAACTTCCGCTCCCCCCGGTCGACGAGCGGCTGGAGCACGCTGGGCGGCCAGGCCGCGAACCCGCACGCCCTGGACCGCAACCCGTCGGGGTCCAGCTCCGGCTCGGGCGTGGCCGTGGCGGCCGGGCTGGCCCCGCTCGCGGTCGGCACCGAGACCGACGGGTCGATCGTGTGCCCGGCGAGCGCGTGCGGGGTGGTCGGCATCAAGCCCACGCTGGGCCTGGTCAGCCGCCGCGGGATCGTGCCGATCTCGGCCGCCCAGGACACCGCGGGCCCGATGGCCAGGACGGTCGCCGAGGCAGCGGCGCTGCTCGGCGTGCTGGCCGGGCCGGACCCGGAGGACCCGGTGACCGCCGCCGCGGAAGGCCGGGCCGCCGACTACACGGCCTTCCTCGACCCCGGCGCGCTGGGCGGAGCCCGGCTCGGCGTGTGGCGGGACGGCTGCCCCGAGGCGGGCGACACGATCATGGCCGTCCTCGACCAGGCCCTGGACGTGCTGCGCGACCTCGGCGCCACGGTGCTCGACCCCGTCGAACTCCCCGGCGCGGCGGGAATCGGCGACCCCGAATTTGCTTCGTTGCTGCATGAATTTAAGCGCGATCTCAACGGGTACCTGCGCGCACTGCCCGGCCATGCGCCGCGATCGCTCGCTGAGCTCATTGACTTCAATCTCCGCAACGGTCCGGCCGTGCTCCCCACTTCGGCCAGGAGATCTTCCTGCGGGCCGAGGCCACCAGCGGGGATCCGGCCGATCCGGCCGCGCAGGCCACCCGGGCCGAGGCCACCCGCCGGGCCCGGGAGGCGCTGGACGGGCCGGTGGCCGCGCACCGGCTCGACGCGATCGTCACGCTGACCGCGAACCCCGCCTGCCTGACCGACTACCTGCTGGGCGACAACGACGTGTTCCACACCTCGGGGCCGTCGGCAGTGGCGGGGTACCCGGCTATATCAGTCCCGGCGGGCCAGGTCAGCGGGCTGCCGGTGGGATTGTCGTTCCTCGGCCCGGCGTGGAGCGAGCCTGCGCTGATCGCGCTGGCGTACGCGTACGAGCAGGCGTCGCAGGCGCTGAGCTGGCCGTCCCTGCAGGCCACCCTGCCGGCTCCTGAGGGCCTCAGCGATAGCCTGCGCTCATGGACTCCTGGCGTGGCGTAAGCATTCCTGAGCTGCCGGGGCGTGGCCCCGAACCCCTTGTCTTCGACACGGCCTCCGGCGAGCTGGCGGTCGCCGCGGCCGGCCCTGACGCCACGCTGTACGCGTGCGGGATCACCCCGTACGACGCCACCCATATCGGGCACGCCGCCACGTTCATGGCCTGGGACCTGCTGGTGCGGGCCTGGCGCGACGCCGGCCACCACGTGACCTACGTGCAGAACGTGACGGACGTGGACGACCCGCTGCTTGAGCGGGCGGCCCGGGACGGTGAGGACTGGCGGGAACTGGCCGACCGCGAGATCGACCGGTATCGCGCGGACATGGCGGCGCTGCGGGTGCTGCCGCCCACCAGGCTGGTCGGCGCGGTCGAGGCCCTCGGTGTCATCGAGCGGTTCGCGGGCCGCCTCGCCCAGCGGGGGGCCCTGTACGAATTGGACGGGGATGAGTACTTCGCCCGGGGCAGCGACGAGGCGTTCGGCTCGGTGTCCCGGCTGGACCGGGACGAGATGCTGGCGCTGTTCGCCGAGCGCGGCGGCGATCCTGGCCGCCCGGGTAAGAAGGACCCGCTGGACGCGCTGGTCTGGCTGGCCGCCCGGCCGGACGAGCCGGCCTGGGCGTCCCGGTTCGGCCAGGGGCGGCCCGGCTGGCACGTGGAGTGCGCGGCGATTTCCACCGAGTACCTGGGCACCACGTTCGACGTCCAGGCGGGCGGCACCGACCTGATCTTCCCGCACCACGAGATGAGCGCCTCGCACGCCCGGGTGGCCCTCGAACCAGGCGCGTTCGCGCGGCACTATGTGCACGCCGGGATGGTCCGCCTGGACGGCGAGAAGATGTCCAAGTCGCTCGGCAACCTGGTGTTCGTGTCGCGCCTGCTCGCGGGCGGGCACGACCCCATGACGGTCCGGCTGGCCATCCTGGCGCACCATTACCGGCACGACTGGGACTGGACCGCCGCCGGGCTGTCCGCCGCGGCGGTCCGGCTGGCCCGCTGGCGGGAAGCGGTGCGGGCGGCGCCGGCCGCGTCCCTCCCCGCTGCGGAGGCTGTGCTGACCGCGGTCCGGGAGCGGCTCGCCGACGACCTGGACGCCCCGGGGGCCCTGGCGGTCGTGGACGGCTGGGCCGACGAGGTGCTCGGCACCAGGCCGGGCGGCACCGGGCCGGGCGGTTCCCGGCCGGGCGGTTCGCCCGCGCCCGCGGAGCCTGCCGTGGCGGAGGGGCCGTCGGCGGCGCAGCTGGTCCGGGACACCGTGGACGCCCTGCTTGGCATCGTCCTGTAGGTGCGGCCGGCTAGTCGGCGCGGTACTGGCCGTCCCAGCGATAGCGTGATATCGAGAAGCGATATCACTCTTCCTGCCTGTGTCCCGGAGCCATCGATGATGACCGACATCCCCCCGGACCGGCCTGGCCCGCCAGACCCTGCTGGTCCGCCCGTGCCCCCTGGTCCTCCCGAGCCCCCTGGTCCTCCCGAGCCCCCTGGTCCTCCCGAGCCCCCTGGTCCTCCCGAGCCCGCCGGTCCTCCCGAGCCCGCTGGCCCTCCCGATCCGGGCCCTGCCAAGCCCGCCGGTCCTCCCGAGCCGGCTGGCCCTGCCGAGCCCGCCGGTCCTCCTGATCCGGCCGGTCCTCCTGATCCGGTCAGGCCCGCTGAGACGGCCGGTCCCCCTGAGGCGCCGGTCGCCCCGGACGAGCTCGGCCCCTTCATCCCGGCGGAATCACCGGCCGATGCCGAGGCCAATGACGCCTCGCGGCTTCTCGTCCAGGCCGTCGGGCAGCTGCCCGAGGCCGACCGCGACCGGGTCTACGCCTGGCTGCTCCGCGGCGGGCTGCGGCCGTCGCCGACGGGGATACCCGGCCCGCTGGCCCGCCGTGTCGGCTGGGAACTCAGCCCGCAATCCGGGACCTACGCCCAGACCCGGGAATGGGGGGCGGCTGTGGTGGCCGAACTGGTCCGCGGCTCGTCGTCGCCGGCCCAGCAGATGGTGCCGGTCCGGTTCTCGGCGGACCAGCACGCCCGGCTGCGGGCCTGGTGCGCGGATCACGGCTTCTCGATGGCGACCGTGATCCGCGGCCTGGTGGACCGTTTCCTGGAGAGCCAGCAGCCCGAGCGGGGCTAGCCGGGCGGGAGTGCCCGCGCGGGGCCGCCCGCGCGGGCTGTCCTGCGGGCTGGCCGTGCGGAGCTATCCGCGCGGGCTGATCTCCACCCGGCGCAGCAACTGCTGGCCCGGCTCCAGTTCGACGGCCAGGGTGAGCCCGGCGTACTCCCCGTCGAGCTGCACGACGGTGCTCGTCTGCCCGTTCCCGCCACAGAACGCCCCCGGCCGGCACGGACCCGCCCACGCGCTCGCCATCCGCAGCTGGCGGAGCAGGAGGCCGGTGTCAACCAGCCCGGACACGGGCAGCTCCGCGGGCCAGGGGCGCAGGCCATCGGCTAGCGACGAGTTGAGCAGGTCGATGAGCGCCTGCGTCTGCCGCCAGAGCGGGGAGTCCGCCCCCGGTGGCACGGTGAGCGTCAGCGACTGGACCCGGGGCGGGTTCTCGGGCGTGAGCAGGATCTCCACCTGCGTGATGCCGTGCTCGCCGCGGAGCCACCAGCGGCAGTGCGCGGGCGAGTCGAACTCCGGCGGCCGCGGCGCTCCGCCGCCGGCCCCGCGGCTTCGGCCCCGCGGCTCCCCGTCCCGCGGCCCGCGGCCCCGCGGCCCGCAGCCCCGCGGCTCCCGGTCCCGCGGCCCGCAGCCCCGCGGCTCCCGGTCCCGCGGCCCGCAGCCCCGCGGCTCCCGGCCCCGGGGTCCTGTGGGCCCGGGGCCGATCTCCCGGCGGTCTGTGCCCCGGGATCAGGTGTCCCGGCGTCCTGGATTCCCGGGCGTGGTGCCCCCAGGCGCTCCCACATCCGTGCGATCTTCTCGCGGCGCCGTGGCAGCGGGTCGTCCAGCGCGACGTTGTCCGCGAAAAGCCGCTCCGCCACCTCGTCGTCCCAGCGGATCAGCAGCTGGGTAACCACCTGCTGGGCCCGCAGGGTCTCCGGCCAGGGCCCGCCCGGCGCGGGTGCCGGGCCGCTCACCACCGGCCTCATGCCCGCCGCGGCGGCCCCGCCCGCCCGCGCGCCGTCCTCGGCCGCGGCGGCCCGCAGCACCTCCTCCATGATCCTCGCGGCCAGCACGGATGCGCCCGCGTAGGTGCTGTTGGCCAGCACGATCACGCCGAGGCCGGTTTCCGGATGCCAGCGCATGTGACTCCCGAACCCCGGGTAACCGCCGCTGTGGTAGACCAGCCGTCCCCACGCGCTGGTCTCCTCGGTGAACAGCCCGAACCCGTACCCGTACTGGCTTCCCGCAGCGGGATCACCCGGGAACCGCTGCTGCGCCTGAGGCATGGTGACAGCAGGCTGCTGCATCTCGCGCCGGGTGGCCGGGGCCAGCGGATGGGCATCGCCGCCCCGCGGGCCGCCTGGCGGGAAGGACGCGGCAAAGCCGTCCACCCAGCGGGCCAGGTCGCGGACGCAGCTGAACACCCCGCCCATCGGGGCGAACGCACCAAGCGGGTCGGGGGTGAGCTCGGTCCAGCCGTCCGCCCCGCGGGCGTACCCGCGGGCCAGGCCGGCGGAGTCGAACTCCCCGGCCTCGAACCCGGTCCGGGTCATCCCGAGCGGGCCGAGCACCCGGGCCCGCACGAAGTCCGGGTAATCTGCCTCGGCCACGGCCGAGATGACCCGCCCGAGCAGCGCGTAGCCGAGGTTGGAGTACTCGAAGCGGGTGCCCGGCGCCCACGCCGGGCGCACGCCCCGGGCCAGGATCGCCGCGAACTCGGGCAGCGGCGTGCCCTGCTGGCGGTCACCCCACGGGTCATCGGTCGGCAAGCCCGCGGTCATGGTGAGCAGGTGCCGCAGCGAGATCGGCGGTGAGTCGGCCGTCACTCCGGGCTGGCCGCGCAGTTCCGGGACGAAATCCGTGACCGGATCGTCCAGCCGGAGCAGGCCGGCGTCCCGCAGCGCCAGCACCGCCGAGGCGGTGTAGCTCTTGGTCATCGAGGCGATGCGGAACACCGTGCCCGCGTCGGGCGGCGGGCCGCCGACCCAGCGCTGGCCCACGCCACCCTCGTGGGCGAGGGATCCGCCGGCCACGATCCCGTACGCGATGCCCGGCTGGCCCTCGCCGCGCTGGTAACTCCGGACGATCTCATCGGCCGCCGCGGCGGCACCGGGCGGAAGCCCCCGCAGGGCCACGGGACGGGCCGGGCCTGGCTCAGCTGGCCGGTCGGACATGCCTGCTCCTCCAGATCAACGGAGTCCTCCTGAGCGACGAGCGGGCCAGGCCAGGGACACCGGGCCCGGGAAAGGCGCTGCCACGTAATATGTCACCCGGTCCGGTGGCGACGGCTGGCGGACCGCCCTCGCTGGGAGGCTGAGGGCCAGATTCGCCCTCTGCCACGGTGCCCGCGGCAGGCCGGCGAGGCGGAGAGCAGGTGCGGCGTGACGGCACGCGAGACCAACTGGGCCGGCAACATCGTCTACCGGGCCGCCCGGGTAGCCCGGCCCCGCAGCGTCAGCGAAATACAGGAGCTGGTCGCCGCCGGGGGCCAGGTGCGGGCGGTAGGCACCGGCCACTCGTTCAACCGGATCGCCGATACCCCGGGCGTCCTGATCTCGCTCGAGGACCTGCCTCCGGTCATCGACATCGAGCCCGGCGGGGCGGCGGTCACGCTGGCGGCGGGGATGCGCTACGGGGAACTCACCGAGCGGCTGAACACGGCCGGCTACGCCCTGCCCAGCCTGGCCTCGCTGCCGCACCTTTCGGTGGCCGGGGCGGTCGCCACCGCCACCCATGGCTCGGGGGACGCGCACGGGAACCTGGCCACGACGGTGTCACGCCTGGAACTCATCACCGCCGACGGCGGCCTTCGCACCCTGCGCCGCGACACCGGCGGAGAGGAGTTCCGCGGCTGCGTGGTCGGACTGGGCTCGCTCGGCCTGGTCACCGCGCTGACCCTGGACCTAGTCCCGGCGTTCAGCGTCCGCCAGTACGTGTATGAGGACCTGCCCGCGGCCATGCTGCAGAGCCATTTCGATGAGATCTTCGCCAGCGCGTACAGCGTCAGCGTGTTCACGAACTGGCGCGGTGACCGGCACAGCCAGGTCTGGCTCAAGGTCCGCGAAGGGGAGCGGGGCGGGTGGCAGCCCGCCTTGCGCTGGATGGATGCGACGCTGGCCGACCGGCAGGTCCACCCGATCCCGGGCGGCGACCCTGGCCACGCCACTCAGCAGCTGGGCGTGCCGGGGCCGTGGCACGAGCGCCTTCCCCACTTCCGGGCGGAGTTCACACCCAGCAGCGGGCATGAGCTGCAATCGGAGTACCTCCTGCCCCGGCAGGTGGCGGCGGGTGCGTTCGACGCCCTGGCCAGCCTGGGCAGCCTGCTGGCCCCGGTCCTGCAGATCGCCGAGATCCGGACCGTCGCGCCGGATGACCTGTGGCTCAGCCCGAGTTTCCAGCGGGACACGGTGGCCCTGCACTTCACCTGGATCAAGGACACCGCGGCGGTGACGCCGGTGATCGCCGCGATGGAACATCTGCTCACCCCGCTCGGCGCCCGCCCGCACTGGGCGAAGGTGTTTGGCATGCCCCCGCACGTGGTGCGCGCGCTGTACCCGCGGTCAGCCGACTTCCAGGACCTGCTGAGTCGCTACGACCCGGGCGGCAAGTTCCGGAACGGCTTCATCGACAAGTACTTCCCGGCCCGGCACTGACACGTCCGGGCGACGGCGGGGTCAGCTGCCGCTGGGCTGAGGCACGTGGCACTCGACCTTGGGATTCACCCCGACGTAGTTCAGCGGTCCGGCCAGGATCGTCACCACGATGGTGCTGGCTTTCGTGCAGCTCGCGATGGAGCCGCCGTAATAGTGCCGCTGAGCTCCAGCGATAGCACCGATGACCAGCCAGATCACCAGCAGGGCCGAGCCTAGGCGCACGGCTACCTCCAGTCAGTGAGTTCGCTGGAGCGCATCTTGCGCCGCCCAGAATCCTGAAATGTCCGGGTTAGCCTATCGCCAAGGTGCCCTGACGTCCGGTCATGCGCCGAGAGTACTTTTATGCCGGGAAACCCCCCGCACGCCGGTGACGCCCCCCGTGCCTGACCGCGGTCGCGCCATTTGTCAAGGCGAGTTTCCGTGCGGTGGACAAATGTGCGAACTTCGCGTTTGATGTGCCAGATTATCCCCAGAACGTCATTCTGTGCTGGCCCCTGTATGGCCGCGCCCAGCAGCCTGGCGTCATGAACAACACACCTTCTGCCCCAGGCTCCAGCGCGTTCTCCCGCCAGCCCAAGGTGCGGGTCAGTTCCCCGGCGGACGTCCTCGCCGTCGTGCCCCACCTGCTCGGCTTCCATCCCGGCAAGAGCCTCGTCGTGATGGGGGTCGGCCGGCCGCGGGCCCGGGTCCAGCTGGCCTTCCGCTATGACCTTCCTGACCCGCCGGACGCCGTCCATGCGGCGGACATCGCCGAGCACGCCGCCGAGGTGCTCCGGCATCGCCGTCTCAGCACCGTGATCGGCGTAGGTTACGGCCCGGGTGCCCTGGTTACCCCTGTCGCGGACGCCCTGGCGGCTGCCCTCCGGCAGGCCGGGCTGCGGTTACACGAGCTCATGCGGGTCGAGGACGGTCGCTACTGGTCCTACCTTTGCGAGAACCCCGAGTGCTGTCCCGCCGACGGCGTGCCGTTCGACGTCCGCGCCAATCCCGCGGCGGCCGCCATGACCGTGGCTGGCCTGGTCGCCTACCCGGACCGCGATGCGCTGGCCGGCACGCTCGCCCCGGTCACCGGCGCCGCGGCCCGGTCCATGGAACTGGCCACCAGCCGGGCCCGGGAACGCGCCGCGGGCCTGATCGCGCAGGCGACCGGAGCGGGCGAGGGGCGTCCGGCGAGGCTGCTGGTCGAACGCGGGGCGGCGTGCGGTCCAGGAGGCCATCAGCACGTACCGGGCCGGCGGCCGCCTGCTGGCCGACGAGCCGGTGGCCTGGCTCACGGTGGTCCTGGCCCACCTGGCGGTCCGGGACGACGCCTGGTCACGGATGGATCCCGGGTACCGGGGCGCGCACCTGCGCCTGTGGACCGATCTGGTCCGCCGGGCCACCCCGGCCTACCTCCCGGCCCCCGCGTCGCTGCTGGCCTTCACGGCCTGGCAGTCCGGCGAGGGAGCGCTCGCCAACATCGCGATCGACCGCGCGCTGGCCGCGGACCCGGCGTATTCGCTGGCCCGGCTGCTGCGCGACGTCATGGACGCCGGGGTGCCGCCCTCGGCCGCGCGGGTCCCGATGACGCCCGAGCAGGTCGCGGCCAGCTATGACCTGGCGGACTCCTGGGCCGGGGAGCGGACGGGCGGCCGGGCGAGGACGGGCCGCGGCCGGAAGGCCTCCCGCAAGCAGCCGTCCCGGTAGCGGGCACGGGCGTGCAGGACGCACAGACCTGGGCAGGGGTTCAACGCGAGGCTTACCGCAGGGTAAACTTCCCCCGCCGTTCGCCGGAGTCGGCCGGGAACTTGCCCCACATGAGCCCGCTGCGTTCGCCCCTCACCATCGAGGGCGGGCCGGCCCTGAGCGAGGAGAGGCAGAGTGACTGACTCTAGCAGTAGCGGAATGGGACCGCAGAGTGATCACGGTGGCTCCGTTGGCATGGATCCCGTGAGCGCGGCGGAGCACCAGCCAGGGTCCGGGTCAGCCCCCGCCGGTACCGCGGGAACCTTGCCCGCCGGGGTGCGGCAGGCACACGAGGCCGCGGTGGCCAGGATTCAGCGGGCCTATGCGGCGGTCCCTCCCGGTGCCAAGGTCAGGCTGGCCAAGCGCACCTCCAACCTGTTCCGCTTCCGCGATCAGCAGGCCGGGTCCCGGACCGCTGAGCTGGACATCTCCGCGTTCAGCGGGGTGCTGCACGTGGACCCGGCGTCCCGCACCGCGGTGGTGGGCGGCATGACCACCTACGAGGACCTGGCGGACGCCACGCTGCGGCACGGGCTGATGCCGTTCGTAGTGCCCCAGCTGAAGACGATCACCCTGGGCGGCGCGGTCACCGGCCTGGGCATCGAGTCGACCTCGCTGCGCCTGGGCATGCCGCATGAGTCGGTCCTGGCCATGGAGATCCTCACCGGCGACGGCCAGGTGGTGACGGCTACCGCGGACAATGAGCACGCGGACCTGTTCCGCGGATTCCCGAACTCCTACGGAACCCTGGGCTACGCCCTGTCGCTCACGATCGAGCTGGAGCCGGTGGCGCCGTTCGTGCACCTGCGCCATTTCCGCTTCGACGACCCCGAGACCTGTATGGAAGCCATCGCGCAGATCGGGGCCGAGGGCAGCTACCAGGGGCACCGGGCGGACTTCCTCGATGGCACCATGTTCAGCCTGGACGAGATCTACCTCACGGTGGCCGCGTTCAGCGAGGTGGCTCCCTGGACCAGCGACTACACCGGGAGCCAGATCTACTACCAGTCGCTGCGCGGGCCCCGGGAGGACTTCCTCACGATCCGCGACTACCTGTGGCGCTGGGATACCGACTGGTTCTGGTGCTCCCGGCCCTTCGGGGTGCAGAACCCGGCGATCCGCAAGCTCTGGCCGCGCCGCTACCGGAGGTCGGACGTGTACCGTTCGCTGGTCGCCTTCGACCGGCGGCACGGCCTGTCCGGCAAGCTGGCCGCGCGCCGCGGCCAGCCGCCGCGCGAGGATGTCATCCAGGACGTCGAGATCCCGGTGGGCCGCGGCGCCGAGTTCCTCCGGTTCCTCGCCGCCGATGTCGGCATGAGCCCGGTCTGGCTGTGCCCGCTCCGGCTGCGCAGCAATCAGCCCTGGCCGCTGTACCCCCTGGCACCCGGCGAGGTGTACGTCAACTTCGGCTTCTGGGGGATGGTCCCGCTCCCGCCGGGGCGCGAGGACGGCTACCACAACCGGCTGGTGGAGGACGAGGTCGCCGCGCTCGGCGGGCACAAGGGCCTGTACTCGACGTCGTTCTACTCCGAGGAACAGTTCTGGGCGAGCTACAACGGGCCCGCCTACGCCGCGCTCAAGCAGCGGTACGACGGCGGGGGCCGGCTGGCTGGCCTGTACGAGAAGTGCGTGGGCGGCCACTAAGCCCGCACCTGGAACCGGACGCGGTACGCAGCACCTCAGGGAAGCCGGACGCGGCATGCAGGGAACGCAGCAGGAGGGATGGCAGGGATGGCGCTAGCGAACGTGTTTGAGAAGGTGGCGGGCCCCGACGCCCCGGTGGAGTTCCGCGCCTACGACGGGAGCCGGGCGGGTGCCGCCGGACGCCCCGGTGCGGATCACCGTGCGCTCCCCGGTGGCCGTGTCCTACCTGGCCCAGGCGCCGGGCGCGCTCGGCCTGGCCCGCGCGTACGTGTCCGGGCACCTCGACGTCGAGGGCGACATGTACGACGCGCTGTCCCGGATGGTCCAGGCCCAGCAGGTGCACATCGATCTGGCCGAGCGGCTCCGGCTGCTGCAGGATCTGGGCGGCCCCCGGCTGCTGCTGCCCCGGATACCCCCGCCGCCGCAGGAGGTCAGGGTGAACCGCCGCTGGCTCGCCGGGCGGCTGCATTCCAAGAAGCGCGACGCCACGGCCATCTCGCACCACTACGACGTGTCCAACACGTTCTACGAGTGGGTGCTCGGCCCGTCGATGGCCTACACCTGCGCCTGTTACCCGCGGGCCGATGCGACCCTGGAAGAGGCGCAGGCCTACAAGCACGACCTGGTCGCCCGGAAGCTGGGCCTGCGCCCCGGGATGCGGCTGCTCGACGTGGGCTGCGGCTGGGGCGGCATGGTCCGGCACGCGGCCCGCGAATACGGCGTCAAGGCGCTCGGCGTGACCCTGTCCGCGCAGCAGGCATCCTGGGCGCAGCAGGCCATCGAGAAGGAGGGCCTGGGCGGGCTGGCCGAGGTCCGCCACCTCGACTACCGCGACGTGCCCGAAGGGGAGTTCGACGCGGTCAGCTCGATCGGGCTGACCGAGCACATCGGCCGGGCCCAGCTGCCCGCCTACTTCGCCTTCCTCTACGGCAAGCTGCGGCCCGAGGGACGGCTGCTGAACCACTGCATCACCCGGCCGGGCAACCAGCGCCCGGGCCGCGTGGTCGGCGGTTTCATCAACCGCTACGTGTTTCCCGATGGCGAGCTGGAAGGACCGGGCTACCTG
>CAVVTM010000008.1:0-20953 GCA_963751175.1 uncultured Actinomycetes bacterium | reverse complement strand
GCCGTCCGCGCCACGGATGGCTACTACCGGATCCTCGGCCGGGTAGACGACGTGATCAACGTGGCCGGGCACCGGCTGGGCACCAAGGAGATCGAGTCGGCCGCGCTGACCGTGCCCGAGGTGGCCGAGGCCGCCGCGGTCCCGGTGGTCAACGACATCCGTGGCCGCGCGGTCGAGGTATACGTGTCCCTCAAGCCCGGGTACACGGCCAGTCAGGAGATGGTCGCCAAGGTCAGCCGGTCCATCGAGGTGGAGATCGGCAAGATCGCCCGGCCCAAGAACGTCTGGATCGTCCCGGATATGCCGAAGACCCGGTCCGGGAAGATCATGCGCCGGGTGATCGCCGCGGTGTCCAACTTCACGGACGCCGGTGACGTCACCACGCTGGCCAATCCCGAGATCGTGGACGAGATCCGCCGTGAGGTGCAGTCGGCCAAGGTGGCGCGGGGTGACGTGCCCAGGGAGCTCACCGAGACGGAGCGGGCCGAGATCCAGTCCTTCGGCAGCGAGTAGCCAGCGGTTCCGTCTCCGCGGCCGCCGGGATCCCGGCGCCGGTCAGGCCCGTCCCGGGCCACCTGACCCGCGCTGGGCGGGCGGCTGCGGGGACGGGGCCGGCTTCGCGCTGAACGGGCCGAGGAGAAGCTGCCAGAGCCTGGCGGCGTGATCGTCCTTTCCTGCGCCCCCGCTGCCGGGCGCCGCGCCGCCGGCCCCTGCCCGGCGGGCGTCTTTCCGGCTGAGCACACGGGTCAACTCGAGCTTCGCCATGAGTCCCGTCCTTTTCTGCGCGCGAGGTACCGGGCGCAGTCATGTCTCCGCATCTGGCCGGAGCAGGGGGTGGCCGGTGGCCACGGGATCGCGGTGGCAGGGCCGTACTTGCTGGCTCCGTGATGGCCGGGGGCTCTCCGCCGCCACCGCAGTGGCGATGATGATAGTGCAGCCGGCCCGCCCCGCGGGGCCATTGACGCCATGTCGCCGCGGGCGGCCCGCGGGACCGGGGGGTTACTGCAGGACCGGGAGCTACGGCACGACGACCGTGCCGGTGGCGGTGACCACGACCAGGGGCTCGCCGAGCACCTGGGCTGCCGAGGGGCCCCGGTCAGGGTCAGCCCGGCACACCACGCGGGCCTCGAAGGCCAGCTCACGGCTGCGCCGGCCGGTGCGCACCACGGTCGCGGTCGCCTCGATCACGTCACCGGCCAGCACCGGCTCCCGGAACTGAACGTCGGAGTAGGACGCGAACAGGCCCTCGTCGCCGTCCATCCGGATCGCGGCCTCGGTGGCCACATCCCCGAACAGGCCGAGCACGTACGCGCCGTCCACCAGGTTCCCGCCGTAGTGGGCGTGGCTGGCGGGCACGTACCGCCGGTGGGTGACGGTCAGGCCGTCGTGCTGGCCGGTCACGCCGCACCCGCGCCAACCGGCTCCGGGGCCAGCACGTGGGCCAGGTAGCTGGCCACCTCGCGGGGAGTGGTGCCGCGGCCGAAGATCTTGTCCACGCCGAGCTCCCCGGCCATCGCCGGGTCGAACCGCGGGCCGCCGACGACCAGCAGCGGGCCGCCCTCCGGGTAGGCGGCGCGGAACGCGGCGGCGAGCTCCCGCGCACCGGCCAGATGGGCTTCACGCTGGGTGACCACCTGGCTGACGAGGACCGCGTCCGCTCCCTCGGCCTGCGAGCGGGCGGCGAGGTCGGCTACGTCCACCTGGGCGCCCAGGTTTACCACCCGGATCTCCCGGTAGTACTCCAGGCCCTTCTCCCCCGCGTGCCCCTTGACGTTGAGGATCGCGTCGATGCCCACGGTGTGCGCGTCGGTGCCGATGCACGCGCCGAGCACGACCAGCTTGCGGCCCAGGCTGCTGCGCACCCGCAGGTTGATCTCGGCCGGGGAGAGCAGCGGGAACTCGCGGCGGGTGATGGTCACCTCGGACAGGTCCACCAGGTGCCCGGCCCGGCCGTACACGATGAAGAAGGTGAAGTCGGGGCCCATGGCCTTGGCGTGCACCACCATGGCCGGGTCGAGGCCCATCTTGCCGGCCAGCTGGAGAGCCGCGCCTTCGGCCAGCGCGCGCTCGTCTTCGGTCCCGAACGGAACCGGCAGGGTGAAGGACACCTGCACCTGGCCATCCCCGGTGGTGTCACCGTAGGGACGTACTACCTGGCCAGTCATGACCCGCCCTCCAGGTCGTCCCGCTCGCCCTCCAGGAACTCACTGGCGGGATTGAAGTAGTTGTCGGCGCGGGCGATGACGCCGCCGAGGCCACGGCCGCCGTCGGCGGGGCGGCGGGTGACGCCGAACGTGCCGTCCGCGATCGCGGTCAGCAGCCCCTCCCGGCTGATCCGCCGGAGCAGGTCCACCGCTTCCCCGAGCACCTGGTGGGCCCGCTGTTCCACGAACCCGCCCGGCGGCGGCCGGAAGTTCTCGCCCAGCCGGGCCGCGGACCGGGCCACGTAGCGGGCGTTCTCCAGGGCCAGGTCCCGGTCGGACAGGAACGGGGTGTGGATTCCCTCGGTCATCATCCCGATCAGCAGGATGGACTGGTCCGTCATGACCCCGGCCAGGTTGAAGAACGCATCCAGCAGGTACCCGCCGAACACGTTCCCGGTCATGTGCTTGGTCGGCGGCATGTACTTCAGCGGCGCGTCCGGGAACAGCTCCCGGACCAGCTGGGCGTGCGCCAGCTCGAGCACGAACGAGTCGGGCACCTCGGGGTTGATCTCGAACGCGTGGCCCAGGCCCAGCTGCCCGTCGGCCAGCCCCGCTTCCTTGCCGAAGAACTCGTTCATCAGCTGGCTGACGACCACGGTGTGCGCGGCGTCCACCGCGTCGGCGGTGGTGAGGTAGTTATCCTCGCCGGTGTTGATGATGATCCCGGCCCGGGCGTGGATCTGCCGGGCGAACCGCTGGTCGATGAACGTCCGCTGCGGGTTGATGTCCCGGAAGATGATCCCGTACATGCAGTCGTTGAGCATCATGTCCAGCCGCTCCAGCCCGGCCAGCGCGGCGATCTCCGGCATGCACAGCCCGGAGGCATAGTTGGTCAGCCGCACGTACCGGCCCAGCTCGCGGGAGACGTCGTCCAGCGCGGCCCGCATCAGCCGGAAGTTCTCCTGGGTGGCGTAGGTCCCGGCGTAGCCCTCCCGGGTCGCCCCTTCCGGCACGTAGTCGAGCAGGGACTGGCCAGTGGACCGGATCACCGCGACGATGTCCGCGCCCTCCCGGGCCGCGGCCTGCGCCTGGGGGATGTCCTCGTAGATGTCGCCGGTGGCCACGATCAGGTAGATCCACGGCTTGGCCGGGTCCGAGGTGGATTTGATCATCGCGGACCGCTCGGTGCGCCTGCGGTCGATGACCGCGAAGCCCTGGCCGAGCGCCGCCCGCGCGGCGTCCCGGGCAGCCGTGAGGTCACCGCCCTCCGGCAGCCGGAACTTCACCGTCCCGGCCGCGGCGTCGGCGGCCAGCGCGCGCAGCGTGGGGTACCCGCCGGCGCGCAGCGCGTCCCAGACCGGCAGGGCCACGCCGTGCTCGAGCCCGGTGCTCTCCCGGACGGCATCGACCAGCCGGTTGACCCACGGCATGCCGTCGGTGTCCGCGCCCTCCAGCCCGGCCAGCCGGAGCACCGCCCGCTCGACTGACACGGTGGTGTGCCGGGCCGCCAGATCCACGATCGGCTGCCCGGCGACCCAGGCCAGTTCGCGGGCCTCCGCCACCATCGCGGGGTCCAGCCGCAGCCTAGATTCCATCCGCAGAACCTCCTCTGCTCATCCGGCCTCGGCCAGCCGGGTCTCGAACAGCGCACGAACCCCGGGCTCGGACCGGATCAGGTCCAGCGCGAGTTCCGCATGACCAGGCACATACCCGTTACCGATCAGCATGGTCACGTCGGCCGCCACGCCCTCGGCACCCAGCGCGGCCGCGCTGAACGAGGTAGCCATCGAGAAGAAGATCACTGTGCCGGCCGGCGCAGTGGCCAGCACCGCGCCGCCCTCGCAGCCGGGCACGTCCACGCACACCACGGTCACGGCGGCCGGGCCGCCGGCCGAGCGGACGGCGTCAGCCAGCGCCACCGGGTCCCGGGCGTCCGCGATCACGACCTGGTCGGCGAGGCCGGCCCGGCGGACCGCGGCGGCCTCGGCCTCGGCCGGAACCACCCCGATGACCGTGTCCGCGCCAGCGCGGCGGGCGGCCGCCGCGGACAGGGAGCCGCTTTTGCCGCCTGCGCCGATGATGGCCACGACCGGGCCCGTCCCCCGGGCGCCGTCCGCCCCGCGGTCCGCGCGGGCGCCTGGTCCGGTACCGGCCAGTCCGGCGCGCACCACCCGCTCGGTGAGGGCGGGCGCGCCGCACACGTCCAGGACGGCGAGGGCGAGGGAGGCTGGCAGGTCCGAGGGCAGCACCGCGGCGATGGACCGGCCGAACAGGATCGCGTGCCCCGCGCACGGGACCTGCTCGGACTGGCCGTCCCAGCGGGCCAGCCCGTCGGTCACGGCCAGCGGGGTCAGGCTGAGCGAGACCAGCGTGGCGATCCGGTCACCGGCCGCCAGCCGCAGCGGCGAGGCCGGGCCTGCCTCGTCCACCACGCCGGTGAGCATCCCGCCGGACCCGGTCACCGGGTTCTGCATCTTCCCGCGCCCGGCGATGATGTCCAGCACCGCGCCGCGCATGGCGGCGGCTGAGCCGCCGGTGGATTCACGGAGCTGCCGGTAGGAGGCAGCGTCCAGGTTCAGCCGGTCCACCGCGACCCGGACCTCATCCGGCCAGATCACCGGGTCTGCATCCAGCCGCCAGGCCGCCTGCGGCAGTACCCCGGCCGGCTCGAGCACCCGGTGCAAGCCGAGTGGTGACCCCTGGCCGCGTCCGGTGCGCGGTGGATCCTGGATCAACGGATACTCCATAAGTGACAGTAAGTCTTCCTGTGCGAGAGTCCTCCCACACTATCTTCTTCTGTTCTTAGTGCATATAGCAGGCTATCCTTCAAGGAACACGGATGAGAACGGGAAGGTGATCAGCCTTGGTCAGCCAGCCGTACGCGTACCGCCAGTCCGAGCTCGCGGAGCCGGACTGGCGGCGGTTCCCAGGCTGGTCGCAGGTGACCACGCAGGAGTGGGAATCGGTGCAGTGGCAGCGCGCCCATTGCGTGAAGAACCTGCGCCAGCTGCGCGACGTGGCCGGGCCCGGCCTGGAGGAGTCCTTCCTCGCCGACCTGGAGCGTGACCAGCAGGAACGGGCCACCATGTCGATGCTGCTGCCGCCGCAGATGCTGAACACCATGGCCTCCTCGGTGGCCCCGGACGAGCCAGGCTTCACCGCCGCCCTCTACGCCGACCCGGTACGGCGGTACATGATCCCGGTCTTCAGCGACCGGCGGACCGACTGGCCCTCGCACCCCTACGCGTCGCGCGACTCGCTGCACGAGGCGGAGATGTGGGCGGTCGAGGGGCTCACCCACCGGTACCCGACCAAGGTACTGGCCGAGGTGCTGCCCACCTGCCCGCAGTACTGCGGCCACTGCACCCGGATGGACCTGGTCGGCAACCCGACCGCGAGCACCGGCAAGCACAAGTTCGGGCTGCCGCCCGCGGACCGGCTCACGGCCATGATCGACTACCTGCGGGCCACCCCCGGGGTCCGCGACGTGGTGGTGTCTGGCGGTGACGTGGCCAACCTGCCCTGGCCGCGTCTGGAGAGCTTCGTCAGCGCGCTGCTGGACATCGACAGCATCCGCGACATCCGGCTGGCCAGCAAGGCCCTGATGGGACTGCCCCAGCACTGGCTGGCGGACCAGGTCCGGGCGGGCATGGAGCGGCTGGCGGCCAAGGCCCGCGAACGCGGGGCCAGCATCGCGATCCACACCCACGTGAACGCGGCCCAGTCGGTCACCCCCCTGGTGGCCCGGGCCACGCAGGCCATGCTGGACACCGGCATCCGCGATGTGCGCAACCAGGGCGTGCTGCTGCACGGGGTCAACGACAGCGCGGACGCGCTGCTCGACCTCTGCTTCACGCTCCTCGATGAGGCCGGGATCATGCCGTACTACTTCTACATGTGCGACATGATCCCCGGCAGCGAGCACTGGCGGCTATCGCTGGCCCAGGCCCAGGACCTGCAGCACCAGATCATGGGCTACCTGCCGGGGTTCGCGACGCCCCGGGTGGTCTGTGATGTGCCCTACGTCGGCAAGCGCTGGGTGCACCAGGTCTCCCGGTATGACACCGACCTCGGCATCTCCTACTGGACGAAGAACTACCGGACCGCGGTGGAAGCCGCCGACCCGCTCGCGCTGAACCGCGAGTACCCCTACTACGACCCGATCCACCTGCTGCCGGAGAAGGGCCAGGAGTGGTGGCGCAACCGGGCCCGGGAGGGCGCGGTCGAGCCCGCCTCGGCGTCGCGCTAGCCCGCGGCGGCCACCCCGGACGGGCGTGACGCGGCCGGGGAGAGCCGGAGCGGCAGCGAGGCGAACCCGCTGAGCGTGTTGTTCAGCCGGCGGCGCGGCTCACCGGCGAGTTCCAGCCACCCAGCCCGGCCTGCCAGCGCCGCCAGCAGTACCCCGCCCTCCAGGCGGGCCATCGCGGCGCCGATGCATGCACCGGACGCTGAGGCAGGATCAACGTCCGGCCGGGACGTCCGGTGCCGCGGCCCGCACGTCCAGGGCCGGGGCCGGGCGTTCCCCGCCCACCGGCACCAGGGCCGACGCGGCCAGGGGGAACAGCGCGACCATGCCGAACGCGGCCGGGTAGCCTACGGCGCCGATCACCGCGGCCAGGACCGGCGGCGTGGCGGCCGCGAACGCGTTCTGGCCGGTGTTCTGGATACCGAGCGCCCGCCCGGCCCACGACGGTCCGGCGGCCAGGGCCAGGCCTGCGCCGAGCACCAGCCGTTCGCCCCACCGGTCGGCGGCCGCTCCCAGGCCACCAGGGTGAGGAGCAGGCCCGCTGTCGGGCAGGCGACCAGGATGCCCGCCTGTTCCAGGGACAGGCCCTCAGCCCGGAAGGCGGGGATCAGGTAGGCCAGGCCGTACTGGAAGGTACAGCCTGCGGTCATCGCGAACAGGCCCGCGAACAGGACCACCCAGCGCCGGGCCCCCGGATCAGCGGCGCCCGCGGGGGCGCCGGCCCGGGGAGTTTCCGACTCGCTCATATAGCGATCATATAATGACCACGATGTGAGACGAAGGTGGCCGGGCCCGCCCGGCCCCCCGGTTCCGCTGGCCGCCGCGCTAGTCCCCCTGAGCGGCCTGCGCCACCGCCAGCCCGGTGAGGCCGTACCGCGCCGCCTGCTCGGGGTCGCCCGGGTCGATGGTCCGCATGCCCTGGGCGGCGAGCCGGTCGTTGATGGCGTCCAGATGGTCCCGGACCAGCTCGCGCTCAGCTTCGGTGATCCGGCCCTTGTGCGGCTCGCCGGCGTGCTCCAGGGTGTCGTAGCTGATGCCGCGGGGCGCGGCCGCCTTGGCGCGCCGGGCCACCCGGGCGGGCCGCGCGGTGAGCAGCAGCTCGCTCATGGGCTTGTCGGCGGCCATCTCGTCGAAGGCGGCCGCTTCCATGGCCACCCGGCGGGGCTCGTCCTCGCCCGGAAGGTAGAGCTCGACCACGGCCACCCGGAGCGCCGCCTTCTCGATGGCGGCAGCCTCATCGGCTAGCGCCTCGATCTCCACCGGGCTGTCGCCGAGCTCGGGGTGCTCGTGGATGACGATGCGGGCGAGCGCGTCGTCCCTGGTGATCAGCTCGCCGCTGAGATCGCTGAACCTGACCGTCTTCTGGCCCACGGGGTTGCCTCCTGCACATCAGTGGAACTGCGGATGAGGTGTCAGGGGTCAAGCATGGCAGAGATATGAAACGTAAATTCGATAGACGCGCCGAGGTCGCCTAAATTGTCGAACTAAGCAGCGACTCGCGGGCGGGGCCGTTAGGCGGTATCAGCGGCCCGGGCTGTCCCGCTGGACTCCGCCGGACTGGACCCCGCAGCACCCGCCCCGCACTCGACCCCGCTGCACGGGACTCGGCGGGATCAGACTCCGCCGGGCCGGCGGCCGGCGCGGCGCTGCCGGGGCCTGCGGTGGCCCCGTCCGCCGGGGTCCCGTCCCCGGTGGCCGTGTCCTCGGTGTCCGGCCGCCGGGCCCGCAATTCCGAGGCCAGGCCGTGCCGCTGGGAGTAGATGAACCAGACGACGCCGGCGACGGTCAGCACGCTGGCCACGTACATGTTCAGCCGCAGGCCGAGGAAGTGCTCGGACGGGTCGACCCGGAGCGACTCCTCGACAGATGCGGAACGCCGAGTAGCCCGCGACGTAGAGCGCGAACAGGCCCGGCGGCTTGATGTTCCGGTGGTGGCCCAGCCAGACCAGGATGGCGGCCCAGAGCAGGTCGAAGATGAACTCGTACAGAAAGGTCGGGTGGAATGTCGCGTACTGGTGGTACCCGGACGGCCGGAACGAGGGCGAGATATGCAGGGCCCAGGGCAGCGTGGTCGGGCCGCCGAAGAGTTCCTGGTTGAAGTAGTTGCCCACCCGGCCGATGGCCTGCGCCACCAGCAGCGCGGGGGCCACCGCGTTCATGAACAGCGTCACGCTGGCCCCGGACCGGCGCACCCGCCAGGCCCCCACGACCGCAGCCAGGGCGATCCCGCCCCAGATGCCCAGCCCGCCGTCCCAGACGGCGAAGACCCCGTACCAGTGATGCGGGATGTACTTCGGGGTGGTCAGGTCGAAGTAGATGCGGCCCCCGACGATGCCGGCCGGGACCGCCCACAGGGCGACATCCCCGACCAGCCCGGGGTCTCCGCCCACCGCCTTCCAGCGGCGCTGCGTGATCAGGATCGCCAGGGCGATCCCGATCACGTACATCAGCCCGTAGAAGTGAATGTAGGCCGGGCCGAGATGAAACCCGTTCACTGGCGGGCTCGGGATGTAGAAACGCAACGCCATGCGCCCGAGGGTACCGTGACGGCCCGGGGCCGCCGGCCCGCTGGTGATTACGGCCCCCGCGGCCCCGCGGCCCCCTCACGCGGCGGCGCATGCCCGGGCCCGGTGCCGCCCCGGCACCGGCCGCTGCGGCCGCTCAGCCCGCCGGGGCCAGCAGCCCCGGCGGGTCCGCGGCAAAGACGACCATCCAGTGCGGCCGGACCCGGTACGCCACCACGTCTCCCCAGCTCAGCGGGGAACTGCCGTAGTGCTGCGTGAGATGGTCCAGGATCGCGGGCCACTGCGGGTCCGGGGGGCCCGCCTGGGGATTCAGCACCTCCACGTGGCCGTGGGTGAACACGCCCAGATCGTCGCCGCGCAGGTGGGCCAGGCTGACCGCGGGCCGCGCCGCGAAGTGCCTCGCCTTGGCCGAGGACCGCTCGGTGGTGAAGACCCACCGGCCGTGCAGGAAGTGACCGTCCGCACCGCTGACCCGCGGCTCGCCGGCCGCGGTGACGCTGCTGACCGCCAGCGTGCACATGCCCGTGATGACCTGGGCCAGCTGGGCGGCGCTGAGGGTCCGCCCCGGCCGGACGATCGACCTGAGATGCTCCGTGGCGTGCGCCAGCGAGGTACCCAGCAGGGCCTGGAGTTCTGTGAGTTCCGCGTCGCTCTCCTGCATCCTCTCAGCCTGCCGCAACCGGTTACCGTGGACGGCGTGGCTACCGGAACCGAGCACGTCAGTCCTCAGATTTTCGAGTACGTCCTCTCGCACTCCAGTCCCCCGGACGCGGTCCTGACCGAGCTGCGGCAGGAAACCTCCCGGCGTTTCCCCGACTGGACGGTCCTGCAGATCGGCCCGGAGCAGGGCACGTTCATGACGTTGCTGAGCCAGCTCATCGCCCCCCGCCGGGCGGTCGAGGTCGGCACCTTCACCGGGTACTCCTCGATCTGCCTGGCCCGTGGCCTGGCCCCGGGCGGCAGCCTGCTGTGCTGCGATGTGAACGCGGACTGGACCTCGCTGGCCCGGGAGTACTGGCAGAAGGCGGGTCTGGCCGGCATGATCGAGCTCCGGCTGGGGCCGGCCGCCGACACGCTCCGGTCGCTGCCCGCCGACGCGTCGCTGGACCTCGCCTTCATCGACGCGGACAAGACCGGCTACGCCACCTACTGGGACGAGATCGTGCCGCGTACCCACGCGGGCGGGATCATCCTGGTGGACAACACGTTCCTGCACGGCCGGATCTTCGACGAGGATCCCGACCCCGACGCCCGCGCGGTCAGGGACTTCAACGAGCACGCGCTGGCCGACGACCGGGTGGATCTGGCCATGCTCTCGGTGGGGGACGGCCTCATCGTCGCCAGGAAGAAGTAGCGCCCGCGCGGGCGGGACAGCAAAGCTATGGTCACAGGATCTCTATAGGGTCCCAGCTTCTGGGGCTGGTGGACCACAATGGCGCATCGGCCCGGCCAGCCGGGCACTGTCGTCAGGAAGATCGAAGTCTGATGGGCGCCTCAAACGACCCGGTGTATCTGCGCGTGCTGGAGGATCTGCGCGACCAGATCCGGGGCGGGGTGCTCGCGCCGGGGGCCCGGGTTCCCTCGCGCAACGGGATCATCGCCCGCTACGGCGTCGGCGAGACCGCGGCCAAGCACGCCCTCCAGGTCCTCGCGGCGGAGGGCCTCATCGAGGCCCGGGCCGGATCCGGGTCCTACGTCCGCAGGCTGCCCGTGGCCGCGTCCCTGGAGCATGACCGGCTGCACTTCCCCGGCTCGCCGTTCGGGCTGGACGGCGGGGATCCGGCGGCGGACGAGCGGGCCGACGCGAACCATGCCGGGCACGCCCCCCGGCTGTCCTGGGAGCACCAGTCGGAACGCGTGCCCGCACCTGCGCACGTGGCCCGGCGGCTCCGGCTCCCTGACGGCGACCAGCTGGTGACCCGCACGCGGTACCTGATGAGCGCGGACGGCTCCCCCGTCCAGCTGGCCACGAGCTACGAGCCCGCCGCCACGACCGGGCAGACCCTGGTGCCCTTTCCCGAGCAGGGCACGTTCGCCGGCCGCGGGGTGGTGGAACGCATGCAGGCGATCGGTATCGGCGTGGACCAGGTCGTGGAGGAGATCTCGGTCCGCCCGGCCCTGTCGGCTGAGGCGGCGGTGCTGAACATCCCGCCGGGCTCCCCCGTGCTGCTCATCGAGAGGTCGCACCGCTCGGGCGAGCGGACCGTGGAGACCGGGGAGATCGTCATCGCGGCCGACCGTTTCCGGCTCCGGTACCGCTTCCCGGTCGCGGCGCAGCCGGACCCGGCACCTCCTGCTGCTCTCCCGGACAGCGCTCCCCCGGATGGCGACGGCCAGCCCGCCGCGGCGACGGCACCGGGCGGCGCGGGGATGCGCGCGTGATCCGGCCCGCTGAAGCGGCTGATATCCCGGCCATCCACCAGCTCATCCGCGACCTGGCCGAGTACGAGAAGGCGCTGGCCGACGTCACTGCGACCGAGGAGGACCTGCGCCGTGCCCTGCTGGGCGAGCGGCCCGCCGTGTTCGCCCACGTGGCTGAGCACGAGGGTGAGGTCGCCGGCTTCGCGCTGTGGTTCCTGAACTTCTCCACCTGGACCGGCCAGCACGGTATCTACCTGGAAGATCTTTACGTGCGGCCGGGCCTGCGGCGGTCCGGGCTGGGCCGGGCCCTGCTGGCCGAGCTGGCCCGCCTCTGCGTGGCCCGCGGGTACTCCCGGCTGGAGTGGTCGGTCCTGGACTGGAACTCGCCCGCCCGCATGTTCTACGCCTCACTCGGCGCGGTGGAGATGGACGAGTGGACCGTGCACCGGCTTACCGGGACCGCCCTGCGCGCCCTGGCCGGCCCGCGCGGCTAGCTGCCGGCCGCGACGGCCTGGTCCGCCTGCTTCAGGTCCGCCGCGAGCTGGTCGGCGGCCATGTCGGTGGCCTTGGAGATCAGCTTGTTGGCCGCCTTGATGTTGGCCGTCACCTGCTCGGCCAGGTTCGCCTCATAGACCACGATCAGCCCGGCCGTGCCCGCGTCGAGCGTCTCCCCCAGCTCCTTGAGATCGCCCCGGCTCATGCCGCCGCTGGCGTGACCGGCCACGGCCCCGATCGCGGCGCCGCCGCCCGCGCCCAGCGCCAGCGCGCCCAGGATGCCGACCGGCGGGAACAGGGCCGCGGCCACGCCCGCGGCCAGGCCCCAGCCGAGCCCCACCGCGGCGCCGTGCCGGGTCGGCTGCTCGTGCTTCTTGACGATGCTGACCTTGCCCGCGCTGTCCTTGGCGATGACGGCAGCGTCGAAGTCGTGCGAGGTCTTCACCGCGTAGTACAGCGCCTTCACGGCCTCGTAGTCTTCGACGGCGTCGGCCGGCTCGTCGTAGGCCGCCGCGAGCACGTACAGGGTGTCCGGATGCGCCATGAATGCCCTCCCTGATCTTTCCCCGGACGGTATGCCGCGGGCCGGCCGGGGGCGTCACCCCGCGAGAGTGAGATCACGGGACCGGAGCACCCTGGCCCGCAGGTCGCGCGGCCCGCCGTGGGTTCCGGCAGCCCCCTTGCCGCCGGGCCGCTCAGGATGTCAGGATCACAGCCGTATGCAATGGTTTGCAGACAGGCCGCCCGCGGCGAGGCCGCGTGCGGGGGCGCGGGCGCGGGCAGGCCGTTAGAGAGCGGACAGGCCGTTCGGGAAAGGCGGGCCGAGGATGTCCTACGACGCCGACATCGTGGTGGCGGGAGCCGGGCACAACAGCCTGCTGACCGCGTGCTACCTGGCCAAGGCCGGCTACCGCTGCCTGGTCCTGGATGCGCGGCCGATCCCCGGTGGCGGGGCGGCCACCGAGGAGCTGCTGCTGCCCGGGTTCGGCATCGACACCTGCGCCACCGGGCACACGATGATCCGGGTCAACCCCGTGCTGAGCCATGATGAGCTCGGCCTGACCGCCGATTACGGCCTGCGTTACGCGGAGCCCGATCCGGTGGAGCAGGTCGCTTTCCCGGACGGCGAGCAGTTCACCATGTGGCTGGACCGGGACCGGACGGCTGAGGAGGTGGCCCGGTTCTCCAAGGCGGACGCGGCCGCCTACCTCCGCCTGCTCGACGAGTACGACCAGGTCAAGCACATCTTCAGCCAGGCCCAGTTCACCCCGGTCGGGTTCGGGCCGTCGCTCGAGCAAAGGCTCGCCGATCATCCCCAGGGGCAGATCTGGGCCCGGCGGCGGCAGCTGTCGGCGGTGCAGGTGGTGCGGCACGAGTTCGAGAGCCGGCATATCCAGGCGTTCCTGCTGTGGATGGCCTTCCAGGTCTTCCAGCCGGCCGATGAACCCGGCTCGGGGGTGCTGCCTTACGCGCAGACGTCCGGCCGCCAGCAGCGGAGCTGGTCCATCCCGATCGGCGGCTCCGGGCAGCTGACCGCCGCCCTCACCGGCTACCTGGCCGACCACGGCGGTACCGTGCTCTGCGGCCAGCGGGTCACCCGGCTGCTGCTGGAGGGGGGCCGCTGCGCCGGGGTGGAGACCGGGGACGGCACGCAGTACCGGGCCGGCACCGCGGTGGTGTCCACGATCCACGTCAAGCACCTGCGGGACATGGCCCCGGCGGGCGCCTGGCCGGCGGAATTCCACTACGGGATCGACACCTACGACGTGGGCGTGCCTGGCTTCGCCACGTACTACGCCACGACGGCGCCGCCGGAATTCCAGACTCCGGACGGGCCGCGGACCGCCGTGTCGGCGGGCCTCGCGGGCTGGCCCGAGGACGTCATCCAGATGGGTGCCGACCTGCGCGCCGGGCGGTTCATGGCGGAGCCGGCCTGGCTGCTGGTGGCTACCCCCACGCTGGTGGACCCGGGCCGGGCGCCGGCCGGCCATCACACGGTGAAGCTGCTCAGCCCGCAGGTATATGAGCTGCCGGAAGGCATGGGCGGCTGGGAGACCGTCAAGCACGGGCACTCCCGCCGGACGCTGGAGCGGCTGCGCCGGGCCGCGCCAGGTTTCACCGACGACGTGATCCTGGCCAGCCTGGTGAAGTCCCCCGCGGACATCGAGGAACTGAACCCGCACATGATCCACGGCGCGTTCCACGGCGGCAACCGCGGCCCGGCCTTCAGCGGGGCGCTGCGCCCGGCCCCGGGCTGGGCCTCGCACCGGATGCCGATCCCGGGCCTGTACCAGACGGGCGGCACCACGCACCCCGGCGGGTCCATCACCGGGGCCCCGGGCCGTAACGCCGCGATCGTGCTGCTGCAGGATCTGGGCCACGACCCGGCCGCGATCATGAGTGCCCGTCAGGAGACGCCCGGCCGGTGACCGTTGCTGGTGACGCGCCGTAAGTGACCGGTCCGGGGAAGCAGACCGACCGCGTCCAGGTCGGCCGCGAGCTCGTCCCGCTCGGCCTGGGTGTGCGGGAGCAGCGGCGGCCGGACCGGGCCGCCGGACATCCCGACCAGGGCGGCCCACGCCTTGATGGAGGCGATCGTGTCAAACCGGCGGGCCTTGCCGTGCAGCCATTTCGCGGCCAGGGCGCGGACCGGGTCGAGGGTCGCCGCCACCCGGGCGGCCGCGGCGAAGTCACCGCTGAGCGCGAGCGCGGTGTAGTCCCGCATCGGCTGCCACTGCGGGGTCTGGTACAGGTACGGCGCGGCCGAGGACATGAAGACCCGCTGGCCGTGATCGCGCATGTTCTCCAGCCAGGTGCCCTCGTTGGGCTCGCAGACGAGGATCTCGCCGCCTACCCGGTCCAGGACCTCCAGGTAGCGGGCGTGGTCGCGGCCGACCTTGATCCCGCAGACGTTCTCGATGGCGGCCAGCCGCCCGATCAGCTCCAGCGGCAGCGACACTCCCGAGTAGGCCGTGTCGAACAGCCAGACGCCGATGTCCACGCCTGCGCACACGCTCTCGAACCACTGGTACAGGCCGTCATCGGAGGCCGGCGGGTAGTACGGGTTGATCAGCACCGCGAAATCGGCTCCGGTCTTCTGCGCGTGCCGGGTCAGCTCGAGGGCCTGCCGCGCCGACGTGTGGCCGGTGTGCGCGATCACCGGGCACTTGCCCCGCGTGCTGTCCACCGTGATCTCCACCAGCCGCAGCCGCTCGCTCCCGGTCAGCGACCAGAACTCGCCCATCACCCCGCCGCAGAAGATGCCGTCGACCCCCAGGCTGCCGGTCAGCCGGTCGAGGTCGCGGCGCAGCGCGTCAGCGTCGAGCGCGCCGCTGCTGTCGAACGGCGTGGTGGTCGCGGCCCACAGCCCCGTGAACGACTCCCGGGCTGCCTGCTTAGCCTCTGCCTTGGTGTAGTCCATGCCTGTCCTCCGGGTCAGTCACGCCAGGCCCAGCAACCGGGCGGCGTTCCCGCCGAGGATGAGATCCTCGGCGGGTCCGAGCCGCAGCGCGCGCACCTCGTCGACGGGGTGGTCGGTGCCCATGTCGAAGGGCCGGTCCGAGCCGAGCAGGACCTGCTCCGCGCCCGCGTACTGGATGAGGTCGGCCAGCAGGCCCTCGTCGTGGGTCACCGTGTCGTAATGGAACCGGCGCAGCGACACATCGGGACCCTGGCGGAGGCGTTCCGCGGCTTCGGCCCGGATGGCGTGGGCGCGGCGCAGCCGCCCGCGCAGCACCGGCAGCGCGCCGCCGCCGTGCGCGAGCAGGATCCGCAGCCCCGGGAATCTCTCCAGCACCCCCGCGACGGCCAGGTGGGCCGCGGTGACGGCGGTCTCCAGCGGGTTGCCGACCGAGTTCCACAGGTAGTAGCTGTCCAGGGCGGGGATCCCGAAGCCCCGGGTGGAGGGGTGGATGAACACGAGGGCGCCGGTCTCGGCCGCCGCTGCCCAGAACGGCAGGAAGAAGTCGTCGCCGAGGTAGCGGCCGCCCACGCTGGACGGGATCTCCACGCCGTGCAGGCCCGGCACGGCCATCAGGCCGGCCAGTTCCTTCGCGGCCAGGCCAGGGTCCTGCACCGGGACCGCTCCCACCGCGCTGAGCCGCCGGGGGTGGGCGGCGACCAGCCGGGCCAGCGACTCGTTCTGCACCCGGCAGACCAGCTGGGCCTCGTCCGGCCCGGCGTCCACCGGCACCAGGTTGATCCACGGGGACAGCAGCAGGTGGTCAACGCCGGTGGCCGCCGCGTCGCCGAGCATGATCGCGACGTCGCTGAACTCGCCGACCGCCGAGATCAGCTCGCGGCCCCGGAACCTGACGATGCGGCGCCCGTCCTCGGTGCGCAGCGCTGGGCGCCAGGCTTCAGGCACGCTGCGCGCCGTCATCTCCGGGACGATGACGTGGCAGTGCGCGTCGATGATCAACGGGCGGCGGTGCCGTTCGCGGCGGTGCCGTTCGCGGCAGGGCCGTTCGCGCCGGAATCCGTGGCCCTGCCTTCCGCGAGCATCGCCTCCGCGTCCGCGGCGGCGATGCGCGCGGCGGCCGCGTCCGCGGCCTCCGCTGCGGGGGACGCGGTGCCGGACGAGTCGGTCACCGCCCCGCCCAGGTACAGGGCGCCGATTTCCGGGTGATGCAGGACCTCGTGACCCGACCCGGCCAGCCGGACCCGCCCGTTTTCCAGGACCACCCCGTGCGTGGACAGCCGCAGCCCGGCCCGCGCATTCTGCTCCACCAGCAGGATGGTCTTGCCCTGCTTGTTCATCAGCCGGACCGCGTCGAAGACCGACTTCAGCACCTTGGGCGACAGGCCCATGGACGGCTCGTCCAGGATGACCAGGCTCGGGTCGAGCATCAGGCACCGGGCGAACTCCACCAGCCGCTGCTGGCCGCCGGACAGGGCGCCGGCCTTCATCCCCAGCCAGTCCGTGACCTGCGGGAACATCTCCAGGACCTTATCCAGCCTGCGGTCGGCGAGCCCGCGCTCGCGCAGGATGTAGCCGCCGAGCGAGATGTTCTCGCGCACTGTCATCTCGCGGAACAGGCTGTGGTTCTGCGGCACCAGCACCACGCCCATGTCCAGCACCTGGCGCGGGCTCTTGCCGGACAGCCGCTTACCGCGCAGGCTGACCTGGCCGAGCCGCGGGTTCAGCAGCCCGCTGATGGTCCCGAGCAGGGTTGACTTGCCCGCCCCGTTGGGCCCCACGACGCAGGTGATGCCCCCCTCGTAGACCTGCATGGTCACGCCGTGCAGGACATCGCCACCGCCGTAACCGGCCACCACGTCCTGGATCTCGAGAGCCGGGGCGCCCATGGTCACGTGCTCAGCCGACCGCGATGTCATCGTCATCCTCCGCCGTGCCAAGGTAGGCGTCGAGTACCCGGGGGTCGGTCCGGACCACGTCCGGCGGCCCGCTCACCACCGCCGTGCCGTAGTCCAGGACCGTGACCCGGTCACACAGCCCCATCACGAAATCCATGTTGTGCTCCACGATGAGGAACGTGGTCCCCTGCTGGTTCAGCTCCCGGATCCGGTCCGCGATCGTCTCGATCAGGGTCAGGTTCACCCCGCCGGCCGGCTCGTCGAGCAGCACGATGGCCGGCTCGGCCATCAGCACATAGGACAGCTCCAGCAGCTTGCGCTGGCCGTAGGACAGCGTCTCGGCCAGTGCGCCGGCGTGGCTGGACGATGCCGGTGAACTCCAGCAGCTCCAGCGCGCGGCGGCGGGTGGCCGGCCCGCCGGCCCGGGCCAGCGGGTTACGCAGCCGCCCCCGGCCCCCCTCCACGTGCTGCGCGGCCACGATCATGTTCTCCATGACGGTGAGCCGGGAGAACACCCGGGTCAGCTGGAACGTCCGGCCGATGCCGGCCGAGAACACCTTGTCGGGCGCCGCGTTGGTGATCCGCTGGTCACCCAGGTAAACCTCGCCGCCGTCCACCGTCTCGTAGCCGGTGATCACGTTGAACAGCGTCGTCTTGCCCGAGCCGTTCGGCCCGATCAGCCCGGCGATGCTGCCTTCCTCCACCTCGATCGTGGCCCTGTCCAGGGCCTGCACGCCGCCGAAGGACTTGCTCACCGCGTCGGTACGCAGCAGCGCCGTCACCGCACACCCCCCGTGCTCGGCGTCTCGGCGCCCGGCGTGCTGGTCCTGCTGACCGCGGGACTCCCCGGCGGGGCTGACCCGCCCGGCGCCGGCTGGCGCTGGCGGGCCTGCACGGCCCGCCACTTGGTGAGGAACTCCGTCCCGGTCGGCACGATCCCGCGCGGCAGGAACAGGATGACGGCCAGGAACAGCACGCCGAGGACGATGTCGCTGGTGTAACCGTTGGTGAACGTGATCCCGATCCACTGCTGGAGCGGCTCCAGGATCAGCGCGCCGAGCACCGGGCCGGCCAGCGTGCCGAACCCGCCCAGGAAGGCCATCAGCGCGACGGTCAGGTCGAACAGGGGATTGAACGCGGTCTCGGGCAGCGCCTGCCCGATGAAGAACCACCACAAGCCGCCGATCATGCCGGTGATCCCGCCCGAGATGACGAACGCGATGAGCTTGATCTTCATGGTCCGCACGCCCAGGCCGCGGGCCCGGTCCTCGTCGTCCCGGATGGCCAGCAGCTGGAGGCCGAACCGGGAGTTCCGGATCAGCCAGGACAGCGTGATGGTGGCCACCGCGATGATCAGGCCGACATAGTAGAAGGGGTTGTTGTAGTCGGACGCGGACCACAGGAAGAAGGGTGAGCTCACCCCCTGGTTCCCGCCGGTGAAGCTGAGGTTGAACGCCATCAGCTGGAAGATGAAGAAGAACGCGATCGTGATCACGACGAACGTGTGCCGCCGGACCCGCAACGCGATCAGCCCGAGCGGCACCGCGACCAGCGCGGCCACCAGGCCGCCCAGCGGCAGCAGCGCGAAGATGTCCCCGCCCGGGAGCTTCCACTGCTTGGTCAGCAGGCCCACGGTGTAGGCGCCGACGCCGAAGAACACCGCATGGCCGAGCGCGATGTAGCCGGTGTAGCCGGAGAACAGGTTCCAGGCCGCCACGGCGCCCACGTAGATCATGGTGTCCACGGCGAACTGGGTGTACAGCGCGTTGGTGACGACCAGCGGGAAGATCGCCGCGATGACCAGCAGGACCGCGAGGAGGCCCAGCCTGATCGCCCTGGCCTGGCGGCCCTGTCCCGGCGGCGCCCCGGCCGGGCCGCCTGCCTGGGCCGGGCCCGGATTCACAGCGCCCTGACTCATAGTTCCCTCACTCACCGTGCCCCGATTCGCTGTGCTCCCGCTGGCTGGGCGCGCGTTCACTCCCCTCTCAGTCACTGGGCCCTCGCCGCCTTGCGGCCGAGCAGGCCCTGCGGGCGGAAGGCCAGCACGAGCACGAGGGCGCCGTAGAACACGACCACCGACCAGCTCGGTGACCACAGCACGTCCACCACCCCCTCCAGCGTGATCATGAAGATGGCCGCGATCATGGCCCCGGCGATGCTGCCCAGGCCGCCGAGGATGACGATCGCGAGCAGCCGCGAAATCAGGTCGTACCCGGTGTTCGGGTTGAATCCGCCGCCGGTGGCGCCGAACACCATCCCGCCCGCGGCGGTGACGGCCACCCCGATCCCGAACGTGAGCGCCTGCACCCGGTTCACGTTGATGCCCACGATCCGGGCCGCGGTCTGGTCCTGCATGGTGGCCCGGATGGTCCGGCCGAACTGGGTCCGGTACAGCGTGTAGTAGATGCCCACGACGAGCCAGCAGGGCCATCAGGAACCCGAAGATGTAGATGTAGTCCAGGTAGAACCCGAATATCTCCGGGCCCGACGTGGTGTACGAGGCGTTCAGGCTGACGAAGTTCGAGCCGAAGATGATGTACAGGATTCCCTCGATGATGATCGCCACCGCGTAGGTCGCGAGCAGGGACATCGAGGTCCGTTCCCGGCCGCGCAGCGGCCTGATGAAGGCCCACTGGATCGCGACGCCGACGATGAACATCGCCGGGACGGTCACCAGCAGGCCCACGAACAGGTCGAGGTGCAGGTGGACGGAGAGCACGTAGCTGAGGTAGCCGCCGAGCACGACCAGGATGCCCTGGGCGATGTTGATAATGTCGAGCACCCCGAAGATCAGCGTCAGCCCGACCGCCATCAGGGCATAGATACTGCCCCCCAGGATGCCGTCAACGATCGCCTCGCTGAGTTGACGTCCCATCTCCGCTGTATGCCCTTCATCCTGCTCATTGGTGGTGGAGCCGGGCCGCCTCCCCGGCGGGCCCGCTAGTTCACCCGCCCGTCCCCCACGGCGGCTTGGTCATCACGATCCGGCTCGACCCGGCCGCGTTCGAGGGCAGCACCTGGTTGAAGCTGCCGCCCTTGCCACTGGTAGATGAAGCCGGTTTGCGCGGTGTTCTGGCCGATCTTCGTGAACTGCACCGGTCCCTGCACGGTCGCCAGCCTGACCCCGCCGTGCAGGTACGCGATGATCTTCGGGTTGCTCGTGCCATGCGTCGCGGTGACCGCGTCGGCCAGGACCTCGCCGGCCGAGTACGCCTCGGCGACGTCGGCGTTGATGTCGGAGGCTGTGCCGCCGAACTTGGCGATGTAGTCCTGCACCATGACGTGGCTCAGCGCGTTCGACGTCGTCCCGGACCAGGCGTCCGGGACCATGATGGCCTGGGCGTTGATCGGGTTCAGCGTGCTGATAAAGGCCTGGCCCTGGTCCGGCCCGGACGCGGCGATCATGACCTTGGGCGTGTAATGCGCGTTCTGGAAGGTGTGCACGAAGATCAGCAGGCTGGGCAGGTCCACCGACCCGATGACCACGATGTCCGGCCTCTGGCTGGTGACCTGGTTCGCGACCGCCTGGATCTGCTTCGGGCTGGCCGGGTTGGCCGGATGCTGCGAGTTCTGGTAGACCGTCTTGACCCCGGCCGCATGCAGCAGGTTCATGGTGGTGGTCACGGGCGGGTCGGCGAACGGGTCGTCCACCTCAGGGTACGCGGCGGTCCCCTTCTCGCTGCCCGGCAGCTGGTGGATCACCCACTGAGTGAACGGCTCCATCACGTTCGCAGCCGGCACGCTGACGCTGAACAGGTTGCGGTACGTGGGGCCGCCGGTCGCCCCGAACACCAGGCCGCCGGTGGCCGAGCCGGCCTGCAGCGCGTACCCGTGCTTGCTGGTGGGCACCAGGGCGTCCGGAGTCA
>CAVVTM010000007.1:0-16457 GCA_963751175.1 uncultured Actinomycetes bacterium | reverse complement strand
GCGCCAACACCGCGCTCAGCGGGGCCACGCTGACCGCGCCGTTCGGCGGCATCGTCACCGGTGTCGGTGGTCTCACCATCGGCCAGCAGCTCAGCGGCGGGTCTGGTGGGAGCGCGGGCGCTGGCTCCGGTTCCGGTGGGAGCGGATCGAGCGACAGCGGCAGCGGGTCCGGCAGCTCAGACTCAGGCAGCTCCACCGGCGACATCAGCCTGGTCAGTGCGAAGGAAATCGTCAACGCCAGCGTTGACGCCAGCGTGGTTGGCCACATCAAGGCCGGCGACCAGGTGGAGATCACGACCGGGGCGCGGCGGCCCCGGTCGTCGGCACCGTCCACTCGATAGGCCTCATCGCCGACACCAGCTCGGGCGTGGCCACCTTCCCCGTGGTTATCAACGTCACCGGGACACCCTCTGGCTTGTACGCGGGGCTTCAGCGACTATCTCGATCATCTACCACCAGGTCAGCAACGCCCTCGTGGTCCCGTCCGCCGCGATCCGCCAGTCCGGCCCGCACACCGTCGTGGACGTGATGTCGGGCGGGCACCAGGTCGCGCGGGACGTCAGCACCGGGCTCAGCTCCGGCGGGCTGACCCAGATCACCCGCGGGCTGACCGAGGGCGAGCGGGTGGTGGTGGAATTCAAGCGGATCACGGTCAGCAATCCCGGGAATGGCAACACGGTCATCGGCCCGGGAGGCCAGGTCTTCCACGTCCGCGGGGGCCCAGGCGGCTTCGTGCAGCTCGGTGGCTGACCCGGTGAACCTCATCGAGCTGGCCGGCGTGCACAAGACCTACCGCAGCGGATCCCTGGCCGTGGCCGCGCTGCGCGGGATCACCCTCAGCATCCGCGACGGTGAGTACGTCGCCGTCATGGGACCGTCCGGTTCCGGCAAGTTGACGCTGATGCACATCCTCCCGGCGGGCCGGACGGACCGTCCGCATGCTCGACGGCCTGGTGTCCGGCGACTCCACTGCCCCGGCGGTGACCCCGTGACCTGGCGGGAGACGCTGCGGACCGGGCTGGAAGCCGTCCGCTCGCACCGGCTCCGGTCGGCGCTGACCATGCTCGGCATCCTGATCGGGATCGCCGCCGTGATCCTCACCGTCGGGCTGGGCGAGGGCGCGTCGGCGCAGATCCAGTCCCAGATCAACTCGCTGGGCACCAACCTGCTGATCATCACGCCCGGAAGCGCCACCAGCTCCGGCGGGGTGAACGGCCCGCTCGGTTCCGCGACCACGCTGACCGTGCAGGACGCCGATGCGCTGGGGTCGAAGGCGGTCGCCCCGGAAGTTGCCGTGGTCGCGCCCACCTCGCAGACCGGCGCCACCCTGATTGCCGGGACCAAGAAATTGGTCGACCAGCGTGGTGGGCACCACGCGGGGGTGGCTGCGGGCCCGGGCGCGGGCGGTGGCCGAGGGCAGATGGCTGACGTCGGCCGACGAGAAGAACGTGGCCGACGTCACGGTTCTGGGGCCAACCACGGCGAGCAAGCTGTTCGGGTCCGGCGACCCGCTCGGCCAGACCGTCAACATCAACGGAGTGCCGCTCGAGGTCGTCGGTGTGCTGAAGTCGGTGGGCTCGACGGGCAGTGCCACGAACGAGGACGATCAGGCCCTCGTCCCACTCTCCACGATGGAGCAGCAGATCGGCGGCTCCCGCAGCTCAGTGGACACGATCTACGTCGAGGCCACCTCACCTGGCACCCTGTCGGGGGCCTACCAGGAGGCGGACACGCTGCTGCTCGACATGCACGGAGTCAGTGCGGCCAACGCTGACTTCACCATCAACAGCCAGCAGTCGCTGCTGTCCACCGCCACCTCGGTGAACAAGACGCTCACCTGGCTGCTCGCCGGGATCGCCGCGATCTCGCTGCTCGTCGGGGGCATCGGGGTCATGAACATCATGCTGGTCTCGGTCACCGAGCGGATCCGCGAGATCGGCCTGCGCAAGGCGCTCGGCGCGACCCCCCGGGTGATCCGGCGGCAGTTCCTGGCCGAGGCCTCGCTGCTGGGCCTGGCCGGCGGGGTGCTCGGCGCGGCCGTCGGCCTGGCCGGCGCGCTCTCCTGCCGCACGTGATCCCCGACACCATTAGCATCTCGCCCGCCGCGGTGGCGGGCTCGATCGCCGTGGCCGTCGTCATCGGCCTGGTCTTCGGGGTCTACCCGGCCAGCCGGGCCGCACGGCTCGCCCCGATCGACGCGCTGCGGACGGAATGAGGAGCCGCGGAAATGACTGAACGGTCCCGGCGGGCCGGGCCCAGGCGGTTCCGGCGAATCGCTGTGCTGGGCATCACCGGTCTGGTCGTGGTGGCAGGGGCCGGAACGGCTTACGCCACGGTGTCCTCTTCCTCAGGGCCGGCCTACCCGCTGGCCAGCGTCACGCCCGCGCGGGTGACCGGGACGCTGGATGTGGTCGGCACACTCAACCCGGTTCAGCAGGCTGATGTCCCGTTCGCGGTCAGCGGCACGGTGGGGTCGGTCGCGGTGAAAGTGGGCCAGCGGGTCACCGCCGGGCAGGAGCTCGGTTCGCTCAGCAAGGCATCGCTCAAGGCCGAGCTCACCGCCGCGCAGTCCACGCTCGCGGGCGCGGATCTCCAGGTCGGGAACGACGTAGCCAGCCAGGACAAGGCGGCCACGGGCCCCGGCTCGGGGTCAGGATCGACGCCTGAGCATGGGTCGCCGGCGGGGCCGGCGTCGTCGTCGCTGCGGCCGCTGCAGCAGCGGGTCCTGCGGGATCAGCGCAGAGCCGACCAGGCGCTGGCCCAGGCCAGGCTCGCGCTGGCCCGGGACCGCCGGGCGTGCGCAGGAGTGCCCGGGCCAGGACCGGCTGGGACGCCATCGCCCAGCGCTAGTGTGACACCGCCGCCGGGGAGCGCGACGCCCACCGTGAGCCCCGCGCAGACCGCGACCCGGGCGGCGGGGGCAGGTGGCCCTTCCCCGACGGCCGTGCCAACTCGCTCCCCGGCTCGGTGGTCTCGATCGGCCTGATCCCGGACACCAGCGCATCACCGGTGACCTATCCGGTGACGATCGGGATTACCGGCCAGGCGGCCGCTGCCCTGCACGCCAACAGTTTCGCCGACGTCACCATCACCACCGGGCAGAGCCGCGGGGTCAGCGTGCCGACCTCGGCGGTGCACTATTCCGCGACGGTCACCGTGTACTCGGCGGGCAAGATCCACTCCGTCAAGGTCAGGATCGGGACGAAGGGGCTGGTGATGACCCGGATCACCGCCGGGCCTCAAGGTTGGCCAGCACGTGGTGCTCGCCGACCTGCGCAAGCCGCTGCCGAGCAACAACCTGCCTGGCCCGGCCGGCCCGGGCGGGGGCGTCAACGTCGTGATCGCGCCCTGAGTCGCGGAGCGGCGGGCCGCGGCGGGCAGCCACGGGCCTGATCCTCCTACCTGCGGCGGGTTACGGGGCAGTAGCCTCCCGGCCCGGCGGCGGTTATCCTGACCGGGCCATCGGCCACGGCCAGCGGCCATCGGCCAGATAATGCGCTAGGGACACGGCCTGACCCGGCGCCGGAGACGGGTCTGCCGTGCGTCGTGACGGAGACGCAGGTGAGCTGCTGCAGCCGGTCGGCGGGGCCACGCGGTCGGCCCGCCCTGCTCGAAGTCAGCGGCCTCACCACGAGCTTCGGCCCACTCACCGTCCTTCGTGAGGTCAGCTTGCAGGCCGGGCACGGTGAGATCGCCGCCGTGGCGGGCAGGAACGGCGCGGGCAAGTCCACCCTGATCGGGACCACCGCCGGCGTGCTCGACGCCGGCGCGGGCGAGGTGCGGTCCGCCGGCCGCCTCTGCCGTCCCGGCCCGGAGGAACCGGAGGAACATCGTGGTGGCTGACAGGACGGTCGTCCTCATCGTGGAGGACGACCAGAACATCGTCAACCTGGTCCGGTCCAATCTCTCCGCCCGCGGCCACGACGTGATCGTGTCCAGGGACGGGACCGGGGTCAGCGAGGCCCTGCACGCCCGGGGACTCGACGTGGTCCTGCTGGACCTGATGCTGCCCGGGCGGGACGGTTTCGAGCTGTGCCGGGAGATCCGGGAACAGTCCGGGGTCGGGATCATCGTGGTGTCCGCCCGCCGCGCCGAGACCGACAAGGTCCGCGCGCTCAACCTCGGCGCCGACGACTACATGACCAAGCCGTTCGGCATCGAGGAACTCCTGGCCCGGATCAACGCCACGCTGCGGCGCAGCAAGCCGTCGGCCGACGGCCGGCCGGAGCCGAGCATCGTGCGGATCGGGGACGTCGAGATCGACCTGGAACGCCGGAGGGTCACCAAGGCCGGCGGCCTCGTGCACCTGACCCCGACCGAGTTCGCGCTGCTCCGCCAGTTCGCGGTCAGCCCGGGGGAGTTGCTGACTCACGCGACGCTGCTGCGCCGGGTGTGGGGTCCCGGCTACGAGACGCAGACGGAGTACACCCGGGTGTACGTCGGCCGGCTGCGGGCCAAGCTCGAGCGGGACGGGGATGAGCCGCTGTTCATCACTGAGCCGCGCTCGGGCTACCGGTTCGCCACGGCGTGACCGCGGTCTGCGCGGCGCTCCCCTAGTGGCGCTGGCCGCGGCCGCGCTCGCGGCCCTGGCCGAGCACCGCGCCGAGGAGCCCATCCTGCCGCCATGGTTCTGGCGGAGCCGGGTGCTCACCGGGTCGGCCGTGGCCGCTTTCGGCCTCGGCCTCCTGGTCATCGGCCCGACCACGTTCCTGCCCACCTACGGCCAGTCGGTGCTCGGTCTGGGGGCCGTGGCCGCGGGCACCGTGCTGGCCTCGATGAGCATCGGCTGGCCGCTGGCCTCCTCCCAGTCGGCCCGGCTGTTCCTGCGGGTCGGCTTCCGCGACACCCAGCTGGTCGGCGCGGCTATCTGCCTGGCCGGGGTGGGCGCCTTCGTGCTCGGCCCGGATCCCGCCCCGGTGTGGCAGCCGGTCGTGGAGACCTTCGTCCTCGGGGCCGGCCTCGGCCTGCTCTCGGTGGCCTCGATCGTCGGCCCGCAGTCCACGGTCGGCCGGGGAGAGGGTGTCCACGGGCCCGGCAGGGAAAACGGAGTGACCAGGGCCCGGTAGCGTTGTTAGGATTCTGGGCTCTTGTGCCCGAACCCCACGCCATCGAGGTGATGAGCCATGCCCTCGGCCAGCGGGACGCAGCAGGACCCGCCGCCCGATTCCCCGACCCACGCCCTCACGACCCCCGCACCCGGCCGCACGACTCGGCCCCCCGCCCCGCAGGCCGCCGGCCCGGACGACGGCACCGGCCGCGATGCGGTCCTCGTTGCGGAATCTGAATACCTCAGCCAGTCGCGGCAGTTCCTCCGGCTGATGCGCGACGACGTGCTCTCGCTCCGGGCCCTGGGCGGTGACCCCGTCTCCGAGGAATACCTGAAAGCCGACCTGTACCGGCGGGCGGAAGCGCTGAGCGACCTGCCCGACACGCCCCTGTTCTTCGGCCGGCTGGACTACGCGCCAGGCACGGGCGAGGACGGCGGTGAGTTCGCCGGCGAGCGGTTCCATGTCGGCCGGCGGCACGTGCACGACCCGGAGGGCCATCCGGTGGTGGTCGACTGGCGGGCCCCCGTGTCCCGCCCGTTCTACCGGGCCAGCCCCGCCGACCCGATGGGACTGGAACTGCGCCGCCGGTTCGGCTTTTCCGGCGGCGAGCTCACCGCGCACGAGGACGAGGTGTTCACCGGTGCGGCCGGGGCCGATGCACCGGCTGCGGCGGTCAGCCGGATCCTCATCCAGGAGATCGAACGGCCGCGGTCTGGGCCCATGCGTGACATCGTGGCCACCATCGCCCCGGACCAGGACGACATCGTCCGGGCCGGGCCCGACCACACGCTGTGCGTCCAGGGCGCGCCCGGGACCGGGAAGACCGCGGTCGGCCTGCACCGGATCGCCTACCTGCTCTACGCCTACGCCAGCCGGATGACCCGCGGCGGGGTCCTGGTCATCGGGCCGAACCGCGCCTTCCTGTCCTACATCCGCAACGTGCTGCCCGCCCTCGGCGAGGTCGACGTCACCCAGACGACCCTGGCCGACCTGCTGGCCCGCGTCCCGGTCCGGGCCCGCGACACCGCGCGGGCCGCGCAGGTCAAGGGCGACCCGCGGATGGCCGCGGTCCTGCACCGGGCGCTCTGGGCGGGGCTGCGCGAGCCCGCCGAGCCGGTCGTGGTGGTCCGCGGCTCCCGGCGCTGGCGGGTCAGCCCCGGTGAGCTGGCCGGGCTCATCGCGGAACTGCGTGACCGCGGGGTCCGCTATGCCGCCGGCCGGGAGATGCTGGGTCACCGGATCGCGCACGTCATCCTGACCCGGATGGAGGCCGCCGGGGAGACCTGCGACGACCGGACCCACGAGGCAGTGCGGCGGACCCGGCCGGTGCGGGCCGCGGTAGACGCCGTGTGGCCCAAGGCTGACCCGGTGCGGCTGGTGCTGCGGCTGCTGTCCGACCAGGCGCTGCTGGACCGGGCCGCAGAGGGGCTGCTGGACGGGGCCGAGCAGGAGGCGATCCGCTGGGATCCGGCGCCCCGGGGGCCGGCCTCCGCCCGCTGGAGCACGGCAGACGCGGTCCTGGTCGACGAGGCCAGCGACCTGATCGAGCGCACCTCCAGCCTGGCTCACGTGGTGCTGGACGAGGCGCAGGACCTGTCCGCGATGGAGTGCCGCGCGATCGGCCGCCGGTGCGCGACCGGGTCGGCCACCGTGCTCGGCGACCTGGCCCAGGCCACCGCCCCCGCCTCGGCCGGCAGCTGGCCCGGGCTGCTCGCCCACCTGGGCAAGCCCGCCGCCGAGGTACGCGTGCTGGAGACCGGGTACCGGGTGCCGCGGCAGATCCTCGACTACGCCAACCAGCTGCTCGGCGCGCTCGCCCCCGGACTGGCCCCGGCCCGGTCGCTGCGCCAGGATCCCGCCGCGCTGACCGTCCGGCACGCGCCCGACGGGACGCTGCCCGGGGCCCTGGCCTCCGCCTGCACCGCCGCCCGGGGCGACCCCGGGTCCACCGCCGTGATCGCGGCCGATGACCAGGTGCCGTCGCTGGCCCGTGCGCTCGGCGCGGCCGGGCTGCAGCACAGCGTGCTCGACGGGTCGGTGGACGGGCTGGCCAGCGGCGGCCTGCTGGTGGTGCCGGTCACGCTGGCCAAAGGGCTGGAGTTCGACCACGTCATCGTGGTCGAGCCGGGCCGGATCGCCGCGGCCGAGGCCCGCGGACTGCACCGCCTGTACGTCGCGCTGACCCGGGCCGTGTCCCGGCTCACCGTGCTGCACGCCGAGCCGCTGCCCCCGCTGCTCTGTTAGCCCGGGGGCTCTGCCAGCCCGGGGGGCGACCCCCCGGACCCCCACATGCCCGCTCCCGTATGCACGTCGTCTGCTGCGGCTGCCGGGTTGATCGCCGGCTCGGCGAGGACGCGCCTCCGGCGCGCCTCCCCTCGCCGGCGAGCTACTGGTTCTTGATCACCGAGGTGATCAGCCTGGACGAGTCCGCGAAGGACAGTGCGGTCGCGCGCAGGTGGTTGAAGAACATGTTGTAGCGGTCCACTTCCTCGACGTTCTCCACGTAGAGCGCGCTGGTCAGGTCCTCCAGGTAGACGACGTCGGGGTCGGCGCGCTCCGGGAAGGCCAGGATCACGAACGGACGTCCCATGGCCGGGTGCGCCCCGGCCCCGAACGGCAGCACCTGGATGGCGACGTTGGGCAGGGCGCTCATCTCCAGCAGGTGCTCCAGCTGCAGCCGCATCAGCCCGGACCCGCCGACCCGGCGGTGCAGCGCGGCTTCATCGAGCACGGCCCACAGCTGGGGTGGCTCCTCGGTGAGCAGGGTGGGCTGGCGGGCCATCCGGACAGCAACGTTGCGCTCCACCGCCTCCGGGGCACCGTCCACCGTCCCCGCGGCGATCACCGCGCGAGCGTAGTCCTCGGTCTGGAGCAGCCCCGGGATCAGCGTGACCTCGTAGATCCGGATCTCCGAGGCTGCGCTCTCCAGCCCGATATAGGTGGCGAACCGCGGCTCGATGGCGTCGCTGTATGCGTGCCACCAGCCCTTCTGCCGCGACTCGCGGGCCAGCTGGACCAGGCTGTCCTGTTGTGGCCCGGGCACGCCGTATAGCTGGAGCATGTCCCGGACGTCCCGTGGTGAGACAGATACCCGGCCGGTCTCGATACGGCTGATCTTGGACGTCGAGCACTCCAGGTGCTCAGCAACTTCCTCACAGGTCAGGCCGGCCGCGTCGCGGAACCGGCGCAGCTCCAGCGCGAGCCGGCGACGCCGGACGGTAGGGCTCTGCTGAGTGGCCGTCGCGATCTCCTTCTGTCCGGTATAGCCCCTGCCTTCAGTGTGGCACCTGCCACAGGCCCCCCGTGCCGCTTAGCCTGAGCAGGACCACGTTCCCCGAGAGATAAGTCCTCACCTGGGCATAAGCAGTTCCGGGTGGCTGCCAGGCTTGGCCCCATTGCGGTGCATTCGTCGCGTTGCGGGCCGCGGATTGGATCCGGTCACCCGGCTGGCTGCGTTCTGCCGGCGGCCCTGCCGGGCCGCCGGCTAGCGTGCTCGCGAAACGTGCGAAGTCCTGAATGCATATTGCAAACGGCAAACGCAGGCGTCATTCTGGTCTAGGAACTCTTCGCTGTCGTCTGATTACTAGAGGTGATTTTAATGGTTATGGGGGCTCCTCAAGTGAGTTCCCTGTCGCCGCCGGACCAGGCCTACCTGGACCAGCTGGACAGGTTGGCGCCCGTGCTCGCCGAGCACGGGATGTCCACGAACCTGATGGCGCCAGCGGGCCGGGTGCCGAGCCTGCGCGTGGTCAATCCCGCCGCCCCGGCTCTCGCCGAGGACGTCTACGCAGGCTGCTGCGAGGACGGAAGCTGGTGGTTCTGGTGGTCCTGGGCCGAGCGGATCTCGGCCGCCACCGAGCTGGAGCACGCGGCCGAGCGGGTCGCGCACGTCCTGTCCGCAACGAACGGAAGCTGAGGGCCGGCACCTGGGCCGGCGGCCTGGAGGGATGCACCGGAGGGGATCCGCCAGGCACCGGCCGGGCTGGCCTCGCGGGGCGGCCGGACTGGCCCCGCGGAACCCGGCCCGGCGGACGTGGCCCGGCGGACGTGGCCCGGCGGGCTGGCGCGGCGGAATTACGGCGAGGCTGATGGCCGGGCCGCTGCCGGGCCTGCGGCGGAGGACAGCCCGGGAAAGGCCACGGTCCGGCCCAGCCAGGTCGTCGCGCGCAGCGCGCAGGCCCGGGCCTGCGCGGCGCCCCAGGCCCGCAGCCGGGGGTCGTCCAGCGCGACGATGCCCAGATACGCTGCGGCGAGCCGGTTCTCGAGGTAGCCCGCGAGCGAGATCGCGGCCCGGGCGCCGTGCACCGGGAAGGGCAGCCGATAGGCGGGCTGCGCGGCGACCGGCTTGACGCCCAGCGAGGTCAGCATGGCCTCCAGCCGGTCCCGGGCGACCTGGTGCGTGGTCCAGTCCCGCAGGGCCAGGTCCCGGGCCGCGGCGCCCAGATGCGCGCCGGCCACCCCGTAGCCGTAGATGGCCGCGTTCACCGCGGCGAGCGCGGACTGCAGCGCGGCGGCGGTGCGCCCCGTGGCCGCCGGACCCGCCGCGGACCCCGTGAGAACCGGCCCCGTGGTGGCCGGGCCCGTGGTGGAAGGACCGGTGGCGCTGGTCATCCGGCGGTCCGGTGCGTCCGCAGCAGCAGGGCATGGCTGGCCTCGGAGGCCGCGATGCTCGCCAGCAGCTGGGCCAGGGCCGGCGGAGCCAGGGCCAGCCGGCCGGCCAGCGAGCTGGCCGCGTCGGTCTCGGCGGCCTCGAGGGCGGCCAGCGTGGCGGCCGATCCCGTGCCCGGCGTGCTGGACGGCGACGCCGAAGGCCGCGGGGTGGCGCTGGGGCTGGCCGGCTCGATGAGCATCGAGGTGAGCCGGGCCAGGTGCTCGCGATGCTGGGCGAGCAGCGGGCCGAGCGCGGCGCCCAGTCCCGGCGACCCGGCCATGGCCGACGTGTACCGGGCGATCAGCGCCTGCTCCGTGCCGATCGCGCCGCGCAGCACGGCCACGTCCGGCGCGGGTTTCGGCAGCGTGCCGAGCCCTCCCACGCCTTTGCAGCCCGCCGCGGCCAGCGGCACGGTCATCACGGCCGCGGCGAGCACGCTGCGCCGTCTCAGGTCTGCCCGCACCGCTCCTCCAGTCCCTGTCCCCGGGTGCTCCCGCTGAGCGTAGGGGCAGCGGGCTAGTGCCCGGGGAGCGCCACCCCGGATGGCCGTCCGGGGCTTCGCGCATGGCCGCCGGGCGTTCAGGTGGCGGGGCAAATCTCAACTGCCGGGCGAGCCCGGGCGCGGACCGGGCGAGTCCCGTGCGCGGGACGGTTAGGCTAGATCGCGCCAGACAACAGCACAGGTCGCGGACGAGGAGGTCGTGATGCGTGGTGAATCCCGTCACGTACCGTCACGCCCGCGCCCAGCCGGACGTGCGGAGAGCGCTGCCGACACCGGCCGAATCACCCGGGTGCTGGAGCCGGTCGTCCGGTCGGCGGGCCTGGACCTGGAATCGGTGAAGGTGGCCGCCGCCGGGCGCCGCCGCCTGCTCCGCGTCGTGGTGGACGCCGACCGCCGCCCCAGCCTGGATGACATCGCGGAGCTCAGCCGCTCGCTGTCCAAGGAACTGGACGATGCGGGTGTCATGGGCGAGGCGGCGTACACCCTGGAGGTCAGCTCGCCGGGGGTGGACCGCCCGCTCACCGAGACACGGCACTGGCGCCGCGCCCGGGGCCGGCTGGTACGCGTCCCGCTGGCCCCCGGGGCGCCGGGTCACCCGGGCACCATCGAGGGCCGGGTGATGACCGCCGGGGCGGACAGGGTGATCCTCGACGTCGCCGGCCAGCAGCGCGAATTTGGCTACCAGGAACTGGGACCTGGCCAGGTGCAGGTCGAGTTCGGCGGCGGGGGCGCCGCCCACGACGACGAGCCGGGGGACGAGGGGGAGCCTGATGGACATTGACTTGAGCGTCCTGCGCAGCCTGGAGAGCGAGAAGGACATCTCGATGGACCTGGCCATCAAGGCCATCGAGGATGCGCTGCTGCGCGCCTACCACTCCACCCCCGGTGCCGCGCCCACGGCCCGGGTGGAAATCGACCGCGGCAGCGGCCACGTCACCGTCTGGGCCAGTGAGCCCGCGGAGGACGGCACGGTGGCCCGCGAATACGACGACACCCCGGACGGCTTCGGCCGGATCGCCGCGACCACCGCGCGCCAGGTGATCCTGCAGCGGCTGCGGGACGCCGAGGACGAGCTCACCTTCGGCGAGTACGCCGGCCGGGAGGGCGACATCGTGGCGGGCGTCATCCAGCAGGGCAAGGACCCGCGGGCGGTGCTCGTCGACCTGGGCAAGATCGAGGCCATCCTGCCCCCGACGGAGCAGGTCCCCGGGGAGCGCTACGCTCACGGCGAACGGCTGCGCTGCTACGTGCTGCACGTGCGCAAGGGATACCGGGGGCCGTCCATCACCTTGTCGCGGACGCACCCGAACCTGGTGAAGAAGCTGTTCGCGCTGGAGGTGCCGGAGATCGCCTCGGGAGCGGTGGACATCGTGGCCATCGCGCGCGAGGCGGGCCACCGGACGAAGATCGCGGTCAGCTCGCACCAGCCGGGGGTGAATGCGAAAGGGGCCTGCATCGGGCCGATGGGCAGCCGGGTGCGCAACGTGATGACCGAGCTGCACGGGGAGAAGATCGACATCGTCAACTTCTCCGACGACCCGCCCCAGTTCGTGGGGAACGCGCTGTCCCCGGCCCGGGTGCTGCGGGTCAACGTGGTGGACGCGCAGGCCAGGGTGGCCCAGGTGATCGTGCCGGACTACCAGCTGTCGCTGGCGATCGGCAAAGAAGGGCAGAACGCGCGCCTGGCTGCCCGGCTCACGGGATGGAAGATCGACATCCAGCCGGATAGGCCGGCCGAGCCGGCGGGCGTGGCCAGCGCGGGCGCCGTCAGGGAGCCAGCTGTCCCGGAGCCCGCCGCAGCAGAGCCGGCCGTCCCGGAGCCGAGCCGGCCGTCCCGGAGCCGGCCGTCCCGGGGCCGGAACCGGCTGTCCCGGAGCCTGCCGCCACGGAGCCCGACAGCGGAGCCGGCCCGGAAACCAGCCCGGGGCCAGGCACACCGGGAACTGTGCGCGGTGGCGCCGACGCGCCGGCGAGGTAAGCTTGCAACGACAATGGCCAGACGGTCCCCGCGGCTGGTGCGTTCCGCGCCTGCGATTCGCACCTGTGTAGGCTGCAGGGTCCGTGCGGCCAAGTCTGACCTGCTGCGCCTGGTGGCGGTCGGGGGTGACATCGTCCCTGATCCGCAGGCGCGGCGGCCCGGCCGGGGCGCGTATCTGCATCCCAGCCAGGAATGCTTCGAGCTGGCGCAGCGCCGCAGGGCACTACCGCGGGCGCTGCGGCAGCCAGCGCCACTCGGTGCCGGCCCGCTCGAGGACTACCTGGCGGGGAGTTGCGGTGCGGGTTCTCATGGGCTGGCGGGTGAGTCCCCTGGGGCCCACCCGGCTGGGTGAGACGGTCGAAGCTAAAACGGCAGCAGTGCCGGGAAAGCGGGATCAGTTGTGATGAGCGCGCGATGAGCACTCGGCGATGAGAACCAGAAGCTGAGGCCGGCCGGAGCACGCGCTGCCCCGGATCGGCCACGATGGCCCGGTGGAACCGGGCCGACAGAGGGAGCGCAGTGGCGAAGGTCCGGGTATACGAGCTCGCGAAGGAGTTCGGGGTAGAGAGCAAGGCCGTGATGGCCAAGCTCCAGGAAATGGGCGAGTTCGTCCGTTCGGCGTCATCCACCATCGAGGCGCCAGTAGTCCGCAGGCTTAAAGACGAGTTTGGGTCCCAGGGGCCCAAGGCCCAGGGCAGGAGATCCCAGGGTCAGGGCGCACCGGCCCCCGGCCGGCCCGCTGATACCAACGGCAACGGCGGGCGCACGGCGCCCCGGCCTGGCCCGGCACGCCCGCAGGCACCTGCCGAGGCAGCCGGCCCCGAGGTCAGTGACCACCCGCAGGCCAGTTCCGTCGCGCCGGCCGCGAGCCCGGCGGCGGCCAGCCCGGAGGCGCCGGCCGCCCGCGAGGCCACCCCGCCCGCCAGCGCGGGTCCCAGCAGCCCCGCCCCGGCGGCGCCACGGGCCCCGGTTCCCCCGGTGCCCTCCGATGGCGGTGCGCCGGCCCGCCCGGCCGCACCGGGCCGTGGCCCGGTGCCCGGCCCCCGGCCCAGCACCCCGCGCCCCGCTCCCGGTGGTTCAGGACAGAGCGGGACCGGCGCAGCCCAGGGCAGCCCGGGACAGGGCGGCCAGGCACAGGGTGCGCCCCGGCCTGGCGCCCCCCGGCCCGGTGGCCGTGGTGGCCCGCGGCCCGGCCCGCGTCCTGGTAACAACCCTTACGCTCCCGTCGCCTCCGGGATGGGCTCGGCCCCGCGCGGTGCGCCGCCGCGGCCGGGCCAGCCTGGGCCAGGCAGCGCCGGTCCCGCGTCGCCCGGCCAGGGCGGTCCACGCCCCGGCGGCCCGCGTCCAGCGGGTGCGCGCGACCCGGGACGGCCCAGCCCGGCGAACATGCCCCGCCCCGGCGGGCCGCGTCCCAGCCCGAGCAGCATGCCGCCACGGCCCGCCCGTGGAGGCCCTGGCGGCGGTCCGGGTGGTCCCGGTCGCGGCGGACCTGGTGGCGGTGCCGGTGCGGGCGGACGCCCGGGCGGCGGCCGTGGCGGTCCTGGCACGGGTGCGCCCCGTCCCGGCGGCGGTGGCGGTGCCGGGCCACGTCCTGGCATGACCGGCGGCCGCCCCGGCGGCGGCGGAGGCCGTGGCCGGAGCGGCACCCAGGGAGCGTTCGGGCGGCCCGGTGGCCGGCCCTCACGCGCCCGGAAGTCGCGCAAGGCGCGCCGCCAGGAATTCGACAACATGCAGGCGCCGGCGATCGGCGGCGTGTCGATCCCGCGCGGGAACGGCCAGACCATCCGGCTGTCGCGTGGCGCATCGCTGAGCGACTTCGCCGACAAGATCGGGGTCAACCCGGCCTCGCTGGTCCAGGTGATGTTCCACCTGGGCGAGATGGTCACCGCCACCCAGTCGGTGAACGACGAGACGCTGCAGCTGCTCGGGGCCGAGCTCAACTACAACGTCCAGGTCGTCTCCCCGGAGGAAGAGGACCGGGAGCTGCTGGAGTCGTTCGACATCGAGTTCGGTGAGGACGAGGGCGGCGAGGAGGCCCTGGTCGCGAGGCCGCCGGTAGTCACCGTGATGGGCCACGTCGACCACGGCAAGACCAAGCTCCTCGACGCGATCCGGCACACCAACGTGACGGCCCGCGAAGCGGGCGGGATCACCCAGCACATCGGCGCCTACCAGGTCACCACGGAAGTGGACGGCCAGGAGCGGAAGATCACGTTCATCGACACCCCGGGTCACGAGGCGTTCACCGCCATGCGGGCCCGCGGGGCCGAGACCACCGACCTGGTGGTGCTCGTGGTCGCCGCCGACGACGGCGTGAAGCCGCAGACGACGGAGGCGCTCAACCACGCCCAGGCGGCCGGGGTGCCGATCGTGGTGGCGGTCAACAAGATCGACAAGGAGGGGGCGGACCCGCAGCGGGTGCGTTCCCAGCTCACCGAGTACAATCTGGTCGCTGAGGAGTTCGGCGGCACGACCCTGTTCGTGGACGTGTCCGCCCGCGAGGGGCGCAACATCGGAGAGCTGCTCGAGGCCATCATCCTGACCGCGGACGCCGAGCTGGACCTGCGGGCCAACCCCGAGCAGCTCGGCCAGGGCGTCGCCATCGAGGCCCACCTGGACCGCGGGCGCGGCCCGGTGGCCACGGTGCTGGTCCAGCGCGGCACGCTGCACGTCGGCGACTCCATCGTCGCGGGCGAGGCGTTCGGGCGGGTCCGGGCGCTGCTCGACGACAACGGCGCCCCGGTGCCGGACGCGCCGCCTTCGCGCCCGGTGCAGGTGCTCGGCCTCACCGCGGTGCCCGACGCGGGCGACAGTTTCCTGGTGGTGAACGACGACCGGGTGGCCAGGCAGATCGCGGAACGCCGCGAGGCACGCGAGCGCAACGCCATGTTCGCCCAGCGGCGCCCAAGGGTCACGCTGGAAGACCTGGAGTCCGCGCTCAAGTCGGGCGAGCGGGAAGAGCTCCTGCTCATCATCAAGGGTGACGTGTCCGGGTCGGTCGAGGCCCTCGAGGACGCGCTGCTCAAGATCGATGTCGGCGAGGAAGTGAGCCTGCGGGTCATCGGGCGGGGCGTCGGCGCCATCACCCAGGACGACGTGAACCTGGCGATCGCGTCCGAAGCGGTGATCGTCGGTTTCAACGTCCGGCCAGCGGGCCGGGCCGGGGAACTGGCCCAGCGCGAGGGCGTGGACATCCGCTACTACTCGGTCATCTACCAGGCGATCGAGGAGATCGAGGCGGCCCTCAAGGGCATGCTCAAGCCCGAGTTCGAGGAAGCCCAGCTCGGCACCGCCGAGATCCGGGAGGTCTTCCGGGTGCCCAGGGTGGGCAACGTGGCGGGCTCCCTGGTCCGCTCCGGCGTCATCACCCGGGGCAGCAAGGCGCGGCTGATCCGCGACGGCGTCGTGATCTCGGACAACCTGACCGTGGAATCGCTGCGCCGGTTCAAGGAGGACGCGACCGAGGTCCGCGAGGGCTACGAGTGCGGCATCGGCATCGGGTACAGCGACATCCGGGTCAACGACGTGATCGAGACCTTCGAGATGCGGGAGAAGCCGCCGGGCCTAGGACAGGCATCCCCGGTCCCGGCTTCGGCCGGGACCGGGCGGCCGCGGCCAGGAGGGGCGTCGTGTACCTGGGTGCCCTGACGCTGGATGTGCTGCTGGGTGACGTGCGTTCCCTCAAGCAGAAGAGGTCGGCGGTAGCCTCGGTGGTCGCCGAGGTCCGCCGCCGGTATCCGGGCGTTGCGGTGGCCGAGAGCGGGCACACCGGCCTGCATCGCCGGGCGGAGATCGGGGTAGCGGTAGTGTCCTCCACGGCCGCTCACGCCGTCGAGGTACTCGACGCGTGCGAGCGCCTGGTGGCGGCGCGCCCCGATATCGAACTGCTGTCCGCGCGGCAGCGGCTGCTGACCGAGGAGGAGTGAGCTAGCCATGGTGGACCATGCCCGGGCACGGAAGCTCGCCGACCGGATCGCCCAGATCGTGGCGGAGATGCTGGAACGGCGGATCAAGGATCCCCGGCTCGGCTTCGTCACGGTGACCGAGGCCCGGCTCACCGGCGACCTGCGGGAGGCTACGGTCTTCTACACGGTCTACGGATCAGCCGAGGAACGGACCGCGACCGCGGCCGCCCTGGCCAGCGCGACCGGGGTGATCCGGTCCGAGGTCGGTCACCAGACCGGGCTGAAGCACACGCCCTCGCTCACGTTCGTGGCCGACACGCTCCCCGAGGGGGCCCGGCACATGGACGATCTCGTGGCGCGGGCCCGCGAGGCC
>CAVVTM010000006.1:0-35989 GCA_963751175.1 uncultured Actinomycetes bacterium | reverse complement strand
TAGGACGCACCGCCGTCGCGGAGGGGACCAGGCGAGGCGGCGGGTCCCGGCCCGGGACTCAGCCGTCCTGGCTGGCCGGGCGGCGGCCGGTCCTGACCATCACGCCGTACAGGTGGGTCACCTGGAGCCGGACGACGAGGCGCTGGTGAGCGATCATCTCCTCATCGAACGCGGCCCGGTCGATCTCGCCGTAGAAGTGGGAGTGCACCCCGAGCAGTTCCTCGATGGCGTCGTCACCCGGGACCTCCGCCACCGCGGACAGGGTGACCGGCCCCTCCGCCACCGCGTAGTTCCAGAAGTCCTCTCCGCTGACGTGCAGCGCAGCGCGGGGGTCGCGGGCCAGGTTGCGGCCCTTGGCCCGGTCCGCGGTGGTCGAGACGCGGACGGTCCGCGTCGCCGGGTCAGCCACGTACAGGACGTTGGAGAGCTGGGGCGCGCCGTCCGCCTTGATGGTGGCCAGCACGCCCTGCTGGTTACCGGTGACGAGCCCCCACAGCCGTCCTGGCCCGGCATCAGGCCGCCCCGGTGCGGGCGCCGTGCGGGCCGTTCATGGCCGTGGTCATTGCGGTCCCTGGTGGTGTTCGTTGCGGAGGAACGGGCCGGGCAGCGCATCGCGGTACGGGCCGCGGGCGCTGCAGGCAACGTAGCGGGCTAGGCCTTGGCCGCGCGGGCCAGGCCCAGCCGGACCGCCTCGGACGCGGCCACGTTGCGGGACGGGGCGCCCAGCTTGGCCAGCACGGCCGAGACGTGATGGTTGACGGTCTGGCCGAGATGAACAGCTGCCCGGCGATCTCCGCATTGGTGTGCCCGTCCACGATCAGGTCGAGGACCTCGTGCTCGCGTCGGGTCAGCCCGAGCGGGTGAGCCCGGGTCGCCGTCCGCGGGCCCGCCGGGATGGACCGGATGCCGAGGGTGCGCATCTTCTTGCGGGCCACCCGGATCGTGGCAGCGGCGCGGAGGTCGGTCAGGATCCGCAGGGCCTCGCGCAGCGCGCCCTCGTCCGTGCTGCCCAGCAGGGCCAGCGCGGCTTCGTAGGGGCAGCCCAGGTCTTCCCACAGGCGGGCCGCGCCTGCCCAGTCGCCATCGAGCTGGCGCTGGTAGGGCGCGACGACGGTGCCGTGCACGCTCCGGCCTGACCCGGTGCGCATCAGCCACACGGCGAGCGCGCCGCGTTCCCAGTGGTCACAGCCGGCCGCGGAGTCGTGGGCGAGTTCGGCCTCGCGCGCCGCGGCGGCCAGGTCGCCTTCCAGCCAGCGGGCCTCGGCCCGCTCCAGCCGTACGGGCACGATGTTCTGGGCCTCCACCGCGCCTTCGGCGTGCTCGATGGCTTCGTCGAGGCACTCCCAGACCCCGGGCTCACCCCGGCGAGCCCGGATCGTGCCGAGCCGGTTCAGCGGGCACAGCCGGATGTGTGGCGACGGGCCACCCCGGAGCAGGAGCTCCCCGGCCACGGCGGCGGCCTCGTCCCAGCGCCCGGTCCGCTCCAGCATGTTGGTCCGCTGGCTGCGCAGGAAGACCGAGTATGACGTGAGGTCGTGGTCGTCGCAGAAGGCCATGCCGTCGGCGAGGTACGCCTCGCCGTCGGCGAATGCCCGCTCGCCGACATGGATAGCGTAGAAATTGACGTAGGCCCGGCCTACCTGAAGCTCATGACCGCCGCTCACCGCGGTGTCCAGGGCCCGCTGCATGGTGGTGGCCCAGTCACCGCCAACCCCCTGGAGGGAACAGGCCTCGGTGTTGAGCGCCTCGCTGACTATGTCAGTTCGGCCCAGCGGCCCGGCGATGGCCTCGGCCCGGCGGCACAGCTCGATCGCCTCAGCATGCTGGTAGTTCACCATCCGCATCGAGGCGAGACTGGAGTACGCCGAGGCCAGCTCCACGCTCGGTCCGAGCGGTTCGAGCTGCGCTACCGCGGCCTCGGCCGCAGCGATCCCCTCACGGCCCCGGCTCACCGCGGACAGCGAGCAGGCCAGCCAGCGCAGCGTGTCGCCCTCGTGCCGCTGGTCACCCTCCTGGCGCCACAGGGCGAGCGCGCACTCGCGGGCGTTGACCGCCTCCTGCGAGTGGTCCAGCAGCGAGGCCTCGTAGCCGAACGCGTCGTAGAGGCCTGCGAGCGTGGCGGGGTCTGCCCCAGCGGCGAACCGCAGCGCCCGCTCGTACTGGGCCGCCGCCTCGCGGTGCGCGCCCAGTTCTGACGCCCGGCGGGCGGCGGGCGGGGCGTAGCGGAGCACCGCCGGGCCGTCCCCCGCGCCTTCCGCGTGGAAGGCCATCCGCGCGTCGTCGTCGGCGCCGGACCGGCACAGGACGTCCAGGATGCGGGCGTGGATGAGCCCCCGGCGGTGCGCGGGGATGGCGTCCTGCACGGCCAGCCGGGCGATCTCGTGCCGGAACCTCAGCGCCGCGCCGTCCCCGGTGAGCAGCCCGGCTCCGAGCAGCTCATCGACCGCGGACGGGGGGCACTCGGTGGCCGACTCCAGCAGCGGGAACTCGACCCGGGTACCGATCAGGGCGGCCGCGTCGAGCACCGTCCGGGCGCTGGCGTCCAGCCGGGCGGCGCGGGCCAGCACCGCGTCCCGGGCCGACGCTGGAATCTCGTCGCCCCCGTCCATGCCGGCCGCGATGACCTGGCTCAGGTAGAACGGGTTCCCGCCGGTCAGCTGGCGCAGCGAGGCCGCATCCCGTTCGCTGCCGCCCGCCATGACCTGCACCGCGCCCGCCGACAGCGGGCCGAGGCTGATCCGCCGCACGGAACGCTGGGTGGCCAGGTCCCCCAGCGCGAGCTGGAGCGGGTCGCCGGCGGCCAGACCGTCGTCGCGGTAGGTCACAATCAGCAGCACCGTCGCGTCCCGGATCCGGCGGCCCAGGAAGCGCAGCAGGTCGATGGTGGCCTCGTCGGCCCAGTGGATGTCCTCCACCACCACCACGTGCAGCGCATCGGGCTCGCTGACCTGGCGCAGCAGGGCACCGAACAGGGCTTCGCGGGGGCGTCCGCCCGGCAGAGCTCAAGGAGCTCACCACCGAGTTTGCTGGCGATGTCGAACAGCGGGCCGAGCGGCCTCGGGGTGAACAGCCCGTCGCAGGCCCCCCAGTACCAGCTCGCGCCGGGCAGGTTCCGCTGCAGCTGCTCGACCAGCGCTGACTTGCCGACGCCCGCCTCGCCGGCGACGAGCACCAGCCGGCCCTGGGCCTTCCGGGCCTCCCCCGCGTAGCTGGCCAGTGCGGCGAGCTGCGCTTCCCGTTCCAACAGCACCCCTTCAGTGTCCATATCGAGGGGCTGCCGCGCTACCAGGGCGGACACCCATATCAGCGATCAGCGGAAAACTGGGGAACGCCGCGGCGCAATCTGGGGAGCCGCTCCCGATCCGCCGACCCCGGGTACCGCCATACGTTCGTCTCGACTCACTCACCGAGGACTCAGAAGGAGAACACGATGCCGCTCTACATGGACATCCACAACATCTCCGGCGGCGTCTCCTGCAGCGACGTGGCCGAAGCCCACAAGGCCGACCTGCAGGCGCAGGGCCAGCACGACGTTCGTTACCTGCGCTACTGGGTGGACGAGCAGCAGGGCAAGGTGTTCTGCCTGGTCGAGGCGCCGTCCGCGGAGGCGGCGGCGATCGTCCACAAGGAAGCCCACGGCCTGCTCGCCGACGAGATCTTCCAGGTGCAGGAAGGCACCTGAGGCTCACTCACGAACCGGGGAATCCGACCTTCAACCTCAACCTTCAAAGGGGACCGTCATGACCACCATCCGCCAGATCTTCCGTCACGCCACCCGCATCGCCATCGCCGCGGCCGCCCTGCTGGGCGGGATCATCGCCGCGCCCGCGGCGTTCGCCAGCCTGGTCCCGCCTCCGGGGACCGGGGATACCAGCAGCAACCCGGTCGCGCCGGTCACCGTGCACACGGTCACGGTCGGCGGCACCCCCGGATGGCAGATCGCCCTGTTCATGGTGGCGGCCGCCGTGCTCGCCGCCGCGATCGCGGTGCTGCTGGACCGGATGCGGACCGCACGGCGCCGCGAACTGGCTCCGAGTGCCCACTGACCCGCCCGGGCCGACTGGAATGATCTCCGTCAGGTGTGCGCGGGAACCGCTGCTCCGGCACGGTTCCCGCGCACACTCATGCCGGCCGGGCGGGGGATCCAGCCGCAGTGCGGCGGCGGATGCCGAGGGCGGCCAGCGCCGCGATGACGGAGAACGCCGCCGACACGGCCACCGCCGGCCGGTAACCGTGACTCACCGCGGCCGGGCTGGCGAAACTGCCGTGGGCGTTGAACACGGCGGTCACGACCGCGATGCCGAGCACCGCACCGAACTGCTGCATGGTGTTCAGCACCCCGGCGGCCTTGCCGAGCAAGACCGGGGCCACCGCGTTCAGCCCGGCGGCCGCCACGCAGGGAATCGCCATCGAGATCCCGGTCCCGGCGATCACGAACGGCGCCACGTAGCTGCCGTAACCGGCCGATGTCCCGGCCAGCCAGGCCACCCACGCGAGGCCCGCGCCCTGCATCAGCAACCCCGGGACGGCCAGCGGACGGGCGCCGACCCGGTCGAACAGGGCCCCCGCCACCGGGACGACCAGCAAGGGCGTCGCGGTCCACGGCAGGAACCGCAGCCCGGCGCCCAGCGGCGAGTCACCCTGGGCGAACTGGAAGAACTGGGTGGTCAGGAACGCCGCCGAGAAGATCGCCGCGCTCATCAGGAACTGGGCGCCCACCGCGGCCGGGAAACCCGCCGCCCGGAACAGCCGGAGCGGGATCATCGGCTCGGGGGCCCGGGCTTCCCAGGCCAGGAAGGCCGCGATCAGCGCCGCGCCGAGGATCAGGGCGGTCAGGATCGGGGCGCTCGCCCAGCCGTCCTGGGCACCCTGGACCAGTCCCCAGATGAGCACGGCCACGCCCGCCGTGATGAGGACCAGCCCGGGGATGTCGAGCCGGGACCGTGACCCGTAACTCTCCCGCAGCCGCAGGCGGGACCAGATCAGCGCGACCATCCCCACCGGCACGTTGACCCAGAAGATCCAGTGCCAGTCCAGCCCCTGCGTGACCGCCCCGCCGACCAGCGGCCCGGCGGCGACGGCCAGGCCGGCGCACGCCGCCCCAGATTCCCACTACGGCACCCCGCCGCTGCGCGGGGAACGCCGACGTCAGCAGCGTGAGACCGAGCGGCATGATGATCGCGGCGCCCAGGCCCTGGATGGCGCGGAAGGCGATCAGCACCGCGAGATCCGGCGCCAGCGCGCAGGCGGCCGACGCCGCGGTGAACACGCCCAGGCCCAGCACGTAGAGGCGCCGCCGCCCCAGCCGGTCCCCCAGGGCCGCGGCGGTGATGATCCCGGCCCCGTAGGCCATGGCGTACGCGCTGACCGTCCATTGCAGCGTGGCCGCGCTGCCGCCCAGGTCACGGTGGATCGATGGCAGCGCGGTGATCACCACCAGGGTGTCCAGGGCCACCATGAAATACGCGATCGAGGTCAGCACCACGGTGAGCACCGGGCTCACCTGGCGCATCCCCGGTGTCCCGGCGCCGGGCGGCGCCACGCCCGGCGCCGCGCCCGGGAACGCGCCCGGTGCGGCGATCCGGTCCAGATCCGTCATCGTGCTCTCCGTTCGTGAGAAGGCTCATCGAACGGTGCAGACCCCGGCGGGCGCCCGGACTGGGCGGCCCGGGCTGGACTGGGCGGGGCGGGGCTGGGCGGGCCGGCCGGGCTACGCGGTTAGCGGCCGGGCCCACCGCTGGCCCCGGGCTGGCGCCGGGGGCGGCGCCAGCCCCTGAGCGCTACCGGGTGGCCGCGGCCAGGGCGGCCCGGATCGCGTCCGCGCTGGCCGGGTGGCCCGTCTCGTCCGAGAACGGCCCGTACGGGGCGCCGTAGACCGGGCTCCCGGGCTCCTGGCGCCAGCTGTCGGCCAGCGTCCCGGCATCGACCGCGCCGTACCCGATCGAGTCGAGGAACTCCGTCACGGCCGCCTTGGCCGCCGCGTCGTCGCCGGCGATGGGCAGGTAGGTCCGGTCCGCCGCGCCGGCCGGGCGGGCCAGCGACCCCAGGTGCTTGAAGAAGATGTTGTTGAACACCTTCACGACCGCCGCGCCGGGCAGCTGGTTCTGCAGCCACTCGCTGCTGGTCAGTTTCCCGCTGTCGAGCTCGGGGATCTGGTTGTCCCGTTGCGGGTAGTAGTTGCCGGTATCGAGGACGGTCCGCCCGGACAGCTCAGCGGCCGGAAGGTGGGGGCAGGCGTGCAACGGGATGCTGACCACCACCAGGTCGCCCGCCACCGCCGCCTCTGCGCTGGTCGCCGCGCTGGCCAGCGGGCCGAGCTCGTCCACGAGATCCTTGAGCGTCTCCGGCCCGCGGGAGTTGCTCAGCACCACCTGATGCCCGGCCGCCACGCTCAGCCGGGCCACGGTGCCACCGATCATGCCGCTTCCGATAAAACCCACAGTTGTCATAGCAGCGGCAACTGCGTGACGGCCGCGGATCATTCCGCGCCCCGCGCACCGCAGGCGAAGACCTAGTTCAAGGCTAAAATTAGAACAAGATAACGGTTCTATCGTGGCGCTCGACCGCCGCATGACAAGTGTGTTTGAGAAAATGGGGCGTGGGCCAGGGCACACCGGTCGCGGAACGGGTACTGTAGAGGCATGGCCACTGTGCGATCCGCTACGCCGAGACGCCGCCACACGTCGCGTCCCGGGCGTGAGGTGCTGGTCGCGGCCAGCCTGGCGGACCTGCGGGGGCCTGTGCACGGCCGCGTCGAGCTGCCGGTCTGGCTGTTCTGGTACCCGGACCGCACCTTCGACCTGGATGAGCCGGGCATGCTGCCGTGGATGTACCAGATCGTGCTCCGCGAGGCCGCCCGCACCGAGGACCTGGCCTACCTTGACGAGGACACGCTGATCGCCCTCTGGCCGACGTTGTTCCTGCCCAAGGGCGTGCGCCAGGCGTGGGAGGAGCAGCACCCGGTCCTGCGGGCCGCCGCCGTACCGGCCGCCTGACGGCGCCCGGCGGACTCTCCTGATGCCGATCGACGAACTCCAGCGTGAGGTGGCCACGATCGCGCTGCGTACGGCAGCCCGGCACGGGTTCGCGCTGGCCGGGCGGCAACGCCCTCATCGCGCACGGGATCGTGGACCGCCCCACCGATGACGTCGACCTGTTCAGCGACCAGGAAACCGCCGTGGCCGCCGCCGCCGACGCCGTGGAACACGCGCTGCGCAAAGCCGGCTTCCAGGCCGAGCGCCGGGACCAGGCCGGAGGCCTCGAGGACATCTTCTACGGGACGGGCGAGGGCCTCGCCGAGTGGATCATTACGGCGCCCGGCGGGCAGCAGACGATGCTGCAGATGGCGTACTTCGACCGGACCCGCGGCCCGGTGAGCATGGACGTGGGGCCCGTCCTCGACCTCGAGGACCTGGCCGGGTCGAAAGTCTGCGCGCTGGCCAGCCGGGTGGAGCCGCGTGACTACATCGACACCGCGGCCGCCCTCCAGCGCTACAGCGTCGATCAGCTGATCAGCTTCGCCCGGCGGCTCGATCCGGGCCTCGAGGACCGCGACTTCGCCGACGCGGGCGCCCAGCTGGACCGGATGCCCGACGGGGTCTTCACCCGCTACGGGCTCAGCCGGGAGGACGCCGCCCGGCTGCGCGGGCAATTCGCGGCCTGGCCGCGGCCCTGAACGACCGCACCTGGAAGCCCGGCCCGCCAGTGCCCCTCGTGGGGCCTAGGCGGTGGCGCCGCCGTCGATGGCCAGCGCCGCGCCGGTGATGAACGCCGCCTCGTCGCTCATGATGACTAGGACGCCGCCGGGACCCCGAACTCATCGCCGGGCCGTCCGGCCAGGCGTCCCCGGCCGGCGCAGGGCCAGTGAGTAGCCTGGTCAGACGGTTCCCGCCCAGGAATGAGACACCATGCGCAGCGGCCTCATCACCCACCCGGACAAGGTGCTCTTCCCAGAGCGCGGTGAGACCAAGGCTGATCTGGCCGAGCACTACCTGCGGGTCGCCGAGCCGCTGATGCGGACCATGGGCGGGCGGCCGGTGCTGCTCCAGCGCTTCCCGGAAGGGGCCGGCGGCCCGTCGTTCTTCCAGAAGCGGGTACCCAAGAACGCCCCCGGCTGGCTGCAGACCACGACGGTGTCCACGCCCAATGGCACCACGTCGCAGGCCCTGGTCGCCGCGGACACCGACCACGTGCTGTGGGCGGTCAACCTCGGCTGCCTGGGCTTTCACGTATGGCCCTATCTGGCCGGCGACCCGGGGCACACCGACGAGCTGCGGATCGACCTCGACCCCACCCCCGGCGTGGACTTCCCGCAGATCCGGGAGGCCGCCCGCGAGCTCCAGCGGCTGCTTACCGAGGCGGGCATCGCCGGCTATCCCAAGACGACCGGGAATCGTGGCCTGCACGTGTACGTCCGGCTCCAGCCGCGGTGGGACTCCTATCAGGTCCGCGCGGCCGCCGTGGCTGTCGCGCGGGAGCTGGAACAGCGCCGGCCCGACCTCGTCACCGCGGCCTGGTGGAAAGAGGAACGCGGCCAGCGGGTGTTCGTGGACTACAACCAGAACGCGCCGCACAAGACAGTGTTCGGCGCGTGGTCGGTGCGCGCGCGGCCCGGCGCGCAGGTATCCACCCCGCTGGCCTGGGACGAGATCGATGAGATCCACCCGGATCAGTTCACGGTGGCGACGATGCCCGGCCGCCTGGCCCATCGCGGGGACCCGTGGCAGGGCATGGACGACGCGCCCCAGTCGCTGGAGCCGCTGCTGGCCATGAGCGAACGGGATCTGGCCGCCGGGCTGCTGGACGCACCCTGGCCGCCGGTATACCCGAAGCAGCCCGGCGAGCCGCCGAGGGTCGCGCCCAGCCGGGCGAAGAAGCCCTGACGGACCAGGTCCGGCTGACGCCGCGGCGACAGCCGGTCATAGTGCGCAAGGTCACCTATCGCTTTCTCTAGCAAGCACATTTTGCTTGATATACTGAGCAGCACTTAAGGACCCGACGGAGGTATGAGATGAGTGGCATGACCAGGCAGTACAGCATCGTGGCGAGTCAGGCGAGCGGGGCGGTGGAGATGGCCGCTGACTCCTGGGCCCTGGGTGTGCGGAAGCTGGCTGACCGATTTCCCGTGCTGCCGCAGGTCGATCTGGTCCCGGCGGTCGAGCGCTACTTCGATCTCGTGCAGCGGGCCGTGGACCTGAACCGCGGTATCACCGTCAGGTGGGTGCAGGCGGCGGGCACGCTGTCGGGCGTGGCCCGGCAGCAGGCGGAGTCGGCCAGCCAGGTCGCGCGGGAGCGGGCCGGGTCAGTCGCGGACGTCGTGCGCGACCGGGCCGAGGCGTTCCCGCAGGCGGCCAGCCAGCAGGCGGGCGAGGCCGAGCAGGCGGAGCAGGAGCTGGCCCGCGAGGCACGCAGGATCGAGCGCGAGCAGGCCAGGCAGGCCCATCAGGAGGCCCGCGAGCCCTACGAGGGCCTGACCAAGGCCGCGCTGAGCACCCTGCTGGCCCACCGGGGCCTGCCCAAGACCGGCAACGTCAACGAGCTCATCGAGCGCCTGGTCGAGGCAGAGGGCAAGTAGGCACACGCTTGCCTGCCGCTCGCGGCTGGCACCGGCGGGGATTCACGCCGGGGGCAATCATGGTGCGGCAGGGCCTGCCTCACCCATCTCGCGGACTGCGGTCAGCTTGTCCGGGTTGCGGACCGCGTCCAGGGCGGTGATGCGGCCCTGGTTGACGGTGAACGCCAGGACGGTCAGCACCCCACCGCCGTCCCGGACGACCAGGCCGGGGCCGCCGTTGACGGTGGCCACCCGCACCAGGGTGGGCGGTCGGCGCATGAACCGGAGCAGCCAGCGCGCCACCTCGTCCGCGCCGCGCGCGACCCGCAGGGCCGCGATGACCTTCCCGCCGCCGTCGGCGCGCCACACCACGTCGGGATCGAGCAGGGCGACCAGGCCTTCCAGGTCGCCCTGCTCGCAAGCCGCGGCGAACGCGGTGACCAGCTCTTCCTGCTGCGCGGGGGTGGGCGGGAATCGCGGGCGGCCCCCGTCCACGTGCTGCCGCGCGCGACGCGAGCTGGCGCACCGCCGCAGGAGACCGGCCGGGCCAGTCCGGGCGACGCGGGAGTGATGCGGATCGCGCGCCGGAGCGGCCGCGGGGATGGGGCGGCCCGCGGGGTGCGGCGCGGGGACGGGGGCACGGCGACGAGCGCATGGGGCGTGCGGCGGGACCCGCTGGTGTGGGCGGCGGTGATCCTGGTCGGGGCGGTGGTGGCCGCGGCCAGCCTGGTCAACGTGGCCGAGGTGTTCTTCATCCGGGCCACGCGCACTCGACGGCCAGCATGTACGGGCTCATGGACGGCGTGTGGATCAGCGCCTCGGTGGCGGGCGGCTGGTGGGTGGCCCGCCGCCGCCTGCCCGACCCCGGGCTGGCCCTGCTCCTCCTCGGCTCGCTGGCGCTTACCTGCGTGGGCGCGGCCCTGATAGCGGCGGTGCCGGCCGTGGCGTGGCTGGCCCCGGTCAGCGTGCTCGGCGGCCTGGGGAACGGCGGGGTGAACATCGCCGCAGGCGTCCTGCTGGGCCGGCGGGCCCCCGCTGCCGTGCGGGGCCGGGCGTTCGCGGTGTTCGGGGCGGTCGCCAACGGCGCGACCGTGGCGGGTTTCGTGCTGGGCGGCGTGCTGCTCACCGTGGTACCGGTGCGTGCAGCCATCGCGGCGGCCGGGCTCGGCGGCCTGGCGGTCACCGCGGCGTTCGCGCGGTCGGTCCTGCGGGCCAGGGCTCTCGAGCCGACCCGGGGTGAGGCGGGCCCGGGTCGGCCGGGCCCGGGTGGGCCGGACCGGGGTAAGACGGGCCGGGGTGAAACGGGCCCGGGTCGGCCGGACCGGGGCGAGCCGGGCCGGGGTGAGCCAGGCCGCCACGGCAGGACGGGGCGTGTCAGCGCGGGCCGGCGCGCCGGGGCCGCGGAACCAGGCCGGCCGTTACGATGATCCGGTGCCGCTGCGTGCCGTCGACTTCCATGTGCATCTGCCCACCCCGGACTGGCTGGACGTCAGCATGGCGGGGTACGTCGAGGCCGCCGAGGCCTACTTCCGGTCAGCGGTCCAGCGCCAGTCGCTCGAGGAACTAGCCGCCCGCTACCGCGAACTCCGGGTCAAGGCGGTCCTGCTGGCCTGGGACGCGGAGACGGCCACCGGGCGGCCCCGGGTCCCCAACGAGACCGTGGCCGCGGCCTGCCGTGAGTACCCGGACGCCTTCACCGGGCTGGGCTCGGTCAACCCGCACAAGGGCGAGGCGGCCGTGGCCGAGGTGGCGAACATCGCCGCCCTGGGGCTGCGCGGGGTCAAGTTCCATCCCTCGCTCCAGGCCTTCTCCCCCAACGACCCGCAGTACTGGCCGATCTTCGCGGCTTGCGAGCAACGCGGCCTGCTCGCCCTGTTCCACACCGGGACCAGCGGGATCGGCGCCGGCCAGCCCGGCGGGCAGGGCATCCGGCTCGACTACGCCCACCCGCTCAAGCTCGACCCGGTGGCGGCCGCTCATCCGGGCCTGACCATCGTGGCCGCGCACTTCGGCTGGCCCTGGCATCTCGACCTGACCGCGATCGCGCTGCACAAGACCAACGTCTACATCGACATCTCGGGCTGGTCGCCGCGGCGGATCCCGGCCGAGGTGATCCGGGAGATGCGCGGCCGGCTGTCCGGGCAGTTCCTGTGGGGCAGCGACTTCCCGTTCCTGACCCCCGAGCGCTGCCTCACCGAGCTGTCCGGCCTGGGCCTGCCCCCGGACACCCTGAACACCGTGCTGCGCGACAACGCCGAGCGCATCCTCGGCCTGTCCTGACCGGGGCCGCTCCTGACCGGCGGCCGCGGCAGTCAGCTGTTCACGGCGGTCGCCGCGGTGCCCCCATACAGCCGGGCGGCCCGCCACGTGTACCAGGCCAGCACGGTCCGGTACGGACGATACGCCTCGCCCAGCAGATCGAGCTGCTTGGGCGTCGGCATGGGAATCCCCCAGGCCAGGCCGTAGCCCTTGCGCACGGCGAGGTCGCCGGTGGGCCACACGTCCAGACGGCCGAGCTGGAAGATGAGGAAGATCTCCGCGGACCACTTGCCGATCCCCCGGACCGTGGTCAGCCGGGCCACGATCTCCTCGTCACTCTCCCGGGCCAGCGCCCGGGGGTCGAGCGGCACGGTGCCGTCGAGGACCTTGCTGGCCAGGTCGAGGAGCGTGGCGGCCTTCCTGCCCGACAGCCCGGCGGCGCGCAACGTCTCAGGCGTGATCGTCAGCATCCGCTCGGGCGTGACCTCACCGTCGAGGGCCAGGATCAGCCGGCCGTGGATGGCCCCGGCCGCGGCGCCGGCCAGCTGCTGGTAGACGATGGAGCGGACCAGCGTGGCGAAGTGCGTCTCGGTCGGGCGCGGCAGGCTGGGCAGGCCCACCTCGTCGATCAGCCGGGCCAGCACCGGGTCGCGCTCGGCCAGGATCCGGGCCGCGGCCCGGATGCCGACTCTGCGCGGGCTGGCCTTGGGCGGGCTGGCCTGGCCCGGGCTGGCCTGGTCCGGACTGGTCTCGCCCGGGCGCGCCGGAACCTCACTCATCACGCACCGCTTCCCCGGTCGCTCACGAACCAAATCTAACTGGCCAGCCGGGCCGTTCCGCTGGTCAGCCCGGGCCCGGGGCGGTGGCATAGCCGCGCAGCGCCGGGACACCCCGCGCGGCGCCTCCAGCCTCGTCGGGGTGTGGACCGCCGACCAGCGCAAGGTCGCGTCGATCGGGATGCGGATCCGCCACGGCATCACCAGCCACGGCTTCGCCCTCAACGTTGACCCGGACCTCAGCGCCTTCCGCCAGTTCACGGTGTGCGGCCTGCCGGGCGTGCGGATGACCTCGCTGCGCGAGCTGGCCGCCGAGCAGAGCGCCGCCCCGCCAGACGACGCGGCCGTCCGTGACGCGGTGTACCGGGCGCTGAGCACCCAGCCCTGAGCGCGCAGAGCCGGGCACGGGCCCGGCCGCGCCGCTCAGCCCGCCATCGGGCGGGGCCCGCTCCCCCGGGACGCGCCCCGCCGGGGCCGCATGATCAGGGCGGCCACGTAGTACACGCAGGGGACGCCGCCGGTGTTCGCGTACCGGTGCGTGGTATCCGCCGGGAAGTAGGCCGAGTCCCCGGCGTGCAGCGTGAATTCCTCGGGCCCGATCGCGAGCCGGAGGGTCCCCGATTCGATCAGCACGAACTCGTGCGAGCCGGGCGCATAGGCGGGATACGGGCCCGGGTCGGTGCCGGGCGGCAGGGTGGTGCGGATCCACTCGAAGTTCACCCCGGGCACGACCGGGGAGAGAATCTCGCGGCGCCACCCCCCGGGCTCGTCGATCATGTCCTGCTCCCCGGCGCGGCGGACGATGACCCGGCTGCCACCGGGGGCGATGAGCGCGGCCAGCGGGACGCCCAGGCCGTCGGCGATACGGGCGAGCACCACGACGGTGGGCGCTTTCCGGCCCCGCTCCACGGAGGACAGCATGCTGGCGCTCACTCCGGCGGCCCCCGCGAGTTCCTGCAGGGTCAGCCCGCGCTCACGGCGCAGCGCCTGGACGCGTGCCCCGAGTTCCGTAAGGTCGATCATTTCGCTATAATAGCCATTATTTTTACTATAAGGAAATTTCTGGACGGAGTGGCACACCTGCTGGTGGAGCCCACGGCCGGGCTCGTGCCTTCGCCCGCGGCGCCCGGAACCACCGGATGCCGAGAGAGACCAGGGTGCTGATGGAGACGGAGCGGATGCACATCCGGCCGGCTGGGCCGGGCGACCTCGCGGCGGTCGCCGGGATCCTCGAGTTCTACGTCACGCACAGCGTCGCCACGTTCGAGGAGGATCCGCCCGGCGAGCCGCAATGGCATGAACGGCTCGGGAATCTGGCGGAGCGTGGGCTGCCGTTCCTGGTCGCCGAGGCGGACGGAGCGGTCGCCGGGTACGCGTACGCCAGCCCATGGCGGCCCAAGCCCGCGTACCGGCACACGGTCGAGGACTCGGTGTACCTGGCGCCGGGACAGCGGGGCCGCGGCCTGGGCAGGCGGTTGCTGGAGTCGCTGCTGGCCGGGTGCGCGGACGCGGGTGTGCGCCAGGTCATCGCGGTCATCGCCGGCTCCGGGGATGCCGCTTCGGTGGCGCTGCACCGGGCCTGCGGTTTCGCGGACGCGGGCCGGCTGACCCAGGTCGGGTACAAGCACGGCCGCTGGATCGACACGCTGCTGATGCAGCGGGGGCTCGAGCCAGGCCGGCGCTCATGACCACCCCCCGGCCTCCCGGACCCGCACGCGCCCCGCTGATCCACCGTCTGACCTGAGCACCGGCGGCCCCGCCCGGCGGTACGGTCGCGGGGTGAGCGCATCCCGCTTCGTCGTGCAGTTGCACGACGCGACCACGCTGCACTACGACCTGCGGCTCCGGTTCGGCGACGTGCTCCGCTCCTGGGCGGTCCCCCGGGGCCCGTCCCTCGACCCCGCCGCCCGGCGGCTGGCCGTCCCCGTGGAGGACCACTCCCTGGACACGGGTGAGTTCGAGGGCGTGCACCAGGGCCAGGCGCGGGGCAGCGGCGCGGTGATCATCTGGGACGAGGGGCCGGCCGACATCCTCCGCGACGAGCCGGGCCATCTGTCCTTCGTGCTGGAGGGCCGCAAGCTGACCGGCGGTTTCGGGCTGACCCGCACCGGGCCGCGGCGCTGGATCCTGGTCAAGACCCGCGACGAGGCGGCCCAGCCCGGCTCGGACGTCGTGGCCAGGCAGCCGGCCAGCGTGCGCACCGGCCGGACGTGGCAGGACCTGGCCAGGGAGCACGACGGAGGCGGCCCGCTCACAGCGTAGTGATCAGGCCGCCGTCGATGGCGAAGTCAGCCCCGGTCACGTTCACGGTCCGGTCGCTGGCCGGGAACACCACCGGTCGGCCACTTCCGCTGGGCGGCGGCCAGCAAGTCCTGCCCGGCAAGACGGGCACCGGAATCAGTGAGGTGAGCCGGCTTGCAGGCTCTGGAGGAGACGCCCGGCCGGCCTAGATTGCTGGTATGCGGGCCGCAGGGGTGAGCCGGATCGGCGGGCCGGTCACGGTGCTGGAGTTGCCCGGCCCCCGGCGGCCGGGAACCGGTGAGGTGCTCCTCGACGTGCGTGCGGGCGGGGTGGGCAACTGGGACGAGTTCGTCCGCACTGGCGGCTGGGACACCGGCACCCGGCCGCCGATGGCGCTGGGTGTCGAGGCGGCCGGGCGGGTGGCCGCCGTCGGGGATGGCGTGGCCGGGATCGCGGTGGGCGACGCGGTGACCACCCACTCCCTCCCGCTGCGCGGGCAGGGCAGCTGGGCGCAGCAGCACCTCGCGGCCGCGGCGGATGTGGCCCTGATCCCGCCCGGCGTCCCGTGGGACGACGCCGCGGCCTGCCGGTGCGCGCGCTCACCGCCAGCCAGGCGCTGGCCACGCTGGACATCCAGCCGGGCCAGGCCGTGCTGATCCACGGCGCGGGCGGGGTGACCGGCCAGCTGCTGGTCCAGCTGGCCGTGCGGCAGGGCAGCCGGGTGATCGCCACGGCGGGGCCAGGCGGTGCGGCCCGGATCCGCACCCTGGGCGCCTCGGCCGTGCTCGACTATCACGACCCGGGCGGGCCCGGGCAGGTGCGTGCGCTGACCGGGGGCGGCACCGACGCCCACGGCGCTGGCGGTAAGCACGGTCTCTAGCCCGGGGCCCGCCGGCCGGTCCGGCGGGCCTGCGGCCGTGGTGGTTTTCGTTGCGGAAAAGACAGGGCAGGTCCCGTATGGACATGATGATGGCGCTGAGGGCCCACACTCGGGGTGGCCCGGAGCAACTCGTGTACGAGCAGGCACCAGTCCCGGTACCGCAGCCCGGGGAGGCGCTGGTGGCCGTGCACGCGGCGGCGATCACCTTCGCCGAGCTGGCGAGCTCGCCCACCTCGCCGGCCTGGTGGACCGGGGCCGGCTCCGCCCCGTGGTCAGCCAGGTGTTCCCGCTGGGCGAAGGCCGCCGCGCGTCCGAGAGCGGGAGCCAGCCCCGGCCGCCGGGCAAGACCGTGCTGACCGTGCGATGAGCGCGCCGGCGGCGCCGGGCACCGCGGGCGGGCTGGTCCTGGCCAGCGCCCAGGGCCGCTGGGTGCTGCTGGCGACCGTGCTGGGGTCGGCGGTCGCGTCGATCGACGCCACCGTGGTGGGCATCGCGCTGCCCGCCATCGGCCGCGACTTCAACGTCGGGCTGGCCGCGCTGCAATGGGTCGTCACGGCCTACACGATGACGCTGGCCGGGCTCCTGCTCCTGGCAGGGTCCCTGGGCGACAAGTACGGCCGCAAGAAGGTCTTCGTGATCGGCGTCATCTGGTTCGCGGCCGCGTCCCTGCTGAGCGCGGCCGCGCCGGACGCCACGTTCCTGATCCTGGCCCGGGCCTTGCAGGGGGTGGGCGCGGCGCTGCTGACCCCCGGCAGCCTGGCCATCCTCGAGGCCGTGTTCCGGCCCGACGATCGCGGCAAGGCCATCGGCGCGTGGTCGGGGTTCAGCGGCGTGGGCACGGCGATCGGCCCGTTCCTCGGCGGCTGGCTGGTCCAGGCGGGGTCCTGGCGCCTGATCTTCGTCATCAACCTGCCGCTGGCCGCCCTGGTGGTCGTGGTGAGCCTGCGGCATGTGCCGGAGTCCCGTGACCCGCAGGCCACCGGGCGGATCGACATCCTGGGCGGCACGCTCGTCACCCTGGGCCTGGTCGCCCTGACCTACGGGCTGATCGAGGGCCCGGGCGGGCACTGGTCCAGCTCCGGCGTACTGGCCGCTCTGATCGGCGGGGTGGTGCTGCTCGGCGCGTTCGTGGGCCAGGAACTCCGGAGCAAGGACCCGATGCTGCCGTTCAGCCTGTTCGCCTCGACCCAGTTCACCGCGACCAACGTGATCACGTTCGTGGTCTACGGCGGCATCGGCGGAGCGCTGTTCCTGCTGCCCATCCAGCTGCAGCAGGTCTCCGGGTACACCGCCCTGGAGGCGGGCATCTCGCTGCTGCCGGTCACCGTGATCACCCTGGCGCTATCGTCGCGCTCCGGTGCACTCGCGGCGCGGATCGGCCCCCGGCTGCAGATGACCGTGGGACCAGTGCTGGTCGGCGTCGGCCTGGCCCTGTTCGCCCGGATCACCGCATCCGGCGACTACGTCACCGAGGTGCTGCCCGCCGTGCTGGTGTTCGGCTTCGGCCTGGCCGTGACCGTGGCCCCGCTGACGTCCACCGTGCTGGGCGCGGTGCCCGCGGAGCACGCGGGCATCGCGTCGGCGGTCAACAACGATGTGGCCCGGGCGGCCGCGCTCATCGCCGTGGCCCTGCTGCCCGCGGCGGGCGGAATCACCGGCGACGCCTACCGCCGCCCGCCGGTGTTCTCGGCCGGGTTTCACACCGCGTCGCTCATCTCGGGCGCGCTGTGCGTGGCCGGCGGCGCGCTGGCCTTCTTCACCGTCCGTAACCCGGCCCGGGCCGCGGGGGCGGCCCAGCCCACCCAGCCCATCCACTGCGCCCTCGACGCTCCCCCGCCGGCCGTGGGGCGGGCGGCGCTCAGGGGTGCAGCACAGCCTTGATCACGCCATCGGCGCGCCGGTCGAACGCCTGGTACAGGGCCGGGGCGTCGTCCAGGCCACCGTGGTGGGTGACGATCGCGTCCGGCCGGGCCCGGCCGGGCCGCCATCTCCAGCCGCTCCGGCACGTAGTCCACCACGTACACCACGTCCGCGCCCCTGATCAGGCAGCTGTACGCGGAGAGCAGCCCGATGGTGCCCGCGCCGAACACCGCCGCGGTGCAGCCCGGGTAGACCCGGGCCAGCTCGGTGGCGTGCCAGCCGGTCACGAACGCGTCGGCCAGCAGCACCAGGGCGTCCTCGAGGTCGTCACCCGGCTCCCCGGCACCCGCACGCAGTTGGCGTCGGCGTAGGGCACCCGGAGCAGCTCGGCCTGGGCGCCGCGGTACGGGCCCATCCCGGCGTACCCGTAGGCGGCCCCGACCCCGCCGGGGCGGACCCGCAGGCAGGCGGCGGACAGGCCGCGCGCGCAGTTGACGCAGACGCCGCAGTAGAGGTGGGTCGGGATGATCACCCGGTCGCCCGGCTTGACCAGCTCCACCGCGGAACCGGCCTGCTCGACCACGCCCAGCGGCTCGTGCCCCAGGACCAGCCCCGGCTCGGCCCCGGTGCGCCCGTCGTACATGTGCAGGTCGGTGCCGCAGATGGCGCTGGAGGTCACCCGGATCACCACGTCGGCGGGTTCTTCCAGGACCGCGTCGGGCACCTCCCGCACCTCGACGCTGCGGGTGCCGGCGAACACCACCGCCTTCATGATCAGGACTCCTTCGGCAGCTCGACCCCGGTCAGCTCGGCGCAGGCCGCGAGCAGCTGGTCCTGCACGGCCGGGCTGGACGCGGCCGGGTGGAACGGGCGGGGCCGCTGGTGGTAGAAGTACTCGCCGGTCACGGTGGCCGCGGGGTCGTCGCTGACCGCCAGCCAGGCCTGGGTGACCGGGGCCTGGGACATGTCGTCCGGCGCGCCGGGGCCGCCCATCCTGGTCGCCACCCAGCCTGGCTCCAGGGCGTTGCTGAGCACGTCAGGCCAGCGGCGCGCCACCGCGAACGCCAGCACCACGTCGAACAGCTTGGAGTCGGCGTAGGCCTGCGAGCCGTTCCACGGCCGGCCAACCCACTGCAGGTCGGCCACGTCCGGGTTCCCGCCCCGGTGCATGCCCGAACTCAGGTACACCAGCCGGCCAGGGCGGGTCATCAGCGCGGTGAGCAGGTAGGGCGCCAGCACGTTGATGGCGAACACGTGGCTGAGGCCGTCCGCGGTCTGGGTCCGGTGCGGCTCCCGGTAGCCGACCCCCGCATTGTGGATCACGGCGTCGTACCGGCCCAGCTTGCTGGCCTGCTCGGCGACCTGGTGCATGCCCCTGAGGGCGGCCAGGTCACCGACCACTACCTGCGCGGCGGCGGGCAGCGCGGCGCGGGCGTCGCGGGCCCGGGCCTCGTTGCGGGCGTGCAGGGTGACCTCGTGCCCGTCGCGGGCCAGCAGCTCGCCGGCCATCAGGCCGAGGCCGTCGGACGAGCCGGTGATCAGTACCCGAGCCATGCGCGGTTCCTTTCCGGGGGTCTGCATCGTCGTGGGGATGGCGATCCCTACCCAGGGTGCCCTATGGCTCACTCGCTACGATGTGCAGGCCATGAGCAGCGCACCCGCAGCAGCGAGCACCGCCGGGCGGCCGGAGGGCGGGTCGGCCGCGGTCATCCGCACCGAGGAGCTGACCAAGGTCTACCCGGGGACTGACTTCGCCGCGGTGGACCGGCTGAACCTGAACGTCGAGGCCGGTGAGATCTTCGGCTTGCTGGGGCCGAACGGCGCCGGGAAGACCACCACCGCGGGCATCCTCACCACCCGCGTGGTGCCGACGTCCGGGCGGGCGTTCCTGGCCGGGGTGGATGTCGCGGCGCACCCGGCGCTGGCCAAGCAGCTGAGCGGGATCGTGTCCCAGCAGAACACGCTGGACCGGCAGCTCACCGTCTGGGAGAACCTGTACTTCCACGGCCGGCTGTTCGGCATCGGGGCCAGGGCGTCCCGGCGCACCGCGGACCAGCTGCTCGAGCAGTTCCAGCTGTCCAGGTGGGCCAGGGCGTCGGTCTACGCGCTGTCCGGCGGCATGGCCCAGCGGCTGATGGTGGCGCGGGCCATCTTCCACCGCCCGTCGGTGCTGTTCCTGGACGAGCCCACCGCGGGCCTGGACCCGCAGAGCCGGCTCGCGCTGTGGGACCTGCTCCGTGAGCTGCACGGCGAAGGCCAGACGATCCTGCTCACCACGCATTACATGGAGGAAGCGGACCAGCTCTGCGACCGGGTGGCGATCATGGACCACGGCCGGATCCTGGCCCTCGACACGCCCGCCGCGCTCAAGCAGAGCGTCGGCGCGGACACGGTGGTCACGGTGAAGACGGCGGGAGACACCGCCGAGCTGGCCGGGCTGCTCAGCCGGGACGTGGACGGCGTGACCCGTACCCGCCTGGCCGACGGCGGGCTCGAGCTGCACATGCAGGGCAGCGACCGGCTGGTGCCGCGGATCGTGCTGGCCGCGGAGCGCGGCGGGTTCGACCTCGTCGACTTGTCGATCTCCGAGCCGAGCCTGGAGACCGTGTTCATCAACCTGACCGGCAAGGAGCTGCGGGACTGATGACCGCCTCGACCGACCCCGCAGGCGCCGCCGCGGCGGATCGGCGGCGGGCCGACCCGGTCCGTGGCCGCCGCGAGCTGGACCGCGCTGGGCGCGCTCATGCTCCGTGACCTGGTGGTGCTGCGCAAGCACCTGTGGGAGTTCGTGCTGCGCACCATCATCCAGCCGTTCCTGCTCTGCTTCGTGTTCCTGTTCGTGTTCCCGAAGATCGGCCAGGGCATCGGCGGGCACGGCACGGCCGCCGAGTCAGCGTTCGCGACCATCCTGGTGCCCGGCGTGGTCGGCATCTCGGTCATGTTCCAGGGGGTGCAGTCCATCGCCCTGAACATGGCCACGGAGTTCGGCTTCACCCGGGAGATCGAGGACCGGGTGCAGGCACCGTGCCCCATCTGGCTGGTGGCGGTGGCCAAGGTGCTCTCGGGCGCGGCCCAGGGCGTGATCTCCGCGATCATCGTGCTGCCGATGGCCTCCGTGGTGCACGCGCCCGGGGTGCACGCGCACCTCTCGCTGCACTGGTGGATCATCCTCACGTTCGTGCCGCTGGCCGCCATCGCCATGGCCGGCCTGGGCCTGGTCCTGGGCACCAGCTTCGAGCCGCGCAACATCGGGCTGATGTTCGGCTTCATCATCCTGCCGATCACGTTCCTGGGCGGCACCTACTACTCGTGGACCAGGCTGGCGCCGGTCTCGGTGGGCGGCTGGCACTGGCTGCAGACCATCGTGCTGATCAACCCGCTGATCTACGTGAACGAGGGGATGCGGGCCGCGTTCACCCTGGCCCCGCACATGCACCTGTACGTGATCTACCCGGTGGTGATCGGGTTCGCGGTGGTGTTCCTGGCCCTCGGGCTGCGCAACTTCCGGCGGCGCGTCCTCTCCTGAGGGCCGGACATGGATGGACCTGCTGCGGGAGGAAGGGATGGTGTAGCAGGGTGCTGCCGGTCAGCTGGGATACCGTCCGGCTGTTCCTGCATGTGCTCGCGGCCACAGTCTGGGTGGGCGGCCAGCTCACCCTGGCTGCCGTGGTCCCGGTCCTGCGCCGTTTCGGCGCTGAGGTGCCACGGGCGGCCGCCCGACGCTTCAACCAGGTCGCCTGGGCTGCGTTCGCTGTCCTGATCGGCACCGGGATATGGAATGTCACCGCCGTATGGCCCGGCGTCAGCCACAGTTCCAGCTACCGGGCCACACTGATCGTCAAGCTGGTGGCAGTGGGCGTCTCTGGTATCGCCGCGGCCTTGCATGCCCGCGCACGCAGCACCGCCGGCCTCGCGGTCTTCGGCGCGCTCGCCGGCGTCAGCGCGCTGGCCGCATTGTTCCTCGGCGTCTTGCTGGCCGGCTGAACCCCGGCCTGATGAGACGCGTCCTGCCCGCCCCTAGCCGCACGAGTCGTGCAGCACACGGACGCCGCCCTGAACCAGCCCGCCACGGCGTCCTCGGTGGAGAACGCCTCGTTCCCGGCATCGGCGGTGGTGGACGGCAACACCAGCACCCGATGGTCCAGCGCGTTCGCCACCCAGGGCCTGTCCGTCTCCGGGACCGGCCGCTACGTGCGGATGTACGGGACCGCCCGGGCCACGCCGTACGGCTACTCGCTCTGGGAGTTCGGGGTGCACACGACCGGCGGGGCCTGCCACGCCCACCCCCACGCCGACTTCCACGGGGACGGGCGCGCCGCCCGCCTCGTTCTGCGGCAATACGAGCGCGATCCCCGCGGCCACCCACGTCCTGGACTTCTCGATCGTGAACCAGACCAACGGGCAGTGCCCGGACAGCCAGGTGTACTGGAGCTTCAACGGCCAGGAGGAGTCGATCGCCCAGCAGCCGTACGTGGACATGCCGGCCAACTCCGCGGGCCGGATGTACTTCTACCTCGGCTCCCCGAACCAGCCCGTACTACGACTTCATCGAGTTCACGGCAGGCGCCTCGTCGATCAACGTGGACACCACCCGGGTCGACCGGTTCGGCCTGAAGCTGGCCCTGCTGCTGCACGGCCACGACGGGTCGAACCAGGAGGTCGGCGAGAACTACGCCACCTTCCAGGAGAGCCGCCCGGCCACATTCCAGCGGTTCCAGAACTCGGTGCCGGCCCAGTTCAAGGAGCTGGCCACGGACCAGGCCCCGTACGGCATCCCGTCGCCGGGCAACGACCCGGCGTTCCAGCCGGGCGGGGCGTACGCGAACCACTTCACCCAGCTACGCGGCCTCCGTCGGGGACTCGTCCGACACCACCGCGCAGATCTTCGGGTGCGGCGGGACGCTGTCCGCCAACCCGCCGCTGTGCGCCGGGCTGAACCGGCACGTGGCCCAGCTCCCCGCCGCGCAGCAGTCCAACCCGGCCAACTTCTGCCAGGCGGCCCCGGCCAACTACTACGCCCAGTTCTGGCACGCCAGCGCGATTAACGGGCTGCAGTACGGCTTCCCCTACGACGATGACGCCGGGCAGTCCTCCGACATCTCGATCACCAGCCCCCAGTACCTCGTCGTCGCGGTGGGCTGGTAAACGTGCCCGGTCAGGGGATCGCCGGCTCCGGCGGGGCCAGGGTCAGCGGACCACGGGCTCCGGCGGGGCCAGGGCCAGGCCGAGGGCGGCGGCGTGCCGGTGCCCGGCGGCGGTCCCCGCCAGGGTGCCGCCGACGTTTCCCCGCCCGGCCGTGACACCCTCCGGCAGCGTGCGCAGCAGCACGCCGAGCAGCTCGTCGTCTCCGGCGGGCCCGCCGACGATCAGGACCTGGCCCAGCTCGCGGCCGAGCGTGCGCAGCGCACGGGCCAGGTTCGCCGCGAACACGGCTTCCTTCAGGCGCAGCCGGATCGCGCGCCACTCGGCGGGGCTGTGCCGGCGGTCGAACGGCAGCCACCCGGCGGGGCCGGCGGCGGCGAGCATGCCGGCGGCGGCCGGGTCGGCCGGGCCGTCCAGGAACCCGCGGGTCCCATCCTCCGCCTCGAACCGCTGGCTTCCGTCGAGCCGTACGCACGGGCCCCGCTTCACCCAGTCGGCCGCGGCGCGGGGCACGCCCAGGATCTCGGCGACCGCGACGGTGAGGAGGTCCCCGGCGCCCGCCGCGACCACTTCCCCGTCTGGCGCGATGACGTCGATGGTGCCGGCCCCGACGTCGACGACGATGGCGTCGGGCCGGGCCCCTGGCGTGGTCGAGGCACCCAGCCGGGCCGCGGCGGGCTCGCTGAGTACGCAGTGGACCGGGCAGCCCAGCAGGCCAGCGAGGACGGCCGCGTGGTCGGAGCCGGGCGTGTACCGGTGCAGCGACGAGACCAGCGCGGCCCGGCCCACGCTGCCCCGCCGGGCGGTGGCCGTGTCGGCCGCGGCGGCCAGGTCCACCGCGAACAGGTCGTCCAGGCTGGTCTCGCCGTCCAGAGTGCCGAGCGCGGTGACCGTGCCGACCGGCCAGCCCGCCAGCTCGCGGCACGCGGCCCGCAGCCCGATCCGGCGGCCGTTCGCCACGACCCACGGCTCGGCCCGGGACGCAGCGATCGGCCCCGGAGCGGCCGCCCCCGGAGCGGCCAGCCCGGAAGCGGGCAGCCCCGAAACGGCCAGCCCGGAAGCAGCCAGCCGCGGAGCGGCCGGGCCTGGGGCGGCCGGCCCAGGCCCGCCCGCAGCCTCGGGGGCCAGCCCGATCACCCCGTTCCCGTAGTCGAGCAGCGCGCGGCTCACGGTGGCGGCGTCCCCGGCCTCCCCGCCGCCGAGCCGCAGCGCGGCAGACAGCGCGACCGGGTCGGTCAGCAGCGTCAGCGGCTGGCCGGGCCGCCGCACCTCGGCGGCCAGCAGGGTGCAGGCGGCGGCCGCGGCCACGTCGACCTGGTCGATGACGGGGACCGGGACGCCGAGACGGTTCGCGATGAGCACGCCCTCGTCGCCGCCGGCCAGGACCGCCCCGACCGGGATCCCGGCCTCGAGCAGCTGGCGGAGCCGCCGCGCGGCCTCCACGTAGCCGAGGCGGGCGGGCACCAGAGCGACCACCGCGGCCCGTGCGGGCGGACCCGGCGCCGCCCCGCCCGGCGCGCCCTCGTCCAGCCGCTCCCCTTCCAGCCATTCCCCGTCCAGCCAGAGGGGCTGGCCGACGCAGGTGCCGGCGCCGCCCGGCGTGGCGACCCCCGCGGCGAGCACCCGGAGACGGCCGGTGTCCGGGACGACGGCCGGGATGGTCAGGGTCGCGGTACCGACGGCCCGCAGCGGCGCGATCCGGGCCTCCCCGGCCGTCACGGCCAGCCGCCGCTCCATCCGGCGGACCAGCGCGGCCGCGCCGCGCAGCGAGTCCGCCGATCCCTTGCGCCCCCGCGTGGGCAGCCGCTCCGCGCCCAGCAGCCGCCCGCCAGCGAGCAGGACGACCTCGGTCGTCGCGTTCCCGATATCAACCCCCGCCACCACGCTCACCGGGCCGGCCTCCATGATCGTGGTGCCTTTTGCGCCGCCAGGCGGCGCAAAAGGCACCACGATCATGAACACGGCGGCCACGGTCATGCGGTCAGGCCCCGCCTCGCGTAGATCTCGGCGGCCTCGGTGAGCAGCGCCGCGCAGCGGGGCAGCCCGCGCCCGGCGAGCGAGGCCGCCAGCGTGGTGAGCTGGGCCGCGGTGGACCGGCCGGGCCGCAGCGCCTCGTAGATGGCCAGCACCTCGTCGTCGCCCAGCGCGGTCAGCTCCGCGGCACGGCGCAGGTTCTCCGCCAGCTGCGGGTTGCCGTGCTGCTCCGCCACCCGGGCCTGGCGTTCCAGCGACTCGGGGTGGATACGCAGGTCGGGCAGGGTGATCTCGCTACGGCGGACGGCTTCCAGGGTCAGCTCGCCCACCGGCCGGCCCGACAGCGCCTGCACCCCGCTGGCCGGCCGCTCGGCCGCCCCGGTCACTGCAATCCCTCCTTCGACAGCTGCTCGGCGGGTTCCCCGGGCCGCACCCAGGCCCGTTCCAGCGCCATCAGCGCGATCACGGTGGTGTGGTAGCGCGCCTCGATGGCCTCGTCGGTGTACGGGTTGCGGGCGGGGTCGGGCGTGGCGCCCTTGGCGTGCCGGGCGGCGTTGGCGCCGAGTAGCCGGTACAGCTCGCGGGTGACGGCGGGGGCCACCGAGTACAGCTCCAGGTTGGCCAGCGGCGCGAGGTCCCGGCGGTGGATGAGCGCGGTACCCTTGCCCTGCAGGCCGATGCCGATGCCCGAGCCGGCCAGCCGGGCCGCGGCCAGGCCGATCCGGCCGAGATCGACGGTGTCGTTGAACCTGACCAGCCGGCCGGCGCAGCCTTCCTCCTCCAGCCCGGCCAGCAGTTCGCTGAGCACCTCGGGCACGGTGAGCCCGGACAGGGAACGCCAGACGTCCCGGCCGACGGCGGGGGACACGCCGATGACCACGTCCCGGGGGTCCTGCCCGGGGAAGGCCGGGCCCACGGGCGCGAGGAGGAGTTCTGCGGCCGCCGCCTGCTCGGCGCGCAGGTCCCCGACCCCGCGGGCCTGCCTGATCTCGTCGATCTCGGCCTGGCGGGACGGTGACGGCTCGTACCCGGTTCCCGGGCCGGCGTAGTCGTTCGGGTCGGTGACCAGGGACATGACCCGGAGCTCCTCATCGAAGATCGCGGCTGTCTGCAGGTAGTCGCCGGACAGCCGGGCCCGGGTCATCTCCATGATGGCCTCCGCCTCGGCCTCGTACCCGGTCTCGTCGAGCGCCGCGACGATGTCCACCACGGTGAGGCCGCCCTCGCGGATCGCGTGCGCCGCGCTGAGCACGGCCAGTGTGTCGGTATCCCCCAGGTCCTTCGATCCGGCCGCGTTGACCGCGCGCTCCAGGTGGTCGTCGGTGAAGTCGGCCAGCCCGAGATGCTGGTACACGGCCCGGCACGCCTGGGCGGCGTAACGGCGGAGTTCGCCGATCTCGCCGGCGGGCACGGTCCGCAGCCCGCCGTCCACGCCCCAGTCCCGCTGCATGGCCAGGAAGTCGTCGATGTCCTCGGCGTTGAAGTTACTGGGGCCGAACATGTTGTCGTACCGCTGGATGCTGCCGAACCCGCTGAACACGAAGTCCGATCCGGCCAGCACGATGGGCAGCGTCCGGGAGGTGCGGCGCATGTCCGACTCGCTCATCAGCGCGTCGTTGCCGGAGCAGGACTCGAGGTTGCGCATCATCACCATGACGTTCTCGGCCATCAGCTCGCGCAGCCCGCGGGGCACGGACCCGGCCACGCTCGCCCCGTCGATGCCGCCGTTCTGCACACCCTGGGCGCCGATCGCCCGGGCCAGCGCGATGCACCGGGCCTCCAGGTAGAGCATGGACTTGCGCTCGGCCCCGGCCATCAGCACCTCGGCTCCCGCCCCCGAGGACACCCGCATCTTCATCCCGCGCGAGGCGTAGGCGGAGGTCAGGAACGCCTTCGACCACGGGGTGTCGTCCCCGTCGGTGAACACTGGCTCGGTGCCGTAGAGCGAGACCGTCTCGGCGTAGGAGGTGAGCCCGCGCATGCCGAGCTCCAGTTCCAGGGCCTCCTCCACCGAGCACTGGATGAGCACGCCCTGCGACCCGACCGCGGCGCCGATGAGGCAGGCCACCGCGTTGCTGGGCGCGTCGGCGAGGACCGGGACGGTGGTCTCGATCTCCCGGAAGCCGAACGCTGCCGCCGTGGCCGAGTCGGCGGCGAGCAGCAGCGGGTCGTCAAGCCGGTTGGTGACGTGCGCCTGGTTGCCCGGGGTGCGCCGGCCGCGCAGCTTGGTCATGGCCAGGCCGAGCTCGGCGGGCCGGAGCAGCGCCAGGACCCGGGCCAGCTTGGCGGGCGTCGCCCCCGCGCACAGCCGGATGACCTCTGCCCGGGGCACGTCCGGGCTGACCGCCCGCCGGGCCAGCTCGATATCGGTGAGGGCCATCACCTCCGGGGCGACGGCCAGGTCCAGGCCGTGCCGGGCGATGTAGGCGTCGAGGGAGTCGAAATCTTCCTCGGCGACCCCGTCCATCTCCACCACCCGGCCATCCCGGATCACCAGCCCCGGCTCGGGGTCGTGCGGGGAACGCAGCGCGACCAGGCCGAGGTCCGGGTCCTCGACCGCGAACCCGTCGAGGTTGACCCGCTGCTGGTCCATGAACCGGATCCGGCCCACCGGCTGCTCAGGCCCTGGCACGGTCATCGCGGACTCCTCTCCCGGGCGCCCCGGATCCCCTGGGCGCCTCAGATCGCGCTCTGCGGGCGCAGTTCAATGACCCGGCCGCGGGCGGGCTCGGCCCGGGTGATCGTGCTCTCCCCGGGGGCGCGCTTCCCCGGGGTGCGCACCGTGATGCGGATCCGGTCGCCGCGGAACAGGTCGTAGGAGAACTCGAATGGCACCCCGTCCACGTCGGTCGTGGTCCGGCTGATCGCGAGCAGCGGCGAGCCCGCTGGCACGTCGAGGACCAGCGCCTCGTCGGCGGACGCGGCGACCACCTCGATCCGCTCGACGGCCTCCCCCGGCCGGGTGCCGAAGTGCTCGTCCAGCAGCTCGTACACCGAGCCGCCCAGCGGCAGTTCCAGCAGCCCCGGGAAGCGGTCGGCGGGCAGCATGGCGCGCTCCACCGAGATGGGGCTGCCGTCCGCGAGGCGGATCCGGACCAGGTCGACCACGAGGCCGCCGGGCTGGATCCCGAGCGCCCGGGCGGCCGGCTCCTCCGCCCCGGACAGCCCGGCGCTGATCACCCGGGTGCCGGCCACGACGCCCTGGCTGCGCAGCAGGGCGGGCACCCCGACGACCCGGGACGTATCCCGCTCGATCTTGTCCTGGCTGACGAAGGTGCCGCCGCCGCGGCCCGGTACCCGGCGGACCACGCCGCTGTCCGCTAGCACGGCCAGGGCCTGGCGCAGCGTGGCCCGGCTGACCCCGAGGTCAGCCGCGAGCGCCCGCTCGGCGCCGAGCCGCTGGCCGGGGCGGAGGTGACCGGCCGAGATCCGCTCCGCCAGCACACGCCGCACGTCCTCCGGGCTGCGCCCGCCCGCCGCGCGCCCGCCCGCCCGGTGGCCGACCGCCTCGCCTCCGGCGGCCCCGCACCCGTCCGCCACGGGCCCGTCCGGCTCTCCGGTCATCGGTGGACTCATCCGCCGCTACACATCCAGGGCACCCAGCGATTCCGGCAGGACCTGGCCGCCGTCAACCACGATCGTCTGCCCGGTGATGTAGGCGGCCTCGTCGGTGGCCAGGAACAGGGCGGCGTAGCCGATCTCGTCCACGGTGCCGAGGCGGCGCAGCGGCACGCTCGACGTCATCTCCCCGATGTACTCCTCGCCGAGATCCACCAGGCCCTCGGTGAGCACGTTGCCGGGCAGCACGGCGTTGACCGTGATCGCGTGCGGCGCCAGCTCGATGGCGGCGGTGCGCATGAAGCCGAGCTGGCCGGCCTTGCTCGCGCCATAGTGCGACCAGCCCGGGAACCCGGTGATCGGCCCGGTGATGGAGGACGTCAGGATGACCCGGCCGTGGGCAGACTCCTGCAGCGCGGGCAGGCAGGCCTGGACGGACAGAATGCAGCCGCGCAGGTTCGTGCCGAGCACGGTGTCCAGGTCCTCGTCGGTCATGTCCGCGAGCCGCCTGTCCGGGAAGATGCCCGCGTTGGCGCAGAGCACGTCGATGCCGCCCAGCCGCTCGGCCGCGGTCTCGGCGATCCGCTGGCAGTCCGCCCGGACACTGACGTCGGCCAGCACGTAGGAGACCTCGGCCCCGTCAGCGGTCATCTCCGCCACGGCCCCCGTGGCCACGTCCTTGTCCCGGCCGACGATCAGGACCCGCGCCCCGTTCTGCGCGAACACCCGGGCGATGCCCTTGCCGATGCCCCGGGTGGCGCCGGTGACCACGACGGACCGCCCCGCGATTGATGTGAACACGTGTGGTTCCTCTCTGTGCTAGTCCGGGGGCCCGGGCTCCCGGAACCCCCAGCGCCCCGGCTGAGGCCCACCGCACCCGCGTGGGCACGGCGCCGGGCCGGTCGCCGGCCCGGCCGGAACACGCCTCCGGCGCGCCCGGCCTCACGGGTGACCCCCGCGGCTGAGATAGCGCTCAGCCAGGGCGCAGCTGTCCTGGGTATAGCCGGCGCCCAGCTCCCGGGCGATGTCGGCCGCCTGATGCGAGCCGATCCACGCGACCAGCAGCAGCCGCCGGTACATGATGAAGGTCCAGATCTCCGCCTCGTCCTGCGGCGGGAGGTCGGCCACCCGCCGGTAGCCCGACAGCCAGCTATCCACCAGCTCCGGCACATGCGGCTGGTGCTCGAAGAAGCTCACCGCGGTGCCCACGTCGTAGAGGTACCAGCTGAAACCCGAGTCGTCGAAGTCGATGACGCTGACCCGGCCGCCGTCCACGAGCAGGTTGGCCAGCCTGGTGTCCGCGTGCACCAGCCCGTACCGCTGCGGGCCGGTGCCGAACGCGGCCAGCCGGCCGCGGAGCACGGTGTCCAGCCGGCCCAGGACCGCGTGCTCGGCCGGCCCGACCCCGATCCCGTCCTGCCAGCGTCCCCACCGGGCGCGGGCGCCGAACGCGGCGTCGTAGTCCCAGTGGAACCGGGTGAACCAGGGCGGCCGCCGCCACTGCCGGGCGTGCCGGTGCATCCGGGCGGTGATCTCGCCCAGCTCGGCGAAGTGCGCGGCGTCGTCGTCGGCGGGCTCGGTGCCGGCCAGGTACTCGAAGCGGACACAGTGCCGCTCCTGTCCCGTCTCGTCGGCCAGGGTCATGACCCGGCCGCCGCCGGGGGCCGCCAGCACCCGCGGGGTGCGCACGCCGGCCTCGGCTCGCAGCGCGTCCATCCAGGCCAGCTCAGACTCGATCTCGGGCCTGCTGTGGTACCCGAGCCGGTGCACCCGCAGGATCGACGGGCCCTCGCCGGGGTCCTGCACCAGGTAGGTCGCGTTCTCCGACACGTTGAGCAGCCGCACGGTGGAACCGGGGCCGCACCCGCCGGCCCGCGCGGCCTGCCCGGCGAACCGCGTGATCCGGTCCAGCACGTCACCGCCGCCGGACAGGTCATGCGCGCCGGGGTCACCGTTCACCCCGCCTCACCCGCTCTCGTGGCCCCGGCCCTCGACCCCGCCGAGAACCGTCATGATCTCGTCCCGCGCCGCAGTGATCTGGTCCGCGGGCCCGCTCAGGTAGATCCGCCCGGCCACGCCGATCATGGCCACGTCGATCAGCGTCACCCCGGGCGCCGTGCGTTCCGCCTCGTTGGCCGCGAGTGCCGCGAACAGCGCGGGGGTGACCTCGCAGACCAGCAGCGTCTCCCCGGGGATGATCATGGAGCCGCCGCGGTTGCGGTTGATAATGATCGCCTGCCGGTCGGTGATGTCCTCGATCACGTCACAGAACAGGATCCGCGGCCGCAGCTGGTCGGCCGCGCTGGCGTTCAGCCCCTCGAGGATGGCCTGCCCGGCCCGTTCCACGTCGGCCAGGTCCGGCCCGTGCACCTCGAGCACGCCGAACTGGCGCTCGACGAACAGGATGCCGGGCTCCACGGTCGGCACCGCGCGCAGCGCCAGGTCGGTCACCCGCTCGATGGCCAGCGCGGGCGCCACCTCGACGATCAGGGAGTGCTCGCCCTGCATCGGCGGGTAGCCGCGGGCCCGGGTGGGGGTGCCCAGGTACGCCGCGAACTGCGTTTGCAGGTCCCGGACCAGCAGGTGCACCCGCAGTTCGGCCAGGGGCGGCGCGCCCGGCGGGGCGGCCGGCGGCGCGCTCACTCGCCGCGGATGGTGAAGTGCCTGCCGAGTTCGGCGTGCGGCCGCGGGATCACGTACACCGAGATCAGCTCGCCGACGGTGCTGGCCGTTTCCGCGCCCGCCTCGGTAGCGGCCTTGACCGCGCCGACGTCGCCGACGATGGTGACCGACACCAGGCCGTCACCGACTTCCTGGCGGCCGACGATAGCCACGTTGGCCGCCTTGACCATGGCGTCCGCGGCCGCCAGCGCGGCCACGTACCCCTTCGTCTCGATCATCCCGATCGCGTTGTCCGCCACGAGGGCCTCCTGTGTTGATGCTTGCCTGGTCAGTGCTTGCCTGGTCAGGCGTTCTGTGCGGGTGGGTCGATGGAGCCGATGATCAGCGCGTCCACCGGCGGCGGCTCGCCCGGGAACCAGGCCGCGGCGACCGAGCCCTGGGCGACCAGCACCCGTTCCCCCACGCCGCTGCCCAGGACGTCGAAGGCGACGAATCGCTGCCCGCTGCCTTCCGCCTCCACCTCCAGGAACGCGCCCTTGGGGATCTCGGCCAGCCGGCGGGTGGCCCAGACGTTTCCCACCACCGTCGCGGTTACCATCAGCGCTCCTTCTCGATCTCGACCCCGGCCGCCCGGGCCCGGTCGCGGGCGAGCGGCGTGAGCACGGCGCGCCGCCCCAGCACCAGCCGCGCCCCCGCCCGGGCCGCGTCGCGGACCGCGGCCTCGGTGACCGCGCCCTTGTCGATGCGGTGCACCGGCCGCGCGGACCCGGCCGCGCCGCCGGAGCTGAGGCGGAACCGGAGCCGGCCAGCGCGCAGGTCGTCGCGCCGCAGCGGGTTCTCGAACAGGTGCAGCAGCCGCCTCACGAACGCGGCCAGCTCCTGATCCGTCCGCACGCTGACGGTCTCCACCGCGCCGACCCCGTCCCGCACCGTGTACGCCGCGCCATCCTGCCCGGGGGCCGTGCTGGCCTGGCCCGGCTGCGCCGGCGCGGAAGCAGCAGGCCCTGGCCCCGGCCCCGGCTGCGGGGGCAGCAGGTCGGCCAGCGCCTCGCGGACCAGGGAGCGGAGCATCTCGGGGTCCATGGCGGAGCTCATGCCCGGCCCCGCAGCGCATGCTCGGCCGCCTCGGCGGCCTGCCGCACGTCCGCCTCGGACCCGGACAGGTACACCCGGCCCGTCGCGCCGATCATGCGGTAGTCCACGATCTTGATCCGCGCCGCCTTCTCGGCCTCGTTGACCGCGAGGATCGCGTACGAGGCGGGCTGCATCTCCAGCACGAACAGCGACTCCCCGGCCAGCACCATGGAGCCGATCTTGTTCCGGTTGATCAGGAACGCGTGCTGCGGGTCGATCATCGTGACGATCTTCGACGCCAGGATCTCCGGCGGGCTCGCGTCCGTCTCCGAGGCGCGCAGCGCGCCGAGCACGGCGGAGCCGGCCGCCCGCACCTCGTCGGTGCTCCCGTGCACCTCCAGGTACCCGAAGTGCCGCTCCACGACCAGGACCCCGGCCCGCACGCCCGCGTACTTGAGCGCGACATCGGTGAGCGGCTCGATATCCAGCCCGGGCGCGACCTCGACCACGATCGCCGCGTCGTCACTGCGCGGCAGGCTCCCCCGGATCCACGACCCCAGGTAGCACATCGTCTGCGCCTGCAGCCGATCAAGGAAGATGAACGACCGCAGGTCAGCCACCCTGACCTCCCACGATCCCCCGCAACTCCTCCAGGACCACCCGCCTGATCTCCGCCCGCAGCGCCTCCATATCCGGGCCCAGGCCCGCCGTGGGGAGCGCGGGCCCAGCGGTCGCGGCGCGGCCATTGCTTCCCGGCGTTCTGCTGGCCGGCGACCACCCGTCCTCATCACGCACATTCGAGGCCACCGGGTACGGCGGCATCACGCCGCCCGGCGCCTCCCAGGGAACGAGTCCGGTGAAGTCGCCGGAACCCACGGCCGGGTCTTCGTTAGAGGCCAGGCGTGTCCACTGGACCAGGTGCTTGGGCTGCAGGTTCTCGCCCACCGAGGAGCGGCCGAAGAACCCGGTCCCGATCGTCATCGACGGCGCGAGCCCGGTCCCGATGCCCGCACTGCCCAGGCTGGACCCGGTGTTGACCGCGACCCGGAGCACCTCGAGCGCGGCCCCGTACTCCATGATCGTCGCCGGGTCGGTGGAGTGGATCGCGGCCGAGTGGCCCCTGCCGCCCAGCCGCAGCACGGCCCGCGCGGCGCCGATGCCGTGCCGGACGCTGCCGACCTGGGTCAGGCCGAGGACCGGGCAGAGTTTCTCGTGGGCCAGCGGCTCCTCGGGGACGACCAGGGGGAACGGGGCGAGCAGCACCCGGGTCGTGCCCGGCACCCGCAGGCCGGCCTGGGCGGCGATCCAGGTCGCGTCCTTCCCGAGGAACCGGGTGTCGAAGTGGCCGCCGGGGAACAGCAGGTCACGGACCTTGTCCCGGTCCTGCGGCGGGAGCAGGTACGCGCCGGCGCGCTGCAGGTGCCGCAGCAGCGTCCCCGCGGCCGCCTCGGTGACGATCAGCACTGACTCGTTGGTGCACAGGATGGAATTGTCGAAGCTCTTGCTGTCCACGATCCGGCGCGCGGCTTCCGGCAGGTCCGCATTCTCCGCAACGAAAACCGGCACGTTGCCGGGCCCCACCCCGATGGCCGGCGTGCCCGAGCTGTATGCGGCGCGGACCACGCTGGTGCCGCCGGTGGCCACGATCAGGCTGGTGCGCTCGTCCGCCATCAGCGCGTTGATCAGCGGTACCGACGGCTCGTCCACGACCTGGATCACGCCGTCCGGCGCGCCCGCCGCGACGGCGGCCCCGGCCAGCGTGCGGGCCGCGTCCGCGGAGCACTCGCGGGCCAGCGGGTGCGGGCTGACCACCACCGCGTTGCGGGTCATCAGGGCCAGCAGCGACTTGACGAACACGGTGGCGACCGGGTTGGTCGACGGGGTGAGCGCGAGCACCACCCCGGCCGGGCGCGGGATCTCGACGATCCGGGCGGCCGGATCGACCCGCGGGGTCACGTAGTCGTGGCCGGCGTACGCCTCGGCCAGGCCGGTGCTGCTGGCCAGGTTCTTGATGACCTTGTGCTCGGCCACGCCGAACCCGGTCTCGCGGACCGCCCAGTCGGCGAGCTCACGGGCCCGGGCGCCGCCCGCGGCCGCGGCCGCGGCGACGATCCGGTCCACCGCGGCCTTGTCGTAGCGGGCGAACGCGGACGCGGCCCACTGGGCCCGCTGCAGCATGGCCCGGGCCCGCGGCACACCGGCCGGGTCCGTCAGGAGGTCGATGCTGATCGGCTGGTCCGCCCCGGTCACAGCCGCCTCACTCATGGCCGCACCGCACTGGCCGGCGAGGCGGAGGCCGCCGACGGCTGGTCTCTCCGGGCCGGCACGGTGCTGGCCCCGGGAGGTCGCCCGCCCGGGCGGGCAGAGCCCGCGTCGTCGCGGGCGGCGGCGATGGCCACCTCGACCCGGTCCAGGAGTTCGGCGCACAGGTCCGGGGTGAGCAGCAGGCCCGGCTTGAACTGCAGGACGCGCGGGTCCAGGGTGGAGAAGATCGCCCACACCCCGTGCTCGTAGAGCCGCTTCATGACGAACTTGGCGCCCTGCGGGTGGTCGAACTCCAGGCCCATGACCAGGCCGTCCTGCCGGATGCCGGTGAACCAGTCCGGGTAGGCCTGCTGGATCCGGCGCAGCCCGCGGCCGAGCAGGTCCGCGATGTAGAAGACCATCGACCTGATCTCCGGCCGGCAGGTGATCTCCAGGGTCTTCAGCGCGGCGATGCAGCCGAGTTCGGCGCCGCCGAACGTGGACATGTGCGCGAACCCGTCCTCGCTGAGCCAGCCCGCCGCCGCCTCGCTGATCAGGACTGCGCTCACCGGGTAGAGGCCGCCGGAGATGCCCTTGCCGGTGACCAGGAGGTCCGGCGCGATGCCGTGCTTGGTGATCGCCCACAGCTCGCCGGTGCGCATCAGCCCGGTCTGCACCTCGTCGGCGATGTAGAGGGCGCCGTACCGCTCGCAGAGCTTCTTGGTGCCTTCCAGGTAGCCCGGGGCGGGCAGCGGGAAGCCGTAGGTCGCCGGGATCGTCTCCATGATCACCGCGGCGGTGTCCCGGCCGCGCAGCGCGTCCTCCATCGCGGCCAGGTCATTGAACGGGACGTGGCTGAACTCGTCCGGCCGGTCGGCCAGGAACAGGGTCGAGAACCGGTCGTCGCCGGTCGCGACGGCCAGGCCCGTGTGCCCGTGGTAGGCCTTGGCCACCGAGACGATCTTGCGCTTCTTGGTGGCGTGCCGGGCGGTCTTCAGCGCGATGTCGATGGCCTCGCCGCCGCCGCTGCCGAACACCACCTTGGTCAGGCCGGGCGGCGCGGTGGTCACCAGCGCCTCGGCCAGGGCCGTGCGGGCCAGCGACGGGAAGTGGTGGTTGCCGATGTCGAACCGCTGCATGGCTGCGGTGACGGCCGCGGCGACCTCCGGGTTGCGGTGGCCCAGGTTGTAGGTGCCCCCGTTGAGGTGGACGTCGATCAGGCGCTTGCCCCCGACGTCGTAGATGAAGTAGCCCTCACGCCGGTCGATGACCAGCGGGACACCGGAGTCCACCCAGAACTGGGTCTTACCCGGGTTCCAGAATTGCCTGGACCGGTCGAGCATCTCGGCCTTGGACGGGAAGGCGATCAGGTCCTCGGCCATGTCACCTCCGGGTTCCGGGCGCCAGTCCGGTCTACTTTGGTCTGACCAAATACGTACCCTTCTGACCTTTACCTGTCAAGAGGTCAAAGTTAAGTCCATATTTCCTGAACCGTAACTCTTGTCATCATTCCCACCTGCTGATACTGTCCGCGCTGTGATCTGTACCACAAGGCGTTCCTCAACCGTTTGACCTCACTTTGACCAGCGCTGTTTGACCGCCGCTGTTCACCGCCGAAGTTTGGCCGGCCGCGCCATCGGCCCGGCCACGTTGCAGTACCGGGCGATCCTCTGGGGAGGGCACTCATGGCACAGTCGGAGCTTCCACGGGTCGGCGGTATCGAGGGGTTGGAGGAATCCCTCGACGTCTCCCAGCGCGACGAGGTCCCGAAGCTGCGGAAGGGAGCGGTCGGCCTGGGCGGCGTGC
>CAVVTM010000005.1:0-14213 GCA_963751175.1 uncultured Actinomycetes bacterium | reverse complement strand
CAACGACACGATCAGGACCAAAGGCACGCAACGAAAGGCACGATATGCAACGCGAGAGTTCCAAGCACGGCCCGCGGCGTGACGAGGAAATGGAAGAAGAAGCCGGGACCATCCTCCGGTCGGGGCAGCCGCCGCACACCGAGGAGTGGCGCGAGACCGAGCCGTTCGACCCGGGTCACCTGGAAACGGAGCTGCCCGAGGGGGAAGAGCCCGCTGCCCCCCGCGGGATGACCCCCGCTGACGTGGAGCGGCGCGCCGACATCGCGCGCTGGCTGCCCCCCCACAAGTTTCCCGCGGACCCGGGCATGCTGCTGGCGTTCCTGCAGCACGAGGGCGCACCCGACGACATCGTCCACGCCATCGCCAGCCTGCCCGCCCGGCGGAAGTTCGCCACGATCGGCGAGGTCGTCCGGGCCCTCGGCGTTCCCTACGAGGAGGACTAGGCCGCGCATCACGGCCGCCCCCCGGAGCAGCCGGGCCTGGGCGGGGCGGCCCCGCGGCTGCGCCGGACCGGTGGCCCGGCTACCTGATCTCGAAGCCGGCGAGCCCCTCGGGACGCTCCGCACGCACCGCGACGCCGGTGACCGTGGCCGCGCCCGGGCCGCGGTGCGCCCAGTCGACCAGGCGGTGCACCTCGTCGGCCGGTCCCTCCAGGACAGCCTCTACGCGGCCGTCGGGCAGATTGCGCACCCAGCCGCTCACCCCGTGCTGGGCCGCCAGCCGCCGGTACGAATCACGGAAACACACGCCCTGAACCTGACCGGAAATCAGCACATGATTGCGGATCACAGGCCTACGTTAACCACCGGCCCGCGGTAACGGGAGGACCGGCGCGGATCCCGGAGCAGGCTGGGACGCGTGACAGCATGAGCGTGTGGCGGAGTGCGACGCGGAGCTGTACCTGAGGCTGACCGGGGAGCGGGTGCTCCTGAGCCCGGGCCCCGACGGCGGCGCCCCGCCGGAATCACGGCTGAGCACCGCCGCGCACGCGCTGGTGGCCGTCGGGGCGATCCCGGCCGGGGCGGCCCAGGCCATCGTGGACGACTACTACCTGGCTCTTTCCTACCGGGCGGGCGAGCATCATCACCACCAGCGGAGGTCGCAGCGGGCGGCCCGGCGGTCCGCGGCTGCCACCCTGGGCCCGCTGCGGGCGGTGCCGTGCCCGCGGGTAATCGAGCAGCCGTGGGGCCAGCTGTTCCTCAGGTATGTCGTGCTCAGCGACGAGGTGACCGTCCTGCACGTGACCATGCGCCCGGTGCCGGCCGCGCCGGGGCAGCCATGGCACGCCAAGCTGGCCGGCGGGGGCGGCCGGACTCGCCTCGGCGTGCACGGTCACCTCGTCGGCAGAGGGCTGCCCGGGCAGCTCACCGTGACCGACGACCGTGGCACCACCTCGACCGGCAGCTTCTCGGGCGGCGGCGACGACACCGAATGGCGTGGTGAGTTCGAAGCCCGCCCGCCGCTGGCCGCGGATACGGCCTGGCTCGAGGTGCTGGGCGAGCGGGTCGGGCTGCCCCGCCCGTCGTCCGGGGGCGCGGAGGTGCGGGTGGAGTCGCGGCCGGACGGGGACCCGGCCCGGGGCTACCTGTGGGCCAAGGTGGCCAGCCTGGCCGAGTTCCATTCTCCCGACGCGGTGGAGCCGGTCATCGAGGCCCTCGTCACGGCCGGGGCGCTGGCCGGGGATGACCCAGCCATCGCGGAAGTGCGCGCGGTGGCGAACGGCCTGTTCCACGGCGCTGGCACCACCGCACGTTCCCGCGCGGGCGCTGCCGGAGCCGTGGCACTCCATGCTGGGGCGGCGCGGCCAGGGGGGCGGCCCCGAGGGTCTTGTGGTGGCGGGGGTGACCACGCCGCCTTTCGACGGGGTCACGCCGGCGGTCCTGGCCGTGCGCTCGACGGACGAGGGGTTCAGCGCCGACGTCGAGGTCGTCCCTGCCCTGCCGCACGAGCACTGGTCCCGCGACGAGGTCGACGTGCCGCTGCTGGCCTGGTGGGCAGCGGACGACCGCGGCCACCACTACCTCGGGCATCAGGGCGACTGGCATTCCGGCCTGCACCGCTCCGGCGGGCAGATCGACTTCTGGCCCGCGCTGGACCCGGCCGCTCAGGTCCTCGACATCATGCCGACCACGGTGGCCGCGCGCGCTGTCATCCGGGTGCCGCTGGACTGGGGCGCGGGGCAGTGAGCGGCCCGTGGTGGCAGGGCATCCCGTCGGCAGCGGCCAGGGCGGCCTGTGACGGCCGGCAGCACGAACTGCGCTGGGCGGCAGGGAAGCTGCTGGCTCCCCGCCACCCTGACCTGGAGGCGAGCAGATCCTCAGCGCCCTGGCCGGCCAGCGCCACGGCTGCCTCGACGTGCTGGACGCCTGGGCCGGGCACGCCGACGACCTGCGCGTGCTGGTCCTGGCCAGCCGCGGGCCGGCCGATCCGCTGATAGTCAGGGCGGAGGATGCGCCGGCGGCCCGCCGCCGGGCGGCCAGGGCCGCGATGCTCGGCCGCCAGATCTCCCGGGACCGTGACGATCAGCTGGCCACGCTGCTCAGCCTGGGCGGCCCGATGCAGGCCCGGCTCACGGCCACGGTCGCCGCGAGCTGGCGGGACCGGCTGCGCGACGGCGCCGCAGCCGCGGACGCCGCGGCGGCGGACGCAGCCCGGCCCGCGCTGCACGCCGCGCTGTACGGCCGGGCCGTGGCCGCCCTGCGGGCGTGGGCCGGGCAGCCGGACCTGCGGGTCGCGCTGACCATGATCCCGGAAGCGGCCCGGCGCCCTGGCCCGCGACGGGGACGGGGTCGCCGCCGAGCTCACGTTCGGCTGGATCAGCGACGTGTGGGCCCGGGGCCTGTCCACCGTCTGGGACCGTTTCTGCCTGGCCGCCACGCCGGCCGGGGACGGATGGGTGCTGCCTGCCGTGGGTCCCGACCTGGGGCCGCCCGTCCCGGTCACGATCAGCGTGCCCCCGCCCGGCTGACCAAGTCCCTGGCTGACGCAGGCCCGGCTGACGCAGGCCCGGCTGACGCAGGCCCGGCTGACATGGCCCGCTGACCCGGGCCTCGGGCCCGGTTCTCAGCGCTTCCGCTCCCGGCGGGCGCGCTCGCGGCCGCACCGCTGGCAGGCCGGCACCGCGCCCGCCACCGTCACCGCCGGAATGCTCAGTAACCAGTGCCGGCGGTGGTAGCGGCACGGTTCCCCGGTGGCCGGGCGCGGCACGGCCCGCCCGGCACAGGACGGCCCGGCCGACGGATCCAGATGCACCCACTGCGGCGGCTGGACCCTGGCCGCCCACTGCAACGGGTGACCGGCCGCCGTGCACACCACGCCGGACAGCTCGGGAACCACGGCCAGGCCCGGCGGGAACCCGGGCGGGGCGGACCGGGCGGCCCCGGCTGCCGCCAGGTTTCCTGCGGCGACACCAGCGCCGAGGCCGTGGCGAGTTCCCAGCGGGCCAGGTGGGTGCCCTCACCCGCGCAGTGCCCGCCCCGGGGAGCCTGGCAGGCGCCGCACGGCATGCTGCGCACTGCCTCGGCCAGGTCGGCGGGCATCGCGCCGCTTATCGCGGTCATAACCCCCCCAACCCGCTCTCGTGCGCCTACCCATCGTAATCGCGCACGAGCCATGGGTCACGCTGTGAACACATTCCAGCGTGTAGCGGCCAGCCGTCATGACTACCGGCCGGCCGTCACCGGCCGCCCCCGGCGGTCATCAGGGGCTAGGCCAGGCAGGTGAGTGGCGCCCCGCCGTTGTAGGCCACCATGTCGGCCAGCGCGGCGGCCACGTCCACGGGTGCCGCCCCCGGTGTCCCGGCGAGCTCAGCGCAGGCCCGGTGCAGGTTGCCGACGATCCGCTCGCGGTCCGGCCAGCTAGCGAACCGGCCCAGGTCGGTGTCGCGGGCCGCCGCGAGCGGCGTCACCCCCGCCGCCCGCGCGCGGGCCGCGACGCCGAGCACGAACCGGAGGTAGTCCAGCGTCGCCTCGACCGGCCCCGTCCCCTCGAACACCGGTCCGTGACCCGGCACGGTGATCCGCGGCCCCGAGCGGCGCCACGACCCGCTCCAGCACCTCGACCGCCCCCGTGACCGAGCCCATCAGCAGAAACGGCGTGCCCCCGTTGAAAATGAGGTCCCCGCAGAACAGCACGCCGCGGTCGGGGAGCCAGACGATCGAATCGTTAGTGGTATGGGCGGGAGTGCCGACGTGGCGCACGGACGCGCGCAGGTCCCCGGCGTGCACGGCGATCTCGTCGGTGAACGTGACGAAGGGCGGGTCGAGGGTCAGCTCGCCCCAGTCGGGGCCGTCCCAGAAGCCCAGGTCGCGCGGCGGGCCGAAGGCGAACGCCTCGGCGCGGCGTGCTCTCGTGGCCGACGATCGCCGCGGCCGGGAACAGGCAGTTGCCGAACGTGTGATCGCCGTGGTGGTGCGTGTTGACCACCGTGCGCACCGGCGCGTGGGTGACCGCCGCGATCGCGGCCTGGTAGGCCCGGGTCCGGCGGTGGGTCGCGCAGGAGTCGATGCTGATGACGCCCTGCGGGCCGGTCAGGAAACCGGTGTTGTTGATCCACCAGGTGCCGTCGGGCTGGACGTAGGCGTAGACGCCGGTGGACACCTCGTGCACCTCGGGCCGTCCCGGGACCGTGATATCGCTGGGCAGGCTGCTCATCAGGCTCTCCCTCCGGGCGCCAACCTAGCGGCATTCCCTGGATCGCCGCGTCCAGGACACACGGACACACGGCGCAGGACACTCCGCCGGGTCCAGGGGTGCTGGTTCAGGCGGGCTGGTTCACAGGGTGCCGGATCCGGCCGAGGGCTGACCGGACCCGAAAGGCCAGCCCGATCTCCATCACCCCGTAGATGATCAGCCAGACGCCGAGCACCAGGGCCAGCGTCACCAGCGTGATGCCCGGGTAGGCCAGCACGACGATTCCGGCCAGGATGCTGAGCACCCCCATGAAGCCGGTCCAGCCCCGGTGCGGGTTGTCCCGGCCGGCCAGGGCGTTGAATATCTCCACGAAGCCGTTGACCACCCAGAAGATGCCCAGCAGCAGCGCGAGCGCCACCACCGTGACCAGCACATGGCGGACCGCGTACAGCCCGACCACGAACGCGAGCAGACCCAGCACGGCGCTCATCACCCGGACCCCGCCGGTCAGGTCGCTGCCCGCGAACGCGCCCACGAACTGGAAGATGCCGGCCACCACCAGCTGGATGCCGAACAGCACCGCGATCGCGATGACCGTCGGTCCGGGCCAGGCAACCGCGGCCACCCCCGCGAGCAGCGTGAGGACACCGAAGGACAGCAGCCAGATCCAGTGCCGGCCGAGCGAGGCGATCGAGTCAGTGATGTCGGTCCGGGGGTCAGGACTCATCCGGGGCTCCAGCGGTAGTCAGGATGGGCACGGCATCCAGCATCGGCGACGACGGGGCGGCTGTCGATGTGCGGCCGGACAATGGGCCCGGCCCCGGCCGGGCCGTACACCGCTGCTTTGACAGCCGTCGGTTTCCCTGCCTACCGTCGCTCTTCTCCACATCAACGCACGGCCGGGAGACCGGGCGGGGAGCACGCATGCGCCGGACACCCGGGGTTTCGCGTCCTGCATGGATGAGGGCGCTCCCGGGGCGGGGCGACGGGGTGCGCCGGTCGCCGGTGGAGATCGTGGCCAACATGGCCTCGTACGTGACCAGGACGCCGGTCGCGGAACACCAGCCAGCGCACGGCCGAGTACATGGACACGCACTCACACGTGGCGGCGGCCAGCCGGGCTAGCCGGTAGTCCAGGCCCAGCGCGGCCAGCCCGGTGTGCCCCGGGCCAGCTCAGCCCAGATCGACCGAGGGGTAGAGCGGGAACTGGGCGAGCAGCTCGGCGGCCTGCTTGGCGACCCGGTCAGCCAGCGCGGGGTCTGCCGCGCAGGTGGCCTTCGACGGTGCGCCGCTGGACGTGGTCCCCGGCCGGGCCTGGCTCAGCACCTCGTGGATGAGGCCGGCGATCACGTCCATCTCCGCGGTGCCCAGCCCCCGGGTGGTCAGCGCCGGGGTGCCGACCGGATCCCCGAGGTGTACCAGGCCCCGTTCGGGTCCCGGGGGATCGCGTTGCGGTTGGTCACGATGCCCGCGTCCAGCAGGGCCTGCTCGGCCTGCCGCCCCGTCAGCCCGTAGCCGCCCACGTCGATGAGCACCAGATGGTTGTCGGTACCGCCGGTGACCAGCCGCGCCCCGCGGAGGATCAGGCCATCCGCCAGGGCCTGGGCGTTCGCCACGATCCGCCCGGCGTAGTCCTGGAAGCTGGGCTGGCGCGCCTCGGCCAGCGCGACGGCCTTGGCCGCCATCACGTTCGGCAGCGGCCCGCCGAGCACCAGCGGGCAGCCCCGGTCCACCGCCTCGGCCAGCTCAGGCTGGCACAGCACCATGCCGCCCCGCGGCCCGCGCAGCGACTTGTGCGTGGTCGTGGTGACGATCTGGGCGTGCGGGACCGGGTCGAAGTCCCCGGTGAAGACCTTTCCCGCGACCAGCCCGGCGAAGTGGGCCATGTCCACCATGAACGTCGCGCCGACCTCGTCAGCGATCTCGCGCATCACCGCGAAATTAACACCCGCGGGTAGGCGGAATAGCCGGCCACCAGCACCAGCGGGCGGAACTCGCGCGCAGTCTCGCGCAGCACGGCGTAGTCGATCAGGCCGGTGGCCGGGTCCGTGCCGTAGGACCGCTGCTCGAACATCTTCCCGGAGATGTTCGGCCGGAAGCCGTGCGTCAGGTCGCCCGGCGTCCAGCGACATGCCGAGCATCCGCTGGTTGCCAAGCTCCTGGCGCAGCTTCGCCCAGTCCTCCTCGTTCAGGTCGTTGACGTGGCGGGCGCCGGCCCGCTCGAGCGCCGGGGCCTCGATCCGGCGGGCCAGGATCGCCCAGTAGGCGACCAGGTTGGCGTCGATGCCCGTGCGGCTGCAGGTACGCATGTGGCGTGCCGAACAGTTCCCGGGCGTGCCCGGCCCCGATCGTCTCGATCGTGTCCACCTGGGCGCAGCCCGCGTAGAACCGCCGCCCGATCGTGCCCTCGGCGTACTTGTCCGCTGAGCCAGTTGCCCATGGCCAGCAGCACCGCCGGTGAGGCGTAGTTCTCGCTGGCGATCAGCTTGAGCGAGGCCCGCTGGCTGGCCAGCTCCGCGGCAATCGCGTCGGCCACTCCGGGCTCGACGGAGCGGACCGCGTCCAGCGCGCTGCGGAAAGCGGCCGACTCGGTACTCGGTGACGACATGGAAACCCCCAGTGCGGCCAGAACTGTGGCGCTGCTTCACTGCTCGCGGAGAGGCCCAGGCGCCCGGCATGCGTCCCGATGACGGGGCCGCTCCCCGATGGTTACCCATCCCTGCGCGCCAGTCACGGCCCGCCCGAAGCTTACCGGGACCGGGCTGACGCTGTCAGCGGTCACCCGTACCGTGGAAGCCGTGACCACCGTGTACCTGCCCGACCAGCTCAGTCCCGCGATCGTGCGGCCCCGCCCGCACGTGGGAGGGCGGTCCTCGCGCAGAGCCTGCGCGAAATGGGCCCGCGCGGCCGCACCGCCCTGGCCTGGCAGTGGGCGCTGACCGGGACCCGGCCGTCGCCGGTGACGCTGTCCCTGGCCCCGGGTTCCCCGCCGTCGCGTGAGGAGATCCTGGCCGAGGCCGCGGCGGAGCCGGAGGGTTCCACGGCCCCGCCCGGGGTCCGGCCGATTTCCGCGATCAGTTCCGGGAGACCCGCGCGGTGCTGGCCTGGCTCGCGGGCGGCACCGACGAGGTCCCCGTGCACGCGGACAACCGGGGCCGCTTCATCGGGGCCCGCGGTGATTACGCGCGCACCGACGACGAGATACGCCAGGTCCGTGAGCTCACGCGGGACGCGCTGCGCGACGGTGACCTGCCGGAGCCCATGTCTGCCTCGGACGCCCGGCACCCGTGGCGCTGGGAGCCCGGCTGGATGAACGCCGCCTGGCTGCGTGGCGTCCGTGACCTGCTCGACTGGGTCCTGGGTGAATCCCCGGCGGCGCCGCTGTGCGGGCGCTCGGTCGGCCTGCCGAGTACCTCTCACCTCCACTATGAGGACGCCGCGGCCAACGTGGTCGTGTTGCAGGGCCGTCCCGGCGGTGTGCCGGTGGACCCGGCCCAGTACCCGCCCCCGCAGTACGGCGAGGGGCCTCCAGGCCGCGATCCGGTGGCTGCGCGGCGAAACCGCGGCCCCGCCGGTCAACTCCGGCGGCCGCGGCCCGTACCTGTACTCCAGCGACCGGCGCTGAACTCAGGCCAGGGTCCCGCCCGGACACCGGAACCCGGCGCTGGCCGGGCCGGGTCCTCGCCGGGCCGGGCGCTGGCCGGGCGGGAGGCGGATGGGCCACACTCGGATGAGCCAGGACTCGTTCAGATCACCCGGACGCAGATGACCCCGACCAGAGAGGAAGGCGCCCGTGGACAGCACCGGACTGCGCGCCGTGCAGCAGCCGCTCAAGGACGCCTACCGCGAGGATCCGCGGCAGGCGGTGATCACCCTGAGGGCCCGCGGTGAGCTGGGGAACGAGGGGATCAGCTGCTCGGTGGACACCGGCCGGGCCATGGCGGTGGCCGGGCTGCACCCGGCCACCGGCGGTGACGGGTCCCTGCTGTGCTCCGGCGACATGCTGCTGGAAGCGCTGGCCGCGTGCGCCGGGGTCACGCTGCGGGCGGTGGCCACGTCGCTGGAGATCCCGGTCACCGGCGGGACCGTGCACGCCGAAGGTGACCTGGACTTCCGCGGGACGCTCGGCGTGGCCAAGGAGGCGCCGGTCGGGTTCACCGCCATCCGGCTGCGCTTCGAGCTGGACACCGAGGCCAGCGAGGAGCAGATCGCGACGTTGCTCCGGCTGACCGAGCGCTACTGCGTCGTGCTGCCAGACCCTGGCCCACCCCGTCCCGGTCAGCGCCTCAGCCGGGCACATGGCGTGCTAGCGGCTCAATGATCATCCTGGCCCGGCACGCGGACCCCGACCATCGATCCCTATGAGGGCAGACGGGCAGGCGCGGTGGCGGTCAGCGGAAGGCCTCGCAGCTGGCAGTCGATGAGTGCCAGCGCGCCAGCGGGGCTCGTACCCGGGCATCGGTCATCACCTCACGCGGGAGCCGCGGCCGGACATCGCCGGACGGATCACGTCCCTGACCGAGGCCGCCTCACGCACCGCGGAGACGCCCGGAAAAGCCGGCCGCGAGCAGGTCGAGCAGGGCCTGCGCGGCCCCCGTGGGCGGGTGGCCCGCCGCGACGACCGCGCTGAGATCGCGGTATAGCGGCGGCGTGATGGGGACGGCGTCAACCTGCCCGCCCGCGGCCTTGAGGGCCAGCGGCGGGAGCACGGTGATGCCCAGGCCATGCTGCACCGATTCGATGAGGTACTGCATGTTCTCCACCTCGCAGGCGACCCGCCGGGCGAGCCCGGCGGCCGCGCAGGCGGTGTCGATCTGGGCCCGCAGGGCCGAGTCGGCGCCGTATTCGACGAAGTCGCGATCGCGCAGCACCGGGTCGTCGAGCCGGATGGTGGCGCGCCGGGCCAGCGGGTCACCCCGGGGGACGGCGAGGACCAGGTAGTCCCGGCCCAGGTCGATGCGGGTGAGCTTGACCGGGTCAACTGGGCCGTCGATGAAGGCGATGTCGAGCTCGGCATCGGCGGCCGCGCGGGCCAGGTCCGAGGCCGCGCCGTGGGTCAGCCGGATGGTGACACCGGGATGAGCGCGGCGGAACCTGGCCAGCAGCCCGGCCAGGTCCATGATGGGTCTGGATCGCGCCCACCTGCAGCTGGCCGTGCAGCACACCCCGGACCCCGGCCACGGCGTCGCGGCCCTCGTCGGCCGCGGAGAGCGCCCGGCGGGCAGCAGCGCGCGGCCCGCCGGGGTCAGCGCCACCCGGCGGTTGTCCCGGACGAAGAGCGCCCCGCCCAGTTCCCGTTCTAGCGCGGCGATGGACGAGCTCAGGCTGGACTGCACCACGTGCACGCGCGCCGCCGCCCGGGTGAAGTGCCGCTCCTCGGCAACCGCGACGAAGTGCGCAAGCTGGCGGAGCTCCATAAATCGATTCTACCCATCATGATCAGTCAATACATCTGTTGGACAGATGATCGGGGCCCGGGCGAGGCTGGGACGCATTCCCACCCGGAAGGAGCTCACGTTCCCATTCGGAAGGAGCTCACGTTGTCTTCACACGTCACTGGCCTGTACCAGCCCGTGCTGGTCCGCGCCGCCGAGGCCGAACGCCTGGAATCCATCGGGCACATCTTGCTCGCGAACAGCAGCGCCACTCACGGGGCGCTGAGCAGCCACCGGGTCGCGCTGGGCCGCGGAGCGGCCGGTGCGGTCCCGCACCGGCACGACAAGTCGTCCGAGCTTTTCTTCATCCTCGACGGTCAGCTCGACGTTCTGCTCGGCGACGACATCGTCGCCGCACGGCCAGGTGATCTGCTGGTCGTGCCCCCGGCCGGCCCCACGCGTTCGGCGCGCACCGGGACTCTGCCGCCGAAGCACTGATCATCATCACGCCCGGCGTCGAGCGATTCGACTACTTCCGTCACGTGGTGCGGTGGCGCGCGGGCGGGGAGCCGCGGGACACCCTGCTGGCGCTGCAGGACCGTTTCGACACCCACTTCACCGAGAGCGCGGCATGGGACCGGGCCCGCACCGCCCAGTGATCACGATCCGCACCCGGAGCCCGCGAGAACAGGAGGCAAGGACGAGCTGATCTGGCCCCTGCTGCATGCCCGGGCAGACCTGCAGGCCGATGGGGTGTCCCGGATGGAGGCCCAGCATGAGCAGGTCGCGGCGTCGCTCGACCGGGTGATGCTGGCCCTGCGGGCCTGGCAGGCGTCGGCCCGCGTGCCCGAAAGGGATCACCTGGTGGCTGCGCTGAGCGGGCACCGGGCCATCCTGCTCGAGCACCTGGACGACGAGGAGGCACACCTGCTCCCGGTGGCCGCCCGTCACCTCAGCAGGCGGGGATGGGACGCCCAGGGTGAGCACTTCCTGGCCAGCACGCCAAAGCGCCAGTTGCTCATCTTCCTGGGCGCGGTCCTCGAGGACGCCGACGCCCGCGAGCGCGCCAGCGTGCTCACGGCGATCGCGGTGCTGCCAAGGTCATCCACCGCGAACTGTCCCGCGATCCGGAGTTCCGCACCCGGTTCCGCCGGGAGGTCGCCGCGGCCAGCGGGGCCTACACCGCCCCGGTGATCGCGGCCGGGCCTGATGACGACCCGCCGTGGCTGGCCACCGTGTTCGTCCCGGGGCCTTCGCTGGCCGAGGCGGTAGAACGCTGCGGGGCCGTTACCCACGGCGTCAGTGTGGCGGCTGGCCGGCGGGCTGGTCGAGGCCCTGCAGGCGGTCCATTCCGCGGGGCTCGTACACCGGGACCTGAAACCGGCCAACGTGCTGCTGGCCCTGGACGGGCCCCGGGTGATCGACTTCGGGATCTCCCGCGCGCTGGAGAAGACGGCGATGACCTCCACCGGGATGATCGTCGGCACCCCCTCGTTCATGTCCCCCGAGCAGGCCGAGGGCGCCCGGGTGGGCGCACCCAGCGACGTGTTCTCCCTGGGCTGCGTGATCGTGTTCGCGGCCACCGGGACCGGCCCGTTCGGCAGGGGCCCGCAGGCACCGCTGCTGTACCGGGTGGTGCACGCGGTCCCGGCGATCACGGACGTCCCCAGCGGGCTGCGCGAACTGGCGGCGGGCTGCCTGGCCAAGGCGCCTGCGGATCGTCCCGGGCCGGCTGGGCTGCAGGCGGCGATCGCCGCGGGCCGGGCCCCTGATGAAGGGGATGCGCTGGCCTCCTTCTGGCCCGTGCCGGTGACCGGGGTCATCCGCTCGCACCAGGCCCGGCTCGCCCACTGAGCTGCGGGAGGGGCCGGCCGGGCGCGGGCCAGCCGCCCGCCGCCCGCCCGCGGCCGGGGGAGCGGCGGCCGGGGCAGCGGTCGCCGGCGGAACGGCAGCAGCAGGCACGGCGCCGAAGACGGCAGCGGCCGGGACAGCGCTGTCCCCGGCGAGGACGTTGCCTGCCGGCCAGGCTCTTCGGCTGGAAGCCCGGCGGCCGCCGGGACGGCACTGCCGGGCGCCGGGACGGTGACGGCGGCCGCGGCCACCCGGACGTCGGCCGCCGCGCAGGCCGGGCGGGGTACGCCGGCGCCAGCCACCGTGGCGGGGGACAGCCCTCCGGGGGACAGCCCCCCGGGAACGGTGGGCCTGCCCTGCCGGCCGATCAGCTGCTCGAGTCCGGGCGCAGCAGCGCCGGGCCCGGGGTGACCCGGCGGCGCGTGCTTCTCGGGCTGGCCGTGGTGACCGGAGCCGGGCTGGGGGGAGCCGGATGGGCCCTGGGCCAGGGCGGCCCAGCGCACCCGCCGGCGACCGTCCACCGGCCAGGCCTGGGCGGGAAGGCCCGCCGCCAGGCCTGGGCAGCAACGCCAACACGGTGCTGGCGCTGCGGGCCCGCGGCGGTACCCGGGCCTGGCAGGCGGCCACGGACGGCCCGGTCACCTCGGGCTTCGCCGTCTCCTGCGGGCTCGTGTACGCCGGCAGCAACGATGACACCATGCGGGCCCTGCGGGCCAGCGACGGTACCCCGGTGTGGCGGTTCACCGCGGGCGGCCCCGTGGAATCCCAGATCGCGGTGGCGGGCGGGACGGCCTACGTCGGCAGCAATGACTTCAGGGTCTACGCCCTGAAGTCATGAGTAGCCCTGTGTCAAGCCGCCGCTTGTTGATCTTGGTTGAGCAGGCTCTGGAGGGCCCGGTGCTTGGCGGGGTCGTAGGCGACGCTGTCTTGCCAGCAGTGCCAGATGACGTAGAGCCAGGCGCGGGCGAGGATGCGGACGGCGTGCGGGTGGTCGTGGCCGCGGGCGATGGCGCGGTGGTAGAGGTCGGCGGCCCAGGGGTTGGCGTGGCGGGAGTCGCCGGCGAAGTCGCAGACCGCGTCGCGCAGTTGTTTGTCGCCGGCCCAGCGGAAGCCGACGGCGCGGAGCTTGCCGGACTGGCGGGTGGAGGGGGCGACGCCGGCCAGGCAGGCCAGCGATTCGGGGGTGGGGAAGCGGGCACGGCAGTCGCCGATCTCGGCGAGCAGGCGGGCGGCGCGCACGGTGCCGGAGCGGGGCAGCGAGGTGAAGATGTGCGCGTCGGCGTGCAGGGCGAGCTGTTCGGCGATCTGCTCGGACAGTGCCTTGATCTGCTCGACCAGGGTGGTCAGGACGGCCAGCAACGCCCGGGTGACGTGGGCCTGGGCGGCGCCGTCGGCGCCGGTCGCCCGCGCGGGGCGGCGCTCAGCCGGGCGTGCAGGACGGCGGGATCGACCCGGCCGCTGTAGCCGACGCGGTCAGCCAGGCGGCCAGGCGTTTGGGGGAGAGCCAGTCCGCGCGGTCCTGACAGTCGAAGCGGGCCAGGAACTTCAGGCTGATCGGGCTGTCGAGGTCGGCGAACAGGCCGACCGCGCCGGGGAAGGCGATCTGCAGGTGGGCGCGCAGCTGGTTGGCCACCGCGACCCGGTGGGCGACGAGGTCCTTGCGGGCGCGGCAGGTCGCGGCGCAGCGTGACGGTGGCCGGGCTGTCCGGGGTCAGCGGTCGCAGCCGGGCCCGGTCGGTGCGCAGCGTGTCGGCCAGGACGTAGGCGTCGAACCGGTCGTCCTTGTTGCCGGCCGAGCCGTACCGGCCGCGCAGGTTCTTCAGCTGGTTCGGGCTGATCACCACCACGGTCAGCCCGGCGTCGAGCAGCGCCTCGACGACCGGGCCGTCCGGTCGTTCGATCGCGACCTCGGCGACGCCGATCCGGGCGAGCCGGCGACCAGCCCGCGCAGGCCGGCCGCGCTGTGCTCGACCGTCCAGCGCTGAATCTCACGGCCGCTGGCGTCGACCACCGACACCGCGTGGTCGTCGCGGGCCCAGTCGATGCCGCAGGTCACCCCGTTGATGGGTTCCGGGCAGGGAAACGGGGGCAGACTGCATCACAGCCTCCTCGCTGCTAGTCCCAGTGGGGAGGCACCCTCAACTCCGGTACCGGGACGCGGCTGCCGGTTCGCTCACTGTTCGGCGCTCGCTGGCGCTCAGCCCTGTCGACGGTCCGCGCGTCCCGGGTAACCACCGGGCCTCGCAGAACTCACGACGGACGTCGGGCGTCAAGCGAGCAGGGCGATGACCCGGTGGCACCTCGGGTGCATCAGCGACCCATCCAGATCACCGACACTACGGATGGTGCACCAGT
>CAVVTM010000004.1:0-41566 GCA_963751175.1 uncultured Actinomycetes bacterium | reverse complement strand
GGAACACGGTATCGAGGTGGAAGAAGTCCGCCGCCAGGATCGTCTTGGCCTGGGCATCCAGGAACGCTGCCGGGCCTGCCGGACCGGGTGGGCGCGGGATCGATGCCGGCGTCTTTGAGGATCTGCCAGACGGTGGACGCTGCCAGCTTGTGCCCAGGCCGGTCAGCTCGCCGTGAACGGCCGGTACCCCAGGACGGATTGTCGCTGGCCATGTCCGGCACGAGCGCCCGCATGGCCGGGGCAGTCCTCGGCCGTCCCGGGGTCCGGCGCGGATAGGCCCAGCGCCGCCGGACCAGGTCAGCGTGCCAGCGCAGCAAGGTTCGCGGCGAGATGATCAGGCGCAGTCGGCGGAGCGACTGCCAGTCAGGAGCCGGGCCAGCGTGGCCAGGACTGCCCGATCAGCCCAGTACAGCCTCAGGGTTCCGACCTGGCGCTGGAGCACGGCGACCTGATGGCGCAGGATGAGGAGCTCAGCGTGCTCGGCACGGTCGGACCGAACGAGCAAGGCGAGCCAGCCGAACACGCCCAGGACGGCCAGGTGCGCGAATCGTAGTGTCATGAGCACTGAAAGTGCCGGACTGCATGGCTCCCGCGCAACCGGATGCCGAACATGCCGTCCCTCATCAAACGCAAGAGACCAGGTCAGCGGCTGTGTCAGAGTTATCGGCACCCACAGGGCACGCCACACCTCGTTCATGTAGACCTCAGAGACCTACATGATCACGTGGCGTGCTCGTGCCCACAAACCGTGCGTTCCCGCACCATCTGCCACATACCGATTCAATGTCCCTTAAGTCCAGAACACGCCGGAGCCCTGTCATCTCACCCACGCGGGCGCCGACCTGCCCGTGGTGCCGAGCATGTTCGAGCCATGCGGGCTGGGCTCCGCTGATCGGGATGCGGTACGGGACAGTACGCCGTGGTGCGGGCGACCGGCGGCATGATCGACACCGTGTTCGACCGCGACCACTCGGCGCGTCCGCGGGCCGAGCGCAACGGGTACGTCTTCCACCACACCGACAACCAGGCCATTGAATCCGCGCTGAGCCGCGCCCTCCGGCTCTGGCCCGGTCAGCCCCGCCAATTCATCGAGCTCGTCGCCAACTGCATGCGTCGACTACTCGTGGGCCCGGCCCGGCGCGGGCTACCTGGATGTCTATCAGGACATCCGGCACAGGTGAGCCACCGAACGGGCTGGGCGGTTTACCTCACATCGGGCGATGCCCGCCCGCCTGGCACGCGCAATGCTCGAGGACAGAGCGGTATATTGCCAGCGTCCGGAACAGGCGGCGGCGAGCCATGGTGACTGATACACGTAAGCGGGCTGTTTTGCCCCATGAGTCACCAGACACGCCAGCCCAAGACCCTCATCTGTGCTCAGCCCGTATCGACAGCGTGCGCCGATGGCCACCCCTGGCCAGAGCATTACCTTCCGCTCACCACGGTCACCGGGGTACTGCGGGCCGAGTTATGCGGGGCGGCACCAGGTTAGGGTGGGCCAGGTGAGCACCGGCGCCCTTCCCAGCCCGCTGCGCCTGTTTCTGGCCCAGCTGGATGAGCTGTGTTCCGGCGGCATCCCGGATATGGGCAGGGTGGGGCAGGCCCTGGTGGAGCTGGCCGCCGATGAGGAGTATTTCGTCCCGCTGATCGGCCAATCCCCGCCGAGTCGGCCGGGGTGCACTGGCTGGTCAGGCCGGAACGGGGTCCCCGCCTGGTGCTTGTCCACCGGCCCGAGGGAGTGATGGCCTACACCCACTCCCACCGCTGCTGGGTCGGCATCGCCCCGGTCCGCGGGGTGGAAATCCATCAGCACTGGGACGCGGTCCGCCATGCTGGCGGGCGGGCCGAACTGAGCCTTGCCGATGAACGCGCCCTGCGCCCCGGCGATGTGGCGACGCTGATCCCGCCCCGGGACGTGCACAACCATGGTCATATCGTCGGCACGGGCCCCACCCCCTACTCACTGATCCTGCTGGGTGACGACATGTTGCTGTTCGAGCGGGAGGAATACGACCCGGAGCAGGGAACGTGGCGAGGGCTGGCGCCCGGCGACCCCGGCCGGGCGAACCGCTAACAGGCCGTTGGACCCGCCGCTTCGGCGTGGGCGCTGCTGCTGGTGGTGTGGGATTGATTCGCCTCCTATCCGGGTCCCCACAACAGCACCCAGGCGGTCGCTGCCACGAGCGCCGTCATGTACACGGACAGGGCGATGACCATGTGTCGGTTGAGCCCAAGGTAGCGGCGCCGGGCAAGAGCACGTTCGCCGGTGCACTGACGATATGCGCCCAGCAAGACGAACCAGAGACTCAGGGCCGCATATCCCGCGGCGAGTCCCACGAAGGACGCTTTCGGGCGCTCGGTCACTTTAGGGAGAATGGAACCAATCGCCACCGCTACAGCTATGGTCCCGAGCGCGGCCGCCACCAAGCCAAGAGCGTGCGCTCTTGGGCCAGGTAGGTGCGCCCGGGCGTCGCCTACCTCAGCTAGTGGAGCGATATGGGTAAGTCGTGAGCCTGTAGTAGGCGCTGAGGCTGCTGCGGAACGTGGAAGCAGTCGGCGGTACCTGTCCAGGGCCTCTGCCTCCGGGGCAAGAGCCTAGGAGCCCGGAAGCACCCAGACGCCACGGCCGGGTACCGTCCGCGCTAGGCCTTCCGCGCGGATGACATCCACGGCGCGGGTGACCGCGCCGACCGATATGCCGTACTCCTGAGCCATCGACTTGGCTGAGGGCAGCGGAGCGCCGGGTGGGTACTCACCGGACTCGATCTTGGACCGGATGATGGCGGCCAGCTGGCGGTAGACAGGCTCGCCGCTCATCGGGTCTATCCCGTTGCCCATGATCACATGCATACCCGTGCACCTGGTCAGGCACGTTATGAGGGTTAACCTGGTTAACCCGGCTAATCTGGTCTAAGGTGAGTCTTGCTTGTAGTACAGGCGGGCGCGGCCGGTGATGAGAGCACCGGGCCGCGCCCTGGCCCACCTGGCTGGAGGTGGCTGGATGGATTCTCGCAGTACGCCTAGTCAGGCGTTAACCGCCCGGGAGGCAGCGTGCGGCACGATCAGCCAGTGCGTGCTGGATCCTGGGGATCATCGCCAAGCGACTGGACGATCAGGTCGATGCGCCGTTGCCGCAGCTGGCCCGCCAGCTTGACGTGCTGGCTGATGAGATCAGGCAGGCGGGGGAGTGGCTGGGGAAGGCGGCGGGCGGTGAGCAGGCGTGAGCGCCTACGAGGGTGACACGCGGCGATCGGGAACCTGATCTCGAACTGGGGTGTGGCGTACATCATCACCTTCGCCAACGGTCTCTACCATGCCGAGCGTCGGGATAACGGCGCCCAGGTCCACGCTCCCGACCCCGAACAGCTCGGCCGAGAGATCCAGGCGGACTACGCCGCCCGGCCGGTGCCCCGGGAACTGCCGGTCTGGCCTATGCCGCGCGGCCGAGTCGGCTGATCAGAAGGACACTGTGACGCGGTCCCGGCCAGGCTCACCTCCTGGCCGGGACCGCGCCGTCACCGGCTTCTGGGCCGGATCCTCGGTGATCGTCGGCCTGGCGGGTGCCCAATCCTGGTCAGCGGGCCCTGTCGCTGTTAGTCACCCTTGGCCGAAGCCGTCTTCGAGCAGGTCTTCAGGCCGGGCCGCCGTGTCCGAGGTTCCGCCCTGGGTGGAGCCGAACCAGGCTGGCGGCCACGCCCGGCTCTTTACGGCGCGGAGGCGGAACCGCACAGCGCCGAGGACGGCCGGGACCTCTTCCTCGGGAAGCTCCTGGATCAGGCGGCGCAGTTCCTCGCGCTCGGCGCTCATGGGATCAGCCTACGCACGCAGCCGCGGTCTTGCGGACCTGCTGGAAAGGTGGTACGGGGTAGCAGTCTCCGGCTAATTGTGACAGTGCTGATAAAGAAGCGTCAGGCTGAATCGCTGTGAACTTGTACGAACTCCTGTGGACTCTTTCTGGACTCTGCTCAGCGGGCCCGGGAAAGCAGGATCAGCGGCCGGACCCTCGACGAATGCAGCCTCCGACCTCGGACATCCTTGCTTGTCAAGAGGCTCTTCGGGTGCTGTACGCATGCAGGCATTGGGTCTTGGCTGGCACTGGAGGGCTTGCCGCCGCATCACAGGAAGCAAGATATTCGCTGTCGGCACGTTAATGGTAGACCGGGCGCGGTCTCGGGTTCATAATGGCTGCCATGCTGGCAGGAGAAAGAGCGCGATAAATGGCATCAGATGGCAGAGGGGAACATTGCCAGGCAGCGAATGGCACGGCGCGGGCGGCGGCGACGGAGGATGGCATGACGGGGACATGGAGCGGGACCGCGACGGACTGCCGCGCGGTCGCGGCGGCGGTCTCGGCAGCTGGTCCGGCGGGCGCGCAGCGTGCGGTTTGTGCTCACCGAGGAGGAGTACGGCGAGGTTGGTGAGGCCGCCGCGCAGGCCGGGATGGCCAAGGGCGCGTACGCGGCCTACGCGACATTGGCGGCGGCGCGGGGGCTGATGAATCCGGCGGATGCGCCGTTCCGGCAGGCGCTGACCGAGCTGATCCGGGCGGCCGGGCTGGTGCGGCGGATCGGGGTCAACCTGAATCAGGCGGTGGCCAAGCTGAACGCCACCGGGCAGCGGCCGGCGGACCTGCTGCCGTACGCAGCCGAGTGCGTGCGGCGGGCGGAACGGCTGGACGCGGCGGCCGAGGCGGTGCGGAGGCGTCTTCGGTGATCGGCAAGGTGCTCCGCGGCCACCAGCCCACAGGCCTGATCCGGTACCTGTACGGGCCCGGCCGCCGCGAGGAGCACCAGGACCCGCACATCGTCGCCGGGTGGCGCGACCCAGCCGAACTGGAGCCAGCACTGCGCCCCGGCGGCCGCCGGGACTTCCGGCGGCTCACCGGGCTCCTGACCCAGCCGCACACCGCCCTCGGAGAACGGGGCTTCGACCGGCCGGTGTGGCACTGCGTGGTCCGGGCCGCGCCGGAGGACCGGAGGCTGTCGGACTTCGAGTGGGGGTACCTGGCCCGGGACATCATGGACCGCACCGGGCTCGCGCGGCGCGGGGAGGACGACGAAGCGGTGCGCTGGATCGCGGTCCGGCACGCCGAGGATCACATTCACATTGTTGGGACGCTGGCCCGCCAGGACGGAGCACGGCCGCAGTTCTGGAACGACTATTTCCGCGTCCGCGAGGCATGCCAGGCCGCCGAGGAACGGTACGGGCTGCGGCGCACCGCGCCGGGCGACCGCACTGCGGATCGTCGCCCAACATGCGCGGAGTACGAGAAGGCCCGCCGCCACGGGCGGTCCGAGACGCCCCGGATCACGCTCCGGCGCGTGGTCAGCACGGCGGCGGCCGGGGTAGGCAGCGAGGAGGAGTTCTTCGCGCGCCTCCGCGAAGAAGGCGTGCTGGTCCGCATCCGGTACAGCTCCTGGAACCCGGGTCAGGTCACCGGCTACGCCGCCGCATTGGCCGACGACAGCGCCCGCACCGGCGGACCGGTGTGGTTCGGCGGGGGAAAGCTCGCGGCCGACCTGAGCCTGCCCAAGCTGCGCGCCCGCTGGGACGGCACCCCGCCCGGCAGTCACCGGCCAGGCCCTCACCTCACCGCGGCCGAGCGGGACGCCGATCTGGGACCACGCGACCCGTACGGCGCGGGAAGCCCGCGAGCGGATCCGGCTGTGCACCGCAGCCGACCCGGCAGCCGCCAGCGATGCGGCCTGGGCGGCCTCAGACACGTTGCACGCGGCGGCCGCCACACTCCGCAGCCGGGTGCTCCGTCAGGCCGCCGACTCCTACGCCCGGGCGGCCCGGGTCCCCTACGCGCGCATACCCCAGCCGACCACGGCGGGCAGCAGCCTGCGCCAGGCCGCCCGGCTGGTGGCCCGTGCCCCGTTCACCGGCCAGCACCCCTCGGTCGCACACGCCGGGCTGGTCGGCCAGCTCGCCGCGCTTGTGGACGACCGTGACCGAGTTGCGGCAGGCGCAGCAGCACGCGGCCCAGGCCGCTGCCGCGCGCCGGGCCGCCGAGCACCTGCACGCCGAGTGCCGGCGGCTGGCCCGGCGGACGGAGAGCCGGCGCGGCACGGTCGGCGCGGCTGATGGCCGAGGACCTTCCCGGTCGCCCCGTGGGCCGCCGCCGCCCGCACCCCCGCCGCCAGTGCGCCTGGCGGCCCCAGCCCGCGTGGACCGGGCCGAGGGCCTCACGCGGTCCCACGCCATCCAGGCCACGCGGCCCCACCCGGTGACGCGCGCCAAGGCCAGCAGCGGACGACCGGAGAGGAGGCCAGGCGGCATGCAGGCCTACACCGTCGAGCAGGTCGCGGAAATGCTGCACATCGGGCGGGACAAGGTGTACTGCCTGCTCCGCACCGGCCAGCTGCGCAGCATGAAGATCGGCAAGCTGCGCCGGATCACCGACCGGCACCTGGCCGAGTTCGTCGCCTCGCTCGAAACCCCGCCCAGCCACCGCGACGGCCACCACAGCGTCGGCCCCGCGCGGTAGGACCACACCAGGCACCGCCAATACCGAGAAAGGAGGACAGCGGATGAAAATGATCATCGGCAAGTACGAGGCCACCATCTACCCGGAAGGAGACGGCTGGACCGGCGCCATCAGCCTCGGCTTCGACGCCGCCGGAAGGCGTCGCCGGGTCAAGCGGAAGGGCCAGGACCAAGGCCCAGGTCAAAGACAAGCTCCGCGAGGTCGTGGAGGATTTAGCCGCCGGGGTCACCGCCGCCGAGGGGTACACGGTCGCCGACGCCATCAGCGACTTCCTGGACCAGGGCATGAAGGGCAAGTCCCCGGAGACGATCAGCAACTACCGCTCGCTCGCGGACCACCACCTGATCCCGCAGCTCGGCGCGGCCAGGCTCAAGAAGCTGACCGCCGACGACCTGGACAAGTGGATGGACGAGCCGGGCCGACGAACTCTCCACCCGGACGCTGCGGCTGATCCACCAGATCCTGGAACGGGCCATCCGGCACGCCCAGGCCCGGGACAAGGTCCGCCGCAACGTGGCCAGCCTGATCCTCGTGCCCGAGGGCCAGGAGGGCCGCCCGTCCAAGGCCATGACCCTGGACCAGGCGATCCAGCTGCTGGACCACAGTCGGGCCGGGCAGCAGCACCGGCTCGCGGCCTACGTGGTCGTGTCCCTGCTGGCCGGGGTCCGGACCGAGGAGGCCAGAGCCCTCACCGTGGTCCGAGGTGGACCTTGACGAGGGCACCGTGGCCGTCTACCGGTCCGTGCGGGCCAAGGGTGACACCAAGACCCGCAAGAGCCGCCGCCTCCTCAAGCTGCCCACAAAGGCAGTCGAGGCGCTCAAGGAGCACCGCAAGCGGCAGGCCGCCGAACGGCTCCAGGCGGGCGGGAAATGGCAGGACCACGACCTGGTCTTCTGCCGCGAGGACGGCACCCCGCTGGACCGCTGGCAGGTCCGCCGCGAGTTCGCCGTCATCACCAGAGGCCGCGGGCCTGGGCGAGGAGTGGGCGCCACGAGAGCTACGGCACTCGTTCGTGTCCATCCTGTCCGCCCACGGCGTCCGCATCGAGGACATCAGCGACCTGATGGGCCACAGCGGCACAACCGTCACCGAGTCCGTCTACCGGCACGAGATCCGGCCCGCGCTCACCACCGGCGCCACGGCCATGAACAAGATCCTCAGCAAGAAGCGACCCAGATCCGCATAGCCTGACACCAACAAACACCAAACCGGGTGGCTCCCCGTCTGGCTCCCGAAGATCGAAAAGGGGTCCCGGACCAAGATCCGAAACCCCTTCTGACCTGCTATGCAATGGTCGGGACGGCCGGATTTGAACCGGCGACCCCTTGACCCCCAGTCAAGTGCGCTGCCAAACTGCGCCACGTCCCGTTGCCACGCAGCAGCCTACAGGACATCCAGTCCCCGTTCACACGTCCGCGACCCCTGCCCGCGGGGGGCACGAGGCCCGGACGGGTCCGCCCGTCTCCCTCGGCCTGCGCCAGGCGCCTTCGCGGCATTTCCGCGAATGGTGCGCCGAGCCTGGTAAATCACCCGGCCTCGCGCACGTTCCGCGGGAAAAGTCGAGCGGGCCCCCGGCCGAGAGTGGCCCGCGTGGTAGGTGACTGGTGAGGTGGCACCCTCGTATCCCGGCTCGCACGGAGGCGCCGCCGCCAGGGCCGATCCGCGCCGCGACCCGGCCCTGGGGGCCCGAACGCCGCCCAGACGCCGCCCGGCACCCAGACGCATGCGCCCGCGCACGCACGCCCGACGCACGCACGCCCGACGCCCGCACCCCGCGCCCGACGGCTAGAGCTTGAGCGGCTTGATGGGCGCGGCGACCAGCGACGGGTCGCTGTGCCAGTCCACCCCGGGCACGTCCACGTACAGCTCGATCTCGTTCCCGTCCGGGTCGGTGATGTACAGGCTGTGCGTCACCGTGTGATCGCTGGCCCCGACCACGTTGACCGCGTTGGCCTCCAGGGCGGCCAGGGCCTCGCGGAGCTCGTCGTCGCTGTCGCCGACCTTCAGGCCGAAGTGGTACAGCCCGACCCGGCGCGCCAGGCGGAAGGTTGGCCGCGTCCTCGCCGACCTCGATGAGCAGCAGTTCGTGGTGAGTACGCCCGGACGGCGCGGAGAATGCCGCGGCCCGGAAGGGGGTAGGCGCGTCGTCGGGGCCGCCCATGATCTGGCGCCAGCCGAGCACGTCCCGGTAAAACGACGCGGAGCGGTCCAGGTTGTGAACGTAGAGGACTAGATGTCCGAGTTCCTTGACTTCCATAGCGGGCGCTCCACGTGGCGGAAGGGGGCTGAATCCCGGGGCACATCAGTGCCAGCTTGCAGGGGTTTGCGACCCTGCGTCCAGCACTTCGACCTCAACCGGCAGCCACCCCGCTGTATGCCCCATCGCCTTCTCCTGCTAACCCGCGATCAGCGAGTGCTGAACCCGGGATCAGCGGGCAGGCGCGTGCGCCACAAGCACTCATGGCCTGAATCCCAGGATGAATGCAGATTGAATACCACTTTGGTATTGTCGGGGTGTGACGACTCAAATCGCAGTCCGTCTGCCTGACGACATGGTGCAGTTCCTCGACCAGCTCGTGGCCGGGGGTCAGGCGGCCAGCCGCGCCTCGGTGGTGGAGCGAGCCCTGGCCCGGGAGTTCCGCCGCGTCATCGCGGCCCGGGACGCAGCCATCCTGGCCGAGGCCGCCGAGGCCGCCGAGGCCGCCACCCAAGATGAGGACGACCTGGACAGCCTCGCGGACTACGCCGCCCGCAACCCTCTGGACCTGGAGTAGTGCGCCCGATCCACACGGCCCAGCTGGATAAGGTGCGCCCAGTCCTCATACTGACCAGGGAAATCGTCCGCCCGCACCTGACCCGGGTGTCGGTGGCCCCGATCACCACCACGATCTGCGGACTGTCCACCGAGGTCCCTGTGGGCCGCCGCAACGGTCTCTACCAGGCCTCGGTGATCAGCTGCGACAACATCGTGACGGTGCCGGTAGCCGCGCTCGGGCCGCAGATCGGCTACCTCCTGCCCGCCCAGGAAGCGGCCCTGACCAACGCCATCCATGCAGCCTTTGATCTCGACTGACACGACGCTGCCGGCCAGCGAAGACGAGCGGCCAGCACGAGACGAGCGGCCAGAAAATGGGCTGGCTGCCCTCCCCGGCCCAAGCCTGGGGCAGGACAGCCAGCCCGAACCAGTCCCGCAGCTACGCGACCTTGACGGGCTTGTGCACCCGGTGGAAGCGGTTGTGGTGGATGTGCGCGCGGATCCGGCCGTTCAGGTAGATCCCGTACCAGTTGCTGTGGATGTAGTTGCCGTGGATCCACACCCTGATCGCCGACGAGGCCCCCACCAGGATGCCGGTCGTGCGCAGGTCCGGGTGGTTCGTGACCGGCGGGGCCAGCCCGATCGTGTCACCGATGATGTTGTTCTTGCCGATGTCGTTGCCCACGATCTGGTTGCCGCTCATCCGCTGCCCGGGCACATGGGAGTGGATCGTCACCCCGGCCAGGCCGTTGCCGTAGATCTCGTTGTCGGCCACGTCGTTGTCGGACACCCGCTCACCCTTGACCTCGGTGGCGATGACCACGCCGGCCCCGGGCTGCTTGTGGTTGAGTCCGTTGAAGGTGATCAGGTTGTGCGCGACGTAGTTGGCCCACACCCCGCTCGTGGAGTGCCCGGCGATGATGACTCCGCAACCGCCCGGGTTGCGCGTGGCCTTGTTCCAGGTGACCGCGTCGAAGTGCGTCGGCCCCAGGTCGTCGGCGATCAGGAAGCCGCCGCCCTTGTTGTGCTCAGAGAGGTTGCGGGTCGCCAGCGAGTCGGAGGAGCCGTTGAAGTCCACTCCCACGTCGCCGTTGTCCTTCAGCAGATTGTGCGAGACCAGGACCCGGCGGCTGCGCGCCACCAGGATCGCGTCGAAGCCCGCGTTCTTCACGGTGAACCCGGTGACCTCGACGTTCCTGGTGCCGTAGACCACCACGCCGCTGCCCCCCGGCAGCTTCTTGCTGATCGGCTTCTGGCCCTTGGCGTCGATGGTGGCGTTGCCACGGCCGATCAGGGCCAGGGACTTGGTCACCACGGCCTGCACCTTGTACGTGCCACCGCAGACGATCACGGTCCCGCCCCTGGGGGCGGCGGCGATGGCCTGGTTGATGTGCCGGTACCGGGCCGTGGCGCACGAGAGGTCCGAGTTCGCGGCGCGGCCGTGCTTGGACACGTAGACCGTGGACGATGCGGCGTCCGCCGTGCTGGCTCCCACCAGCGTGAATGCCGCCGCACCGACGGCCACGAACCCGGCGAGCAGCCTTGAGACTTGTCTCATCCTTCTGATCCCCCCTGAGGACTACCTACCGTAGGTAGTCGATTACGAGCGGTAGCGTAACCCTCACCAGGGCTGTTACCGGGGAACCCGCGCCGAACGGGCACTTAGCGCGATGATTCTTCGTTGCGTTACTGGGGTAGGCCCCGCGTAACCCCGCGACGGCCCTCGACCAGACGGAGCAACGGATGATGGCACGGGGACCGGCCCGGGAGGGTGGGCCGGGCGATCCTCGGGCATTGCGGATGAACTACGACCCGCAGACGGCGCCGCTGCCTTACGGCACCACGTCGGGGGACCCGTACCGCAACTACCCGGGCGATGACCCGTACCCAGACGACGATCCGTACCCGGATCGCGGGGACTCCGCCGGTTACGGGGACGACGCGGACGAGGACGGCTATCTGCCCGGCCGGCCTGTGCGCCGGCGCCGCCGCTGGCGGGTGCTGCGCTGGCTGCTCGGCCTCGCGCTGGCCCTGGTCATGCTCGCCGTGGTCGCGTTCGGCGTGCTGTTCGCGCTCACCCCGTCGGTGAGCAACGCCCCGGCGCTCGCCCGGGCCATCGATAAGGCGCACCACGTCGCCTACCCGGGACCGCGGATGTCCCCGCTGTTCGCCGAGTCCCTGGTCGCGACCGAGGACCACCGCTATTACTCCGAGCCCGGGGTGGACGTCTACGCGATCGCCCGGGTCATCGCCTCCCAGATCACCGGCCGTGGCGACCAGGGCGGTGCGACGCTCTACCAGCAACTGGCCAAGATGCTGTACACGCCGGGTCAGAGCGGGTTCAGCGTCCAGGTCAAGCAGGTCATGCTGGGCATCAAGCTCGACCTGGCCTTCAGCAAGGCGACCGTGCTCCGGATGTATGCCGACGTCGCCTACTTCGGCCACGGCTACTACGGCCTGGCCCAGGCCAGCTGCGGGTACTTCGGTACCACCCCGGCGGGCCTGACCCTGCCGGAGGCAGCCACGCTGGCCGGGCTGGTCCAGGGGCCCTCCGCGGACGACCCGATCGCGCACTACGCGCGGGGCCGGGCCCGGGAGGCCCACGTTCTGGGGCGGCTGGTCGCCACCGGAAAGATCACCCAGGCGCAGGCCACGGCCGCCTACGCGCAGCGCCTCCCGCTGGCCGGCGGGAGCGGCACCGGCTGCACCGGCCCGCGCTAACCCGAAATTCTCCGCAACGAACCCCGCGAGCACCCCAGTCCGCCCGCCCTGGCCCAGCCCTTCATGCAGCGGCTGGGAAGACCCGGATGCGCCAGGCCGTCCGGGTGGGCGCCTGATGCAGCGGGTGGGAAGAAACTGGTCCGCCAGCCCGTCCGGGCCAGTGCCTCATGCGGCAGGTGAGAGCCGGCCAGGCCGCCCCTGCCGGAGCCAGCACCTCATATGGCGGGCGGGAAACCGCGTCAGCGCTTGGCGGCGTGCCGGCCGCCGGGGCGGCTCCTGCCGCCGTTGACGTTACCGTCGCGTCCGCGCCCATAATCCCCAGCCGGCCGGTCGTAGTTCCCGCCGTAGTTCGTCCCGGGCCTTCCGCCGAACTCCTCGGGCCTGCCGCCATAGTTACCGGCCCCGTGGTCATAATCCTCAGCCCCACGGCCGTACAGCGTGGCCTCTTCGTCCAGGCCGACCGCGACGGTCCCGGCCACTCCGGCGGGCTCCGGGAACCCCGGCGCCGGCGGAACCGGGCGATGGCCGCCGGCCGGCACCCCGCTGGCCGGGTCCTGGGTCCGCCATACCCACTTGCGGTAGGACCAGAAGCGGAACAGCGTGCCCAGCCCGATGCCGGTCAGGTTGGCGAGGTTATACCAGAGCTTGCCCTGCAGGCCGAAGCCGTCCGCGACGATCGCGACGCAGGCCAGCTGGATAAGCAGGCCGATCGCGTTGAACACGAAGAACAGGACGGTTTCCCGGCCCATCCCGACCCGCTCACGGTGCCGGAACGCCCAGTAGCGGTTGCCGAGGAAGGTCACGACAGTGGCCGCGATCGTCGCGGCCACGACGGCCTTGTACTTGCCCACACCCAAGTCGAAGTGCAGGACGTCGGCGCCGCCGAGGCTCACGATGAACCCGGCCAGGCCCACTACGCCGAACTTGGCCGCCTCATGGATCAGCACGCGGAACCGCTCATACAGCCGCAGAGCGAAACTCACCTGGCCGTCTTCCTCTCACCAGTGCTGCGGGGGGCGGGTCCTGCGGGGCTCATGAATTGCTGCTTGTGACAGTACCGGCACGGTCCTGCCGCCGTGGCCACCGGGCCGTGATTGCACGGTCAAGAACCGGGAAATTAACCCGTTCGGAATTATTTTCCCCTCCCGGTAGTCTCGCATGAGTGCCTGTGACCACCGCCCTCATCCGTGCTCGTGGCCTCACCAAGCGATTCGGAAGCTTCACGGCGGTGGACGGGGTCGATTTCGAACTGCGCCGCGGCGAGGCGTTCGGATTCCTCGGCCCCAACGGCGCGGGCAAATCCTCCACGATGCGCATGATCGGCTGCGTCTCGCCGCCCACCGCGGGGGAGCTGTCCATCTTCGGCCTGGACCCGGTGTCCGACGGCCCGGTGATCCGGGCCCGGCTCGGCGTGGTTCCCCAGGAAGACTCGCTGGATGTGGAGCTCACCGTCCGGGAGAACCTCCTCGTGTACGGCCGCTACTTCGGGCTGCCACGGCCGGTCATCCGGGAGCGGAGCGACCGGCTGCTGGAGTTCGTGCAGCTCGCCGACCGCCAGGACGACCGGGTGGAGCCGCTGTCCGGCGGGATGAAGCGGCGGCTGACCATCGCCCGCTCGCTGATCAACGAGCCGGAGATCCTGCTCCTGGACGAGCCGACCACCGGCCTCGACCCGCAGGCCCGGCACGTGGTCTGGGACCGGCTGTTCCGGCTCAAGCAGCAGGGCGTGACGCTGGTGCTGACCACGCACTACATGGACGAGGCCGAGCAGCTGTGCGACCGTCTCGTGGTCATGGACGCGGGCCGGATCGCCGCCGAGGGGTCGCCCCGGGAGCTGATCGAGCGGTACTCCACCCCGGAGGTCCTCGAGCTGCGGTTCGATCCCGCGGTGCACGAGAATGCCGCGGAGAAGCTCGCCGCGGTGCCCGCGCAGCGCCGTGAGGTGCTGGCCGACCGGGTGCTGCTGTACGTCCCCGACGGTGACGCGGCGCTGGCCGCGGTGCGGGGACTGGGCCTGGACCCGCTGACCTCGCTGGTCCGGCGCAGCTCGCTCGAAGACGTGTTCCTGCGGCTCACCGGCCGCCGGCTGGAGGACTGATGACGGCCCAGACGGCGCCGGGCGGCCCGGCGGCCACGCGGCCGGCGGGGCCTGCGGTCCGGCCCGGCCCGCCCCCCGCCTGGTCCTTCGCGGTGCGGCAGCTGCGGTTCTGGCTGACCGATTACCGGCGCACCTGGCGCGGCTCGATCATCTCCACGGTGCTGAACCCGCTGCTGTACCTGGGGGCGATGGGGCTCGGCCTGGGCACGCTGGTGGACAAGCACAGCACGGCGTCCCTGGGCGGGGTCAGCTACCTGGTCTTCCTCGCCCCGGGGCTGCTGGCGGCGAGCGCGATGGGCACCGGGGTGGGGGAGTCCACCTACCCGGTCTTCGGCTCGGTCAAGTGGAACAAGACCTACCAGGCCGCGGTGTCCTCGCCGCTGCGGCCACGGGACCTGTTCCACGGCCACCTGCTGTTCGTCGCGCTGAAGCTGACCATGACCTCGGCCGTGTTCCTGGCCGTGGCCGCGGTGTTCGGCGCGATCACCTCGCCGCTGGCCATCGCGGCGCTGCCGGTGGCCGTGCTCACCGGGATGGCGTTCACGGCCGGGATCGAGGCGTGGACCGTGACCCGCACCAAGGACACCTCGCTGGCCGTGGTGTACCGCTTCGGGATGATCCCGCTGTTCCTGTTCTCCGGCACATTCTTCCCGGTCACCCAGCTGCCCGTGTGGATCAGGCCCATCGCGTACCTGACTCCGCTGTGGCACGGCGTGGCCCTGTGCCGGGCGCTATGCCTGGGCATCGCCACCGTGCCCTCGGCGTTCCTGCACGTCGGCTACCTGCTGGTCGTGCTGGGGGCCGGGATCATCGCCGGTGACCGGACCTACACCAGGCGGCTGTATGTCTAGCCTGCGGGGGCTGCCGCTGCGGGTGGTGCCCGGCCGCGGCCCCCTGCGCCGGGCCCGTGGGTCGGTGGGCGGCCGGAGCAGCCTGTTCCTGGTCGAGCGGCACGCGCTGGTCTACCGGCACACCTGGCTGGTCTTCGTGTCCGGGGTGGTCGAGCCGCTGTTCTACCTGCTGTCCATAGGCGTGGGCCTGGGCAAGCTGGTCGGCTCGGTGCAGGGCATCAGCTACGCGGCCTTCGTAGCGCCCGCCCTGCTGGCCAGCGCCTCCATGAACGGCGCCCTGTTCGACTCCACCTTCAACGTGTTCTTCCGGCTCAAGTACGAGAAGCTCTACGACGCCGCGCTGGCCACGCCCATGCGGGCCGGTGACGTGGCCCTCGGCGAGATCACCTGGGCGCTGGTGCGCGGCGCGCTGTACGCGGTGGCCTTCATGGCCGTGATGGCGGCGTTGGGCCTGGTCCACTCGTGGTGGGCGCTCGCCGATCTCCCCGCGGCCGTGCTCACCGGGTTCGCCTTCGCCGCGGCGGGCATGGCCTGCACCACGTACATGCGGACCTGGCAGGATTTCGAGTTCGTCACGCTGGCCACGCTGCCGATGTTCCTGTTCTCGACCACGTTCTACCCGCTGAGCGTGTACCCCGGGCCGCTGCAGCTGGTGGTGCGGTGCACGCCGCTGTACCAGAGCGTGGCCATGCTGCGAGACCTGACCCTCGGCCGGATCAAGCCCCAACTGCTCGGGCACACTGCCTACCTGGTCATCATGGGCCTGATCGGCCTGCTCGTGGCGGGCCGCCGCATCGGCAGGCTGCTGCTCCGCTGACCCCGCACCGGAGATCATGCTTCCCGCTGGCCTGGGCCGGGCACGTTAGGCTTCGTACTGGCCGCGGGGAGGCCAGGCGGACGCTCTCGAGCTAGGACGGCATGATCACGACCGGCGGCAGCCCTCCGGATCCGGTGCCCCGTGCCAGGGGTCAGAACGACGCTCCTGGTGCGCACGGGGCCTCCGAGACGCACGGGGCCGCCGAGAGCGCTGTGGCCATCGGGACACGTGGGCGATCCGGGGCCCGGGACACCGCCAGGGCCGGCCAGCCGTCCCCGTCCGGCCGGGCCGACTGGGTGCCGTGGCTGATCGCGCTGGCCGTGTTCGCGGCCTACACGGCGATCTCGCTGTCCCGTTACTTCCGGCTCGACCCGGGCTCCTGGGATCTGGGCATCTTCACCGAGTACGTCCGGCAGCTGGCGCACCTGCACGCCCCCGTGGTGAATATCCGCGGGGCCGGCTTCAACCTGCTCGGCGACCACTTCCAGCCGATCGTCGGCCTGATTGCCCCGGTCTTCCTGCTCTTCCCCAGCGCGGCCACCCTACTGGTGGTCCAGGCCTTCCTGACCGCGGTCTCCGTTGTCCCGGTCAGCCGGGTGGCCGCGGACCGGCTCGGCACCGGGGCCGGGCGGATGATCGGGGCCGCGTACGGGCTCTCCTGGGGCCTCCAGCAGATGGTTGACTTCGACTTCCACGAGATCGCGTTCGCGGTCCCGCTGCTGGCCTGCTCGCTGTCCGCGCTGCTCCGCGGCAAGGTCCGGGCCGCGGCGCTGTGGGCGCTGCCGCTGGTGTTCGTGAAGGAGGACCAGGGCTTCACGGTCGCGGCCATCGGCGTCCTCATCGTGGTCATGAGCCTGTCCCGGGCCCGGAAAGGCGGCCGGGACCGCGCCGCCCTCCGCTGGGGTGCGCTGCTGGCCATCTGGGGACTCGCCTGGTCCCTGCTGGCCATCGCGGTGATCATCCCGCACTTCAACTCACTGCATCAGTACCCGTACTGGACGGACGGCGGCGTGCTGAGCCCCGGCGGGCCGCATCCGTCGGCGCCTTCGGTGCTGGCCCAGCTCGGCCACTCCTACGTCCCCAAGCTGCGCACCACCCTGCTGATCCTGCTGCCGGTGGCGTTCCTCGCGCTGGGCTCCCCGCTGGTCCTGGTGGCGGTGCCGGGCCTGGCGCTCCGGTTCGTGTCCACGAACAGCTCCTACTGGGGGGCGGGCTACCACTACAACGCCACGGTGATGCCGGTCGTCTTCATCGCCGCGATCGGCACGCTGGCCCGGATCCGGGCGTCCCGGGGCGACTCAGCGGGCAGCGGCGGCGGCCAGCCCCGGCTCTCCTCCTGGCTGGATCCGGCCTGGCCGGACCGCGCGGTCACGCGGGCCGTCCCGGCGCTGATGCTGGCCATCGCGGCCGTGACCGCCCGGCCCTTCCCGCTCAGCAGCCTGTGGCATGCGCAGACCTACCAGATCAGCCCGCACGTCCAGGGTGAGGACGCGGCCATGGCCCGGGTGCCCGGCGGCACCACCGTCGAGGCCACGCTCACCATGCTGGCCCCGCTGGCCGCCCGGGATGACACCTACTGGATCGGCGAGGCGGGCAACCCCGCGCCCCGCTACATCGTGTTCGACGAGCTGAACAGCGGCTGGAACCCGCCCCCCAGCAACCCGCTCACGTTCGTGGAGCAGCGCCACCCGGGCGTCACCTACCGGCAGGTCTACGTGAACAACTTCGTCTACGTGTTCCGCCGGGCCGGCAGCCCGGGCGGCTGAGGGCAGGAGGGGACCAATCGCCGATAGGCGGCGTACTCATGAGTAGGTAGAGTCTTGACCGGACCCATCGGGAGGCTCAATGGACTTCGGCTACGACGTCCGCACGGAGGAGTTCCGGAAACGCCTCCTGGCGTTCATGGACGAATGCGTCTACCCGGCTGAGCCGGTATTCGCCACGCAGGTGCGGGAAAATGCCCAGGCCGGACGCCCGTGGGAGCGCCCTGCGGTGATCGGGAAGCTGAAGGAGGAGGCCCGCGGGCGCGGCCTGTGGAATCTCTTCCTGGCCCATCATCCGGAGGGTGCCGGGCTCACCAACCTCCAGTACGCGCCGCTGGCAGAGATCACCGGGCGCAGCCCGGCCCTCGCCCCCGAGGCGCTCAACTGCGCCGCCCCGGACACCGGGAACATGGAGGTGCTCGCCGAGTTCGGCTCCCCTGACCAGCAAGGACGCTGGCTCCGGCCGCTGCTGGACGGGACGATCAGGTCCGCCTTCTGCATGACCGAGCCGGATGTCGCGTCCTCCGATGCGACCAACATCACAACCCGGATCGACCACGATGGCGACGACTACGTCATCACCGGCCGGAAGTGGTGGTCATCCGGCGCGATGAACCCGGGCTGCGAGATCTTCATCGTGATGGGCCGGACCGCCTGGGAGGGGGACCGGCACCGGCAGCAGTCGATGATCCTGGTGCCCCGGGACACTCCGGGGGTCACGGTACGGCGCGGGATCAGCCTGTTCGGCTACGAGGACGGGCCGCACGGCGGCCACGCCGAGGTCGAGTTCACCGGTGCCCGGGTGCCCGCGGCCAACCTCATCGCCGGCGAGGGCGACGGCTTCGCGATCGCGCAGGCCCGGCTGGGGCCAGGCCGGATCCACCACTGCATGCGGCTCATCGGTGCGTCCGAGCGGGCCCTGGAACTGCTTTGCCGCCGGGTCACCGACCGGATCGCATTCGGCAAGCCCCTCGCCGACCAGGGGGTGATCCAGGAGTGGATCGCCGAGGCGCGGGTGCGGATCGAGCAGGCCCGGCTGCTGGTGCTGAAGACCGCGTGGCTGATGGACACGGTAGGCAACAAGGGGGCGCACACCGAGATCCAGGCCATCAAGATCGTTACGCCGGCCATGGCCGAGTGGGTGATCGACAAGGCGATCACGGCGCACGGCGCGGCCGGGGTCAGCCAGGACTTCCCGCTCGCGTACCTGTGGGCCAACGCCCGGACCCTCCGGTTCGCGGACGGTCCCGACGAGGTGCACAAGCGCTCACTGGCCCACCGGGAACTGCGACCGTACCGGGTGGCCATTGGAAACGGGACGTAGGTCTCTGTCCGGTGAGCCGGGAAAGTGAGTCACTGGCCGTGGAAGCGAAAGTGGAGCACTGGCGAACGCTCGGCCAGCCTCACCGGACCGAACCGGATCAGCCGCTGCCCGCGGATGACATGTAGCAAGGAGAACGCAAAATGCCACAGGACACGCAAAGAGTAGCCATCGTCACAGGGGGAGCCCGCGGGATCGGGGCCGGGACGGCCAAGCGCCTGGCGGCGGACGGGATGGCGGTCGCCGTGCTCGACCTGAGCGCCGACGACGGTAAGGCTGTCGTGGACACGATCGAGTCGGCCGGCGGCCGGGCGATCGCCGTCGGCGCCGACGTCAGCCGGGCCGATCAGGTGGCCGCCGCCGTGGACCAGGTCGTCGCCGAGCTCGGGCCCCCGACGGTGCTGGTCAACAACGCGGGGGTGCTCCGGGACAACCTGCTGTTCAAGATGAGCGAGGACGACTGGGAGACCGTCCTGGGCGTGCACCTGCGCGGCGCGTTCCTGATGACCAAGGCCGCCCAGAAGCACATGGTTGACGCGCACTACGGCCGGATCATCAACCTCTCGTCCAGTTCCGCGCTGGGCAACCGGGGGCAGGCCAACTACTCGGCCGCCAAGTCCGGCATGCAGGGCTTCACCAAGACGCTGGCCCTCGAGCTTGGCCCGTTCGGCATTACGGCCAACTCGGTCGCACCCGGGTTCATCGCCACCGATATGACCGCGGCGACCGCGGCCCGGATGAAGATGAGCTTCGAGGACTTCCAGGAGGCCGCTGCGAAGCAGATCGCAGTCCGCCGGGTGGGCCATCCCGAAGACGTGGCGGGCCTCATCTCGTACCTGGCCAGCGAGGAGTCCGGATACGTCTCTGGCCAGGTGATCTACGTAGCAGGCGGGCCTCTGTGCTGAGCGCCAGCAGCAGGCCGGACGGCGCCGGCCAAACCGGGCCCGTTACCGCGGACGGGCTCCGCGAGCGGGTCCGCGACTTCCTGGCCGGACACGACCCGGCCACGATGTCCCGGCTCGACTTCCTGCGGGCCCGGTTCGACGTCGGGCCTGGGCGCGGTGCACTACCCGCCCGGCCTCGGCGGCCTTGGCCTGCCCCGGGCGCTCCAGGGCATGGTCGAGGCCGAGTTCGCGGCCGCCGGGGCACCGGGAAACCAGCCGGAGCGGATCGGCATCGGGCTGGGCATGGCCGCCCCGACCATTCTCGCGTTCGGCACCGACGAGCAGAAGGCCCGCTGGATCCGGCCGCTGTGGACCGGCGAGGAGGTCTGGTGCCAGCTGTTCAGCGAGCCCGGGGCCGGGTCCGACCTGGCCGGGCTGGCCACCCGGGCGGTCCGCGGGGATGAGCCCCCCGCCGCGAACGAGGGGAAGCCGGCTGGGCCGGCCCGGATGGGAACGCCGCCGCCGGCGACGGCCGCTGGCTGGTGAACGGCCAGAAGGTGTGGACGTCCATGGCCCACCAGGCCCGCTGGGGCCTGCTCCTGGCCAGGACCGACCCAGACGTGCCCAAGCACGCCGGGCTGACCTACTTCGCCTGCGACATGACCAGCGACGGGGTGGAGGTCCGGCCCCTGCGCCAGCTCACTGGCGAGGCCGAGTTCAACGAGGTCTTCCTGACCGGCGCCGTGATCGCGGACCGCGACCGGATCGGCGCGGTTGGCGAGGGCTGGCGGGTGGCCCAGGGCACGCTGATGAACGAGAGGGTCTCCATCGGCGGCACCGCCCTGCCCCGCGAAGGCGGGATGATCGGCTCGGCCGCCCGCGCCTGGCGCGAGCATCCCGGACGGCGCACCCCCGGCCTGCACGACCGGATGCTCCGGCTGTGGGCCGACGCCGAGGTGGCTCGGCTGGCCTCGGAACGGCTGCGCCAGCAGCTGGCCGTAGGCCACCCCGGCCCGGAGGGGTCGGCGGCCAAGCTGGTGTTCGCGCGGCTCAACCAGGACATCGCCGCGCTCGAGGTGGAGATGGCCGGCGCCGACGGGCTCCGCTACGGGGACTGGACCATGCGCAGGCCGGAGAGCGTCAGCTTCTACGGCCGCGACCCCGGCTACCGCTACCTGCGGGCCCGCGGCAACTCCATCGAGGGCGGCACCTCGGAGATCCTGCGCAACATCATCGCCGAGCGGGTCCTCGGCCTGCCGTCCGAGCCACGCACGGACACCCGTGTCCCCTGGAAGGACCTTCCCCGGTGAGTGCCGTCCGGTACCGGCCCGCGAGCCTGGGCCGTCAGGCCCGTGCGAGCGGGCGGTGGGGTTTTTCTTTCCGGACGGCGCGAACAACTAGGGAGACCCGGTGAGTGCCGTCCGGTACCGGCCCGCGAGCCTGGGCCGTCAGGCCCGTGCGAGCGGGCGGTGGGGTTTTTCTTTCCGGACGGCGCGAACAACTAGGGAGACCCGGTGAGTGCCGTCCGGTACCGGCCCGCGAGCCTGGGCCGTCAGGCCCGTGCGAGCGGGCGGTGGGGTTTTTCTTTCCGGACGGCGCGAACAACTAGGGAGACCCGGTGAGTACTTCCACGCAGCCTGCCACCGCTGGCGGCAACGCGGCCCGCGACGACGCTGCGCAGGCTGACCGGGGCCTGCCCGACCTGCTGTACGGCGAGGCGGAAGAGGAGCTCCGGGCCGCCGTCCGGGACCTGCTCCACGAGCGCGCCGGCTGGCCGGAGGTGCTGGCCCGGACCGAGACCAGCCAGCCGTATGACACCGCGCTGTGGCGGGTGCTCGCCGCCGAGGTCGGCTGCGCCGGCCTGCTGATCCCGGAGAGCCACGGCGGCGCGGGCGCCAGCTACCGTGAGGCCGCGGTCGTCGCCGAGGAGGCCGGCCGGGCCGTGGCCCCCGTCCCGTTCCTGGGCAGCGCGGTGGTCGCGACGGCCGCCGCCCTGTCCGCCGGTGACGCGGAGCTGCTGTCCGGGCTGGCCGCGGGCACCGTGACCGCAGCGCTGGCCGTCCCGTTCGCGAGCAAGCCGGGCGCCACCCCAGCCGCCACCGTGCGCGTCGCGCCCCCGAAGGCCGGCGACGCCGCGGGCCAGACCCGGCTCACCGGCGTGGTCACCGGCGTAGCCGACGCGCTGCCTGCGTCGGTGTTCCTCGTCCCGGCCGACGGCGTGCCCGCGGGGCTGTACGTGGTGGACGCCGGCGCGCCCGGGCTGACGGTGACCCCGGTGGTCTCGCTGGACCAGACCCGCCCGCTGGCAGACCTGACCCTGGACAGGGTGCCCGCCCGGCCGGTGGCCTCCGGCCGGGACGCGGACCGCGCGGTCGCCAGCGCGCTGGCCGCCGGGGCCGCGATGCTGGCCGCCGAGCAGCTCGGGGTGGCGGAGCGCTGCCTGGAGATGACCGTCGCCTACCTGAAGGAGCGGTACCAGTTCGCCCGCCCGGTCGGCTCGTTCCAGGCGCTCAAGCACCGTGCCGCGGACCTGTGGGTGGCCATCAGCCAGGCCCGGGCCGCGGCCCGGTACGCGGCCGCCTGCCTGGCCGACGGGGACGGCGACGCGCCGCTCGCCGTGGCCCTGGCCAAGGCGGCCTGCGGGGACGCCGCCACGCTGGCCGCCCGGGAATGCGTGCAGCTGCACGGGGGCATCGGCTTCACCTGGGAGCACCCGGCGCACTTGTACCTGAAGCGGGCCACGAGCTCGTCGATCGCGTTCGGCACCCCGGACTGGCACCGGGCGGCGCTGGCCGGCCTGGCCGGGCTGCCCCCGGCCCCGCCCGTAGGCGGACCCACCCCGATGAAGCCGGCCGGGGATCGGTGAGCGCTGTCTGGCACCGGCTTGCGAGCCTGGGCCGTCAGGCCCGGGCGAGTGGCGGGTGGGTTTTTTCCGGCCGGACGGCGCGAACGGCTAAGGAGACAGAGTGAAGTCCGTGGCCAGCGCCGGCGTCGTGATCACCGGCGCCGGCAGCGGCATCGGCGCCGCCCTGGCCCGCCGGTTCGCGGCGGAGGGCGCCCGGGTGGTGGTCAACGACATCGACGCGGACGCGGCGCGGGAGGTCGCCAAGTCCTGCGGCGGTGAGGCGCTGCCAGGGGACGCGGCCAGCGAGGCGGGCGTCACCGGGCTCATCAGCGCCGCGGCCGACCTGCTGGACGGCATCGACCTGTTCTGCGCCAACGCCGGGATCGCCCGGGCGGGCGGTGCCGACGCCACCGAGCCGGACTGGGACGCCTCCTGGCAGGTCAACGTCATGGCCCACGTCCGGGCCGCCCGGCTGCTGACCGGCCCGTGGCTGGAGCAGGGCCAGGGGCACCTGATCTGCACGGTCTCCGCGGCCGGGCTGCTGACCATGCTGGGCTCGGCGCCGTATTCGGTAACCAAGCACGCGGCGCTCGCCTTCGCGGAATGGATGTCGGTCACCTACGCCCATCGCGGCATCACCGTGCAGGCCCTGTGCCCGCAGGGGGTCCGGACCCCGCTGTACGAGTCGTCCGGCCCCATCGGCCACGCGCTGATGGACGCGTCCGCGATCACCCCGGACGCCGTGGCCGGTGCGGTCATCGAGGGCATCGCGGACGGCCGGTTCCTCATCCTGCCGCACCCCGAGGTCGCAGCCATGTACTCACGCCGGGCCACCGATCCTGACCGCTGGAGCAGCGGGATGAACCGGCTCCAGCGGCAGGTTGAGAACCTTCCTGATCAGTAGCCCACCCTGATTTCCGGTTTGCGGCATGCTGTCCGCATGAAGCCGGCTGCCACGGGGATGCTGCACCACATCGAGCTCTGGGTGCCCGACCTGAGCCGGGCCGAGCACACGTGGGGATGGCTGCTGGACGCGCTCGGCTACGAGCTTTACCAGCAGTGGCCAGAAGGGGCGAGCTGGCGGTGCGGGGACCTTTACATCGTGCTGGAGCAGTCGCCCGCGCGCAGCGCGTTCCGGCACGACCGGCACCGGCCCGGCCTCAACCACCTGGCGTTCCACGTGTCCGACCGGGCCATGGTGGACCGGATGGTGGGGGAGGCGCTGCTGCACGGCTGGCGGCTGCTGTTCGCGGACCGGCACCCCTACGCCGGGGGCGAGCAGCACTACGCCGCCTACCTGGAGGACCGCGACGGTTACGAGGTCGAGCTGGTGGCCCCGCCACCGCGGCACGAGGCCGGCCCGGCCGAGATCACCCACCGCGCCGACCGGTCCGAGGGTACGCACCGCGGCGGACAAGCCGAGGGGCCATACCCCGCGGGCCCGGCCGAAGACAGCTACCCCCCGGGCCCGGACGACCCGGCGGCGGGCTGGATCAGCTGACCGGCCGGGCTGACTGGAGTAGCCGACCTGGGCGGGACGGGTTGTGCCCCGCCCAGGTCGTGCGGCCAGCCCGGCCCTCCCGGGCCGGCCGCGGCCTTGAGTGCCCGCCGGTCAGGCCACGGTCACCGACGTGAGCAGCCGGAAGTCACGCGAGGACCGGCCGACGGCGATGGTGAATTGGCCGGACGGCCAGATCCAGCGCGCCGACTGCTCGTCGTAGCGGGCGAAGACCCGGGCCGGGACCGTGAGGGTCACCTGCGCGGTCTCCCCGGGGGCGGCGGCCGCGGAGCCGAACGCGCCGAGTACCCGGACCGGCCGCCCGTCAGCGGCGGGACCGGCCACGTACGCCTGCACCACCTCGCGCCCGGGACGCTCACCGGTGTTGCGCACCGTCACCCCGATCGTGAGGTCGGCCCCGGCGGCCAGGACGGGGGATCCGGCCGCCAGTGACTCATAGGACCAGCTGGTGTAGCCCAGCCCGTGGCCGAACGGGAACAGCGGCGTGGTCCCGGCCGCGTCGTAGCCCCGGTACCCGATGAGCAGGCCCTCGTCGTAGGGCAGCCGCCCGTCACCGGGCACGGCCCGCAGCACCGGGCAATCGGCCTCGCGGGCCGGCATCGTCACGGGCAGCCGCCCGCCCGGCTCGGCCCGGCCGAGCAGGACGTCGGCCAGGGCCTCGCCCATGGCCTGGCCGGGCAGCCAGGCGTAGACCACCGCCGCGACCTGTCCCGCCCAGGGCATGAGCACCGGCATGCCGGCGTTCACCACGACCACGGTGCGGGGGTTAGCCGCGCTCACCCGCTCGATGAGCTCGTCCTGCCGGCCGGGCAGGCTCAGGGTCTCCCGGTCGAATCCCTCGCTCTCGGTCGTCTCGGCCGAGCCGGCCACGACCACGGCCACGTCCGCGGCGGCCGCCGCCCGGACCGCCTCGTCCAGGGCCGCGTCCTCGTCGGGGGACGCCACGATGCCGAGCCGCACGGCCAGCGGGCCCTCAGCATCCGCCGAGGGCCGGAAGTCCAGCCGCACCGCCGCCTCCTGCCCGGCGGCCAGCCACACCGTGCCCATGACCTGGCCCGGCCGGGTCATGGTCTCGACGGGGTCCGCGGGGACCGGGGTCTCCTCGTGCGCGATCATCTCGCCGTCCGCGGCCAGCACCAGCCGCCCCACCCCCGCGGCGCCGACAGTGTGCGGCCCGGTGGTCTCGGCCCGGAAAGTGGTCAGCACCGTCACGGTGCCGCTTTCACCCCAGCCGATGCCGGGTGGCAGCCCGTCATCGCCCCACCAGGCGAACACCGTGGACTGACGGTGCTCGGAGCCAAGCAGGGCCCCCTCGGAGTCGCGGTACTCCACCCGGACCCCCGGCTCGCCCGAGAGCGGGTCCCGCAGCGTCCTGGATGGGGGTTCCGGGACCATCTCCCAGGTCTGGCAGCCAGCGGCAACGGTGACCTCCGCGTGCCCGGCCAGGGCCTCGCGGAGTGCGTCCGCCGGGATGGACACGCCCCCCGGGATGACCGCGGCGCTGCCGCCGCCCTGGATGACGGGGTGCACCGCGTTCGGCCCGAGCACGGCCACCCTGCGCAGCGCGGCCGGGTCGAGGGGCAGCGCCTGGTCCTTGTTCCGCAGCAGCACGAGCGAAGCGGCCGCGGCCCGTCGCAGCAGTGCCGGTTCTACCTGGGCGGGTTCAGTCCCGGCCGGGCCCGGCACCCCGTCCAGGGCGTCTCCGTCCAGGCTCGCCTCGTCCAGGCTGGGGCCGTCCAGGCTGGGGCCGTCCAGGCTGGGCCCGGTCAGCGCCCTCACCCTGCGGGCCAGCCGGAGCAGCCGGAGCACCTTGTCGTCGATCACCTCCTCGGCGACGGCGCCGCTGCGGACCGCGTCGACCAGGGCCGCTCCCCAGGGCCCGCGCGGCCCCGGCATGGCCAGGTCCAGGCCCGCCTGGGCGGTGGGCACCGTGCTGCGGGCGGCGCTCCAGTCCGACACCACCACGCCGGTGAAGCCCCACTCACCCTTCAGCACCCCGCGCAGCAGGCCCTCGTGCTCGGTCATCAGCGCGCCGTTGACCGAGTTGTAGGCGGCCATCACCACGAGCGCGCCGGCTTCCCGGACGCAGGCCTCGAACGGCACCAGGTACAGCTCGCGCAGCACCGCCTCCGCGATCCGGGCGTCATAGGTCCAGCGCTCGGTCTCCGAGTCATTGCCGACGTAATGCTTCACGGCCGCGCCCACCCCGGCCGACTGCAGGCCGGACACGTACCCGGTGGCGATCCGGGCGGACAGCACCGGGTCCTCGGAGAAAAACTCGAACCCCCGGCCGCCGAGCGGGGTCCGCATCAGGTTGATCGTCGGGGCCAGCACGACATCGATGCCCTTGCCCCGCGCCTCGGCGCCCAGGGCGGCAGCGAGCTCGCGGACGAGCTCGCTGTCCCAGGTGGCGCCGAGGGCGGAGGGGCAGGGCAGGCTGGCCGAGGGATTCCGGTCATCCTTGGTGACGCCCCTGACCCCGGCCGGGCCATCTGACATGACGATCGGCCGGAGCCCGAGGATGTCGTCGCCGTAGGTGCGCCAGCTGTCCGCGCCGGTCAGCAGGCGCACCTTCGCCTCGACGGGGAGCGCAGCCACCCGGCTGCGCTCCTCCGTCGCCTCTGTGGAAGTTGTCATCAAGTTCCTTGCGTCGCGTCCTGAACGGTCAGGACTTCGGCGTGAGGTGCAGGATGGTGTCTTCGATGTACGGCGTGTTGGGAACCGGGTTCATGTAGGGGTTGCTGGCTGTCGGCCACCCGGTGTAGTTCCGGGACGAGACTTCCGCCCAGGCCCCGCCGTTGAGCAGCGGCACCACGGGCACCTGGGTGGTCATGATGGTCTCCAGCTTGGTGATCGCCGCCTTCTGGGTGGCGGCGTCGCCGGAGCCGGCGAACTGCTGCAGCGCGGCCTGAGCCTGCGGGTTGGAGTACCGCCCGAAGTCACCCGCCGCCGGCTTGCCGATCGGCGCGGCCAGGGAGCTGTCCAGCCAGCTGTCGTAGATGAAGTACGGGTTCGGGCCCTGGTTGCTCCAGTGCAGGGTGGCGTCGAACGTGCCGTTCGCGACATTGCCCGCCCATACGGTCGGGTTGCCGATGCCGTCCACGGAGGTGTCGAAGCCCAGCGCGTTCAGCTGGTGGGAGATGATCTGGTCGTCGGTGTAGTAGTCGCTGTACGGGACCGGGTCCTGGATGGCGAACTTGATCGTCTTCCCGCCCTTCGCCCACTTGCCGCCCGACTTGGTGTAGCCGTCCGCCTTGAGGATCGAGGCCACCTTGGCCGGGTCACCCGTGGCCGGGAGATTGTTGGCCAGCGACGGGTCCAGGTACGACTGGTGGTTGGGGAGCAGCAGCCCGCTGGTCGAGGTGACCGGCGGCTCGTAGCCCGTCTCGCCCTGGACGTTGAGCTGCGACCGGTTGATCCCGTAGCTGATCGCCTGGCGTACCGCGGGGTCGCTCAGCGGGGCCTTCGTCGTGTTGAGGTACATGCTCACCACGTTGTTGGCGCTGAAGTACGGCTGGCTGCTCAGCCAGGTGTGGTTGTCCGGGCTCTTGGCCAGGAAATTCGACTGGATGTTGGCGATGTAGTTACCCGCGAAATCGATCTGGCCCTGGGACACCGGCGGGACCAGGTTGGCGTTGGTGTTGTAGGCCGGGAAGTCGATCTCCGGCACATGCACCTTGGACTTGTTCCAGTAGTACGGGTTCTGCTTCAGGGTGTAGCCCTGCGGCGAGAACCGGTCGAGCATGAACGGGCCCGTGCCGACCGGCTTGGCGTCCGCGAACGTGGCCGGGTCGCTGACCGAGGACCACACGTGCTGGGGCACGATGTAGACCTGGCCGATCAGGAACAGGTTGGCGTACTGCGGTGTCTTGAAGTTGAGCACGGCCTGCGTCGCGCTCGGCGCGCTGGCGCTGGTCACGACCGGGGCGCCGTTGGTGTTCAGCTTCGGGTTGGCCTTGAGCATGTTGAACGTGAACGCCACGTCCGCCGCGCTGAACGGCTTGCCGTCGTTCCACTTGACGCCCGTGCGGGTGGTCAGCGTGAGCGTCTTGCCCCCGTTGGACCAGCTGTCCCCGGTCGCCAGCATGGGGATGGGCGCCGCGGCGGAATTGAGCGTGTTGAAGATGAACAGTGGCTCGTTGTAGAGCGCGACCGCGTTCGTGAGGTAGCCCGTCGCCGTCAGGGAGAACGGGTTGAAGGTGTCGGTCATCGGGGAGAGCGGCGTGCTCTCGACGACCAGGGTCTTGCCGGTGGCCGTGGCCTTGCTGCCACCGCCGGAGGAACTGCTGCTGCCGCAGGCCGCGACGCCCATGCTCAGGGCGCTGGCCACGGCCAGGGTTGCTAGGACCTTGTGCCTCATTGCTTAAACTCCGTTGTGCCCGGCCGGCTCATCGCCGGCCTGTTGTGAGCGACCGTGTCGGGGTCTGTTATCGGTGGGGCGGGGGCGGGTCGGCCGGGTTGTGTGGCCCGACTGCCCGTTCCGCCTGGTTACCGGTGGTGTGCACGGTGGTGCCGTGCACGGTCTGCTGCGCGCCGGGTGATGCGCGCGCGGGGTGCTGATGCGGGACGCTAGGCGGTATCCCGGTTCATCACGACTCCTCCCCTCCGGTTGCGGGACTGGGTGGTGGGCCCGGATCGTGACCGGGCCGCGGCGTGTCCAGGCCCTTGGGCCCGGCGGATCCGCGAGGCGGTTCCGTTGCGGCGCTTGAAGACCGTCGCTGCGCGGCGGTCAGGCCGGAGACGTGCAGCCAGCACGCGCTGACGTGCCGGTCGGCGACCTGGCTGCCGGGCGGGGTGTCCGTCGCGCACACCGCCATCGCATGCGGGCAGCGGGGGTGGAAGCGGCAGCCTGGCGGGTTCACCAGGCTGGGCGGGGACCCCCGGCCCCGGAGCGAGAGCGGTTCGGGCCGGTCCGGGTCCGGCGCCGCGCTGAGCAGCAGCTGGGTGTACGGATGGGCCGGCTCGTCGGTCAGTGTGGCCGCCGGGCCCGACTCGACGACCTGGCCCGCGTACATCACCATGATCACGTCCGCCAGGTAGCGGGCCGAGGCGATGTCGTGGGTGATGTACAAGATCCCGAGCTTGTCGCGTTCCCGCAGGTCGCCGAGGAGGTTGAGGACGCCGAGCCGGATCGAGACGTCGAGCATGGAGACCGGCTCGTCGGCCAGCAGTACCCGGGGCTGGACGGCCAGGGCGCGGGCGATCGCCACCCGCTGCCGCTGGCCGCCGGACAGCTCGTGCGGGTACTTGCGCAGGAACTGCTCGGCCGGGGTGAGTGAGACCCGCTCCAGCAGCCCGGTCATCGCCGCGTCCATGTCCGCGCCCTGGCCGCCGAGCCCGTGGATCTGCAGCGGCCGGGCCAGGTGGTAGCGCACGTCGTGCACGGGGTTGAGGGACGAGAACGGGTCCTGCAGGACGAGCTGGACGTCCCGGGCATAGCCCCGGCGGCCCCGGCTCGACGCGGGCACCGGGGTACCGTCGAGCAGCAGCTCCCCGGCCGTGGGCGTGATCAGCCGGGCGAGCAGCCGGGCCAGGGTGGACTTGCCGGAGCCGCTCTCACCCACGACTGCGGTGATCCCGGATTCCGGCAGGGACAGCGAGACGTCCTCGACGGCGTGCACCACCGGGGCGGACGCGCCGCGGCCGCGGGCTCCGGCCAGTTTCGCCCGGCCCCGTCGCCTGGCGTGGTGCACGGCGAAGTGCTTGGTCAGCCCGCGGGCTTCGAGCAGCGGGACGCCCGTGCCCGGGGCGGCGGGAGGGGTAGCGGTCTCGGTCATGACTGGCTCCCCGGGTCCGGAGCGGCGATGCTGGGCGCGAGCTGCCCGGCGCCCGTGCCGGGTGGCGCCGTGCCCGGTGCGGGGGGGCTGCCCGCGTGGGGCGGGTCGCCCGGGCGGGGCGCGGTGCCCGGGCGGGGCGTGGTGCCCGGCTCGGGCTGGCCCAGGTCCTCCGGCACCGGCCGGGTGCCGTCCTGGAGCCAGCAGGAGGCCAGGCGGCCGCCCGGCCGAGTGGGCCGGCTGCTCCAGCGGCGGGGACTGCTCGCGGCAGATATCCGTCGCGTAAGGGCAGCGCGGGTGGAACACGCAGCCGACCGGCAGCATCCGCAAGTCCGGGGGGGAACCGGGGATGCCGGTCATGTACCGCCGCGGGCCGTGCAGCGCCGGGAACGAGTTCAGCAACCCCAGCGTGTACGGATGCCGGGGGGCGCGGAACAGCTCCTCCGCGGCGGCGCGCTCGACCAGCCGGCCGGCGTACATCACCGCGATCGAGTCCGCGGTCTCGACCAGCAGCGACAGGTCGTGGGTGATGAACAGGACCGCGAAACCCAGCCGCTCGCGCAGCGCGGTGAGCTCCTCGAGGATCTCCCGCTGGGTCACCACGTCCAGCGCGGTGGTCGGCTCGTCCAGGATCACCACCTGGGGTTCCAGTGCCAGGGCCATGGCGATCATGACGCGCTGCCGCATCCCGCCGGAGAGTTCGTGGGGGTAGCTGCTGAGCCGGTCCGCGTTGATGCCGACCATGGCGAGCAGCTCGGCGGCACGGGCCCGGCGGGCCGCCCCGTCCATCCCCGGCACGTGGGCCTGGAGCACGTCGGTGAGCTGGGTGCCGATGGACATCACCGGGTTCAGCGCGTTCATCGCGGACTGCAGCACCACGGCGATCTGGGACCACCGCAGCCGGCGCAGTTCCGGCTCGTCCAGGTCCAGCAGGTCCACGGCGCGGCCCGGCTCGGGGTAGTAGAGCACCTCGCCGCCCGTGATCATCCCGGGCGCGCGGAGCAGCCGGATAGCCGCGTAGGCCAGCGTGGACTTGCCGCTGCCGCTCTCCCCGGCCAGCCCGAGCACCTCGCCGCGGCGCAGCACCAGGTCGGCGTCCACCACCGCGTGCACGGCCCCGGGGCCCGCCCCGTAGTCCACCCGCAGGCCCCGGATCTCCAGCAGTGGTTGCGCGGTCACTAGGGCACCATCTTTCTCACGGGCACCGCTAGGGTGCTCGTGGTCAGGACTCGGCGGGAGCCGGGGTGACGGTCTGTGGCGGTCGCCAGAAAACGGCCCTCATGACACCACCGCCCCCGGCTTCTCCGGGGACACGGACTGGCAACAGGGAGACGCGCCGCAGAGCGCCGGTTAGTGACCGCCCGGTAGCTGTCCTCCTCGCCGGGTCGTCGCTGCCATCCTGAGGAGCCGAGTTGTCTTTTGCGCTGCCTGAAGCGCTGTTCTTTACCGGGATCGACTGGGCCGCCGAGACTCACGCCGTGTGCGTGATGAACGCTGCCGGGAAGATCACGGCCGAGTTCACGATCGAGCATTCCGCGGACGGGATCGCGACGCTGATCCGCCGCCTGGCCAGGCACGGCATGGCCGGTGACATGCCGGTCGCCATCGAGCGCCCGGACGGCCGCCTGGTAGATCTGCTGCTGGAAGCCGGGCACCCGGTGGTGCCGGTCAAGCCGAACGCGATCAAGACCTGGCGCGACGGCGAGGTGCTGTCGGGCGCCAAGTCCGACGCCGGGGACGCCGCGGTGATCGCCGAGTACCTGCGGCTGCGCGCGCACAAGCTGAAGGCCGCCACCCCCTACTCGGATCAGACCCGGGCGCTGCGCACCGTGGTGCGCACCCGCGGGGACCTGGTGGAGATGCGGGTCGCGGCCACCAACCAGCTCTCCGCGCTGCTGGACGCGCACTGGCCCGGCGCCAGGGCCATCTTCGCCGACGCCGGGTCGCCGGTCAGCCTGGAGTTCCTCACCCGCTACCCCACCCCGGCCGCCGCCGCGCACCTGGGCGAGAAGCGGATGGCCGCGTTCTGCGTCAAGCACGGCTACTGCGGCCGGCGCACCGCCGCCGAGCTGCTCGCCCGCCTGCGCTCCGCACCAGCCGGGACCACCGGCGAGGCGCTCACCGAAGCGCTGCGCGATGCCGTGCTCGCCGCGGTCGGCGTGCTCACCGCACTGAACGCCTCGGTGAAAAACCTTGACCGCTCCACCGCCGCCCACCTCGGGGAGCACCCGGACGGCGCGATCTTCACGTCGCTGCCAAGGTCGGGTCAGGTCAACGCCGCCCAGGTGCTCGCCGAGTGGGGCGATGCCCGGCAAGCCTATGAGGCCCCCGACTCCATCGCCGCTCTCGCCGGGGTCACCCCCGTCACCAGGGAATCCGGCAAGCACCGCGCTGTGCACTTCCGCTGGGCCTGCAACAAGCGGTTCCGCGTCGCGATCACCACCTTCGCCGACAACGGCGCACGCCAGCCCCTGGGCCGCGAAGATCTACAACGACGCCCGCGCCAGCGGCAAGGACCACCCGCACGCCGTGCGCATCCTGGCCCGCGCCTGGATCCGCGTCATCTACCGCTGCTGGCTCGACGGCATCCCCTACGACCCCGCTTTGCACGGAGCCGCCGCAGCGCTCACCAAACAGACGACCGGGCAAATCGCGGCCTGAGGTTGACACAGGGAGTGTCATGACGTCTGCTCCCGGGTCCGGTTGACTGCGCCCGTGCTGGCGGAGGCGGTGCTGGCGGAGGCGGTGCTGGCTGCGGCCCCGGCTGCTGGCTGGGTGCGGACCACCGGGGTGAGGCCCAGCTCGAAGCGCCGGGGCAGGCCTTTCCCGCCCGACTTCTTCGCCTGGCGGCGGGTCACCCCGGCCGCGCGCAGCCGCGGGTTGATGAACTCGTCGATGCCGAAGTTGATCAGCGCCAGCGAGGTGCCGAGGAAGGCCACCGCCAGCCCGGGCGGGATGTACCACCACCAGTAGCCGCTCAGCTCGGCGTCGGCGTTCTGCGCCTCGAACAGCATCGAGCCCCAGCTCCAGTGCTCCGGGTTGACCAGGCCGAGGAAGGCCAGCGCCGTGTAGGTGCCCACCCCGTACAGCACGGTGAACAGGAACGAGGACGCGACGATCGGGGCCAGGTTGGGCAGGATCTCGAACCCGATCACCCGCCAGCCGCGCTCGCCGACGATGCGGGCCGACTCCACGTAGTCGCGGGATCGCAGGGACAGCGTCTGGGCCCGCAGCACCCGGGCTCCCCACGCCCAGCCGGTGATCGCGATGATCAGGCCGATCAGGACGTCGTTGGTGGCTCCGGAGGGCGACAGGAAACCGAAGATCACGATTAGCAGCGGCAGGGCCGGCATGACCAGGAAGAAGTTGGCCAGCATGGACAGGAGGTCGTCGGCCGAGCGGCCGTGCAGGTACCCGGCGCTGACCCCGATCACCACCGACAGGATGGTGGCGGCTATCCCGGCCAGGAACGCGACCAGGATCGTGCTGCGGCCGCCCGCCAGCAGCTGGGAGAACACGTCCTGCTGCAGCTGGGTCGTGCCGAGCCAGTGCGCGGAGGACGGCGGCTGCGGCACCCCGTTGGTGGTGGACAGGCTGACCGACGGGCTGTACGGGGCCACGAGGGGGCCGACGATCGCCACGATCAGGAACGCGGCCAGCATGGCCAGCCCGGCGATCATCTTGGGGGAGCGGGGCAGCTGTACCCGCCGGCCCGGATCGGGGCGCTGACCGGGGGCGGCAGCGGCCCGGCGCCAGGCTGGTCACCCGGACCGGATCCGCCCACGCCGACGCCGCCGAGGCCGGTTCCGCCCAGGTCCGTGCCAGTGCCGATGGACATCGCTCAGGCCTCCTGCCGGGTGCGCGGGTCGAGGAGCACGTACACGGAATCCGCGGCCAGGTTCGCGAGCAGCACGGCGAACGTGATGATCAGGAAGATGCCCTGGAGCAGCGGGTAGTCGCGGCCGGCGACCGCCTGGAGCATGATCCAGCCCAGCCCCGGGTAGCTGAAAACGATCTCCGTGAGCAGCGCCCCGGAGACCACGAACCCGATCGCCAGCGAGAACCCGGACACGCTCGGCAGGATCGCGTTGCGGGCCGCGTACCAGACCACCCGGCGCTTGGCCAGGCCCTTGGCCTGCGCCACCAGGACGTAGTCCTCGTCCATGGTGGTCACCATCACGTTCCGCATCCCGACGATCCACCCGGCCGCGGAGCAGAGCACGATCGTGGCCGCGGGCAGGATCGCGTGCTCGACGCACGTCGCCCACGTAGGCCGCGTTCAGCCCGGGGAAGTCCAGCTGGTTGTAGGCCCGGCCGGTGGAACCAGCCCAGCCGGGTGGCGAAGATGTCCAGGGCGATGAAGGCCACGAAGAAGTACGGCGCAGCCTGGAAGATACGTGGTGGCCAGCAGCAGGTTGTCCATCCAGGTGCCGCGCCGCCAGGCGACCAGGACGCCGAGCACCGTGCCCAGCACGAAGCTGATCACCGTGGCCACGCCGACCAGTCCGATCGTCCACGGGATCGCGCCGCGGATCACGCTGGTCACCGTGGACGGGTAGTAGCTCGTGGACACGCCCAGGTTGCCGTGCACCAGGTGCACCCAGAACGTCATGTACTGGCCCCACAGGCCCTGCTGCTGTTCAGGCCGTACTGCAGCTCGAGGGAGCGGACGGCGGCCGGGGTGACGTTGCCTGAGGACGGACAGCACCGCCTCCACCGGGTTTCCGGGCATGAGCCGCGGATCGAAGAAAGTCACGGTGACCGCGAGGATCGCGATGACGATATAGACAGCAGCCTGCGACGATGACGCGCATGCCGTCACCGACGAGCCACCGGGGAGTGGCCGGGTCGGGGCGGCATCCGCAGGCTCACGGGGACCAGCCGTTGGGCAGGACGATGTGCGCGGGCGTGCCCGGCGTCATCGATCATGGAATCGAGCACCTCGAAGGCAGTCGCGCCGAGTTCCTGGATGGGCTGGCGCACCGTGGTCAGCTGGGGCCGGAGTGACGGCGACCGGAATGTCGTGAAGCCGGTCACCGCGACATCCCGCGGCACGTCCAGCCGTGCTGCATGAGCGCGTACACGACCCCGAGCGCGGTCTGGTCGTTGGCGCACGCGATGGCCCGCGGGAGCTTTTCCGCGCCACCGCTGGCCAGCGGCGTCGATGACCGCGGCGCCGCCGGCCGCGCAGTAGTTCCCCTGCCACTGGCGGCCGTCGGCGAACGTGCTGCCGGCCGCCTCGACCTCGGAGCTGAACGCAGCCTGCCGGGCCAGGTTGTCCGGGCTGTCAGGTGGCCGCCGAGGTACGCCAGCGTGCGGTACCCGTGCTCCCGGACCAGGTGCCGGGCCAGCTCCCGCATGCTGCCCTGGTTGTCGCCGCCCACGTTCGAGGTGGTGGGCGTGGCCACGCCGCCACGGTCACGACCGGACCTGCCGGACAGCCGTTCGAGCTGGTCGGCATCCTCAGCACCTGGTCGTGCAGGATCAGGCCGTCATCTTGCGGGCCAGTGCGGACACCCGGCGGATGTGGTCGTGGTCGTCCACGTCCACCCGTGACCAGCAGGTCTGTAGTCGCGGTTCTCGGCCGCCAGCTCGATACCCCGTTGATCAGGTCCGGAACTGGAGGCTCTCCTCCTCGTCCTGGAAGATGCGTCGCCAGCGGCCTGGCACGCGGCGGCCGCCGGATCACCACCCCGATGATCTCCTTGAGCCGGGCGCTGAGCGCGCGGGCCGCCCCGTCCGGGATGAAGCCCAGCTCGGCGACGGCAACCAGGACGCGCTCCCTGGTCGGCATCGGGTTGCCGCGCCCGTCGAGCACCGGGAGACCAAGGCGATCGACACCCCGGCGGCGCTGGCCACGTCGTAGATAGTCGGCGGGGAGCGGTCCTGGGCCGCCGCGCGCTGCCCGCCAGCTGGCCGCCGGCTGGTCGTGGTCGATGCCGTCGATGCCGTTGCTGCCGTTGCTGCCGGTGTCGTTCTGGTGGTGCCGGTGCCGGTAGGCGGCAGCGACCGTCGCGGAGGGCATCACCCGCCGGGCTAGCCGCGTCGAGCGCGGCGCTGGCCCATCGCGACTGTCCGGCGAGCGTCCCTCGCGGCCTGGGTCCCCGCCCGGGCCCGTGACCGGCCCCTGCGACAAGGACGACGAACTCTGGGTAAGCGCTGACCCGCACGCCGCTTAGAGCGGCGAGTCAAGAGCCGGTGACTTGGCCTGGCCGGGTAAGCGCTTACCAAACGAGACACCCTGAGAGTAGTTGCCCCCGTGCCCGACTCAACCCCCCTGCTCCACTGTCCGGGGAACGTGACGAACAGACAACTCACGCTCCGTCGCCTACACCCGACTGGTGGACCCGTGGACCCGTGGACCCGTGGACGTGATGGCCGCCCGAGGTCTGGAACCTCGTGGCCCGTGACTTCCATAACCGCTCGTGGTGCACCCGCCAGCCTCGCTGCCCGCACCTCCCGCGCACGGTTGCGCGGACCGGACAAATACCTCGTCGTAGCGGCCGTGCGCGGGTAAGTGGCGACTCGTCCCAGGCGTTGCCTCGTCGGGTTCATAATAATGATGAGAACTCGTCTCACGGCAGCTAGCGGCCGTGAGCAGGCGGGGTGAGGCCGCCACGCACGTTGCCAGTAGGGACGATGCGACCCGCATGCAGAGGCTGCGCACCCCGTCGGTTCCCGCCGGGTCACGGCACGCAGGCAGCAGGGAAGGTCCCGCATGGTGGCACGGCCTCGCCGCCCCCGGCGCCTGTCCATGTCCCGCGCACACCCCCGCAACCGCGTAAACCCGGCCAAAGCCACAGTCCCCGCCAGCCCGGGTGATCCTGTGACCTGCACGGACGCGGTCCGCGCCGCCAAGCTGCGCGGTTCCGGCCCCCACCAGTGCCGCGTGGCAGCCGTGCTTCGGCCGCCTCATCCAGCCGACCCCGGCCGGGCTGCCCGGCTACCCCCGCGCCGCCCGGCCTGCCTTTCCTGACGGCGTTTGTGAAACAGGCACGAAACACGATGTCCGGGAGATCCAGGTCCGTTGTCCACGGCGTAACAGTTGGGAAACGTCAACGAAACCCGCTCATGGGAAACATGAAGCGTTCTATACGGACACCGAAGTGGCCTGCGGGATCTAGCTAGCCCGGGGGGCACGCCCCCGGATCACGCTGCGATAGCGCGGGAGGGGTTTCCAGCAGTCCGCCATGGCCCGCCTGGGACCACAACCGTAACCCCCCGGCAAGCACTTCCAGGGTAGCCCCATGGAGGCGGAGAGTAGTGGTTCCCTACGCAAGCTGGCTGTCATCTGGAGATAACGCGTGGCAGATGACAGCCGCAACACTGGTCGGCCTCATGAGCATCCCTGCACTGGCCGTCTTGTACGGCGGCCTGGTGCAGAAGAAATGGGCCGTGAACACCATGATGATGGTGTTCTGCACGTTCTGCCTGGTGCTGATCACCTGGGCCCTGTGGGCCTACAAGATGGGTCTTGGCTTGCCCTGGCTCGGTGGCAGCCTCCAGTCTGCTGGGCAAGCCGGGGGCGTCTCTTGGCACCGGCGCCTTGGAAAGCCAGGCACATCCCCCTGCTCAGCGCAGGCATGACTGATCAGGATCCCGCAGTCGTCGGTGTTCTACTTCCAGTTCGTGTTTGCGGCGATCACCCCGATCCTGTTCATCGGCAGCGTGCTGGGCCGGATCAACTTCAGGGTCTGGCTGATCTTCGTCCCGCTGTGGATCACCTTCGCCTACGCCGTCAACGCCTTCTGCTCTGGGGCGGCGGCTTCTGGGCCTGGGAAGGCGCCCTGGACTTCTCGGGTGGTTACGTCATCCACCTCGCCGCAGGCGTCTCCGGCTTCGTGGCGGCGTGGGTCATCGGGCCGCGCCTGCGGCGCGACCGCGAGCACGCGGTCCCGAACAACCTGATGTTCGTCGCGGTTGGCGCCGGCATCCTGCGGCTCGGCTGGAACGGCTTCAACGGCGGTTACCTGTACTTCGCCCGCGCGGACGCCGTGACTATCGTCAACACCAACCTGGCCACGGCGATCGCCATGATGACGTGGATCATCATGGACATGGTGGGCGGCCCGGAGAAGAAGCCGACCTTCCTCGGCGGCCTCAACGGCATGATCTGCGGCCTGGTGGCATCACGCCCGCCGCGGGTTACGCGAACGGCTTCGGCGCGATCATCATCGGCCTCGGCCTGCTCGGCCATCGTGTGGTTCGCGTGGGGCTACCTCAGCAAGGTCCCGCCGTTCAGCAAGGTCGATGACGCCCTGGGGGTCGATACTACGGCATCGGGGTCTCGCGGTGGGCTCCTGGTCGGCTTGCTGGCCGACCCGAAGATGATCGTGTACCTCGGCCTCGGCAAGAACCCGGTCATCGGCAGCGGCCTGTTCTACGGGCACGCGCACCAGTTGCTGGTCCAGCTGGGCGCCGCAGTCACGATCATCATCTGGGACGGCCTGGTCACGTTCATCCTGCTCAAGGTCATCGGGCTGTTCATGAAGCTGCGGATGTCCGACGAGCAGCTGGAGATCGGCGACGTCGCGATCCACGGCGAGGAGGCGTACCCGTCGGAGGGCCTTGCCCGTCAGGGGTGGGGGCCGCCCGGGCCGCCGAGCTGTCCGCACAGAGCAAGGTGTCCGTGAAGGAGGAGGCGTCACCGCCTTCCGGGACCGACCGCGCACCTCGCGCATGTTCACCGGCGGCCCTCCCGCGAGCCCAGTGCCCGCGGAGGGCCGCCGCGCCCGCCAGAACCTCTCAAAGCCCGCAACGAAATTCGCTTCCCCGCCAGTGCCCCATGGGCAGCGCCACTGCACGGGTCGCCCACCGGCGGCACGGTTAAGCGTGGCCGGGCGATGCGCTGCGCGAGATCGGGCGCGCTGCGCGAGACCGCGGGGGGGCGCTGCGCGAGACCGCGGAGGCGGTGTCTTGCCCGTTTGGGCGCACGCTTGGCGTGAAATGCGGACGAGAGTGGCCAGTGTGACTCGCGGAGCACGGGCAGTGCGGTGATCAGGGGAGTCAGTGGCCGCGGAAGGCTTCTTCCAGCCACCAGCGTGCTGGCGGCCCGAGGTGACCTTGGTGTCGATCAGCACGGCACGTTCCCGGTGGTCGCCCAGCCACTCCCGGACCCGGTCGAGGTCGGCCAGGCTGCGCACGGTCACCCCGTCGCAGCCGAACCCGCGGCCGATCTCGGCCAGGTCGGCCGGGGGGAACCGGACGGTGTCGAGCTGGTGCCCGTCCGGCCCCAGTGGTGGGCATCTCGGCCCCGTAGGCCTCGTCGTCGTAGACCACGATCAGCATCGGCAGCCCGAGCCGGGACGATGGTTTCCAGTTCGCTGACGGCCATCAGCGCCCCGCCGTCGCCGAGCGCGGCCACGGTCAGCCGGTCGGGCGGGCGATCGCCGCCCCACGGCCCACGGAAGGGCGCAGCCCGACGGACCGGGCCAGGCCGGGGTGAAGCAGAATGCGTCCGCGTCGGGCACGGCGAGGTACATGCTCGGGTAGCCCATGAAGTTCCCCAGTCCACGCTGACCGTGCGCTGTACCGGGAGCATGTCGTCCAGGGCGATGCTCAGCGTGCGCGGGTCGATCAGGCCGTCCCCGGTCTCGTCGGAATACGGCACGTCCCGCCACCGGGCCCCAGGGCGATCCGCCGGCGGACTTCACCAGTGCGGTAACCCAGCCCGCTGCCAAACCGGTCTCCCAGCGCGGCCAGCGCGGCGCGGGCCGTCTCCGCCGCGTCGCCGAGCACACCCAGGTGCACCGGCCGGTGCGCGCCGATCGCGGCCGGGTCGTCGTCCACCTGGACCACGGTGGTCTCCGGCCCGATCAGGGTGCCATGCCGCATGGTCCACATGTTGAGCGTAAGCCGCACCACGATGAGGTTGGCCGCGCCGATCAGCTCGGCGGTGAGCGGGGAGGCGAAGCCGCCGCTGACGTCCAGGTCCCACGGGCTGCCGCGGAACAGGCCCCGCGCCAGGCCCACGTGGCCAGCAGCGCGCCGCAGGCGTCGCCGAGCCGTTCCAGGTCCGGCCCGGCCCGCGCGACCCGGGCCCCCCGCCCGGCCACGAACACCGGCCGCTTAGCCAGGGCCAGCTGACCGGCCAGCGCGTCCGCCGCCTCCGCAGAGGGCGCGACGGGGCCCAGCACCGGCCCGGCCTGTGGCGGCGGCTGCCGGTCGCACTGCCCGCCCTGCACGTCGAGGGGCAGCGCCAGGATCACCGTGCGGCGCTGTGAGTCCCGCGTGGAGGCCCGGGCGGTGTCGGCGGCGGCCAGGTGGAGCGCAGCCGCTCCGGCACCGCGCCCACCGCCGCCGCCAGGGCGGCCACGTCGATGGCGCCAGCCGTACCGACCGCTCGCGGCCGCCACGTCAGCCGTGAGCACCAGCAGCGGCGTGCGGCTCTTGGCCGCCGCGACGCCGGTGACCGCGTTGGTCAGACCGGGGCCCTGGTGCACGCTGAGCAGGCCGGTCCGGCCCGCGGTCCGGGCCCAGCCCGTCGGCCATGCAGGCCGCGCCGCCCTCGTGCCGGGCGGCCACATACCGCGCCCCCTGGCTGATCAGGGCGTTGGTGACATGAAAGTTGCCGCGGCCGACGACGCCGAGGACGGCGTCCGCGCCCAGCCCGGCCAGGGTCGCGGCGACGGCCTCGGTGACCCGCACCAGATCAGGCGCGCTCGATACGAGAGGGCGATGGCCCGGCAGGGGCTGCCCAGCCGCCGGTGATCGGCAGCGGGCCGGCGATCACCACGGCGCCGCGGACGGCAGCAGGGCCAGGTTCTGCAGCTGGGTGAGCCCGTACTTGCCCGCCCCCAGCAGGGACGCGTGGCACGGGAACGGCAGGTCGAACGAGTGCGCCGCTCCGGCGTCGGTGCCGACGGTCTCCACCCCCAGCCCGATGACCGACTCGCTGGCGGCCAGCCATTGCGCACAGGCGACCGAGATCCCGGGCGTGTGCGGCCCGGTCTCGTTCGCGTTCAGGAAGTCCTCCTGGCTGGATGATCTCGCGTCCCAGCCGGTCCGGTACAGCAGCCAGCCGCCCTCGGGCAGCGGGCCGTGCTCGGCCTCCCAGTGCTTGACGTGCTCGATCAGCAGTTATCGTCGGCGGCGGCCTGGGCGGTGAAGTCGAGGACCACGGCCGGGGCGATCAGCCGGGCCACCGGGACCTGGGCCACGTCCGCGCCGTCCTTACCGGTGACCCAGTGCACGGGTGCGTCGAAGTGCTTGGCGCGCTCGCCGGTGCTGATGTTGTTCCAGTACCAGGCCGGACCGCGGTCGTCGTAGCGGCTGATCTCCTGAAGGGAGAACGTGGCCGTGTTGCCGAAGGGCTCCGGCAGCCGGATGACGGGCGTGGCGTCGTTGAGCGGCGCGGTCAGGTCGATGACCTCGATGCCGCCGTCCCTGATCGCGGTGGTCAGGTCAGTGAGCAGGGACATGGCGAGGGCTCCTGTCTTCTGTGCTGATCGGCGGGGGCGGCCGCATGCCACCGCGGCAAAGTACGCTGCGGCCGGATGCCGTCCGCCCCCGCCTGAAGGGGCAATGCGTCCGGGGACCGCGTTGCCGTTCTACACCAGTCGCGCCGGGACCGGAGCGCCCAGGAGTCCATGTTATAGTCATGACAGAGAAGAAGGCGGTGCTGAACGTGACCGTTGACGAGTTGCTGGCCGAGCAGGTGCGCGAGATCTGCCAGTCGAGCACACCACGATCTCGAGCGTGGTCGAGCGTGCGCTACGGCAGCAGCTG
>CAVVTM010000003.1:0-12883 GCA_963751175.1 uncultured Actinomycetes bacterium | reverse complement strand
CAGGAACTGACCACCGACCCGCGCCGCCACACCTCGGCCACCTCGGCCACGTCGATGTCGTACTGGTAGTACTCCGGGTCGCGCAGCGGCGTGGTCTCCGCGTCCGCGGACTGCATCTCGGCCTGGCCCACGTTGGCGTGCTTGATGATGGACAGGCCCTCGGCGATCGCGGCCATCATCCCGTACTCGATCCCGTTGTGGACCATCTTGACGAAGTGCCCCGAGCCGCTGGGCCCGCAGTGCAGGTACCCGTCCTGGGCGGTCCCGGTCCGGGTCCGGCTCGGCGTGGGATCAGCGGTCCCGGCGCCCGGGGCGATGCTCGCGAAGATCGGGTCCAGGTGTTCCACCGGCCCGTCCTCGCCGCCGATCATCAGGCAGAAACCTCGCTCCAGGCCGAAGATCCCGCCGGACGTGCCCACGTCCACGTAGTGCAGCTGCTTCGGCTGGAGCTGCTTCGCCCGGTCGATGTCGTCCCGGTAGTAGGTGTTGCCCCCGTCGATCACGATGTCACCCGGCTCGAGCAGCCCGGCCAGCTGGTCGAGGACCGGCCCGGTGACCGCGGCGGGCAGCATCAGCCAGGCCGCCCGGGGCTTCTCCAGCCTGGCCACGAACTCCTGCAGCGTCGTCGCCCCGGCCGCGCCCTCGCCCTCGAGCTGCCTGACGTGGGCGGGGGTGTGGTCGTAGACCACGCAGTGGTGGCCGTCCTGCATCAGCCGGCGGGTCAGGTTCGCGCCCATCCGGCCCAGCCCGATCATGCCCAGCTGCATCGGCTTGTCGGTCGTCATGTCTGTTCTCCGCTCTGCTTTCCTGCCGTGAGTCACGCTGTCCAGCCGTGGGCCGGGCTGCTACTTCTTCAGGCTGCGGTACCGCCGGATCAGGGCGTTGGTCGATGAATCATGGAGGAGCTCCGGCTCATCCTCGCTCTCCAGCTCGGGCAGGATCTGGAGAGCGAGCACCTTGCCCAGCTCCACGCCCCACTGGTCGAAGGAGTCGATGTCCCAGATGGTGCCCTGGGTGAACACGCTGTGCTCGTACAGCGCGACGAGCGTGCCGAGCAGCCGGGGGGTGAGCTTCTCGGCCAGCAGCACGTTGGTCGGCCGGTTCCCGGGCATGACCCGGTGCGGCGCCACGTCCGGTGGGGTGCCCTCGGCCAGGACCTCTTCCTCGGTCTTGCCGAAGGCCAGCGCCTGGGCCTGCGCGAACACGTTCGAGGTCAGGATGTCGTGGTGGTCGCGCAGCGGGTTGAGGGTCTTCCCGAAGCCGATCAGGTCGACCGGGATCAGCTTGGTGCCCTGGTGGATCAGCTGGTAGAAGCTGTGCTGCCCGTTGGTGCCGGGCTCGCCCCAGAAGACGGCGCCGGTCTGGTAGTCCACCGGGGTGCCCTCCAGCGTGACGCTCTTGCCGTTGGACTCCATCGTCAGCTGCTGCAGGTAGGCGGGGAACCGCTTCAGGTACTGCTCGTAGGGCATCACGCCGTAGGTCTGCGCGTCGAAGAAATCGCCGTACCAGACCGCGAGCAGTCCCATCAGCACCGGAAGATTTGAGTTAAGGGGGGCGGTCTTGAAGTGCTCGTCCATCTCGTGGAAGCCGGCCAGCATCTCCGCGAAGTGCTCCGGCCCGATCGCCACCATGGTGGACAGGCCGATGGCCGAGTCCATTGAGTACCGGCCGCCGACCCAGTCCCAGAAGCCGAACATGTTCGCGGGGTCGATCCCGAACGCCCTGACGCGCTCCTCGTTGGTGGAGACCGCGACGAAGTGCCTGGCCACCGCCTCCTCGCTGCCGAGCTCGCGCACTACCCAGTCCCGGCGGAATGGGCGTTGGCCAGCGTCTCCAGGGTGCTGAACGTCTTGGAGGAAATGATGAACAGCGTCTCGTCGGCCGGCAGGCCCGCGGATGGCCTCGGCGAAATCGGTGGAGTCCACGTTGGACACGAAACGGAACGCCAGGTCGCGCCGGGTGTAGTAGCGCAGCGCCTCAAAGGCCATGACCGGGCCGAGGTCGGAACCGCCGATGCCGACGTTGACGATGTTCCGGATCGGCTTGCCCGTGTAGCCCTTCCACTCGCCGGAGCGGATCCGGTTCGCGAACTGGGCCATCCGGTCCAGCACCTCGTGGACCTGGGCCACCACGTCCACCCCGTCAACCACCAGCGAGGTGCCCTCCGGCATCCGCAGCGCGACGTGGAGAACCGCCCGGTGCTCGGACACGTTGATCGGCTCGCCACGCATCATCGCGTCCCGGCGCTGCTCCAGCCGGGATTCCTGGGCCAGCTGGATGAGCAGGGCCAGCGTCTCGTCCGTGACCCGGTTCTTGGAGTAGTCGAGGTAGAGGCCCGCGGCCTCGGCGGCCAGCCGCTCCCCGCGCCCGGGGTCCTCGGCGAACAGTTCCCGCAGGTCCGGCCGCCGATCTCGAGGTGGTGCTGTTCCAGTGCCTTCCAGGCGGGGCGCTGGTGCAGGGGAGTGGTCGGCATCGGCTCAGTCCTCCAGTAGTCACCGGGTCAGCGGGCGTGATCAGCCATGGGCCGCAGGCATCAACGTAGCCTGCTGCCGCGGGCCCCGGCGCGCCGCACCGGGGGGACGGCGGGCACGGGTGCGCCGGTCAGGAAGTCCAGCATGATCGCGTTGCACAGGTCCGGCTTCTCCCGGAGCAGGAAATGTGAGGTTCCGGGCACGATGGCGAGCTCGGCGTCCGGTATCCCGTTGTACAGGGCCACGGTGTCGTCCAGGGAAACAGCGTCCTCGTCGCCGGCCATCAGCAGCGTACGGCTGCCGACACGGCCGAGGTCAGCCTGGGCCAGCGCGGGCGCCCCGGTGAGCATCGTCACGATCTTGCTGGCCACGACGGGGAAGTGTGCTTCCCCGTCGGGCGAGACCTCCCCGTAGCCCGGCCCGAGAAACCTGATCAGCTCACCCAGAGCGGGCCAGGGCGAATCCGGATCCCGCCGCCGGGGCGGCCTGATCGTCGCGCTGACCAGGATGAGCCGCCTGACCAGGCCGGGATGACGCAGGGCGACCTGCAGCGCCGTGCAGCCGCCCATGCTGTGCCCGGCCAGGTGCGCCGGGCCACCCACCACGGTGGCCAGGAAGGCCACCGTGTCCTGCAGGAGCAGTTCCTGGGTGATCGGCCCGGGCACGTCCGCGGTGTGCCCATGCCCCCGGGCGTCGGGCGTGTACACGCGGAAACGCTCGGCGAGCGCGGGCACGTTCCGCGAGAAGAACCGTGAGTCGGCCAGCCCGCCGTGCAGCAGGACCAGCGGCTCACCCGCGCCGTGCTCATCCCACCACAGCGCCGCCCCGGCCCGCCCGGCGTAGCCGGGCGCCCCATCCTCACGCCCCGGTATCCCCATGCCCCTTCAGACCACCGTAGGAGCCAGAACTCACCGGCCCCGGCCAGGGAGCGCGCGGCCGCGGGCGCGGGATCTCACTCTTCGAGCGCGCCAGGGTTGGCGGGGACGTCCACCGAATACTCGCTGGAGTGCCTCAAGCGGGACGATCTCCAGGGTCCGCTCGTGGGTCGACGCGAGCACCACCGGCGACGCTGCCCCGTCCTGATGGGCCCGCAGCCAGTTCGCCGCGGTCACGCACCAGCGGTCCCCGGGGACCAGACCGGGAAACCGGTACTGCGGCACCGGGGTGCTCAGGTCGTTGCCGATGCGCCGCTGATGCTCGAGGAACTCGGCGGTCACCACCGCGCAGATCGTGTGGCTGCCCCGGTCCTCGGGGCCGGTGTTGCAGCACCCGTCCCGGTAGAACCCGGTGACTGGGTCGCTGCCACACGGCTCCAGTTCCCCGCCGAGCACATTGCGGTCGCCCATGTCTGCAGTATGGCCCACCAGCGGGCGGCCCGGAACAGCCCGCGACGGGGTTGTTCCGGGCCGCGACCGGTGCGGCGGGGTCGGCAGGCCTTACTGGCCCCCGGATCCGGGCTGCACCACGCTGATCGTCAGGACCCGGACCGGCTTGGCGCAGGTCTGCGAGGAGTAGTGCAGATAGGCGGGCGTGGTCTGGTTCGGCGGGTAGATCTGCAGGTAGTCGGCGGTGACCACATGGCACTTGGCGGGCGCGAAGTTGACCGCGTGCGCGACCTGGAGCACCGCGTTTGCGACCGCCCCGGGGGCGAGCGTGATCAGCTTCCGCGGCGTGGCGTGACTCTCGGCCGCCGCCAGGCCGATCTGCGTGACTGGTTTTCCGCCCGCGAGTGACACGCCTGGGTAGCCGTACAGCGTGCAGCTGGCGTTAGAGATATTCGTGAAGTCGATGACCTGGTACGTGCTGCCCGCGGCGCCCTGGGCCAGCCCGAGCTTCAGGCCCAGGGAACGCGTCGGGCAGGCCGGCGCCGCGCCGGCCTGCGTCGGGCTGGCCGCGCCCGCCGCCTGCGTCGGGCTGGCCGCGACGGTGCGGGCCGAGGCGGCGGGGGTGGCCCGGACAGTGATCGTCTTGGTGGGTGCGGCGGCGGGGCTGCCGCTGCTCCCGCATCCGGCGGCGAGCGCCGCCACGCAGGGGAGCGCCGCTCCGGCGAGTACCCGCCGGAGCGTGGGTGAGCATCGGGTCATCGTCAGGTTCCTTCTGCCCAGGCGGCTCCGTGAGCCGTGTGCTCATATGACGCCCTTTGCCCCCCGGCGGTTGGCGTGCTCGCCCGTGGCGGCAGGGATATTTCCCGGCAGGTAACGTCACAGCTGTGTGCCTGCTCATCGCGCTGTCCGGGACAGTGCCCGGTGTGCCGCTGCTGATCGCGGCAAACCGCGATGAGCTGTATCAGCGGCCGGCCGATCCGGTGACCGTGCTCCGCGCCGCGCAGCCGCGGATCCTGGGCGGCCGGGACGAGATGGCCGGCGGGACCTGGCTGGCGGTCAACGAGCACGGGGTGGTGGCCGGCCTGACCAACCAGCCGGCCACGGCGCGTGACCCGGCCAGGCGGTCGCGGGGCGAACTGCCGCTCGCCTTCACCGCGTACCCCGACGCGAAGACGGCCGTGACCGAGGTGTGCGCCCGGCTCGATCCCGCCGCCTACAACCCGTGCTGGATGCTGGTCGGCGACCGGCACGCGCTGTTCTCGGTCGACGTCAGCGGCGGTCACCGTGCCCGGGTGGAGGAACTCGCGCCAGGGAGCTACGTGCTGGAGAACGCGCCGCTGCGGCAGCCATCCGCCAAGCAGCAGCGGGTGGCCGGGCTGGTGGCCGGGCTGGACGGCCAGCCGGGGGTCGAAGCCGGGCTGGCCGGGGTGCTCCGGGACCATCAGCCCGCCGCCGGGCCCCAGCCCGCCGCTCCCGGCCACCCGGCCCGGCCGGCCGAGTTGTCGGCCGCCTGCGTGCACACGGAGCGTTACGGCACCCGCTCGGCCATGATCGTCAGCGTGGGCCCGGCCGGCGTGCCCCGGGTACGCGTCGCCGCGGGACCGCCGTGCGTGACACCGCTGCTGGATGTCACCGGGATGTGGGCGTCGCCGGCGCCGGCTGATTTGCGCTGATTGCTAGTATCCGGGGCAGGCGGACAAGGAGGCGGCGTGGGTGACTACCTGATAGCGGGTGCCCTGCTCGTCTTCATCGTGGTCGTGCTCGTGACCCTGAAGCGCTCCGAGCGCAACCGCGATCGCAAGCCAGGTGACTGAGTACCGTCCCCGCCCGGCCCGCGCCGATGGCCGGACCACGGTCTCGGCGGTCACCGCCCCCGTCAACACCGGCTCCATTGCCTTCCACCGGGCGATGGGCTTCTCCGTCACCGGCCCCCTCGCCGACTACAACGGCCCCGGCCGTGACCTCGTCCGTTTCGAGCGCGCTCTCTGAGGCCTGGACGTCAGCAGCACTATCCGCCGGCGGGCATCACTGGTTTCCGCCCGCCGCCGGCGGCCCGGTCCGCCGCCCGCCCGGGTGCGCGCGCTGGCGGTTCCTCGCAGATAACGGTTGTATCGAACCTGGTGTGGTTGTTTCGCCCTGTTCGTGCCTGATTAGGCGATTCTCTTGGGTAGGGTCGGCGGAATGTACTCTCGCGCCCGATTCTCGCGATGGCGGCCAGGGCTGAGCGGCACGCTCGGCAAAGCCGCGCTGGCCGGGGCCCTGGCGGGTGTCCTGGCGGTGCTCCTCGGTCTCGGGGCAGCGGGTGTCTTCCCGTCGCACGGCACCGGTGCCCGTGCGGTCGCGGCCAGTGCGGCTGGCCCGGCCCGGTCCGCCGGCCGCCCCGGCCGGCATCCCTGGCGTCCGGCGCCTCGAGGACCGCGGCCACCTCAGGCCCTTCCGCATCAGCCACCTCCAGGTCGGGCAGTACCAGGGCGGGCGGTTCCAGGGCGGGTGCCGGCAGGGCAGGCGGCGGCCAGCACGGCGCCAGCAGCTCAGCTAGCCGCCAGCACGCCACCAGCCACCACCGCGCCAGCCAGGCGGCGGCGACCGGCACCAGCGCTGGCCACCGGGCTGGCATCACCCGGCCCGGGGCCAGCGTGCCCGCCACGTCCTGCCGCGCCGTGGCCCACATCGGCGATTCGACCTCAGTGGGCATGGTCTCGCCGCTGGACCTGCCGGACCCGGCCCAGCGTCTCGCGGCCCAGTACCGGGACGTCGGGGTCAGGCACAGCTGGATCGATGCCTCCGGCGGCCGCTCGATGGTGGAGGAGATACCGGGCCAGGTCAACGGCTACGACACCGCCCGCGCCATGGTCGGCGACGGGTTCCGGGGCTGCTGGGTGATCGCCCTCGGCACCAACGACACCGCGAACGTGTCGGTCGGCTCGAGCGTCGGCCGGATGGGCCGCATCCGGGAGCTCATGTCGGTCGCCCACGGCGCGCCGGTCATGTGGGTGGACGTGAAGACCCTCGACCCGTCCGGCCCCTGGGCCGAGGCCAACATGCAGCTCTGGAACGGCACGCTGCTCCAGGCCTGCCGCCAGTATCCGAACCTGCGGATCTTCGACTGGGCCTCGGTGGCCCGCGACGGCTGGTTCATCTCGGACGGGATCCACTACACCCCCGCGGGCTATGCGGCCCGTGCCCACCTGATCGCCCGCGCGCTGGCGCGGGCCTTCCCGCGCTCCGGGCACGGTAGCGGCTGCGTCGTCCCCTGACCCCCGGCCGCTCGCCGGCGGCCGGCCCAGCTCCCCGGGGGGCCGACCGCCGCTGAGCCTTTTGCCGCCGCCGTTCCGGGGGTTATGTGAGCCAATGCCCGGACATTACGCATCGCCCGTTGAGGGTGATGGTCAAATCCCTTGTAACTACTACGTGTAATCAACACATGGCTTTGGGTAGTGCATTTTCTGCCGCGCACAAGTACGACCTTGCCGGACGGGGGGAGCCGGACAGGGCGTTCGCGGCACGGGGGGAAAACCATGCCGGAACCAGTCCGCTCCGGCCAGCGCTACATGCCCGGACTCGACGGGCTGCGCGCGCTGGCGGTGCTCGCTGTCATTGCCTATCACGAGCAGCTCGGCTGGGCTCCCGGGGGCCTGCTGGGCGTGGGCGTCTTCTTCACGCTGAGCGGTTACCTCATCACCGACCTGCTGCTCGGCCAGTGGGCCCGGTCAGGCGGCCTGAACCTGGGCGACTTCTGGCTCCGGCGGGCCCGGCGGCTGCTCCCGGCCCTGTTCGTGATGCTGGCCGTGGTGACCGCGTGGATCACCGTGGTGAGCCCGGGCCGGCTGGCCAGCCTGCGCGGCGCCGTGGCCGGCGCGGCGACGTACTCCAGCAACTGGTACTACATCTACACGCACAACTCCTACTTCGCGAGGTTCGCGCCGCCCGGCCCCTTCGATCACCTCTGGTCGCTGGCCGTGGAGGAGCAGTTCTACCTGGTCTGGCCGTGGGTGGTGCTGCTGGGCGTGTACTTCCTGCGCGGCCGGAAGCCCGGTGCGGTGCGCTGGCTGGCGCTGCCCACCCTGGCGCTGGCCGCCGCGTCAGCGGTGGCGATGCTGATGCTGTACCACCCCGGTTTCGACCCGACGAGGATCTACGAGGGCTCCGACACCCGCGCCTGCGGCCTGCTGGTCGGGGCCGCGCTGGCCATGGTCTGGCCTAGCCGCCGCACCGCCCGGACCGCCCTGTGGACCCGGGTCGTGCTGGACGGGGCGGGCCTCGCCGGGCTGGCCGTGATCGGCCTGATGATCTGGCGGGTCGGGCAGTACTCGGCGTTCACGTACCAGGGCGGCCTGGTGCTGCTCTCGGTGGCCACGGCCGGGGTGGTGGCCGCCGTCGCCTGCCCCCGCAGCCTGGTCGGCGTGGCGCTGGGCTGGAAGCCGCTGCGCTGGCTCGGTGTCCGTTCCTACGGCATCTACCTGTGGCATTACCCGGTGATCATCCTGACTTCCCCGGCCAATTCCGCCGAGGACCTGCCGCGGGCCGGCCTTCAGGTCGCGGCGAGCATCGGGATTGCCGCGCTGTCGTGGCATTTCGTCGAGGAGCCAATCCGCCGTGGCGCCCTCGACCGGGCCTGGAAACGGATGCGGTCCCGGTCGGCCTGGCAGGTTCAGCCGGCCGGGATCGGTGGCTGGGCCGCGGTCACCGGCGGGGCCATGGTGGTCGCGCTGGCCTGCGCCGGGCTGAGCGGCGCGGTGCGGGCGCCCGTCGCCAGCAACGCGGCCACCGGAACCCTGGCTGCGGGCTCGGTCCTGCCGCCTCCCGGCGGCACGAGCCAGGGCGGCTCGGGCACGAGCGGGACCAGCACCGCTGGCTCCGCGCGGGCGGCCGGCACGGGCGGCTCGGCCCAGGGCAGCCTGGCGAAGGGGGCCAAGGCCGCGGGTGCGGCGTCTCCCGGCAGCGCGCCGGTCCCGGCGGCCTCGCTCCGCACCTCCTGCCAGGCGGTGACGCACATCGGCGACTCCACCTCGGACGGCCTGGTCTCCCCGGAGTACCTGCCCAACCCGGCGAAGCGGATAGCCGCGCAGTACCACGACGTGGGGGTCGGCAGCGTCCGGTGGGACATCTCCGGGGCCCGCTCCGTGGTCGAGGTCCTGCCCGGGCCAGGTCAACGGCTATGACGCCGCGCAGGCCATCTACCGGAGCGGGTTCCGCGGCTGCTGGGTGATCGCGCTCGGCACCAACGACACCGCGGACGTGGCCGTGGGCTCCAACGTGGGCCTGATGACCCGGATCCAGCGGATGATGGCGGCGGCGCACGGGGAGCCGGTGATGTGGGTCAACCTCCGGTCACTGCTGGCCGGCGGTCCCTATTCCGAGGCCAACATGGTGACCTGGGACAACACGCTGCTCAAAGCCTGTTCCAGGTACCCGAACATGCGGGTCTTCAACTGGGCGGCGCTGGCCAAGACCAAGTGGTACATCTCCGACGGCATCCACTTCACCTCGGCCGGGTACGCGGCCCGCGGCCGGCTGATCGCCCAGGCCCTGGCCCGGGCCTTCCCGAAGACCGGCGCCAGCAGCGGGTGCGTCGTCAGTTAACCGGATCCAGTAGTCCAGAGCCCCCCAGACCAAGCCCGCCCGCGGGCCGGTGCAGAGCGAACTGCGGCGGCCCGCGGGCGGTTCCATGCCCCCGCGTCAGGACCCGGGTCAGACCCGGGCGGTGTCCTTGCGGAACCGCCAGACGGCGCCCCCGGCGAAGATGACCAGCCAGGCCACGGCGTTGACTGCCCAGGCCCACTGGACGCCGACGCCGAGCAGCGGCGCGTGCACCAGCTGGTTGAGCCCGTACAGGGGCGTGTACTCGGCGATGTCCTGCAGGATGTGCGGGAACTGGCTCAGCGGGATGAACAGGCCGCCGGCGAAGGACAGCAGGGCCAGGCCGAGGCCCAGGAACTGCATGACGTTCTCCGTCGGCAGCAGGTAGCCCATGAACAGGCCGAAGGCGGCGAAGACCAGCGAGCCGATCCAGACGCTGGCCGCGCTGACGATCCACAGGTACATCGGCATCGAGGGCTTGCCCGTCAGGCCGCCCACGGCGAAGACCACGACGACCGAAGCGAGCCCGAGGACCATCGCGGTCAGCATCTTGATCACGATGTACGCCACCGGGGAGAGGGGGGTCAGCCGGAGCTGGCGGCTCCAGCCCGCGGCCCGCTCGATCGAGACCATCGCCCCGCCGCTGGTCGTGGCCAGGACCGCCCCGTACAGCGCCATGCTGATCATGACGAACGCCGACACGTTGCCGTGCCCGATCCGATCGCTCGCGTAGGCCTTGTTCAGGCCGAAGGCCAGGAAGAACACGACCGGGAAGATCAGCGCGAAGATGACCGTGCGCCGGTTGCGCAGCAGGCGGCGGATCTCCAGCCTGAGCACGGTCAGGTTGAAGCCGCCCAGGCCCGGAGCTTCCCTGCTCAGGGCGGCGGGCGCCGGAACTGACTGGGTGGTCATCGGGATCCTCCTGCGGGGTCTCACTGTCGTCGCTGGTCAGGGCGATGAACGCGTCCTCGAGGCCGCGGGTGTTGATCTCCAGGTCCCGGGCCTGCGTATTGGTCAGCAGGTACCTGGCCACCGCGTCGCTGTCGCTGGAGTGGATCAGCACGGTGTCACCCCGTACCTCCACGCTGTCCGCGCCGGGGATCGCGCTCAGCCGGGCCTGGTCGGGGTTGGCCAGCGTGGCCCGGACCGTCCGGCCCGCCGCCATCGCCTTGACCTCGGACGAGGTGCCGTCCGCGACGATCTGGCCGTGCCGCAGCAGGATGATCCGGTCGGCGTAGGCGTCGGCCTCTTCCAGGTAGTGCGTGGCGAAGAGCACGGTCCGGCCCCGGGCCGTGTCCTGCCGGATCGACCCCCAGAAGCCGCGCCGTCCCTCGACGTCCATGCCGGTGGTCGGCTCGTCCAGGATCAGCAGCTCCGGGTCGGACACCAGGGCCATGGCGAAGCGCAGCCGCTGCTGCTCACCGCCGGAGCACTTGCCGACCCGGCGATCGGCTATCCCGCTGATACCGGCCCGCGCCAGCGCCTCGTTGACCGGCCTCGGCCGCACGAACAGGCTCGCGGTGTACTCCGCGGTCTCCCGCACGGTGAAGTCCTTGAGCAGGCCGCCGGTCTGCATCACCGCGGAGACGAGCCCGCGCGAGATGGCCTGCCGCGGCTGCATCGCGAAGACTTCCGCCGTGCCCGCGGTGGGCTGGGACAGCCCCAGGATGATGTCGATGGTCGAGGTCTTGCCCGCGCCGTTAGGGCCGAGGAACGCGACAATTTCCCCGGGCGAGATATCCAGGTCGATGTCCCTCACCGCCTGGACCGCGCCGAAGTTCTTGCTTACCCCGCGCAGGGCCACTGCGGGCGGCAGGCTCCCCCCGGGCGGCCGTCGCCCCCGTTCGTCCGCCATGTTCGTTACTGTCATGCGGCCATCGTGGCACCAGGCCGGCGGGCGCCCAAGAGTGCCGTGTCACGACGCGCCCATGACAACTGTCATGGGGCCGCCGCCGCGGGGCTGGCCGGCCTATCGTGAGGGGGAACCGGCGCCCGGTGCGCCGGGGCGCCGAGGGGAGGCCCGGGGGATGCCGTTCGACGGGTGGCCGGAGGAGGCCCTGGAGTTCTACGAGGGCCTCGCGGCCGACAACTCCAAGGCCTACTGGACCGCGCACAAGGCAGTCTACGAGGATGCGGTGCTCCGCCCGATGACCGAGCTGGCCGAGGAGCTGGCCGCGGAGTTCGGTGAGGGCAAGATCTTCCGCCCCTACCGGGATGTCCGGTTCAGCGCGGACAAGTCCCCGTACAAGACGCACATTGGCGCGGTGATCGGCACCGGCTACGTCCAGCTGTCCGCGGGCGGGCTGGCCGCCGGGGACGGGATGTACGGCATGTCACCCGCCCAGCTCGGCCGTTACCGGCGCGCGGTGGCCAGCGACCTGTCCGGCCCCGAGCTCGAGCGCGTCATCGGCGGGATCCAGGACCATGGCATCGGGGTCTCCGGGCGGGACGTGCTGAAGACTGCTCCCCGCGGCTATCCGGCCGATCACCCCCGGATCGGCCTGCTCCGGTACAAGGGCGTCGTGGCCTGGAACCAGTGGCCGGTCGAGCCCTGGCTGGAGACCGCGGCGGCGCGGGACCGGGTGGCCGGCTTCCTGCGCACCACCCGCCCGCTGAGCAGGTGGCTCGGGGCGAACGTCGGGGCCGACGCCGCGGACGGCACCCGGTAACAGGACCGCGAATCAGCCGGGCCAGGAATGACATCCGGGCCGGCCGGGGTTACCCCTCATGAGCCGGAGCGGCCCGCTCGGCGATGAGGGGCGCGGGATCTGCGTGCCCCGGGCCGCGAAGTGCCCGGGGCCGACCGTGCCACGGGCCACCGGCCGGGCGCGATGAAGCGGCCACGAGCCAGCTGACCGGATACGCCAGAACCCCGAGAGGAACCAGCCTTGGTTACCGACATGCCCGGCCGCAGCGGGCGCCGGATCGCCCTGATCGCGCACGACAACAAGAAGCAGGACATGCTGGAGTGGGCGGACTACAACCTCCCCCTGCTCGGCCACCATCAGCTGTTCGCGACCGCCACCACCGGGCGGCTGCTCCAGGACCAGCTCGGCCTGCCGGTCACCTGCTTCCGCAGCGGCCCGTTCGGCGGCGACCAGCAGATCGGTGCGCGGATCGCCGAGGGCGAGATCGACCTGCTCGTCTTCTTCTGGGACCCGCTGGAGCCGCACCCGCACGACCCCGACGTCAAGGCGCTGCTCCGGGTGGCGGTGGTCTGCAACATCCCGGTCGCGTGCAACCGGGCGACCGCGGACTTCATGATCTCCTCGCCGCTGATGGGCCGTACCCACCAGGCGTGGGATCCCTCACCCGCCCGGCCCCTCCCGGGCCAGCCCCTCCCGGGCCAGCCCGTCCCGGGCGAGCCGCTGCCAGGCGAGCCTCTGCCGGACGTGGCCCGGATCGCCTAGACCGTCCACAGCAGACAGAAGGGCTTGCCGGTCGGATCGGCGTAGACGCGCCAGTTCGGGCCAGCGCCGTCCAGCCGGGTGGCGCCGATGTCAAGGG
>CAVVTM010000002.1:0-32587 GCA_963751175.1 uncultured Actinomycetes bacterium | reverse complement strand
ACACCGGCACGGGCGCCGCAGGCGGCCGGGTGCTGTTCCGGCCCGAGCTGGGCGCCGGGGCGCACGTGGGCCCGGCAGGCCGCTACGACCAGCTGCGCTACGAGGCCGAGATCCTGGCCTTCATCGTGACCACCGCCGGGCCAGGCTACCGGCCGCCTGCACCTGGCGGCGGCGCCCGGACTTCCCCCGCGGCACGCTGACGCGGCGGGCCAGAGGAGGAGAGTGCCATGCGCGGGCTCCGGGATAAGAGGGTTCTCATCAGCGGGGGCAGCAGCGGGATCGGCAAGGCGACCGCGCAGCGCTTCCTCGAGGAGGGAGCCCGGGTGTTCCTCTGCGGGGTCGACGCTGGCGAGGTGGAGGCGGCTGTCGCCGAGCTGAGGGAAATCGGGACGGCTTCCGGGATTCCGGCGGATGTCGGCCGCGAGGAAAACGTGACGCGGCTGGTCGGCTCGGCATGCGAGACGCTGGGTGGCATCGACGTCCTGATCAACAACGCCGGGGTCGCGTGGCGGGAACCCTTTCTCAGGATTACCCCGTCCCATTGGGACCGAATGCTCACGGTGAACCTGCGCGGCATGTTCCTGGTGGCCCAGGCAGTGGCCAGGGTGCTGGTGGACCAGGGTGGCGGCGGGGTCATCGTCAACATGTCCTCGACGAATGGCCTGGGCGGCGAGGCGGACTACGCCCACTACAACGCGTCCAAGGGCGGCGCGCTGCTCCTGACCAAGACCATGGCTGTCGAGCTCGGGCGGTACGGCATCCGCGTCAACGCCCTGTGTCCCGGATTCATCGATACGCCGCTGAACGCGGCCATCAGCGCGGACCTCGGCGGCCAGGACTTCGCCGACGCGTATGCCAGCGGCAGCATTCCGCTGGGCCGTCCTGGCCTGGCCATCCGAGGTGGCAGCGGTGTACGCGTTCCTGGCCTCGGACGACGCTTCCTTCATCACCGGCGCGGAGATTGTCATCGACGGCGGGCAACTCGCCGTCATGTGAGGATGCCGGCCCCATGTCACGACCTCGAGCAAGGAGCACTGATGACCCATCGGGCACTCACGAGTACGGCGCTGCCGGCCCCGGCGGTGCGTACAGCCATGTCACCGCGGCGGCCGGCGGTCTTCACGGCCGGTTTCGGGCCGCACGATCCCGCGACCGGGGAGGTCCCTGCGGGCATCGAGGCCCAGACCGAGGCAGCACTCCGCAACGTGGAGCGGGCGCTCGCCGAGGTCGGCCTGGACCTCTCGCACGTCCTCAAGGCGACGGTGCACCTCGCCGAGCTCGAGCGTGACTTCGCCGGTTTCGATGCCGCGTACGCCCGGATGTTCCCGGGACCGTTCCCGGTGCGCACGACGGTGGGCTCCCGGCTGCTCGGAATCCTCGTTGAGATCGACGTGGTCGCGGCCGGGGAGGTCGGCGGAACGCCGGTCACAGGTCCCTAGAAGAAGGTGCGTACCACGTCGGTAATGCGGTCCTCGGCATCGAGCACCGGGATCCACCGCCACTTGTCGAAGGTTGTGCACGGATGCGAGATGCCCAGGCAGACCTCGTCGCCGGGCGCGAGCCCGGAGCCAGCGGGGACAGATAGCACCGCGTGCTGGTCGAAGAGCCGCCTGACCACCGAACCGCCGGTGTCGAGGGTCGTTCCGCCGGCCGCGCGCCCGTGCAGGACCACGGGATCGCCGGCATCGAAGGAGATGTCCCGGCGCCCGATTCCCAGCACCGCGGTTTCGCGCTCGGGCCGGGAGAGTACGGGCGCCCATGCCTCGAGCGCCGGTTCCAGGATGGGCACGGCTGGTGCCTTCCGTCCGGAGGGCGCGATTCGGCTGTACAACCCGTGGTCGTGGGTGACGTAACACCCGCTGCGCAGGACCAGGCTCCAGTCACGGTTCCGGCCGAGCACGTTGACGACCGCATCGAAGTAGGCGGAGCCGCCGGCGGTCACCACCGGCGGCTCGGGGAACTGTCCCGAAGCGGCGAGCGACTGGGCCAGCTGTCCCAGTTCCCCGCAGTACGCCCGGGCCTTCTGGGCGGTCTCTCCCGGCGTAGGGGCCATCAGGGAGCCCTCGTAGCCAGCCACGCCCGCCAGCTCGAGCCGCGGCGCGCGCCCGACCGCGGCCGCCACGGCGAGCGCCTCCGCGATGGTGCGGCACCCCGTGCGGCCGTCGTCGTGCCCGAGTTCGACCAGCACGCGCAGCCGGCGCGTGAAACCGCGTGCCGCGAGCATTCCGTCCAGCCGCCCGGCCCCGGTGACGCTATCGACGTAGCAGAGAAACGAGAACTGCCCGTCCGCGGTCAGCTCGCTGGCCAGCCAGCTGATGGACGCGTCATCCACGACCTCGTTGGCGAGCAGGACGTTCCGCACGCCGAAGCGCCGGAACACCCGGACCTGCGAGATCGACGCAGCCGTAATGCCAGCGGCACCCGCATCCAGCTGGGCCGCGAGAACCTGCGGTGCCATCGTGGTCTTACCGTGCGGGAAAAGGCTGACGGCATTCGCGGCGCAGTAGGCCGCCATGGCTGAGATGTTGTGGCGCAGGGCCTGCTCGCGCAGCAGGACCCGCGGCGTGCTGAGCAGCCCGGCGCCCGCCCAGGGGCGTTCGCGGGCGAGCTGCCCGGCGGTCACCGGCGTCTGGTGCGCCGGACCGCCGAAGCCCTTTTCCGTCGGGTCGATGGGCCAGCCACGGATCGCGGCGACCTGCTCCTCGTCGTACATGCCACCGTCCCAACGGGGCCGGGCTGGTGCGCTCAGCCGCCGGCTCCTGTGGTGGGCCATGGCGACCGCACGGGGTCGCCGTTATCGCCTGGCTGCTCGGATGCGGTGGCGGATGCCGGTCGCTCAGGCTCCGAGAACCAGCGGGGCGGCTCGGCCGGGGCCCACTGGCCGTCGCCGGCAGCGTCCGCTTCGTCGCCGGGAAGACCAAGACGCCTGCGGTTAGCCAGGTCGACTCCGCGCAGCACCACTTCGGCCATCGCCAGCTTGGCGTCCAGCGTGGCCCCGGCGACGGCACCAAGATCCAGGGTCACCCGGTTGGCGAGTGCCTGGTCCCAGGGAGTGGCGACCACCGACACCTGCGTCCCCTCGAAGCCCTCACGGATCCGGGTGAGCCACCGGGCCTGCTCCGGATCGCTTTCGCTGAATTTATCCACAACGATTGTCGCCTCGTCCATGAGCCCATTCAGGTGCTTCTTTTCCCTCTCAGTGAGCGGCCTGTCTTTTTCACCCTCATAATTCCTGTACCGGCTGAAAACCTGATCGATCGACCAGAAGCCCAGCTGCGAGGCCTCCGTGACGAAGACGTACTTGTCACCGTGCAGGAGCGTGCCGACCTGAAGTTTGGCGAACAAGCCCGTCCCACCATCGTTGATGACGATGTTGGACATGCACTGGAGAAACTCAAGAACCGTTTGGTACTCATACTCCCCAAAATCGTTCCCCACGCACTCATCGGCAGTGTCGCCACGGATTACCGCCACACCCTGTAGCCAGGCGACTGCGTCGCGTAGATCCGCGTACACCTTGATGCTGGCATCCGTGCAGGCCCGGTAAAAGCCCCGGATGGACAGCGTCCGCTTGTCCGGCGGCAGCGCCTCGACCGGTACTCCGCCGAGCCTGATGTATCCATGGGGCATATCGTCGTTGCTGTCGGCGAGTATCACGCGGTCGGCAGGCCGCGCAGCGGCGTAGATCGCCGCTAGCGTCACCGCCACGTCAGTCTTGCCGGTTCCCCCGAAGCCCGAGCCCAGGGTGATCACGCCCGACTTGAGCGACGGCTTCCGGAGGGCGGAGATCGTCTGGCGCCGCCACTCGGCTACCGCCTCGCGCTTGACTCGCTCGCGCCTGCCCGCGGGAATCACCAGCCGGCGCTTGAGCGCCCGCCTCGACACAGCGCCCCTGACACCCTCTTGCGCCGGGGCCAGAGCACCCAGGGAGGACGAGGAGGGCGTGAGCCAGGTGGCCCTGTCGCTGCCGGGAAACTCGGTCCACCATGACCCCAGTTCATCTGGGTACTGGGACATCGCATCCCTCCAAAGTCCGAGTGCGTCTAGGCCAAAGTAACCCACGTCCCGGGACGGGCCCCGCCCGAAAGCCAGCACGACCTGCTCATCCATGGTCCGCTACGGGCCTGCCCGGCCCGGCATACGGTCATGGACCTGACGGCTCGCCGTGCACGGTCACCGAGCCCCGGCAGGCAACCCCGCAGCGCCCAGCTCCGGGAGACCTCAGAGCCCGAACGCGGACTCAAGTCCCGTGTACCCCTCGGTGGCAGGCAGCCGGGGCAACCCAAGCAGGTCTTCGGCGGTACCGAGCAGGCTCAGGTGGTTGAAGTAGCTCGCTGACGCTGTACCCGGAGCGGTATACGGGGACATCACGATGGTCGCTACGTGGCACGAGGGATAAGTGGCGGAATCCGCATGAGTGGCGTCCCAGCAGGTCTCGCCATTTGCCTTGTCGGAACCGGTACCTTCGTCTGAGGTAATGAAAACCACGAGCTGACCACTCTGGTAGGCGGCAGACTGCTGAATGACCGGAATCCACTCCTTCAGCCAATCGTCGCCTACCGTGACGGAACAATCGTGCATGTCATTGCACCCGCCAGGCGTGACGAAACTGAATGCGGGCAGTCCGTCACTGCCGGGAGAGAGCGCGTTCAGGAAGTTCCCTGAGCTGATCGTGCCGAGCGGCACGTCCCAGCCGGAGCAGTTTCCAGGCACGGGCGACGAAGTGTAGTACGCCGGCGGCGCGTGCCGTACGTAGTAGTACTGTCCGGTGCTGCCGTCAGCGTTCACATAGGTCGTGTTGTCATAATTCTGCTTGTAGCAATTGCCCGGCATCGCCTCGGCGTACTCACTCCAAGCCTGCCCGGCCGTGCTGAGCTGGGAAAAGATCGACTCCTGCGACTGCGGACACCCGGAAGGGAGACAGTCGGCGCTGGCCGCTTTCCCTTGGGCCGCGCCTGAGGTCAGGGCCAGGTAGTCGGGCGTGGACGGATGCGAGTAGCCGTGGTAATTCGTGGCGAGCCCGCAGCCTGAGATCAGGGTCGTATTCATGTACGGCGCCGACTTGCTGCCGACGATGGAGCCATACGATTTGTTCTCGAACAAGATGAACATGACGTGAGTGACGGTGGCCGGGTGCGTGCTATCCAGGGCACCGCACAAGCTGGTGAACCCGCCCGCGCTGGCGCCGGGCGCCTGCGCCTGGGCCCGGGCAATTGGTAGGAGACCGAGACTGGTAAAGACGGCCAGCAGTGCCGCCAGCTTGATCCGATAACTCATTCTCATCACGGCTGCCCCCCCGCTGCCATGTATTTCACCGTACGCCCGCCGCCGCGCAAAGCGAAGAGCACGCCCGACAATGGGTCCAGTGAGGCGCGCGTGCTCAGTGATAACAATGGTCTCAGATCCCCTACTAGCCCGGGTGCCCGGATTCGCGGGGCCCGCATTCTGGCCGGGATCGCTGTAGCGGGTCACAGGCGGGCCCGGTTCTCGTCGCTCAGCCAGGCGGCGTTGGCCTGATCGACCGGGGCGACGATCGCTGCCACTCGTCCCAGGTACCGCCGGGCGATAGGGCTCGCGCGCCGCCTGGTCACGGCCGGCGCGCTCCAGCAGTCCCGCTCGAAGCTCCTCGTTCATGGCCCCAGCCTCCCCCGTTCAGGCAGCGGCGCGCACCACCCGGGCTCCCTGGTTCCGTCGATGGCGGCGGGATCGTGGTGGTGCCCGATCCGAAGGAGGAGACATGTGCTGGATCTGCGACCACCCGGGGGCCACGCACGAGGATTACCTGACCCACTTACGGGGCCTCATCGACGACTACGGCTGGGCGGTCCAGGGTGTCGAGCGAGACCGGATCCACCCGCCGTGGGCCTACACCGCCGGGCTCACGGCCCACGGCCGGCCCGAGTTAGTGGTGACGGGGATGCCGCTGCGGCGGGCTGCCGGGCTGCTCAACGACGTCGCCGCGCACGTCATCCAGCAGATCCCCCCAGCCGGCGAGCGGTCCCGCTGATCGGCGGCCCGCTCATCGAGATCGTGGAAGTCGCCGAGCCAGCGGCGCACCTGCTGAGGGCGGCAGACCTGTTCGGCCCGCAGATCACGGCGCTCCAGGTGGTGCACGCCGACGGCCGGGGTCACTGGCCGTGGGACGCCGGATACCGCGGCGTGCGCGGAGGCCAGCCGGTGCTGGGCCCGCGCGTTCCCCGGCCCGTGGCGCGGCCAGAGTCAGCCTGATTCCCGGGCACCGCCGCGGGCGGCCGCGGATCAGCAGGCCGGCGTCTTGGCGGCAGGGACCGTCACGGTCGCGGTGCCGGCCAGGGCCAGGGCTGACGGCAGGTCGGGGCAGCTTCCGGTGCCGCCCGCAGCGCGGGTGGACAGGGCCCCGGCGGCGCAGCCGAGCGCAGCGGCCTCGGGCAGGCCCAGGCCCCGGATCAGGCCCGTGATCAGGCCAGCGTTGAAGCAGTCCCCGGCCCCGGTCGCGTCGACGGGCACCACTGGCGGCACGCTCACCCGGTGCCGCCGGGTGCCGTCGGCGCACAGCGCACCACGGGCACCGAGCTTGACCACCAGCCGGGACCCGGCCGCGGTGAGTACCGGGACCGCGGCGGCCAGGTCCGGCTCGCCGCTCAGCCGGACCGCCTCGGCCTCGTTGGGCAGCAGCAGGTCGGCCCGGGCCAGCGCGGCGGCGAGCCGGTCGTCGCCCCACCGTCCGGACGGATCCCAGTTGGTGTCCAGCGACACGGTCGCCCCGGCCGCCTGCGCGGTCGCCATGACCGCGGCCAGGCCGGGCCCGAGCGAGTCCTCGAGCAGGAAGTAGGAGCTGATGTGCACGTGCCGGGCCCGGGCCACGAGCGCGGCCGGGACGTCGGCGGCGGTCAGCGAGCCCACCGCCCCGAGGGCGGTCAGGATGGCCCGGTCACCGCCGTCCGACAGGGCCACGGTCATCCCGGTCGGGGAGTCCCCGCGGACGGCCACGGCGTCCGTGTTCACCCCTTCCCGGGCCAGCTGGTCCAGCATGAACTGGCCCGCCGGGTCGGCGCCGACCGCGGCGACCAGCGCGACGCGCAGCCCGAGCCGCGCCGCGGCCACCGCGGTGATCGACGCGGACCCGCCGACGACCAGCGAGATGCTCGGCACCAGCTTCTCCTGCTGGCCGAACGCGGGGATCACGTCGTCGCCGAGGACGAGCACGTCCGGGTTGCAGTCGCCGATCACGACCAGGTTGACGGGCTGCTCCGGGGATCCGCCCGCGGCACCGGGGGGCACGGCGCCGCCGGGCGGCACGGGCTCGGGCGGCACCGGCGCAGGCGTGACAGCCTCAGGCGGTGACAACGTCGACTCCGGCGTCTTCGAGCCTGGCCGCGTCCTCCGCGGCGATCCCGGTGTCGGTGACCAGCACGTCGATCTCCCCCGCGGTGCAGATCCGGGCGAACGCGCGGCGCCCCACCTTGGAGCTGTCCGCCGCGATCACGACCCGGGCCGCCTGCCGGGCCATCAGCCGGTTGATGCTCGCCTCGCCCTCGTGCTGCGCGGTGGCGCCGGCCTCCGCGTCGATCCCGTCCACGCCCAGGATGGCCACGTCCAGGGTGACCTGCTCCAGGACGCCGGTGGCCAGCGGCCCGGTCAGTTCGTAGGACTGCGGACGGGCCACCCCGCCGGTGGCCACGATCTTGATGTGCTGGCGGACGGCGAGCTCGGTCGCGATGTTCAGGGCGTTGGTCACGACCGTGAGAGTGGGCGGCTGCGCCTGCCCGTTCAGGTCGGAGCGGGTGGCCAGGGCCCGGGCCACCTCGGTGGTGGTGGTGCCGCCGTTCAGCCCGGCGACCTGGCCCGGCCGTACCAGCCCGGCCGCGACCGCCGCGATGCGCTGCTTCTCGGAGGGATGCCGTTCGCTCTTGTACCGGAGCGGCAGGTCGTAGGTGACGCCCTGGGCCACCGCGCCGCCCCGGATCCGGGTGAGCATCTGCTGGCGCGCGAGTTCGTCGAGGTCCCGGCGGACGGTGGCCTCGGACACCCCGAGCGCCTTCGCGGCCTCCTCGACCTGGAGCTGGCCCGCCGCCGCGAGCAGCTCCAGCAGCTCATTCCACCGCCGATACCGGGTCACCGGCGGCCTCCGATCACGTGAAGCAGGCGGCCAACCTCCGCGGCGACCGCATCACGCCCCGCCGAACCGTACCGCCGGGGATCGACCATTCCGGCATCGCCATTCAGGCAGTCACGGACGGCGGCGGTAAAGGCCTTGTTCAGCTGGGTGGCCACGTTTATTTTCGTCATTCCCGCCCGGACGGCCGCGGCCAGGCCGGCGTCGGGAACCCCGGACGAGCCGTGCAGCACGAGCGGCACGCTGACCGCCTGGTGGATCCGCGCGACGAGCCCGATGTCCAGGGCCGCGTCGCGGGTCAGCATCGCGTGTGAGCTGCCGACCGCGACCGCCAGCGCGTCCACCCCGGTCGCCGCGACATAGGCGGCCGCCTCGTCCGGCCGGGTGCGGGCGAGCGGCGAATGCACGCCGTTCTTCCCGCCGATCTCACCCAGCTCGGCCTCCACCCAGATCCCGCGGTCGTGGCACCAGCGGGTCACCGCCGCGGTGGCCTCGACGTTCCGCGCGTACGGCAGGGCGGACGCATCGTACATGACCGACGGCACGCCCAGCCCGGCCGCGGCGTGCACCAGGTCCTCTCGGGTGGCGTGGTCCAGGTGCACCGCAACCGGGACAGCGGCCGAGCCCGCGATCGACAGGCAGGCCCGCGCGATCGGCTCCAGCGCGCCGTGATAGGCCGCGCAGTTCTCGCTGATCTGCAGCACCACGGGCGATGCCGTGGCCTCGGCCCCGGCCACGATCGCCTCCGCGTGCTCGATGCCGATCACGTTGAACGCGCCGACGCCCCGGCCCGCCGCCTGGGCGGACCGGATGATCTCGCTCACGCCGGCGGCGGGCATCAGCCGGCCTCCCCGTGCGCCACCGCGCCGCCGTCCGCCAGGGCGGCCGCCCCGTCATCTGTCCCACCCGTCTCGGCGCGCCCCACCGTGACCCCGGCCCGGACCGTGGCATAGTCCGCCGGGCTGAACTCCCCGGCCGCCGGGGCCAGGGCCGCCGCGGTGCCCAGCGCGACCGCGTGCCGCAGCCGCTCGTCCCAGGGGTACCCCAGGGCCAGCCCGTGCGCCAGGCCCGCGGCGGCGGCGTCACCGGCCCCGGTCGCGTTCCCGGCCACCACCACCGGGGGGACGGCGTGCCAGCGACCGTCACCGGTGTCGGCGTGCAGGCCGTCCGCGCCCAGCGAGACCACGACCGCCGCCGGGCCGGCCGCCCGGAGCTCCCGGCGCGGCCTCGGCCACGGCCCGCCGGTCAACGCCGGCCACCCCTGAGCCGCCCGAACCTGAGCCGCCCGGCCCGGACAGGGACCTCCCGGCGAAGGCTTCCAGCTCGGCCAGGTTCGGCTTGACGATGTCGGGCCCGGCCGCCGCGCCCAGGCGGAGCGCCTCCCCGTGCGCGTCGAGGAGGACCGGCACCCCGGCGGCGGCCGCCATCGCGGTGAGCTCCGCGTAGGTGCCGGGCGGCAGACCCGGCGGCAGGCTCCCGGACAGCACCACGGCCGCACAGCCGGCCAGGACCGAGGCGTACCGGTCGCGGAACTCGGCCCACCCGTCCCCGGCGATCCGCGGGCCGTGCTCGCTGAACAGGGCCGCGTCCCCGGTCCGGCCGTCCACGACCGTGAACGTCCGCCGCGTCTCCCCCCGCACCCAGGTGAAGGCCGCGGGCACGGCCAGGGCGGCGAGCTCCGCTGTCACCGCCTCCCCGGTGGTCCCGCCGACCAGGCCCATGACCAGCACCTCGGCCCCGATGCGCGTGCAGGGTGCGGGCCACGTTCAGCCCCTTGCCGCCGGGGCGCGCGTGCACCTCGGACGGCCGGTTCACCCCGGACCAGTCCACGGCCGGGACGTGATGGGTGATGTCCAGGGCGGGGTTGAGGCAGACGACTCCGATCACGTGAGCCGCCTATGCCCAAAGGTCGCGTTATTCACGTCAGCCTTCACCGCTCCTGTCCTTTCGCCCGCACCGACCGCTCGTGCAGGCCCTCCGGGCCTGCACCCGCTAGCCGGTTGTGAATAACGCTCCGGGCTCACGTGAGGATGACCGAGCGGGCCAGGTTCCGCGGCCGGTCCGGGTCCAGGCCGCGGGCCCGGGCCAGCGCCACGGCCACCCGCTGCACCCGGACCAGCTCGGCCAGCGGGTCCTCGTTGCTGAACCAGGCCGTCCCGCCGGCCGCGGCGATCTCGCCGCCCAGCCCGTCCGGCGGGGTGCCGAACGCCCACACGATGCTGCCCTCGCCGGTCACCGCGACGGGGCCGTGCCGGTACTCCATGGCCGGGTACGCCTCGGTCCACATGCCCGCCGCCTCACGCAGCTTGAGCGCGGCCTCGTTGGCCAGGCCGTAGGTCCATCCGGTGCCCAGGAACGTGAACTGGCGGGCGGCCAGCATCTCTGCGGGCAGGGGCGCGGCCAGCACCCGCTCCGCCGCGTCGGCGGCCGGGCCGGGGTCGGTCCCCAGGTGCGCGCGCAGCAGGACCAGCTCGGTGGTGGCGAACCGGGTCTGCACCACCGATTCCTCGTCCGCGAACCCCAGGTCGATGACCGCATCGGCGGCCAGCGCCACCGGGGTGCCCGGCACCGCGGTGATCGCGACCGTGGGCGCGGTGCCGCGCAGCCGCTCCAGCAACTGCACGATCTCCGTGGTGGTCCCGGACCGGGACAGCACCAGGACCCGGTCGTAGGCCCGGCCCGGCGGCATCTCGGACGCGGCGAACGCGTCGGTCTCCCCGTGCCCGGACGCCTCGCGGGCCGCCGCGTAGGACTGCGCCATGAACCAGGAGGTGCCGCAGCCCGCGACCGCGACCCGCTCCCCGCGGGCCGGCAGGACACCCGCGACGTCCGCGGCCAGCCTGCCCGCCCGGCGCCAGCAGGCGGGCTGGGAGGCCACCTCCCGCTCCGTGCGGCCACCGCCGGCCACGTCCTCCTGCATCGCTGGGGCCACCTCGCCCATGCCTGCTTCCCTCTTTCCCTCAGGGCTCTCGCCCGTTTTCTCTCGGCGCTCTCGCGCGTGGTTCTGGCTCAGGGCTCTCGCCCGCGGTCCTGGCCCGCCGTCCTCGCCCAGGCGTTCTCGCTCAGGTCCCGGCCAGGCCGGTCGAGGCCACCGACCGGATGAAGTAGCGCTGGGCCAGGAAGAAGATGGCCAGCATCGGGACCAGGCTCATCACGTTGCCCGCCATCAGCAGCGTCCACTCGGTCGCGTGCGCGCCCTGGAACGTGGCCAGGCCGAGCGGCAGCGTCATCTGGTTCGTGGAAGTGATCGCGATCAGCGGCCACAGGAAGTTGTTCCAGGAATCCAGGAACGTCAGCGCGGCCAGCGTGGCCAGCGCCGGGGTGGCCAGCGGCAGCACGATCTTGATCAGCACGGTGAGCCGGCTGGCCCCGTCCACCCGGGCGGACTCCTCGTACTCCAGCGGGAGGGTCCGGAAGAACTGGCGCAGGAAGAAGATGCCGAAGGCAGTCGCGGCGTTGGGCAGGATGAGCGCGCCGATGTGGTTGATCCCGACCGCGGCCAGCACGTGCACGCCCAGCCACTTGGTGATGATGAACTGCGGGATCATCGTGACCTGGAACGGCACCATGAGCGTGGTCATGATCACCACGAACAGGGCGCCGCGGCCGAGGAAGCGGAACCGGGCGAACGCGTACCCGGCCAGCGAGCACAGCACCAGGTTGCACAGCACGGTGAGCACCGCGACCACGGCGCTGTTCATGAAGAACCGGCCGAACGGCGCGCTGTTCAGCGCGTCCGGGTAGTTGGCGAACCGCAGCACGTGCGGGATCAGCACCGGCGGGAAGTGCAGCGCCTCGGACGAGGTCTCCAGCGAGGTGACCACCAGCCAGTAGAACGGGAAGATCAGCACCAGCGTGGCCGGGAGCAGGACCAGGTGCCAGGGGCTGAACGGCAGCCACCGCCGGCGGCGGGCGGGGGGGGCGCCGCCGCCGGCGGGGGACTGGATCCCGCCGCGGGCGGGAGCCGAGGTGGCCGTCATGAGCGGTAGTGGGTGAATCGCCGGCCGACCCGGAACTGGATCGCGGTGACCACCAGGATGATGAGGAACAGGAAATAGGCGATGGCCGAGGCGTAGCCGAAGTTGAAGTTCACGAACGCCTGGTCGTAGAGGTAGTAGACGAGCACCGTGGTGGCGTTGAGCGGGCCGCCCTGGGTACTCAGGTAGACCTCGTCGAACAACTGCAGCGCGTTGATCGTGAGCCACACGGCGAGGAACAGCGTTGCCGGGCTGAGCAGCGGGAGCGTCACCCGGCGGAACCTCCGCCAGGGCCCGGCCCCGTCGATGGAGGCTGCCTCCAGCAGCGTCTGCGGGACCCCTTGCAGCGCGGCCAGGTAGATGACCACCGAGAACCCGGTCCAGCCCCAGATCGTCATGATCACGATCACGTACAGCGCCTGGGACGGGGAGTTCAGGAACTGCTGCTGCGGTACGCCGACCAGGCTGAGGAAGTAGTTGACGATCCCGTAGGAGGGGTCGAACAGCCAGATGAAGACGATCGCCTCGCTGATCGTGGAGATGGCCATCGTGGCGTAGGCCGCGGTCCGGTAGAACGAGATGAAGCGGAGCTTCCGGTTCATCGCCACGGCCAGGAACAGGCCGACGATCATCGTCCCGGGCACGAACAGCACGGTGTAGACCAGCGTGTGCTGGATGGCCTGCCCCACGATCGGGTCGTGCACCATCTGCCGGTAGTTCTTCAGCCCCACGAACGGCGTGCTCGGCGTGAGCAGGTTGGAACTCTGGAAAGACATCAGCGCCGACCAGACGATCGGCACCGCGCCGAACAGCACGATGATCGCGACCCCGGGGGTGACGAACGCCCAGCCGGCGAACTGCTCGGAGGCCACCACCCGGCGGCGCGCCGCGCGGGCCCCGCCGGGCCGGCCGCCGCGGCCGCCGGGGCCAGCCCGCCCGGACGCCTCCGGCGGAGCGCGTCAGAAACGGTCACGTCAGCCCGCGGACAGGATCTGGTTGACCTGCTGGGCCGCGGAACTCAGCGCGGCCTGCGGCTGGCTCTTGCCGAGCAGCACGGACACGATCATGGTGCCGAGGACCTGGGAGATCTTCGGGTACTGCGGGATCTGCGGCCGGGCCTGCTTGACGTTGGCCAGGTTGGCGACGAACGCGCTCACCCCGGGCAGCGTGGAGTCCATCTGCGAGCTGAAGCCCGCCGCGTTGCCCACCGACGCCCGGGTCGGCAGGTCCCCGGTGTGCAGCGAGAAGTACTTCACCTGGGCGGGCGCGGTGAGCCAGAGGATGAACTTCTCGGCCGCGGACACCCGGGTGGCGCCGTTGTTGAACACCACCCAGTTGTCCGGCCCGGAGATGGTCTGGTGGCCGCCGCTCGACCCCGGGTAGGACGGCATGACCTGGACGCCGTAGTGCACGTTGGGGAACACGCCCAGGTCCCATGGCCCGGTGACCAGCATCCCGATCTTGCCCGAGTTGAACAGGTTCGCGTACGCCTGGTCGGTCGGGTCCAGGTACATGGACTTGTCGATGACGGCCATGGTCCGCAGGGTGTTCAGCGACTGCAGCCCGGCCGCCGAGTCGAACGCGGCCTTCTTGTTGTCAGCCGTCAGCAGCTGGCCGCCGGCCTCCCAGAGCAGCGCCTCCCAGTGCCACACCGTGTCCTCGGAGCCCGGGGTCACGTACGCGGTGCCGAACTGCTTGGCGGCCGGGTCGGTCAGCTTCTTGGCGTCGGCCTCGAACTGCGTCCAGGTGAAGTCCGGGCCTGGCGGCGCGAGGTGGGCCTTGGCGAACAGCGTCTTGTTGTAGACCACGGCCAGGTTGTTCGACCAGGGCCGGCACGCCGATGACCTTGCCCTTGACGGTGGCCACGTCACGCTCGCCGACCCAGAAGTCGTTCCAGTTGACCCCGGACCGGTTGACCACGTTGGTCAGGTTCACCACCTGCGGGATCTGCGCCACGTTCGGCGCCCACGACCCGTAGAGGTAGGCGATGTCCGGCGGGCTGCCGCCGCGCACCGCGGTCAGCACCTTCTGCAGCGTGTTGTCGTTGTTGACGTACAGGCTGCTGACCTTCTCGCCCGGATGCTGGTTCTGGTACTCGGTCACCAGGTGCGCGAACGCCTTGGCCTCGGGACCAGTCCAGCCTTCCCAGATCTGGACGGTGGTGGCGCCGCCGCCTCCGCCGCTGCCGCTGTCGGTCCCGCAGGCCGCCAGCCCGAGGGACAGCGTGGCCAGCGCGGCCAGCGGGGCCGCCATGGTGACACGCAGCCGGTGCCTCGCCATCCTGCCCTCAACTTCCCGGCCCGCCAGACGGCGGCCGCAGTTCGGAGACAATCAAGATTCAGTGACGACCCACGCCGGGCGGCGGCCGAAGCCCGGTGACTGGCACCGTCGATGGCGACCGAAGTTGCATGAAGTCGTGATGTTTCCAGCAATATTGTGCACTCAGCCGTGCGGTGTCAAGCCCTTCGCGCCGCCCGTCCTGGCCATGTCCCGCCCGGGAAGTCCCGACGTAACGGACAACTTTCGGCCACGTTACGGGGCCGTAACGGGGCAGCCGGCCCGGCTGGCGGGTCGCGCGCCGGGCCATGAGCCCGGACTGGGTCTTCGTTGCAGAGAATCTTTGCGCGCTCTTGCGCGCAAACCAGGCCGATGGAACACTACCGAGCTGTGATCAAGGTGACTTTTGTCGGCGCGGGCAGTATCGAGTTCACCCGGAACGTGGTGACCGACCTCTGCGCCTACCCCGAGTTCCGCGGCGGGCTGCATCTCTCGCTGTACGACATCAGCGCCGGCCGGCTGGCCCACGCCGAGCGGCTGGCCCGCCGGATCGCCGCGCAGGCCGGCGCGGACGCCACGGTGAGCGCGACCCGGGACCGGCGGGAGGCGCTCGAGGGCGCCCGCTACGTGATCAACGAGGTGCAGGTCGGCGGTTACGACGCGACCCGGGCCGACTTCGACATCCCGGCCCGGTACGGGGTGCGCCAGACGATCGGCGACACGCTGGGCATCGGCGGGATCTTCCGGGGCCTGCGCACCATCCCGGTGACGACCGCGCTGGCCCGCGACATGAGCGACGTCTGCCCGGACGCCTACCTGCTGAGCTACAGCAACCCGATGGCCATGCTGCCCTGGGCCGTGTATGAGGGCACGCCGTTCACCCGGGTGTTCGGGCTGTGCCATTCGGTCCGGGACACGCAGGCCTTCCTCACGGACCTGGTCGGGGCCGACCCGGACCGGGTCCGGTTCCTGACCGCGGGCTTCAACCACCAGGCGTTCGTGCTCCGGTTCGAGCAGGACGGCCAGTCCCTGTACCCGCGGCTGGCCGAGGTCATCGACGGCTCACCCGAGCTGCAGCGGCGGGTCCGGGTGGAGATCTACCGCCGGTTCGGCTACTTCCCGACCGAGTCCAGCGAGCACTCCGCCGAGTACGTGCCGTGGTTCATGCGCCACGACGACCAGATCGAGCGGTTCCGCATCTTCGTCGGCGACTACCTGGCCCGGTCGGAGGAGAACCTGCGGGAGCTGGAGTCGCTGCAGCAGGCGCTGGCCTCGGACGCGCCGCTCGACCTGGAGCCGACGCACGAGCTCGCGTCGCTGTTCATCCACTCGCTAGAGACCGGCACCGAGCGCGAGCTGCACGTCAACATCCGCAACGGCGGGCTGATCACCAGCCTGCCGGACGCGTGCTGCGTCGAGGTGCCCTGCGTGGTGGGGGCGGGCGGCGCCAAGCCGGTCCCGGTGGGCGCGCTGCCGCCGCAGCTGGCCGCGCTGAACCGGACCTTCCTCAACGTGGTCGAGCTGACCGTCCGGGCCGCGCTCGAGGAGTCGCGGGAGCACGTCTACCAGGCCGCGCTGCTCGACCCGAACACCGCGGCCACGCTGACCACGGCCCAGACCGTGGCCATGTGCGACGACCTGTTCGCGGCGCACCGCGACCTGCTGCCCGCGGCGTTCGCGGGCTAACCGGCCCCCGGGGCCGTCCCCGGGCTGGACTTACAGGAGGGGCCATGCGCCTCGGACTGATTCACCGGCCCGGGCGGCCTGCGGGGCTCACGGCGCTGATCGCCGGGCTGGCCCTCGTGCCGCTCACGGCCGTCGCCCCGGCGTCGGCCGCCCGGACCGCGGCCGCCGCGATCGCCGCCACGGGCCCAGCGCTCCCGGCGCCCGTGCACCGGGGCACGCTGCGGATCACCGGCGAGTCCCGGGACGGGGCGGTGGTCACGGCCTCGGGGCTGGCCTGGCACGCGCCCCGGCTGCCGCACGGCGACCGGCTGCTCAGCTTCGAGGTCGCGTACACCTGGCAGAGCTGCGCGAAGGACGGGCGGGGATGCCGGGCCGCCGCGGACCCGGCCGCGGCCCCGTTCGCGGCCCGCCGGTACCGGGCCGGGCACGCCGACACGGGCCGCCGGCTGCGGGTCACCGAGACCGCGGCCGAGGTGGTGCAGACGCAGGCGCGGAACTTCACGTTCCGGGTCATCCGGCGCTCGGTGAGCCGGCTGGCTGGGGTCCCCGTCCGCGCGTACCGGCGTCATCAGAGTCCGGTGAGTTATTTCCGCAACGGGACCCCCGAGCGGCGTACCGCCTCAGCTGAGGAGTATTTCCAGGTCAGCGCGCCGCACTACAACGCCGGGGACGGCAAGCCCGTCCAGCAGTACCGGGTGGACCGGGGCTCGTGGCGGCCGATGCCGGCGAATCATGTGTTCTACACCGGGAAGCTGGCGGCCGGCCCGCATCAGGTGAGCGTGCGCACCGCGAACCGGGCAGGATCGACCGAGATCCGGTTCGGCTGGCGGGTCGTGCCGCTGCCGGCCCCGCTGGCCTGCCAGCCGCGTGCCGGGCAACCGTGCTGGTACCCCCCGCACCTGAACGCAGATCACCGGCCGATGCGCTGGGACTGGCAGATCGGCCTGACCAGACCGCTGAAGCGGACCGGCCGCCGCGCCGTGGACATCTACGACATCGACGGGTTCCTCAGCACCCGCGCGGAGGTCCACGCGATCGCGACCCGCTGGCCGGCCAGCACGCTGGCGCACCCGAAGACCGTCTGCTACCTGGACCTGGCCTGGGAGGACTACCGCCCGGACGCCAGCCCATCGCGGCGGGGCGGCTACTTCCCGGCCGCCACGCTCGGCAACGTGTACTACGGCTACCCCGAAGAGCGGTGGGTCGACTTCCGGCAACTGGACGCGCTCAAGCCCATGCTGCGCGAGCGGATCAGCATGTGCGCGCGGAAGGGGTTCTCCTCGGTCGAACTGGACGACATCGACAGCTTCGACCCGCCGTCCACCACCGGGTTCCGGCTCACGCCCGGCGACGCGCAGAACTACCTGGCCTACGCGTTCAACCTGATCCACTCCGACGGGATGACCGGGCTGTGGAAGAACTCGCCGCTCCTGTCCTGGTGGGGACGGCAGTACGCGGACGGGGCCGTGCTGGAGGAGTGCTACACGTACCACATGTGCTCCGCGGCGCAGCTGCGGGGCAGCAGCCAGTACGGGATCACCTGCACCGGGCTGTCCGGCGCGACGCCGTGCGGCTGGGACGACTTCACCACGGACAAGACCGCGGCGCAGCCCACCGGCAAGTGGGTGGGCGACGCCGAGTACGGGGCCGATCATTACGTCTGCAACCCCGGCCAGACGGGGTCGAAGTGCGGCGGCAAGCACGCGTTCGCGGCGTTCTGCCGGGCGGTGTACGACCCGCCCCTCGGCTTCGCGGCGGTCAAGTTCGACGTGAACCTGGACGGGAAGGTGTTCTATCCCTGCCCGCGCGGGACCTGAGCCAGGACGCGGCCGTCTTCCAGCCTGAGGACCTCGTCGGCCAGGTCGATCAGCGCCTCGTCGTGGGTGGCGACCAGCGCCGTGATGCCCTCGGAGCGGACCACGGTCAGCAGCAGGCGCATGATCTGCCGGCCGGTCTCCAGGTCGAGCTGGCTGGTGGGCTCGTCGGCGATCAGCAGCGCTGGCCGGCCGGCCAGCGCCCGGGCGATCGCGATGCGCTGCTGCTGGCCGCCGGACAGCTCGTCCGGCCGGTGCGCGGCGTGCTCCGAGAGCCCCACGATGGCCAGCATCGTCGCGACCCGCTCCTCGCGGGCCCGGGGCGGTGTGCCGGTGATGCGCAGCGGGATGCCCACGTTCTCCGCGGCGGACAGCATCGGGATCAGCCCGAAGGACTGGAAGATGAACGCGACCGTGCTGCGGCGCAGCGCCAGCCGGTCCCGTTCCGGCATCGCGGTCACCTCGTGGCCGGCCACCGCCAGGTGGCCGGCGGTCGGCGTGTCCAGGCCGCCGATGATGTTCAGCAGCGTGGTCTTGCCCGATCCGGACCGGCCGCAGACTGCGACGAGGTGGCCACGGCGGACCGTGAACGACACGTCGCGGAGGGCCTGCACGGCGGTGTGCCCGCTGCCGAAGGTCCGGGACACCTCGCGGGCCGTCACCATCTCGGTCACGAGCCCGGCCTCCCTGCCGGTCCCGGCCTCCCCGCCGCGGCCGGCCTCCCCGGCGGTCCCGGTCTCCCCGGCGGTCCCGGTCACGAGCCGGTCTCCTGGTCCGGCCAGACCCCGATGTGGCCGGGCTCCTGCTGCAGCCGCACCCGGTCCTTCATGCCGAGTTCCTGGGTCATCTCGCGCGGCAGCTGGACCCGGCCGGCCCGGTCCAGTACCGCGTACTCGACCGCGTGCCGGGTGGAGATGCCGTGCTCGTCGGCGCGGTCGTGGCGCAGTGTCTCGCTGCTGGTGCGGCCGTCCCGGATCGCGATGGTGCGGCGCACCTCGGACGACACGGCCGGGTCGTGCGTCACCACCAGCACGGTCACGCCCAGCTCGGCGTTGACCGTCTGCAGCGCCCCGAACACCTCCCGCGCGGTGGCGCTGTCCAGCTCGCCGGTCGGCTCGTCGGCGAGCAGCACCCGCGGCCCGTTGGCCAGCGCGGTCGCGATCGCGGTGCGCTGCTGCTCACCGCCGGACATCTGGGCCGGCCGGCGCCCGGCGCAGTAGGCCACGCCCAGCATGTCCAGCAGCTCGTCCGCCCGCCGGGCCCGCGGCCGCCGCCGCGCGCCCGCGAACTGCATGGGCAGGATGACGTTCTGCCGCGCGGTCAGGTACGGCAGCAGGTTCCGGGCGGTCTGCTGCCACAGGAAACCGACCGTGGCGCGCCGGTAGCCGAGCCGCTCGCGGGCCGTCATCGCGCCCAGGTCGTGCCCGGCCACCCGGGCCCGGCCCGCAGTCGGGGTGTCCAGCCCGGCCAGGATGTTCATCAGCGTGGACTTCCCGCTGCCGGACGCCCCGACGATCGCGGTCAGCTCGCCGTCGGCGACCAGCAGGTCCAGACCCTGCAGCGCCTGGACCTCGATTCCCTCCGAGGCGTAGATGCGGACCAGCCGGTCACACATGATCAGGGCGCCGTCGCCGTAGGAGACCCGGGCCTGCTGAGCGTCGGCGCCGAGCTGGCCGAGTCCCGCCGCCGCGGTGACCGCGGCCTGGCCGGCTCCGGGCGGCCCGCCCCCGGACGGCCCGGCCTTAGACGGCCCGGCCTTAGACGGCTCAGAGCCCCGGCCGTTCCCAGGGAGCGCTCCGGTCATCCGCCTCGCCTCCAGCTCATTCACCCACCCACCGTCGTCTCACCGGCCGTCGTCTCACCAGGCCGCCGTCTCGCCCGCACGCAGGGCCTGGGCCGTGCCGCTGCGCCGGGCCAGCCTGCTGGAGATGGTAAGCGTGAGCCCGCCGAGAATCAGCAGCGCCGCCGCGGCGGCCAGGATGGCAGCCGGGTCGGCGCGCAGCGGCACGGTCACCGGCATGCCGGTGAAGGCCGCCAGGTTCACCGCCGGGCCGACCAGCGGGACCAGCAGGAGGGCGCACACCGTCCCGCCCACGGCAGCGGCCACGATCGCGGGCAGGGTCTCCACCGCCATGATGCGCCGCGACTGGGTCGTGGCCAGGCCCATCGCGGCGAGCCGGGCCAGGGTCACCTCCCGGGACCGGGCGCCGAGCACCAGCGTGAGCAGCACGACGAGCAGGCTGAACCCGCCGGCCGCGGCGGCGCCCTGCGTGAACGTGACGACCCCGCCGTGCGGCAGCGGCGCGGCCGCGATCGCGGCCAGCAGCTGGGACCGCAGCGTCACCTGAGCGCCGGGGACCGCCTGCCGGGCCATGCGGACCAGGGCCGCCTGCTCCAGCCGCGGGCCGTTGATCGCGAGCACGGTCGGGGCCGGGACATGCGCCCCCAGGGCCCACCGGGGAAGGACCACGAACTGGGTGCCCGCCGCCCCGCCCGCGACTGCGGCCACCGTCCCGGCCACCCGGATCCGCAGCTGCCGGCCGCTCACGTACAGCCCGCTGTGCGGGCCGAGGATGGCCCGGGCGGCCGGCGAGATGAGCACCGGCACCGGGCCTGGCGCGGCCGGCCGGGCCAGCGCCGCGGCCGGGAACGCGGGGCCCTGGGCTGGCGAACCCGGTGCCGGCGAGCCCGGGCCGGCCCGGGGACTGTCGCAGCCAGCCGCGCGTACTGTCCCGGGTCGAGAATGATCACTGGCAGCTGCAGGCCCTGCCCGGATGTCCCCTGGGCCACCGTCACCGTGGCCGACCGCCGGACGCCCGGCACCCGCGTGATCAGGCGCTGCGCGGCGGGGGTAATCCCCGGGCCCACCTCAGGCGCCGTCACGACCGCGTCAGCCCCCACGGCCCGCCAGGACGCCGTGACGTTAGCGCGGGCCACCGCGCCGCGCGCCGTGCCGGCGAACGCGATCACCGCGAACGCCAGGACGAGCGCGAACGCGGGCAGCACGCCGGCCTGCGCCGCGGCCTCGCCGCGCGCGAACCCGATCACCAGCACCACACCGCGCCTCCCCCGGGCGAGCCGGGCCAGCTGGCGCAGTACCACGGGGTACGCCCGCATGACCAGCAGGGCGACCGGGATCGCGACCAGCACCGGCGCCGCGCTGGTGAACAGGTCCACCTGGCCGGGCGGGGGCAGGCCCTGCCGGCGGAGCAGGATCAGGCCGCCGGCCGACCCGAGGACCAGCGCGGTGGCGGCGACCCAGCGTCGCGCAGCGGCGGCCCGGCGGCGGGCAGCCGGGGCAGATCCTGTGGCGCGGCGGGGGGTGCGCTGCTGCCACGCCGCGAGCAGGGGCAGGCCCGCCAGGGAGGCCGCGACGATCAGGCCAGCGAGCCACCACGCCAGCTGCGAGACGGGTCCCGGGGTGACCGCGACGGCGGCACCCACCCCGAGGGCTGCGGCCGGCAGGGCCGTGACGGCCCCGCCGGCCAGCGCCACGGCGGCGACCTGCCGGAGTGCGGCACCGCGGGCCCGCATCATCGTGAACTCGCCACGGCGGCGGGCCGCCACGAGCCGGGCGCCGAGCAGGACGACCACGGCTGCGATCACGGCCAGGCTGACGAACATCAGCGACAGCACGCGCTGCACCGCGTCGTCGGTCGCCACGAAGGACGGCAGTGTCGTGGCCAGGCCGCTGCTCAGGCTGATCTGGATGGTTGCGGCGAGGCCTTCTGACGCGCTGAGGCTGGTGCTCACCGACGTGGCTGCCGGCAGGTAAGCGATGGCCCGCAGCGCCCGGGCCAGGCCACCCGCCTGATCGGCGGTGACCCGGCTCAGGTCGAGAGGGAAGCTCCACAGCGCCCGCAGCGGTGCCCCGCTCAGGTAACCCTGCAGCGCGGGCAGTTCGGCGGCGGACACGAACGCGCCGGAACTCAGGTACGGCGCGGCGTCCGGGGTGGGATAGGTCAGCTCCGGCGAGGCCGCGACAGGGTCGACGGCCCAGAACGAGGAGGCCGGCCGACGCGGCCGGAGGATCCCGGTGACCAGTATCTCGTGGCCGGCGGCCCGCAGCCGGGAACCCGGATGCAGGCCGAAGCGGGCCGCGGTGGCCTGGGTGACGGCGACCTGGACGGTCACCGCGGCCGTACCGCCCGCGGCGGTGCCGCCCGGCGTCACGGCGGCGGGCAGGGACCCCGCGGCCAGCCTGGCGTTGCGGCGCAGCCCGCTGCGGTAGAGCAGCTCAAGCTGCGGCGGGGCCAAGGTCCTGGTCCGGGGACGCCCGGCCACGGAGAACGGGCTCGAGCCGGTGACCATGCCGGACCAGTCGGCGGCGGGCGGGGCCAGCGGCAGGCCGTCCCGGCGCAGGTCGCCCGCCAGCTGGGCGCGGCCCGCGTCCAGCAGGCCCGCGCTGGGGGACCGGCTGGTCGGGCCGCTGATGTCGGCGTCCGCCAGGACCGTGGTCGCCGACGAGGGCGCGGCGCGGAAGCTGCGCTGCAAGACCGCGGTGCGGTAGCCCAGGCTGGCCCGGGGCACGGCGACCGCCACGAACGTGCAGATCAGCGCGAGCATGGCCAGCGCGAGGCTGGCGGCCGCCCCAGTGCCGGTCACGGCGGCCCAGGCCGCGGCGATCCGCGGCCTCATCCGGTCTCCCCAGCCCGCAGCCCGGCCGCGGGATCGGGCTGGTAGGCCGCCGCCGCAGCCGCGGCCACGACCGGCACCGCCGCGATGCCCAGCGCCAGCAGCGCGGTCCAGCCCAGCGGGATCACCACGCGCACCGGCGGGAACGGGGCACTCCCGCCGGAGGTGAGGGTGACGGCGGGCACCAGCAGGTAGGCCAGCGCAGCCCCGATGACCGCGCCCGCCGCCGCGCCCGGCACAGTGAGCATCAGCTGCTCCAGGCACAGCTGCCGGGCCCGCGCGGCCCGGCCCACGCCGAGCGCCGCGAGCAGGGCGTGCTGCAGGCGGCGTTCCCGGATCGCGGCGACCACGCTGACCACGAACCCGGCGCAGGCCAGCAGCCCGGCCGCCACCACGATCACCAGCAGCGACAGCTGCGGGACGTTCGGCAGCGGGTCGCCGAGCAGCCGGGCCGCCGAGCCGGCCCGGGTCACCACCGTGGCCCCGGCGGGCAGGCCCGGCGGGGCGCTGCGCGTCCCGGCGAGCCACCACTGGGTGACCGGCAGCGGCGGCTGCGACTGCGCGGCGAGCGCCTGCTGGAGCCAGGCCTGGTCGATGATCAGGGCGGGGCCGGTGCCCCCGGCACCCGGGAAGCCCCGTACCTCGGCCACGAGCCGGACCGGGACGCTGGCGTTGCCCACCGGCAGCGGGAGGACCTGGCCGGGGTGGGCACCCGCGGCGCTGACGAACGCCCTGGTCGCGAGCACCGGGATCGGCAGCCGCGGCGCCCCGGCGGTGAGGGCCAGCTGGCCGCTCACCGGCAGCGGCGGCACCCCGGGGCGCTGGACGAGATGCCCGGCCCCGACCGAGAACGTCAGCGCTGCAGCGCCCTCGCGGCCCAGCCAGGAGGTGACGGCGGGGGCGATCCCGTGGGCCAGCGGGTTGGCGAGGTCTGTGGAGGACGCCGCAGCATGCCACCGGAGCAGGGTGCCTGCCCCGGCGAACGGGGCCGGGAAGCGACCCGAGGCCCGTGGGGAGACCGCCAGGGCGCGCACGGCCAGCGTGGCGCGGGCGGCCGCGCGGCGCTGCTCAGCCCGCCGCGCCGCCCGCCGGGCCGGCGCGCTGGCGTACGGCGGCGCCGGGAACCCCGGCAGCTGGTAGCTCACCGACAGGCCCAGCAGCCGCAGCGGGTAACGGGCCTGGCCGGCCGGCCCGAGGTCCGTGACCAGGTGGTGGCCCAGCGCATCGGCGGGCAGCGTCCCCGCCGGGACCGCGTACACAACCCCCGAGCCATCTTCCACGGACAGGCTGACGGTACCGTCGCCCAGGCCGGTGGCCACCCCGTTTCCGCGGGCGCCGCGATGGCGGCGCGGCGGTTCCAGCGAGGCCTCGAGGTCCAGCCGGGCGGGACGGCCCGGCAGGACCAGGCCCGGCCCGGCGGTGCGGGGGGTGATCCGCCGCCAGAGCTGGGCCGCCGGCAGGCTGGACAGGTCCGGCCGGAGCAGCACCGTGCCCGCCGCCTGGCTGGCGTCCAGGGCCAGCACCGTGAACCCGCTGTTCTCCGTGCCCACCGGCATCGCGGTGCGCACGCCGCGGTCCTGGGCGAGAGCCCCGCCGCCGCCGAGCGGCAGGGGCGCGGCCAGGCTGACCCGGGCATCTGCCCCCGCCGCGAAGGCCGCCTGGTCAAGCTGGGACTGCCGCCAGCTCTGGTGCTGGGCCAGCACCAGGGTGCCGGTCGCCACGGCGAGCACGACGAGCAGCACCGGGCTGCCTTCCCGCACGGCCCGCCGGCTCACCTGCCAGCTGGCCAGGGCCCCGGTGAGCCGCCTGCCGCGCACGCTCAGCCGGTCCAGCAGGCGGGCGGCGGCCGGCAGGATCCGCAGCGGCAGGAGCGCGATCCCGGCCAGGGCCAGCACCGGGGCCACGGCGAGCACCGGGTCGATGCCGAGCGTGTCCCCGGACACCCGGGGGGCCGCGGAGTACCGGCGCAGTTCCCAGAACGCCAGCACCCCCAGCGCGATGAGCGCCGCATCGAGGCCGGCCCGGGCCGTGGCGGCCAGCAGGGCCGGACGGCCGCGGTGGGCCCGGGCGGTGCCCGGCGTGACCGGCCGCAGCGACGGCCACATCACCACCACGATGACGCCCGCCACGATCACCGCCGCTGGCCACCAGGCCCCCACGGTGAGGCCGCTGGCTCCCCCGCCCGGCAGTCCTCCTGCGTGACCGGCCGGGAGCCCGCTGGCCGACATGAGGAGGCTCGCGAGAAGGCTGCCCGCCGCGATCCCGGCCACCGCGCCGGCCACGGCGAGCAGGGCCGCCTCGCCCAGGGACGCCTGCAGCAGCAGCCCGCGGGCTGCGCCCCGGGCCGACATCAGCGCGGTCTCCCCCTCGCGCTGGCTGGCCAGCAGCCGGGCGGCCAGCGCGGCCGCGGCGGTGGCCAGCAGGAGCAGCTGCAGCGTGCCGATGAGCAGTAGCGACCGGGACACCACCAGGCTGCTGGCCAGCGCGGCCAGGGTCTGCGGCAGCCCGGTGGTCACCTGAAGGCCGCCGAGGTCCGGCCTGCCCCGCAGGCCGGCCACCGCGGTACTCAGCCGGTGCCCCAGGTCACCGACGCCGCCGGGCGGGATGGCCGCGGTGTCCACGGTGATGAGCCAGGACGCGGCGCTCACCGGCAGGCCGCCGGGCCCGAGCGCGGACTGGGCGGCCAGCATCGGGCCGTAGGTGACGAACGTGCCCTGCACGAGCTTCCCCGAGGCGCCGAGCAGGCTGAGCCGCCAGTACGGCCCGGCCGGGTCGCGCGGCCGGAACAGTCCGGTCACCGTGAGCCGCACCGGGGTGCCGGTCAGGCTGTCCCGCAGCACCAGGACCCGGCCGACGGACAAGTGGAGCAGGGCGGCCGTGGTCACCGGCAGCACGACGCCGAGCGGCGCTCCGGGGCGGCGCCGGCCGGGCCAGGTCCCGGCGGTCAGCGTGACGTGCCCCCGGACGCTGCTGAGCAACGCCGCCTGGATCAGCGGCGGCTGGGACGCGCCGTGCGGCCTGGGCAGCGCCAGCTGATCGGACCAGAGGCCGGTGGCCAGCGTGAATGGAACGGCGCCCAGGGCCGAGCGGAGGGAGGCACGGATGACGCGCTGGTCGGCGCGGGCCCTGGCCACACCGAACTGCCCGCTGACCTGAATCGGGGTGGCCGGCGCGCGGGCCAGCCGGGCGTGGGTGGCCGCGGGCAGCGCCCGCCCGGCGAAGCCGGCCAGCCCGGTGGTCACGGTCACCGATATCAGGACGGCCAGCAGCAGGCTCGCCGGCAGCAGCGGCGCGGACCGGGTGCGCCGCAGCACGAACATCACCCGGGACCCGCGCGCCACCCCGCTACTGCCGGGCCGGGTGGCGGTGTCGTGCACGTCCGTCCCCAGGCTCCGGCCCATAATCCGACGCTACGCACCTGTCCCGGGACCGCCCGGTTCCGTGGAGTGATGGTTACCCGTTTGGCGCGGAATCGTTGTCAAGGCCAGGTTCGCCTGGCCCAGGTTGGGCAGGCTCGCCGTCCGCGGGGCCGGGTCTGTGGCGGTTGGGCGGGGCCGCTCTCTGGCCGTTGGCCGGGCCTGCGCCGCTGGCCGTGCCCGGGCCGCTGGCTGCGGCGGCCGCGGGTGGCGGGCCGTCCGCGGGGCTGGCCGGCGGCCGCCCGTTCTCCCACGGCCGGGCCCGGGCCAGCCAGTAGCCCCCGCCGCCCAGCGCCACGACGCAGAGGATCCAGCCCAGCGCGGTCGTGCCGACCCCCACGTACTTCAGGCCCGACGCGAAGATCACGAACGTGATGATGGGCCGGATATACCGGTCGGGTGCTCTCGACGAGAGGTAGGAGCCGATCAGGACGGCTGGCACGCTGCCGACCACGAGCGATGCGGTGACCCCGAACTGGACGCTGCCGAAGATCAGGGCGCCCAGGGCGGCCGCCGCGGTGAGCGGCACCGCCTGGGTCAGGTCGGTGCCGACTAGCTGCCCGGCGCTGAGGAGCGGGTAGAGGAACAGGAGCAGCACGATCATCAGCGATCCTGAGCCGACCGAGGTCAGGCCCACGATCACGCCACCGATCATGCCGATCAGGATGGTTGGCAGCGGCCGCACGGTGATCTTGTGCACCGTGCCGAGCCGCTGATTGCCGGACCGGCGGTCCAGGACGTAGCGGAAGACCATGGCGGCCGCCCCGACCAGCAGCGCCACGCCCAGGGCGACCTCGACGTGCTTCTGCTGCGCGGAACTGCCGCCGAACAGATGCAGCAGGTAAGCACCGACGAACGCCATGGGCACCGAGCCGACCACCATCCAGCCGACCAGTCGCAGGTTGACTGTGCCCTTGCGCAGGTGCACCGCGGCGCCGACGGGCCGCATCAGCACGGCGGCAACCAGGTCGCTGGAGATGGCGGCGGACGGCTTCACCCCGAACAGCAGGATCAGCATCGGCGTCATCAGGGCGCCCCCGCCCGCGCCGGTCAGCCCGACCAGGAGCCCCACGACCGCGGCGCCAAGGACGATGTAGGGATTGAGGGTCATTGCTGGCTCAACCTTCTCCCGGGCTGGCGTCGAAATTCCTATTAACGAAGATTCGAATATAGACATTCTCCGGACCGCACGGAAGAAGGCCCCCGCCTGCTGCTGGCGGGGCAGGAAAGCGGCACGCATTGCCTATAATTACAAACAATTTAATAGGAAAATAACCCGCGGGAGGCCTTATATGGCTGGCCCGGACAGGTGCCGGACCGGCCGGGGGCTGGCGGCGCGCTAGGGCCCCGCCATCACGGACGCGCCCCCCGCGGGTGCCGTGTTCGGTCATGACTGGTGCGGTCACGTGACTGGTGCGATCCGGCAGCTCAGCCGGGCGGTTCCGGCCGCGCGGGTCAGCCAGCGATCAGCCACCCCGGCAGGCACTGGATCAGCGCCTCGACCAGCTCGTCAGGTGTGCGCTGGGCGGGAGGTCCGGACAGCCAGTCGCTGATCACGCCCAGCACCCCGCCCGCCAGGAACCGCGCCGTGATCACGGGGTCCGCGGCGGCCGGGCGCGCGTCCATCCGCTCCAGCGCCTCGACGGTCCGCTCGCTGAAGGCCTCGGTGATCGCCTGCACCAGCTGGGGCGCAGCGCCGGGGCCGAGCAGCCGGGCGTAGGAGGCCCTGCGCTCGTCCACGAAGCCGACGATGTCCCGCAGCGCCCGGCGGCTGGCCTCGGTACCGGACACGCCGTGCCGCGAGCGCATGACGATGTCCGCGTTCCCGACTACGTCGAACAGCTCGCTCAGCGCGTGGATCGCGAGGTCCTCAGGGGAAGAGAAGTGGCTGTAGAACGACGTGCGGTTCACGCCGGCCGCGCGGGTCAGGGCGCTGACCGACATCGTGCTCGGGCCAGAATCGAGCACCGCCTCATTGAAGGCGCAGATCAGCTTCTCGCGGGTCCGGACGGCACGCGGATCCGCGTTGCCGATCATGGAACGCCGGCGCGCAGCGTCCTGACCAGCAGCTTGATCGTTCACGTTCTCTAAGCTAACCCTAACGGACATCTGTCGTCTAGTCCCGCGGGGCTGGTATTAAACTGAGTACTCAGTCAGGGCGGCACCAGGGCCGCCCGCAGACCTGGCTCTGGACAGTGAAGTGGTGAGGCTGATGACTGGCCGGGTGGCAGGCAAGGTCGCGCTGGTCACGGGGGCGGCCCGGGGACAGGGCCGGGCAGACGCGCTGCGCCTGGCCGAGGAAGGCGCCGACGTGATCGTGGTGGATGTGTGCGCGCCGCTGCCGAGCGTCCCCTAGGACTCCGCGACGCCAGGGGACCTGGATGAGACCGTGAGCCTGATCGGGAAGACCGGCCGCCGGGTGATCTCCGGCATCGCGGACGTCCGCGACCTGGACAGGCTGCGCGGGATCGTGGACGACGCGGTCCGGCAGCTGGGCCGGCTGGACGTGATCGTGGCCAACGCCGGGATCTGCGTGCCGAAACCGTGGGATCAGGTGACGCCGAAGATCTACGAGGACACGATCAGCACGAACGTCACCGGCACCTGGAACACCGTGATGGCGGGGGCACCGCACCTGGTCAAGGCGGGCGGCGGGTCGGTCATCCTGATCAGCTCGGCGGCGGGGCTCAAGGTGCAGCCGTTCATGGTGCCGTACACGACGAGCAAGTTCGCCGCGCGGGGCATGGCCAAGGCCTTCGCGGCCGAACTGGGCCAGCACAATATACGGGTGAACAGCGTGCACCCCACGGGCGTGAACACCCCGATGGGAACGGGGAGCATGCAAGCCGAGATCGGGGCCGCGATCGCCGGCTACGACCGGCTGGGCGCGATGTTCATCAACATGCTGCCGGTGGAGGTTACCGAGCCCGCGGACGTGGCGGACACCGTGCTGTTCCTCGCCTCGGACGAATCGAAGTTCATTACCGCACACGAGATCGCGCCGGACGCCGGCGTCACGGAGTTCTGAGATGGCGAGCACGAGAACCTGGTTCGAGACCGTCGCCGAGGCCCAGCGCCGTGCCAAGCGGCGGCTGCCGAAGTCGGTGTACATGGCCCTGGTCGCGGGCGCCGAGGCCGGGGTGACGATGAACGACAACGTCAGCGCGTTCTCCGAGCTCAAGCTCCGGCCGCACGTGGCAGATCTGCCGGCCACCCGTGAGCTGGCCACCACCGTGATGGGCCAGGAGGTCAGCCTGCCAGTGCTGCTCTCGCCCACCGGCGTGCAGGCCGTGCACCCGGACGGTGAGGTGGCGGTGGCCCGGGCCGCAGCCGCTGCGGGCACGGCCATGGGCCTGTCGTCGTTCGCGTCGAAGCCCGTCGAGGAGGTCGGGAAGGCCATCGACAAGCTGCTGTTCCAGAGCTACTGGGTGGGCACCCGCGAGGACATCCTGGCCCGGGCCGAACGGGCCCGCGCGGCCGGCGCCAAGGGCCTGATCGTCACGCTGGACTGGGTGTTCGATTCCCGCCGCGACTGGGGCAGCCCGTGGATCCCGGAGCACCTGAACCTCGAGGCCATGGTGCGCCACATCCCGCAGGCCTTGATCAGGCCGACCTACCTGGCGCGCTGGATCCGCAGCGGCTCACTGCCTGACCTCGGCGTGCCCAACCTGGGCGCCCGCGAGGCGCAGATCCCCACGTTCTTCGGCGCGTACGGCCAGTGGATGGGCTCAGCCCCGCCGACCTGGAAGGACCTCGCCTGGCTGCGGGAGCAGTGGGGCGGCCCGTTCATGATCAAGGGCATTACGCGGCCGGACGACGCGCGGCATGCGGTCGACATCGGGGCCACCGCGATCTCGGTGTCCAATCACGGCGGCAACAACCTCGACTCCACGCCCGCCACCATCCGCTGCCTGCCCGGTGTCGCGGACGTGGTTGGCGACCAGATCGAGGTCCTGCTGGACGGGGGCATCCGGCGGGGCAGCGACGTGGTCAAGGCCCTCGCCCTGGGGGCGCATGCGGTGATGATCGGCCGGGCCTACCTCTGGGGCATGGCCGCCAGCGGCGAGCGCGGCGTCACCAACGTGATCGAGATCCTGCGCCAGGGGGTCAGCGAGACGCTGCTGGGCCTGGGTAAGGCCTCCATTCGCGACCTGTCGCCCGACGACGTGATCGTCCCGGACGGGTTCGCGCTCGACCGCAAGATCTGAGCGGAGAACGCGGGAACGGAGCAGCCCTCATGGGCGGTGAGCGGACAGAGCAGCCTGCTTCTGCCGGGATTCGGGATCGCGCCACGGCGGGCGGCCGGACCCCAGGTGACCGGGCCTCAGGTGACCGGGCCCCAGGGTGACCGGGCCCCGGGTGACCGCACGGCTCGCGGGCGCATCCTGGCCGCGGCCGAGCGGCTGTTCGCCGAGCGCGGCTTCGACCGCACGTCCACGGCCCTGATCGCGGCGGAAGCACGCGTCCCGCAGGGCCTGATCTTCTACCACTTCAAGACGAAGATGGAACTCCTGCTCGCCGTGATCCGCGACGACCAGGCCACGCTCCTGGACGGGCTGCTCCCGGCGCCGCCCCCTGATGGCGACCTGCGCCAGGCTGTGTCCGGGCTGTGGCGGCACCTGTCCGGCGTGCTCGGTCAGCCCTCCCCGGTCCGGAAGATCATCATCCAGGAACTCGCCGCCCACCCGGAGATCCGGCAGCGCGCCCTGGAACTGCACGAGCAGATGGCCGCGCTGGTCGCCCGCTACCTCGCCACACCACCGGCATCCAGGCGACCCCCGGCCAGAGCACGAGGCCGCCGCCCGGCTGCTCACCATCGCCGCCGGGATGGCCCCCCTGCTCGGTGAGCCCACCCTCGACCTGATCCCGCCCGGCGCCCTCGCCGCCCTGATCAGTAAGGGCCTCCGGCCCGGGCGGACGGCCAGCGCCGGGCGCTAGGCAGCACCTACAAGGGCGCAGCTATGCCGGGTGGCGAGCTGGCCGGTACGACCATTCCCCCGGCCTGCTTGACGACGCGCGCGAACGGCACGACCTCCATCGAGACGATGCCCTCGAGCGCGCCGACGCGTCCGGTCGTGAACTCGTAGAGGTGGGAGAGGTCGCGGCAGGCCGCCGACGCCATCAGGTTGTTGCGTCCCGACATCGCGGCGACGAACCCCACCTCCGGAAGCCGGGCAAGCGCCTCACCGACCTCCCGCAGGTGTGCTGGGCTGACAGTGAAATGGATCTGGGCTCCGACGGTGAAGCCGAAGATGTCGTGCGCGAGGTCCACGTCGATGACGAGCGTCCGTGCCCGGATCAGGGTGGCGAGACGCCGGGCGGCGCGCCCCTCGCTGATCCCGGCGGCCGCCACCAGCCGGGCGGTGGTGGCGCGGCCGTCGGCCGCGAGGACGTCGAGGAGCGGAATCGTACGGCTCGAGCTGGACAAGCGCCACGTCGGGCCCGGCGCATCGTTGTCGGCGAGCTGCGCGACCTCCTCGGATGTCAGCAGCCCGTCGAGCTCGGACCAGCCATGGGAGCTGAGCCCCAGGAAGACGTGGAGTACGACGCTGGCGTCAATGCCGAGCACATGGGCCGTCCGCGCAGACTGCGCGTGAGCAGCAGGTCACGCCGGTCCACCGACAGCGACCGGACCGAGAACGAGACCTCCGAACCAGCAGCCGTCACACCCACCCAGGCGATGTCGTCGCGGGCCGCGAGCGCTGCCGCCAGCGACTCCGACGCGTCCAGCCGGAGGCGGACTCGCACCTGCCAGAACTGCTGCCCGACCGCCATCGGGTTGACCATGCCGAAGATCCGCACACTCCCGGCGCAGCCTGCGATAGCGCCGGGCGGCCGTCCGCTCGTGGATCCCGACTGCGTCCGCGAGCCTGGCAAAGCTGGCTCGCGGCGCGAGTTGGAGGGCGCGGGTGAGTCGCAGATCGTCGATCTCCACCGCTCCTCCTCGTGTCGGATTCAGCCCTCAGCACCCACTTCTTGCGACAGAAAACCACACGCAGGCCCGTTCCAGCGCATCCGACGAGTCGCAGGGCGTCTACAACTGGCATCACCCCGGGCGACGCACGACTCCGCCGCCTGGAAATGCCAAACCGCTCTCCGAAGATTAGGAACGTGATGTGAACCTCATTCCCACCGAGGACCAGCGCCTCTTCGTGCTCATCGTGCTCACCGTGCGACCCGAGAACCAGCAGGCGCTGATCGACACCATCCGCTCGGGGGTGACCCCGCGAAGGTGCCGGGGCTGCACTCCATCAATCTGCTGCGCAGCCTCGATGGCACGCAGGTGATCAACCACATGCACTGGGCCAGCGAGGACGCATACGAGGAAGCCCGCGCCCACCTCCCCGTGATCAAGAACACCCGGGCCGGGGTGCAGCGGCTCATCGAGAATGCCGCCACGAACATCTATGAGGTAGTCAGCCTGTCCTGACGGAGGAAAGGACAAGCCCTGGCCAGTCGCACCCTCGCCGCCCGGTTCTCAAGAACGGACTGAACAACCACGCGTCACAACGCCAGCGCACCCCTCAAAGGCCGGGTGGCGCCTCAGCCCAGGTGGCGCCGGAAGAAGCTGAAGACTTTTTCCCAGCCGTCCATTGCGGCCTCAGGCCGGTACATCGGCGTGTGGTAGTAGAAGAAGGCATGTCCCGCCCCGTCGTAACGGTGGAACTCGTACGCCTTGCCGTGGCG
>CAVVTM010000001.1:0-167311 GCA_963751175.1 uncultured Actinomycetes bacterium | reverse complement strand
GCGACCCGAACGTGATCTACGTGGGCGAGGAGCTCCGGCTGCCGCGGCACCTGCCCGCACCCGCCGCCGTGCCGGCCCAGCCGTCGGCTTCCGACGGCAGCACGCACACGACCGCGTACACCCCCCGCCACGCCGCGTCGGGGTCGGCCAGCCAGGCCTCCGCGGCCACCACCACGAACCTGTCCGGCACACTGAGCTGCAGCGGCCTGGAAGCTCTGTGGGTCGAGGCGGGCGGATCCCCCGCGGCTGAGGTGACGGCGGCGTCGATCGCGATGGCCGAGTCCGGCGGCAACCAGTTCGCCACCGGCACCGTGGGCGAGCGCGGTTACTGGCAGATCAACCCGGTCAACGGCTCGCTCTCCACCTATGACCCCTACGGCAACGCCCGCGCGGCGGTCATCATGTCCGGTAACGGCGCCAACTGGTCCCCCTGGACCACGTACACCAGCGGGGCCTACGCGGGGCGCTGCTAGCCCCGGGCTGCCCGCCTCCGGGCCGCGGCCCAGCCGCCCCGGCACAGCACAACCACCGCACGCTCCCACGGCCGGTCACGTCCGGGCGTGGTCCCCCGCACACTCGGCCTGGGATCACGCCCGGCTGGGCGAACCCTGGGGGGCCGCACCGGCAGTGTCCGCCCGGACCGGCTGCCCCAGGCGGGCCAGCGGGCCCCACCGGAACAGGACGGCGGCCACCAGGGCGCCGCACCCGAAGATCCCGGCGGCCCACCAGAACGCCGTGGTGTACCCGTGGACCAGGGCGACCCTGACCAGGGAAGGGCTGGGCCTGCCACCCACCAGGGTGCGCGGGCTGATGTGCGCGGTCAGGTAGGCCGCGGTAGCGCCGGCCGCCACGGTGTTGAGCAGCGAGGTACCGATCGAGCCGCCGAGCTGCTGCCCGGTGTTGACGCTGGCCGAGGCGACGCCGGCATCCGCCGGGTTGACGCCGTAGGTCCCGGTGTTGATGGACGGCGCGATCACCATGCCCAGGCCGAAGCCATCCACCAGCAGCGGCGGCAGGATGTCGGCCGCGTAGCTGGCGTGCACGCCGATCCTGGTCAGCCAGGCCATGCCGCACGCCGCGAGGATCATGCCCACGGCGACCAGGGGCCCGGGCCCGAAGCGCGGCATCAGCACGATGTTCGACAGGTTCGACGCGATCATGATCATCGCGACCATGGGCAGGAAGGCCAGCCCGGTGGTCACCGGCGAGAAGCCCAGGGTCTGCTGCAGGAGGAGACCCGCCCGCCGAGCAGCAGCAGGCTGCCGAAGGCCAGCGCGTAGGCGGTCACGATCCACTGCCGGTCCACCGTGGTGAGGTGCAGCGGGCGCTGGACAGTAACACCGGCCTCCGGCCCGGCTGCACGCCTGCCCCGCGCCCGTTCCGGACCGCGCCGCGCACCCGGAAGACCCATGGGCAGATAACGAAGACCGCCGCGTCCGGCCGCCTGGCCACAGACGGTCGTGGCCAGTCGCCGCTGAACCAGATCGCGGCGCGAACCGTGCACAGTCCTGGAACTGATGGGCAACGCAACAGGAGCAAGGATGACATCACGGCGGCTAATCACCATCATGTTCGGCGCGGTCATCGCGCTGGTGACCGCCTGCGGAGGTTCCTCCCCGTCGCCGTCCAGCCATCCGGCCAGCAGCCCATCGCACTCATCTTCTTCCTCGTCTTCGCCCTCGGGCACGACGTCGAAGCAGAAGTCGGCCGGTGGCATCCCGCAGAACGGCGGCGGCGACCACGACGCGGACAACAGCGGCGGCCCCAGCGACGGCGACGGAAACGTCTGACGACGGAAGCGGGCGGGAGCGGGACCCATGGGCATCCAGCGGCACCGGCCCGTGATAGCCGGGGCGGCAGCGATCATCGCCGCGGCGGCGGTCGCCGCCTCGGTGGCGTTCGCGTCCGGCTCCGGCTCCTCGAACTCGCACGGTCGTGCTGCCGTTCCGGCGGGGAGCCGGCAGCGCGGCCGTGCGGCCCTGGCCTGGTTCCGGGCCCGCCCCGCCCCGGCGGGCTGGCGCCAGGTCGCGCTGCCCGGCGGCGGGGCGGTGCTGTCCTACCCGCCGTCGCTGAGCCGGATGACGGGCGACAACGGCACCGTGTCCGAGGGCCTGGCCATGTCCGGCCGGGTGCTGGTCTACCTCAACGTGACGCCCCGCCAGGGCGACGAGACGCTCAGCGGCTGGGCCCGTTTCCGGATCGGTCACCTGACCGACGACGACGCCAGCTCCGCGCGGCTGGACGGTTCGGCCAGGGGGCTGAAGTTCCGCGGCGGCCCGGGGTCGTGCGTGGTCGATGACTACGTGACCAAGGGACACGCCCACCACTACCGGGAGATCGCCTGCTTCGTGCGGGGCGCGCACGTCTCCAGCGTCCTGGTGGCGGCCACCCCGGCCGCGGACTGGGCGCGCTACGCCGGCCTCCTCGAGCAGGCCGTGGACAGCTACGCCGCGTCGTGAGCTGACGAGCCACCCAGGGTGACAGGGAACAGCGTGACGGGAACGCAGGCAGACGGGGGAAGGGGAGCGCACCGATGGACACAGACACGCCCGTGCGCACGGCCAGGCGCATCCATGGCGGGCCGCTCACGCTGGTGCTCGTCGGGGCCGCACTGCGGGCGGGCACAGCAGCCGCCCTGATCATCGACGCGGTCGTCCACCTGAAGGACGCGTACCTGTACGAGCCGAACACCGGCATGCTGATCAGCCAGGGACAGCTGTTCCGGGTGCAGTCGGTGGCCGCGCTCGTGGTGGCGGCCCTGGTACTGATCATCCCGCGCAGGCTGGTGTGGGTGGTGGCCTTCCTGGTCGCGGCCAGCGCCTTCGCCGCCGTCGTCCTGTACACCTACGCGAACATCGGGCCGTTCGCCGGATTGCCGAACATGTACGAGCCGTCGTGGGGGCCGCCCGGGAAGCTGGTGTCCGCGGTCGCCGAGGGCACAGGGGCAGTGCTCGCGCTGGGCGGGCTCGGCCGGGCCATGTACCGCGCCCGGAAGTACCGGGAGTAGGAGCGGGACGGCCGCGCGCGGGCCCGGCACGCCGCTGGCTGGCCCGCGGACAGCGGCCAGCTCCCCTGGCGCGCTGCACTCAACTAGACTCGTGCCGTGATCTTCAAGCAGGTCGGGGAAGGGAGACCCTATCCCGACCATGCCCGGAGCACACGGGAGTGGGCGGACGTGCCGCCCCGGCCGGTCCGGCTGGACCAGCTGATCACCACGAAGGCAGTGCTCGACCTCCGGCTGCTCCTGGCCAAGGATTCGACGTTCTACGGGGACCTCTTCCCGCACGTCATCCACTGGCGCGGCGAGCTCTACCTGGAAGACGGCCTGCACCGCGCGCTCGGCGCGGCCCTGCACCAGCGGTCCGTGCTGCACGCCCGGGTCCTCGATCTCGACGCCGGGGGCCACCAGCCTCGGCACTCACGCAGGCGGGGTAGCAGCATTACGGACTGAGCCACGCGCCGCCTGGCTGACCCGGGCCCGGCGCTGCCGGTCCTGGCGGGAGACGTGGGACTTGCCGAGCTGCCTGGCCGGGGTGGGGTGCTGCGCCGCCGTGGTCAGCAGCGGCGTCATCCACTCCAGCATCGAGGGCACCAGGGCGCGCCAGGTCGCCATGGTATGCCCGCCGCCGGGCACCACGATGAGCTGCACACCCGGCTGCCGTGCCAGGACCAGGCGCTGGAACTGCCGTGCCGCGCGGAGCCCTGAGATGTCCTTTCCCCCGACGCCCAGCCAGAACTTAGGGATCGAGGCGCTCACCGGGAGCCGGGTGATCCGCAGCCGGGGAGTGTTGGTCCGGCGCGCGTGCAGGCTCGGCCCGAACGGGTTGACGGTGTGCACGGGGTTGCCCAGCTGGTCATCGCTCGGGGTGAAGTAGCCGCTCATCACGGCGGCCGCGCCGTACCGCAGCCGGTACACCAGGGCCAGGTTGGCCGAGCAGAAGCCGCCCTCGGAGTAGCCGGTGATGCCCCAGGCCGGCCCTGCGGCTGCACCCGCAGGATGCGCGGCAGGTACGCGGGCAGATCCTGGGCCAGATACGTGGCGTCCCGGGGCCCGTGCCGCACATTCAGGCACTGCAGCGAGATCCGCCGGCCCCCGTTGGCGTCCGGCATGACCAGCACCGCGGGCTTCACCGGGGCCCCGTCGGCCAGCAGCGTGCTGTACGCCGCGGTGATACCCACCACGTTGATCCAGTCAGCCGGGCTGCCGGGGAACCCGGGCAGCAGCTCGATGACCGGGAACCGGTAACGGCTGAACGCCGACCGGAAGTACTGCGGCGGCAGGTAGACGAACGCGGCCCGGGACAGGTGGCTCGATTTCCCGGGCACGGTGAGCCGGATCGCCTGCCCGTGCGCGGCGGCGGCCCGGAGGTTCACCCGGCGGCCCAGGATGGCGCTGACCTGCTTGGCCGACGCGTGGTTCACGCTGGTGGCCGAGGTCACCTGGGTGGCACCCTGGCTGCCCAGGTCCGCGGCGACCGCGCCCCAGGTCTGGTAGTAGTCGTAGTACTTGTTGACGGCCGCCACGCCGAAGAGCATCGCGGGGACGAAGGCCAGGCAGGCCGCGAACACGCGGAAGACCATCTGCCGCGCCAGAGCCATCCAGCAGATCAGGGCGCAGAACACCACCATCAGAAGGATGAACAGCGCGGTGCTTTGCGGCTCTAGCACTCCATCCCCTCGTACTGGGGCCGCCGGCTAGGGGATTAAGCCGGCGGTGCGCGGACGGGAGCGCCGCGGTGCGCAGCGGCAGTCCCCGGCGATCCGTATGGGCGGTGGAGGTGGGATTTGAACCCACGGAGGGGTTGCCCCCTCACACGCTTTCGAGGACTGCGCAGCCCCATCCACCGTCGGCCGCGAGCATACCTGGCCTTGGCGGACGGGCACTCGGCGTTCGCCAGTGAACGGCTCCGGACAGGGGTGAATGAGACCAAAACTGAGACCGGGTCCGGGCGGCCGCCCTGGCGGGCTTGGCGGCAGCCGGGGGGTGGCCGGTGAGCGTCGAGGCGATCTCGTGGGCGCTCAACCTGGCACCCGTCCCGGCCGACCGCGGCGGCCAACTGTCCAGCGCGTGTAAGTTCGTGCTGGTCGGCCTGGCCAACCATGCCGGGCCGGACGGCGCAGGCGCGTTCCCGTCGGTGGCCACGCTGGTCCGCTACACCGGGTTGTCGGAACGGACGGTACGCACCTGCCTGGATCGGCTGGAGGCCGGGGGCACCATCTCGCCGTGCGATCCGGACATCGTCGCAGCCCGGATCAAGCGAGCCGACCGCCGCCCGCAAGGCTGGGACTTGAACCGGCGGCCTCTTCGTCCCGAAGTAAGTCAGGCCTGTAGATCTATGGCGGAAGGGGACGAGCGGGGAGCCTCTCACCTGCAGGAACGCCCTGGAGGGGTCTGAGCTGGTCGCGCGGGAGCGGAGCACGCTGGCTCCCCGTTGTGGCTCCCGTGGTCCTCTTCGGGCAGGAGTGGGGCCACCTGGGTCTATCGAGATCAACGACGACTTGTGTGTGCCTGGAGAGCAACGGCAAGATCCTGGCTACCGCTCGACGCCGAGACGACGGTTGGTGGGAGTCGACCACCTGGCCGCAGGGGCCGACAGGGCTCTGGGCGTCGGCCGCCGAGGCCCGGGCGGCGTTCCTCGCCGCGCGGGCGGCCCGCAGGCCGTCGGGGTCGCCGCGCGCGACGTGGTCGGCGTGCAGCGGATGCTGATGGGGTGGTACGCCTCCGACACCGCCCGGGCCTCGGTGCATGATCAGCTCGCGCCGCTGGAGAACCTGGGCCAGGCCCGGGCGGACACAGCGATCAGGACGCTCGCGGCCTACGTCCACGAGCAGGGATCCATCATCAAGACCGCCCAGCGGCTCCACCTGTACTGCAACGCCGTGGCCAACCGGATCCGCGGCATCACCGAGCTGCTGGACGTGGATTTCGAGGACCCCGACCAGCGGCTCGCCCTCCAGCTCGCCTGCCGCGAGCGCCTGCTGGGCTGACCGTCCCCGGCGCGGGGCCGGCCGGCTCGACGCTGAGCACATACGACTCGCGGTGCTCCGGATCCCGCTAAGGTTCATCGTGGCCTCCTCGGCCGGTGCCGTTTCATCACGAATGGGCGGCGCGCCGGGAGGTAACTCATCGCTGATCGTGGAAAGCTGAGATGGCTATGGGCAGGTCAGGGGATTCCCGGTGAAACGGGACCCCCGGGGGACAGCTTCGCGGTTTCGCCGCTCATTCTGAGTGACCCATCTAGTGGTGATTCGTAGCTGCGTTGTCCGGGTAAGGTGCCCTTTGGCTGGCAGGAGGCAGATCACTTGGTAGCGAAGATCATAGGTTGGATCGTCATCATCCTGATCGTCGTCTGGATTCTGTCCAACCCCTCGGGCGCGGGCAGCACCGTGCACGGCTGGATCACGGGCATCATCTCGTTCTTTCAGCACCTGGCAAGCGGCTGACGTACGGCGGCCCGCCCGCCGTATTTCCGATGCACTCCTCCTGGTTCCGGCCTGCCCAGTCACATGCTCAGCGCTTGCGACGCATGGGCATGGAGATCACCACTCTTGAGCTATTGTCAAGACCTGTGGATCAAGATCTTTAGGCGGCTTCCGGCTCGGCGTTCTCGCCGGGCCTTTCGATGAGTTTTCCGTTGATAAAGGTCGCTCCAGCGCGTACGAGCGCGACGAGGTGGGGCGCGTTCACGGCACGCCAGCGGTCTTGTGCTGATTCGATGAGCTTGAACGCCATGGCCAGCCCGGCGGCCCGTGAGCCGGGCCCCTTGGTGACCTTGGTCCGGTGCCTGACCGTGGCAAAGGTGGATTCGATCGGGTTGGTCGTGCGCAGATGCACCCAGTGCTCGCACGGGTAGTCGAAGAACGCCAGCAGCTCCTCCGCATCGTCGGTGATCTTCGCGGCGGCCTTGGGGAACTTCGCGCCGTAGGCGGCCTCGAAGGCCTTCACCGAGGCGAGGGCGTGCGGCTTGTCCTCGGCGCCCCAGATATCCGCGAGGGCCTTCTTCGCCCCCGGGTGCGCGGACTTGGGCAGCGCAGCCAGGACATTCGCCGTCTTGTGGAACCAGCAGCGCTGTTCGCGGGTTTCCGGGAAGACCTCGCGCAGCGCGCCCCAGAACCCCCAGCGCTCCGTCCCCCGCCGCGAGCACCGGGGCGCGCATGCCCCGGCGGGCGCAATCACGCAGCAGGTCCGCCCACGACTCCGCCGGCTCGCGGTAGCCATCAGCGAGAGCGATGAGCTCCTTGCGGCCATCAGCCCGGACGCCGATCATCACCAGCAGGCACAGCTTGTGCTCTTCGAGGCGGATGTTCACATGGATGCCGTCAGCCCAGAGGTAGACATAGTCCACGGCGGACAGGTCCCGGGCCGCGAAGGTGCGCTGCTCCGCCTTCCACGTCTCAGTCAGCCTCGTGATCACCGCCGCCGACAGCCCGGCCGCCGGGCCCGGGAACTGGCCTAGCGCGGGCACGAAGTCCCCGGACGACAGCCCATGCAGGTAAAGCAGCGGCAGCACCTCGGTGATCTTCGGGGTCTTGCGCGCCCACGGCGGCAAGATCGCCGAGGAGAACCGCTTCCGCTCACCGGTGCCCGGGTCAGTCCGCTTATCGTTGACCCGCGGCACGGTCACCTCCACCGCGCCCGCGCTGGTCAGCACCTCCCGCGGCTGGTGATAGCCGTTGCGCACGACCAGGCGGCGGCCATTCTCATCCCGCTCGGGGTCGGTCAAGTCGAAGGCCGGGCGGCGGGTGGTCGGCCTACCGCCCCAGCTCATCGCGCTGCTTCGCGCCCACCGGGCACAGCACGAGAAGGACCGGGCGACGGCGCGTCAACTATGGCACGACGAAGGCTGGGTATTCGCCACGCCGACCGGCCAGCTGATCAACCCGCGCACTGACTACACCGAGTGGAAGCGACTGCTCAAAGAGGCCGGGCTGCGGGAGGGACGGCTTCACGACGCCAGACATACGGCCGCGACCGTGCTGCTGGTCCTCCGCCAGCCGACCCCCACCGTCATGTCGCTGATGGGCTGGTCGAGCGAGTCCATGGCGGCCCGCTATCAGCATGTGACCGACGCCCTGCGCAGCGAGGTGGCCAGCCAGGTCGGGCAGCTGATCTGGGACTCACCGGCCAGCGACACTGGCCAGGCCGCGGTCATGGTCAGCCGCGAATGGCTCGCCGCCGCGCTAGCCGCCCTCGAGCACTGCCTCTCAAGCCATCACGTGGGCATCGCTGCGGCCGACGGCGTGGCGGCCGCCCTCGCCGATCTCCGCGCCACGATGCCAGCCTCTGCGACACCGTCCGGGACCCAAATGAGACCGAAACTGAGACCAGGAGGCCATCGCAAGAATGAACGACGACTACTGGCTCCGCATCGTCCCACGTCAGTGGCGGTGGAGGTGGGATTTGAACCCACGGAGGGGTTGCCCCCTCACACGCTTTCGAGGCGTGCGCCCTCGGCCACTAGGCGACTCCACCGCGGCCGAGCCTACCCGACCTCGCGGGCCATGGTGGCGTCAGTCGCCCGGGTGCCTGCGGCCCGCGAAGAACTCCCTGAGCAGGCGGGCGCACTCCTCCTCCAGCACGCCCGGGATCACCTCGGTCTGCTGGTCCAGCCTCCGGTCGCGGACAACGTCCCACAGCGAGCCCGCCGCCCCGGCCCGCGGGTCGGGCGCGCCGTAGACGAGCCGCGGCATCCGCGCCGCAGAGATCGCTCCCGCGCACATGGTGCACGGTTCCAGGGTCACCACCAGGGTGCAGCCCGCCAGCCGCCAGCCGCCGGCCGCGGCCGCCGCCGCGCGGATCGCCACGATCTCGGCGTGAGCGGTGGGGTCGGCGTCGGCCTCACGGCGGTTGTGGCCCCGGCCGATGATCGTGCCCGCGGTGTCCAGGACCACCGCGCCGACCGGTACCTCGGGAGGATGCCGGTCCAGGGCCGCCGAGGCCTCGGCGAGCGCCGCGCGCATCGCGGGCCCGAATGCGGCCGCGTAGCCGGTGGTCACGGCGTGGGCCCGTGTCTCACGGTGCCTGCCTCACGGTGCCTGCCTCACGGGGCTGGTCTCACGGGGCTGGTCTCACGGGGCTGGTCTCACGCGCCGAGGGCGGCGTCCAGGGCACGGTCAAGCGCGTGGCCGAAGCCGAGCCGGCGGGCGATGCTGGCCAGGGCCTCGTCGGGGAACAGGTCCAGGTCACCGGACAGCGCCCCGAGATCCATCTCGTCCACGCCCAGGTCGGCGAAGATGGACATCTCCCCCGCGGGCAGCACCTGGTCCAGGTCGTCCTCGCCCGGGACCGGGATGTCGAGGTAGTCGAGGACCTGGCGGGCCAGCGGCCAGTCCACGGAGGCCGTCAGGTCGGACAGGAACACCGAGACGTCGCCGCCGAGCACCCGTAGCGCCACGAAGAAGTCATCCCCGACCGCGACCAGCCCAATCGTCCCGCCCAGGCTCGGCTGCTGCCGGAGCGCGTGAATCAGTCCACGCAGATCCTCGGTGAGGGCGACGGGCAGGACCTCGGTGTCCCAGGTGTCATCCTCCCGGTAGACGATCACGGCGACGTTGCCGCCATTCACATCCGTCATCGCCACCTCACCAGGGCTGTCTTCAGCAAGGGAATGGTGTCAGATCGGCGGCGTGCCCGTATGCCAATCCCCAGGCTCGCCAGGGGTTCGGCCGGCGGCGGAGAGATTTCACTACCTCAGGCAGTGAGATGTGCACCTATTGTTACCACCGTCGGGACCCAGGACCCACGGGGCGGGAACCCGCCAATTTTCCGGTCTGGGCGGCGCGTGATGTTCGTCCGGGCGGGGATCAAGGTACGGTGGCTGCCTGCAGATTCGGTAGTCTTGGTAAAGCAATTACGCTGGGCTAAACTAAGGTGACTGGCTGACGCAGCCGACGACCGCGGAGCTGATCATGCTGAAGAAGATCATCAACTGGGCGATCGTCATCTTCCTGGTCTTTTACCTGCTCACGCAGCCCGCCGCGGCCGCGAACGCTATCAATAATCTGCTGAACCTTCTCAAAGACGCCGGCAATTCCCTCGCGACGTTCGTGAACTCACTGTGAGCAGGCGATGAGGCTGATCACTCCGCGCAACGCGGGCCCCGCGGCGGTCAACAAGTACCTGCTCCCCCACGAGCACCAGGTCATCACGGTCCGCAAGCACCCCGCGGTGCTCATCGGCCCCATCGCGATCACGCTGGCCGGGGTGCTCATCGCCCTGGTGCTGGGCACCACGGTGTTCCAGCACTCGCACCAGGGCATCATCGTCCTGGTGCTGGCCGTCGTGGCGCTGCTGCTCTACTTCGCTTTCAAGGCCTGGGAGTGGTCCGAGGATTACTTCGTGGTGACGTCGGACCGGATGCTCGAGGCCAGCGGGGTCTTCACCCGCAAGATCGCGATGATGCCGCTGGTCAAGGTCACGGACATGAGCTTCCAGCGCAACACGCTCGGCCGGCTCCTGGGCTTCGGGGAGTTCATCCTGGAGTCGGCGGGCCAGGAGCAGGCCTTGCGCAACATCGATCACGTGCCCTACCCCGAGCAGCTCTACCTCGAGATCTGCGCCCTGATCTTCCCGGCGGAGAAGATCCCCTGCCCTCAGTGCGACGGCCAGGGCGTGCTGATCCAGCAGAACGAGGACGGCGAGGAAGACACATACCTCTGTCCCCTGTGCAAGGGGCGGAAGACGGTCTCAAGCGAGACCCTCGTCGCCGAGAATAGAGACATCGGCGACGACTGAGTCGCCAGCAGGGCTTTATATCCCTTCCCCGGGGTTCGTGCTGCCGGACGGTCCACCGGAGCGTCCGGCAGCACGAGTCTGCCGGTAGCACCGGCACGTATCAGCCCGCACCACTGGTCTCCGGCGCTGCGTATCTTCCTCGGCCCGCCCGGGTTCGGGGCACAGGCCTCTGACCGTGCCGCGCATCCGCTCAGACGCTGACGAGCGCGATGCCGGCCACCGCCAGCAGCAGCCCGGCCAGTTGTGGCAGCCGCATGCGCTCACCGAGCACAACCCTGCGCCAGCAGCACGGTGACCCCCGGGTACAACGAGGTCAGCACCACCGCGATGCCGAACAGCCCGTCCCGGGTGGCGGCCACATAGCAGACGTTGGCGCCCGCATCGAGCAGGCCCGAGGCGATCGCCGCGGCCAGCAGCCAGGGGCTGAGCGCACGCCAGGCCAGGCCGCCCAGCCAGGCCATCGCCCCGGTCACCACCATGGCCCCGGTGATGCGGGACACGGCGCTGGGCCAGAGCACGCCGGAGGCGCCCGCGTAGCGGAGGAAGAGGAAGAACAGGCCGAACCCCAGGCCGCCCCCGACGCCGAGCAGGAGACCGCGGGTCCCCGGCGCCGATGCGGGCTGGCCGCGGCCGATACCTTCCGAGCTGACCAGGACGGTGGCCACCAGGCACACGCCACCGCCGAGGTACACCAGCGGCCCGGGGCGTTCCCCGCCCGCGATCGCCACGCCGACCGGGAGCACGGTGGACACCAGCGCGGACACCGGGGCCACCACGCGCATCGGCCCCGCAGCGAGGCCCGCATAGAACAGGATGAGCCCGGCGCCGCCCGCGACGCCGGCGGCCGCCGCCCAGGGGAGCCCAGCCGTGCCGACCGGCCCGCCCGCGGCCAGCGCGACGGCCAGCAGCACCGCGGCCCCGGCCGGAGCCGACACCACGAGCACGGAGAGGACGTGAGTGCGCCGCGACACTGCACCGCCAAGGAAGTCGGCGCTGCCGTAGAGCAAGGCGGCCGCCAGGGCGAAGACAATGGTCACGGTAGCTCCCAGGCGAGCGGGCCGAATCAGAAGGCCGGTCGGTTTAGCGAACTCTGTGGTTCACTGTACCGACCGCCAGGGAGCGAAGCGACCGGGTACTCAGAGCGAAGCGACCGGGTACCCATGCGAAGTGACCGGGTACTCAGCGCGGAGCGACCGGGACTTCCGCGCGGAGCGCCGGAAGGTTCAGGGCGAGGCGCCCGGAAGGCTCGTGGCGAAGCGCCCGGAAGGCTCGTGGCGAAGCGAACGAGTATCCATAGCGAAGCGAACGGATACAACGATGGCTGCTGCCGACATCCCTGCCGCGCTGGCCCGGACTCTCCAGGCGCTGCGGGCCGAGCGGGGCTGGTCCCTGGACCAGCTGGCCGCCCGGTCCGGGGTGAGCAAAGGAGTCCTGGTCTCCCTGGAACAGGGGCGGGGCAACCCGAACCTGGGCACCCTGGCCCGGGTCGGCGACGCGTTCGGCGTGCCGTTGACCAGGCTCGTGGAGGTCCCCGGCGAGTCCAGCGTGCGGATCAGCGGGCCTGATCAGGCCCGGGTGCTCTGGCGGGGACCGTCCGGGGGAACCGGCACGATCATCGCCGCCACGGAGGCGCCCTGGGCCGCGGAACTGTGGCGCTGGACGCTCGAGCCGGGCGAGGGCTTCGGCGGCGACGCGCACACGCCTGCCACCCGGGAACTGGCCTGGGTCGAGGAGGGCACCCTGACGCTGACCGTGGCCGGGGAGCACTACCAGGTGACCGCTGGCCAGTCGGCCCGTTTCCCGGGCGGCGTCCCGCACGCCTACCGGAACGACGGGGCCGCCCCCGTGTCCCTGACCATGATCGTCGTGGTACCGCCTGCACCGGAGTGAGCGGCCCGCCGGCCAGGGCCCCGCAGTCCCGACAAGCCGGGCATTAAGGCCCCCGAGCGGCTCGGGCGCAGCCGGGCGCTGGTACATTCTGAATAGAATTCATGCTGGCCTTGCACAGTGGATTTACCTGCGGATTACTTCGGCGCCGATTGCCGCCGCGTAACCCTGGGCAAGGCGTGGCGATGGCAGAGCCCCGGCCAATGTCCTCGATAGGAGAGCGTAATGCGAGTCGTGGTGACAGGTGGTGCCGGTTTCCTCGGATCCCACCTGTGTGACGCGATAATTGCCCGGGGGGACAGCGTCGTATGTGTTGACAACCTGGCCACCGGGCGCCCGGATAACGTTGCGCACCTGATGGGCCAGCCCGAGTTCACGTTCGTGGAGGCCGACGTCAGTTCCGCCCTCGACGTGCCCGGCCCGGTCGATGCCGTCGCCCATCTGGCCAGCCCGGCTTCCCCGCCGGAGTACCTGCGCCTTCCCCTCGAGACCCTGGCCGTGGGCAGCCGGGGGACCGAGAACGGGCTGCGCCTGGCGCACGGCCACGGCGCCCGCTTCGTCCTCGCCTCCACCAGCGAGGTCTACGGCGACCCGACCGTGCACCCGCAATCGCGAGGATTACTGGGGCAACGTCAACCCGGTCGGCCCGAGAAGCGTTTACGACGAGGCCAAGAGATTCGCCGAGGCCCTGACCCGTGCCTACCGGGATACGCACGGCGTCAATGCAGGCATAATCCGGATCTTCAATACGTACGGCCCCCGCATGAGCGCGGGGGACGGGCGCATTGTCACGAACTTCATCACTCAGGCCCTGAACGGCGACCCGCTGACTATTTACGGCGACGGCACCCAGACCCGCAGCTTCTGCTACGTCAACGACCTGATCCGGGGCATCGTTCGCATGATCGACTCCGCCGAGAAGGGCCCGGTGAACCTCGGCAATCCCGAAGAGTTCACCGTCGCCGACTTTGCGCAGCTGGTGCTCCGGCTGACCGGGTCGGCCTCGCCGGTGGAGCACCTCCCGCTGCCGGTCGACGATCCGGCCCGCCGCTGCCCGGTCATCACCCGGGCCAGGCACGCGCTGGGCTGGCAGCCGGAGATCCGGGTGGAGGACGGCATCCGGCGCACGGTCGAGTGGTTCCGCTCCAGGCCCGAGGAAGTGCGGATGGCCTCGGCCGCCAGTTCGCAGTAAACGGCAGGCCACGGGGCACGCACCCGCAACCGGATATTGGTAATTGCCCATGACGCGGCAGAGCCGGGCCGGGGCAGGCTTAGCCGGGCGCGATCACTGCTTGCATTGCCCAGGGCAACAACGTGCTGTCCAGGTATTGCCCCTGACATGCTGCCTGGCTGCCGCCCGGGACCAGGCAGACCCGGGAGCGGCATCATGATGCTAGTTTTCCGCTGAAATGGCGGTCTTATTGACGCGCCGGCCGCCTCCGTTAACCGGCTACGCCGCCCAGGGACCGCACAGTCCAGCCGGCGGCCCGCCATCGGGCCAGGGCGAGCACGTTGCGCCCGTCGAGCAAGCACGGGGTCCGGACCACCGAGGCGAGATCGAACGGGTCGATCTCGCGGTACTCGCTCCACTCGGTGAGGTGCAGCACCACGTCCGCCGTCTCGCAGGCCTTGACCGCTTCCTCCACATAGTCCAGGGCCGGCCAGGCCTGGCGCGCGTTGTAAGTGGCCCGGGGATCATGCACCCTGACGACCGCGCCCTCGGACTGGATGGCCCGGGCCACGTCCAGGGCGGGAGAGTCCCGCACGTCATCGGTGTCGGGCTTGAATGCGGCCCCCAGGACGGCCACGTTCCGGCCCGCGAAGGACCCGCCGGCGAGCTCGCGCGCCACCTCGACGGCCAGGGCCCGCCGGCCGGTGTTGATCTGGTTGACCTCGCGCAGGAACTGCAGGGAGCTACCTACGCCCAGCTCGTCGGCGCGGGCCATGAAGGCCCGGATGTCCTTGGACAGGCAGCCGCCGCCGAAGCCGAGCCCGGCGGACAGGAAGCGGCGCCCGATCCGGGTGTCGTGGCCGAGCGCGTCCGCGAGCGTCATCACGTCCGCGCCCGCAGCCTCACACACGTTCGCCACCGCGTTGATGAAGGAGATCTTGGTGGCCAGGAAGGCGTTCGCCGCAACCTTCACTAGTTCCGCCGTGGGCAGGTCCGTGGTGATGTACGGCGTCCCCAGGTCGAGCACGCTGGCGTAGACCGCGCGCAGCGTCTCGTCGGCGGTCTCCGACGTCACCCCCACCACGATCCGGTCCGGCCGCAGCGTGTCCTGGACCGCGAGGCCCTCACGGAGGAATTCCGGGTTCCACGCCAGGCCCGCGGCGGCCCCCGCCGGGGCGAGCCCGGCGATCCTCGCGGCGAGCCGGGCCGCGGTGCCGACCGGCACCGTGGACTTGCCGATCACCAGGCAGTCCCGCGTCAGGTACGGGGCCAGCCCGTCCACGACCGCCTGGATGTGGCTCAGGTCGGCACCGGTCCCGCCGGGCAACTGCGGGGTTCCCACGCAGATGAAGTGGACGTCGCCGAACTCCGCGGCCTCCTGCAGGGAGGTGCTGAAGCGGAGCTTCCCCGACCCCACCGCCCGGACCAGGATCTCTTCGAGTCCGGGCTCGAAGAAGGGCGCGCGGCCTTCCTGGAGCGCGGCGATCTTCCGGGTGTCGGTGTCCACGCCGAGGACCTCGTGGCCGAGATCCGCCATGCAGGCGGCGTGCACGGCACCCAGATACCCGGTCCCAATGACGGTCAGGCGCATACGGGCCACTCCTTAACCATGCAGCACCAAAGGTCGGATACTGGCTGCGCGTCTTAACCGTGCGGGTGAAGGCTCGGCAAACGCCAACTGTCCGCGCACGTCGCTCGCAAGTCCCGGGTGATCCGCCGCTTGTTTTCGTCGGCCAACTGGTCCGTGGCCACGCAGTGCAGGGAGATCCTGGTGGAGAACGGAGCGCCGGCGCTGGCGCAACGTTCTCATTTGTCGCTTAGGTCATCAAACCTGCTCAGCACCACAAACGCAGGAAGTTTGAGAGAGGTTTACCGGCTAAACTCGGCGAACCGTGCGCAAGCGGTACACCAGCCCCGCTATGCGGTGTGATAGTGCCAGGTCAGACGGTTCCAGGAGGCAAGATCAGCCGTGCGGTTCGTCTTCAGCCCGCCCACGGAGGAGGCGGCAGGCCTGCTGAGCCTGCCGTGGGTGGAGCCGCTCGAGGAGTGGCAGGACCCGCGGCTGGTCGAGATCCGGCAGCGCGGCATCTCACGGCACATCGTCCGCTTCGTCGCCGACGACGGCGAGGTGTACGCGCTCAAGGCCATCAACGAGAACCTGGCCCGGCGCGAGTACCGGCTGCTGCGCGAGCTGGCCGAGCTCAACGTGCCCGCCGTGCACGTGGTGGGCATCGTGGTGGACCGAGGGCCGGATCTGGACGCGATCCTGGTCACCCGCTTCCTGGACTTCTCCACCACCTACCGGGCCGTCTTCTCCAGCCCGCGGGGCGGCCAGCCGACGGACCGGCTGCTCGACGCGCTGGTCGAACTCCTGGTGCGGCTGCACCTGTCCGGTTTCTTCTGGGGTGACTGCTCGCTGTCCAACACGTTGTTCCGCTACGACGCGGGCACGCTCGAGGCGTACCTGGTGGACGCGGAGACCAGCGAGCGGCATCCGTCGCTGACCGCGGGCCAGCGGCATTACGACGTGGACCTCGCCGAGGAACGGGTCTTCGGCGAGCTCCTCGACCTCCAGGCCGGTGAGCTGCTCAGCCCGGAGCTGGACCCGATGGAGATCGCCGCCGAGCTGCCCCGGCGCTACGAGCGGCTCTGGGATGAGCTGACCCGTGAGGAGCTGCTACGCCCGGACGACCAGCGGTACCGGATCGCGCAGCGGCTGCGCCGGCTCAACGAGCTCGGCTTCGACGCCGACGAGGTGGAGCTGATCAGCACGCCGGACGGGAACCGGCTCCGGCTGCGGACCAAGGTCTCGGAGTCCGGGCATCACGCGCGCCAGCTGTTCCTGCGCACCGGGCTGGTCGTGGAGGAGAACCAGGCCCGCCGGCTGCTCAACGACATCGCCAGCTACCGCGCCTACCTGGAGCAGAAGCGGGGCCGCCCGGTGCCCGAGTTGGTGGCGGCCAGCCAGTGGCTCAACGACATCTACGATCCGGTGGTCGCGGCGATCCCCGAGGACCTGCGCGGCCGTCTGCCGCCCGCCGAGATCTTCCACGAGATCCTCGAGCACCGCTGGTACATGTCCGAGGAAGCGGGCGTCGACGTCGGGACGGCCGCGGCCGCGCGGTCCTATTTCCAGACGGTGCTGCCGGGGGTGCCGGAGCTGCTCAGCGACGGCGGCTCCGCGCCCGGCGGTGCCGCCATATCATCCTGACGGCCGCGGGCCGCGATCATCGGCAGCCCGACCAGCAGCGCCAGCACCACGACCACGGCCGCCTCGATCAGCCGGTTATCGGCTTCGTGCGTGCAGAACTGCTCGAACTGCTGCTGCTGCGCCAGGGTCCCCGCCTGCCCGGGGCTCCCGCCCGTGTTGACGATGCCCGGGTCGAGCCGGACCTGGACGGCGTTATCGGAGGTGAGGCCCGGGCCGCAGAACCCCGTGACCACCCCGGATGGGGCCCGCTGGACGCTGAGCGGGATGAACAGCAGGGTCAGCGCCGCGGCCAGGCCGCCCACCACGATCGCCACACCGCACAGACGCAGGAATTCCCGACCGGCCGGTCGCATGGCTGCCTCCTCACCGCGCTTCACCCACCCGGAGGCCTGGCCCCCGCCCTACCATCGGGCCCGCTGGCCCGGCTGTTACCAGCTTGACACGGCGGCCCGTGTCACGACCCGCCCCAGCCAGGCCAGGTTCCCGGACCTGCGGCGGCGGCCCTGGGGCTCGGGTCATCGTGACGGTCTCCCACCACTGGAACCTGGACCGCGCTGATCCCCGGTCACGACGGCATCCCCGGCCACGACGGCGCCAGGCGGCCGGTAACGTCCACGGGACAGTGCGTGCCGGTCCTGGGAGGTAGATCGTGATGGCGGAGGCGGAGCCCGAGCCCATGCAGGCCGGGGTGGTCAACGTGCTGCTGACCATCGATCCGGGGGCCAGCCATGCCGCGGGCAGGTACCTCACCTGGGACGGGGCGGCGTTCGATGAGGAACAGACCACGCGGTCCGATGCGGCCACGCCGCACGAGCTGTGGGCCTGGACGCTCACCACCGATGAGGCACCCGGCGCCCCCGTCGGCCCCCGGGCGGACATGCGCAGGCTGATCACGATCGTGGCCGGCGCGGCTGGCCAGGCCCCGGAGGCGTTCAACGAGGCGGTGCTCGAGCATTTTGCCGGCTGCCCGGCCCGCGATGTGCTGGGCCCGGGGGCCGGTGAAGCAGCCGCTGGCGAGGCCGCCGCGGCCGGGCAGTACCGTCCTTACCCGGTGATCTTCCGCGAGACTGTACTGCCCAGGATCTTCCGCGACACGGTCCTGCCGGGCCTGGCCGGTCAGGCGCGCGACGAGGCGCTGGAGATCCTGGGCCGCATGGAGCCGGCGGCCGGCGGTCCGGCCCCGGGCGCCGCCAGCTGAGCCGCCGCGCCCGGCCCGGTCCCGGATCGGCGCCCTCAGACCGGGTCATCCCGGCCGGTCAGCTCGCGCAGCCGCCCGCCGCCTTGGCCGCGGCCACATCTGCGGACACGCTCGCGTGCCGGTACAGCCCCAGGTCCCGGGGGGAGAATCCCCAGTGCCCGTTGGCGTAGACCAGGGTCTCGGTCGCGCTCTCCGGCTGGGCGGCACCACCGGTCAGGGCCACCGTCACGACCGCGGTCCGGCCGGTCACGGCGATATGGCGGATCGTGTAGGACATCCCGCCGGCCGCCCGCGGGCAGCCCCGGTGCACCGCGACCCAGGCCTGCTCCTTGATCGCCTGCCGGGCGGGGGCGCTCAGCATCTGGTAGATGATCGCGAACTGGCCCGCGGTGTAGAGCGTGAGGTAGTCATCGGCGTCGGACCGCACCGCCGCGGCCGTCTCCGGTTCGACCGGCGTCGCCGCGTGCGCACCAGGCGACGCCCCGCTGGCCGGCGCCGTCGGCCCGGCGGAACTCCCGGACGTGCCGCCCGAGCAGGCCGCTAATGCCAGCCCGGCGGCCACCGCAGCCGGGACTCTAGCCATCGCGTGAAATCGCATTCGTGCGCTTCCTCTCGGAGGTGACGCCTGCCAGATGCCCGCCGGGCGCCGGCGGTGCACGCCACGCAGGTCAGGCTGGGCCAGGCTGAGACGCCGGCCAGCCAGCGGGGCGGGCACGATTATGCGGCCTCCCGGGTCCAGCCCGGACAGGTTATGGCACGGGGCGGGCCGGCGGGGCCAGGGAAGCCGGGGCCGGCCAGGGAAGCCGGGGCGGGCCCGGGCCGGTCGGTGTCGATCCGCGGCCGGTGAAGGAGACCGGGCCGAGCCGGGCCCGGTGATCATGTCCCGCGACCGCGGTCAGCCGGCGACGCGGCGGCTCACGGGCTTGCCCAGCCGGGCGTTGGCGAGGGCCCCCGTCCACGCCCTGCGCCAGATGTGCGCGGCACGCGTGCCATGGCGATACTGGAGTCATTGTGGCGGGGAACGGAGAGGGGCGGGGCGGACCGGCGGGGCCGCCGCCGTCCCGGGGCGACAAGCGTCTCTACTTCGCGCTCATGTCGATCAGCATCGGCTTGTTCGTCCTGTCCTGGGCGGTCGTGGACCGCTACTCAACCCTCGCGGCGATCGTCGTCTCGGCCGTGGCCCTGGTCATCCCGCCCTTCGCCGCCATCATCGCGAACGTGGCCAGCGCCACGGACCGGCGCCGCCGGTGACAGTCAGCGGCTGACAGTTCCATCCCGGTAGTGGAGGTGGACTACGCCGTTGCCGAAGCGGCGTTCCTCCACCAGCTCGAGTGGAAGGCGGACATCGCCGGGCAGCGCCGCCTTGCCGTTTCCCAGCACGATGGGCGAGATGACCAGGTGGTACTCGTCGACCAGGCCGGCCTTGATAGCCTGCGCCGCCAGCCCGGGGCCGCCGACGGTGATATCCCGCTCCGCCTGTTCTTTCATCTGCCGGACGGCGGCCGGGTCGAAGCGCCGCTCGATCCTCGTCCGGGCGGTGGAAGCATGGTCCAGCGTCCGCGAGTACACGACCTTGACGGCCGCCTGCCAGATCCGGGCGAAGTCAAGCATGAGGGGCGTCTGGCCCCGGCGGGTGCCCGCCGTCTCCCAGCCGGTCATCTCCTCGTAGAGCCGGCGCCCGTAAAGGTACGTGCCGACCGGTCGCTCGAAGTCGTTGATGAAGCTGAACACCTCGTCGTCTGGCATGGCCCAGTCGTAATTGCCCTTGGCGTCTTCGATGTAACCGTCGAGCGAGGTGATCGCCATGTAGATCAGCCTGGCCACAGTGAGCCTCCCGTGCGTGCGGTGCGTGCGCAGGTCCGAGCCATGGCCACAGAGCGTATTCCTATATGGGGATGTGTCAAGGCCTGCTCCGGTTCCCCGGCTGGACCCGGGTCGCGCGACGCACAGGATGGGCGTGAGAACGTCAGCCACTGAGGCGGCCCCCGGGGCGGGACGCCCGCACGAGGGCTGCCGCATCGGTGCCGCGGAGTCGCGGCCCCGGGTTGGAGAGCGGTCCCCCCGGCGCACCCTCCGTACCCGGAGGAACCACTTAAGCCAGTATTCGGGAGCGAACCCCCCGGCGGACGCATCCCGGTGCCCGATTGCGGCCATGCCTGCGCTCGTCGCGGGCGCGCGGTGCCCACCAGGGAACGCGAGCCCCGCTGTCGTCGCGGGCGCGCGGTGCCCACCGGGGAACGGGAGCCCCGCTGTCGTCGCGGGCGCGCGGTGCCCACCGGGAGGAACGGGAGCCCCGCTGTCGTCGCGGGCGCGCGGTGCCCACCGGGGAACGGGAGCCCCGCTGTCGTCGCGGGCGCGCGGTGCCCACCGGGGAACGGGAGCCCCGCTGTCGTCGCGGGCGCGCGGTGCCCACCGGGGAACGGGAGCCCCGCTGTCGTCGCGGGCGCGCGGCAACCGCGACCGCTTCCTGGCGATGGATCCCCAGGATTTCGTCGCGGATCTGGAGCGATGGATGGCGGCGTACGCACCGCCGACGGCTCAGCAGACGATTCCGGGCCTCCCCGATGGCGACATCGCCGCGATCTCGGTGCCGGCGCTCGTCTTCCGCAGCGGCGCGAGCGATCCCGCCCATCCGCGTGTGACCTCCGAGGCCGTCGCGTCCCTGATACCTGGTGCCCGCCTGGCCGAGCCTCCATGGGGCGACCGCGAGTGGATCGAGCGCGGCGAGGAGCGGGACGCACACGGCGAATCGCTCTTGCCCGCTGGCCGCTCCTGGTGCCGCAGCTGGCCGACTTTGGCGACCATGTCCCCTGACGTTGCGCAGCCGCGGACACCGGCCGCGGTCGCGGACGTGACGGACACTTCCCGGCCCGGCATCCGCGCACGCGGGGTGAACGCAAAAGAACAGCGGCTCCCCGGTGGATATCCACCGGGGAGCCGCTGTTCGGCAAGCGGAGGCTCGGGGATTTGAACCCCGGATGGGCGGTAAACCCAAACCGCATTAGCAGTGCGGCGCCATAGACCGGACTAGGCGAAGCCTCCCGACGACCAAGCGGTCCGCATCAGCGTACCGGGATGCCGCCGGACGTGCCAAAGCGGTTGGCGCACTACCCCCGAAACAGCCGTGATCGGCTGGCCAGGCTCCCGGCCGCCGGGCACCAGGACGGCGCCCGGACGCGTTACGGCACCTCGGTAATCTCGTAGTCGCCAGCCGCGTACGCCTCCCGGATCCTGGTCTTCGAGAACTTCCCGACGCTGGTCTTCGGTATCTCCTCGATGAACGACCAGCGCTCAGGCAGCTGCCAGCGGGGTATCTGGTCAGCCAGGTACGCCTTGAGCTCCTTCGGGGTGATCGTGGCACCATCCCGGATCACGACCATGGCGAGCGGGCGCTCACCCCACTTCTCGTCGGGGACCCCGATGACGGCGCACTCAGCCACCTCAGGGTGGCCCATCAGGCGGTTCTCCAGCTCCATCGACGAGATCCACTCGCCACCGGACTTGATCACGTCCTTGGCCCGGTCGGTGAGCGTGACGTACCCGAGCCGGTCGATGGTCCCGACGTCACCCGTGCGCAGCCACCCGTTGTCGAACTTCCCCGGGTCGTCATCCTTGTAATACGACCCGGTGATCCAGGGGCCGCGGACCTGGACCTCGCCCACCGCGAGGCCGTCGTTCGGCAGCACCGATCCGGCGTCGCCGACCAGCCGCCCTTCGACCGCGCAGAACAGGCGGCCCTGGGTGTCCCGGTAGTGCCAGGCCTCTTCCTCGCTCACCCCGCGGGGTGGCCGGGCCACGCTGCCCAGCGGCGAGGTCTCGGTCATCCCCCAGGCCTGCAGGATCTCCACGCCGAGCTCCTTCTGGAAGGCCTCCATCAGCGCGTGCGGGACCGCGGAGCCGCCGCACGGGACCAGGCGCAGCGAGGACACGTCGCCGCCGTGGGCTCGGACATGCTGGAGCAGGCCGTTCCAGATGGTCGGGACCGCACCGGCGATCGTCGGCCGCTCCGCCTCGATCAGCCGCACCAGCGGCTCGGGCTGCAGGAACCGGTCCGGCATGATAAGGTCCGCCCCGGCCAGGAGGGCTGCGTAGGCGAGGCCCCAGGCGTTGGCGTGGAACATGGGCACGACCGGCAGGATCCGGTCGGTGTCGTTGACGGCGAACGCGTTGCCCAGGCAGGCACCCATCGCGTGCAGGTAGGTGGAGCGGTGGCTGTAGACCACGCCCTTGGGCATGCCGGTGGTGCCGCTGGTGTAGCACATGGCCGCGGCGGTTCGCTCGTCCAGGTCGGGCCAGCTGAACGTGGCCGGCTCGGCGGCCAGCAGTTCCTCGTAGTAGTGCACCTCGTGGCCATGGCCGACCAGTGCCCCGGCGTCGGCCGCTCCCTCGCCCGAGGGCGGGCCGGCCAGCACGATGTGCCGGACCGTTTCCAGGCTGGGCAGGATCGCGGCCAGCAGTGGCACCAGGGTGGGCTCGGTGATGATCACGTGGTCGCCCGCGTGGTTGGCGATATAGCTGAGCTGCTTTGGGTCTAGCCGGAGGTTCAGCGTGTGCAGCACCGCGCCCATGGAGGGGACGGCCAGATAGGCCTCCAGGTGCTCGGAGTTGTTCCATAGCAGGGTCGCGACCCGCTGGTCCCCATCGACGCCGAGTTTGCGCAGGGCACCGGCCAGCTGGGCCGCCCGCGCACCGGTCTGGGCGTAGGACTGGCGGCGGACGCCGTCCGCCGTGCACGTGACGACCTCACTATCGCCGTAGACCGTAGTGCCGAACCGCATCAGCCCGGTCACTGTCAGGGGCACGTCCATCATCGTGCTGAGCACGGCCCACCTCCTTGTGATTCACCCCCCGGCGCGCAGTGCACCGGTCCCACGTCGTTTCTCGTCGGATCGTGTCATGCCTTGCGGCGAAACGTCACCCTCCGAGCCCGGAATCCGTCAGCCTTCGAGCAGGTCGGCGTCGATGCGCAGCTTGGCCACGGCCCGGGACACCGTGCTCTTGACCGTGCCCAGGCTGACCCCGAGGACGTTCGCGATTTCCGCCTCGCTCATGTCCTCGTAGTAGCGCAGCACCACGGCGGCCCGCATCCGCTGCGGCAGCCGCTCGATCGCCCGCCGCAGCGCGTCCTGCACCTCACTGTCGCTCGCATGGTCGATGACCGGCTGATCAGGGATCTCGTCGGTCGGGTACTCCTCGACCCGGCGCCGCCGCCACCAGGAGATGTGCGTGTTCACCATGGCCCGGCGCACGTAGCCGTCCACGGCGCCGCGATCCTCGATCCGGTCCCACGCCTGGAAGGTCTTGGCCAGCGCTGCCTGGACGAGATCCTCGGCATCCGCACGGTTGCGGGTGAGGAGGTACGCCATGCGCAGCAGCGACCCGCTGCGGGATGTGACGTACTCGTGGAACGCCGGGTCGCCCGCCGCCGCGGTCTCCCCCGGCGGCCCGGGCGGCGCGACCGCGTGCTTCACCTGCGCGCCCGCGGCAGCTCTTCTCGCGGAATCGCCCTGACCCTGAGTCCCGGCGTGCCTGCTGCGCGGTATGGCCCCGTTCCCCCGCGCACCGGCCACGACGTGATCGCCCCCGACGCTCACACCCCAACCGTACCCAGCTAGCACGCTGTCCCCACGGTTCAGCCGTGTGCCGGCGAGGCGGCGCTTCACGGGCAACGCGCCAGAACCGCTTGACGCGTGCCTCTCCCGCCCTCATCGTCATGACCTGGGATGTTTGCCTGGGGAGGGTCGATGGTTGTCCAACGCGGTGACTTAGCGTGCTGTGTCCGTTGCGCAGGACCAACCGTTGCGGCACGCCTGGCCCGTCGGCACCTGCTCGAGGCAGCGGTCCACCCCCCGGCCGGGGAATCCTCCCCGCGGCCCGGCGCCGCCGCGACGGGGACGCCTGACCCGGAAACGGACGGCGCCGGGCCGTGGGCCGCCGGCCCGGCCAGCTACCCGGGTGTGTTCACCGGGACCGTGCTGGACAGCAGCCCCCAGATCATCACCATCTACTGCCCCGACGGTGAGCGGCGGATCGCGCTGCCGCCCGGAGCCAGCGTGTGGCGAGGCCGCCCGGCCGATCCGACCGCCCTGGAGAGCGGGGACACGGTCGTGGTCCGGATGCTCCCGGGACAGCGCAGCGTCGCCGCGCGGATCTGGGCCAACGCGGGCCGGGTGACCGGGGTGATCATCGAGCGTGACCGGGAGAGCATGCTCATCGACGAGGGGCGGACCACCCGGCGCCGGGCCGTGCTGATCCCCCCGCACGCCCTGGGCCGGCGCCAGGTCCGGTTCCCGCGCCTGGAGCCCGGGTATCTGGTGGATTTCATCGGGCTGCGCGGGCGCGGGTTCCTGGAGGCACTGGTCCCGGCGACCTCCCAGCCGGCCTACCGGGCCAGTGAGGCTCCTCCCCGGGCGCCGGTGCGCGGCCACCCCCCGGGCCGCATCGCGGGATCGGCCGTCTGGCATGAGCCCGCCGGGCCCGCGGATGAGGAAGGCGTCCGGTACCCGGCCCTCGACCCGGAGACCGCCTGCCAGGAACAGCCGCTGGCCGGGTCCGCCTGCCCGAGGCTGCCGTACCTGTCGGTCGGCAGCCTGCTGAAGGTCCGCAACGAGTGCACGGGCACCGCGCGGGTGCTGCCGGTGTCCGGCTGCGCCGCGACCGCGCAGATCTTCTGTGACCGGTGCGTGACCTGCGGCACGTCGCCCCGCGGGCGGATCGCGGATCTGCCCATGGCCAGCTTCGTGGCCATGGGCGGCGACCTGGAACGGGGCTGCTTCAACGCCACGGTCTCGCCCGGGTCCCAGCCACCGGGATCCGCATCGCTGGCCGCCGGATCACTCCAAGCCGGGTCCCTGTCCGTCGGCGCGGCACCCGCAGGACAGCCATGACAACCCCGGATCTCCCGGCCACGCTCCTGGCTGACCTGCGGGACGTCCAGCCGCCCATGATCGCGGGCATCCTGATCGGCGCGTGCCTGGCCAAGCTGAGCCGGGTGCTGCGGCGCATCGACTGGCGGGGCGGGGCGCGCCGACGGCGTGTTCCCTTCGAGTCAGCGATCGCGGGGGGCACGGGGGGTCGTCCCCCCGGGGCGGCACTGGACGCCGGCCTGGGGCCCACCCAGCTTTTCCCGCTCCGGCTGCGCCGCCCGCTGGCCATGCTCACGTGCGCGTTCGAGATGGGCCTGGGGCTCGCGCTGCTGGTGACGATGCTGCCGGTGGGCACCCGCGCCGGGGTGGCGCTGTTCGCGCCCCGCGCGGCCACCGGAGCCAGGATCGCCGCCGCCGCGTTCTTCGTGGTGGCCGCGGCCGCGCTGGCCGAGCTGCGGGGGCGGCGCCCCGACCTGGGCTGCGGCTGCTTCGGCGATTTCAGCGCCCGGCCGGCCTGCTGCGGTCGATCGCCCGCGCGGCGCTGCTCACCGGGGCCGTGCTGATCTCCATCGAGACCCCGGCTCTGTACCTGCCGCCGCGGGGCCATGGGGCACTGCTGTTCCTCGGGATCGTCTGCGCCGAGCTGGCCCTCATCGCCGCGCTGTCGCCGGAGGTCAGCGACGCGCTGGTCCGGCTGGGCTACACGGACCCGTGCGAGCTGCGCCAGCTGCCTGCCGACCGCACCCTGGCGGCGCTGCGGCGCAGCCGCCCGTGGCGCAAGCATGCCCGCGGAATCACGACCGAGCTGCCCATCGACATCTGGCGCGAGCTGTGCTGGCGGTACGTCGTCTTCCCGTGCCGTCAGGACGGGAAGAACTCGGAAGTGGTGTTCGCGGTCCAGCTGAAGCGGCGGCGCCCGCTGGTCCAGGCCGCCGTGGTGCCCCTGTCCCCTGACTGGCCCGGCGGCGGATCAGCCAGCTCCGTGCCCGCGCAGGACCCGGGCCGTCACGAGGCTATGCAGTAATCTATGCCCGTCTAGCCGCTGGGCTAGAAAGCTCGATAATCGGCCAGAAGGACCATAGATTCACGCCGGCTGGGCGCGCAGGAACCGGCCGAAGTGCGGCACGGTGAACGCGATCAGGCCGCGCTCAGAGCTGTAGATCAGCCCTTTCTTGATGAGCCCGTCCCGGGCCGGGGACACGCTGGACGGCTTGACGCCCAGTTCTTCAGCCACCTGGGAGGTCGGCACCGGGTCGTCTCCGAGCTGCGCCATCATGCGCATGTACTTCCGCTCCGCCGGGGTGGCCCGCTCGTACCGGCTGCCGAAGAAGCCCACGGCCAGCTCGCCCTCGGCTTGCGGGCTGGCCACCGCGACGTCCTGCGCAGTGACGGGGCTGGCTGTGGCCACGTCCCAGGTGACCTTGCCGTACGCCTGCACGAAGTAGGGGTACCCGTCCGCCGCCTCGTACAGCGCGTCCAGCGCGTCGCGCTCGAAGTCGGCGCCCTCGCGCTGGGCCGGCGCGAGCAGCGCCTGGTCGGCGGCGGCGCGGTCCAGCCGGTCGATCGACACGTACCGGAACAGCCGTTCTGAATAGCTCTTGCTGGCCGAGAGGACGGCGGGAAGGTGCGGCAGGCCCGCCCCGACCACGATCAGCGGGCCGCCAGTCTGGGACAGCTCGTGGGTGGCCGCGCACAGCGCGGACACGTCCGGCGCGGGCACGTCCTGCATCTCGTCGATGAACAGCGCGATGCCCACGCTGAGGTCGCCGGCCACCGACGCGGCGTCGGTGAACAGCTCCATCAGGTCGATCTCCAGGTCCCCGGAGTCAGCCCGGCCGCGTACCGCGGGCACGTCGATGCCCAGGTGCGGGGTGAAGCTGCCCTTGGGCGCCTTGGGATCCCGGGCCGCGAACGCCTTCAGCACGCCCAGGAACTCCTCGATCCGGTCCGGGGCCCGGTGCCGCGGGGCCAGCTCGCGGACCGCCATGTGTAGCGCGCCCGCGACCGGCCTGCGGATCGACTGATCCGGCCGGGCCTCGATCTTGCCGGTGCCCCACAACCGCTGCAGGGCCATCGAGCGGAAGGAGTTGAGCAGCACGGTCTTGCCCACCCCGCGCAGGCCGGTGAGCACCATGCTGCGTTCCGGGCGGCCGCGGGCGATGCGTTCCAGCACGACCTCGAACTGGCTGAGTTCCCGGTCCCGGCCGGCCAGCTCGGGCGGGCGCTGGCCTGCGCCCGGTGCGTAGGGGTTGCGTACAGGGTCCACGGGCTAGCAGCCTATGGGGCGCTCTAGCCAGAACCCTAGATTCGCATAGAAAGCGCTGCCGGCGTGTCGCGAAGCGCCCGTCATCCGTCAACGTGGTGGGTTTTGCCCCGCCGGCGGCGCAAAACCCACCACGATCATGGGGGTCAGCGGGCTGGGACTGGGGCGACAGTCACCGGGCGGGGAGATAGGCCGGGGCGCGGCGCCTCTCCCCTGGCACCGCGCCCCGGCTGGCCTGCCCGTGCTGGATGGGCCGAACAGGCCGTTAGTGAAGCAGACGGAGTGTGTTGACCGCGTCGTCCACGTAGTACAGGCCAGAGGCGTGCGGCGCGACGGCCAGGCCGAACAGCGCGCCGGCTCCCTTCGGGCTGCCGGACTTGTCGAGGAACCGGACGGCGATCTGCATGCCGGCCGGAGTGGTCTCGACGAGCCTGCCGTCGCCACCGTTGACGGTGAGGACATTCCCGCCCGGGGCCACGGTGAGACCGAGCGGCGTGTTCAGCGCACCGCCCGAGGTGACCACGAACCCAGTCCCGGCGCTGCTGTGCCGGAACGGGGCATTCGGGATCGCGGTGATCCTGTTACCCAGGCTGTCGGCGACGTACAGGGTGCCGTGGGAGTTCAGCCCCACGCCGGTTGGCCCGACGACCAGGGCGGCCGGGTCCGTACGCTCCCCGAACCCGGAGCCGATCGTCCTCACGCCCAGGACGTGCGGGGCATGACGGTGACGCAGGGCCAGGGTCAGCCGGAGCACGGTGCCCTTGTTCACGACCATGCCGTTCGCGGCCACGGTCCCGTTGAGAACGTTCGTGACGAACAGCTGGGCGAAGTGCCGGTTGCTGATCGCCGTCATGTCCCACGGCCCGTTGATGCCCATGCCTGACAGGGTCTCCCGGACATGGCCCCAGCGGTCCAGCACCAGCAGGCAGCCGGCCTTGGCCGTGGCGGACATGCCGTCCTTGGTGGGCAGGCTGCCCACCACCACCCAGCCGCCGTGCAGGATGTTAAGCGCGGTGGTGAGGCCGATCCCGCCGGGGCAGGCCCCGGGCAGGTGCTTGGCGCTGATCCGGGCGAACGTGGTCCTCACGCCGCCGGGCGACACCTGGACGATCGTGGTCCCGGTGCCCTGCAGGTTCTTCTTGTTGTTGAAGTTGCTGACCAGGACGCTGCCCCGGTGCAGGCGGCCCTGGCTGCGGCCGACTACCGCCACGCCGTACGGGTTGACGTCACCGTTGCCCGGCACCGTCGATGCGATGGTCGAGATCTTGTGGAAGTGGCCGATGAAGGATTGCTGCCCGTGCGGGCTGGCCGTTGTCTGCGCCTGCGCCACTGCGGCAGGCGCTATGGCCACGGCCGCCGCCGCGACAGTCGCCACGGACGCGGCTGACGCGAGGGCCACACGATGGATAAATGACATTCCCCGCTTCCCCTTTCCCTGGATGCCCGGGCCCCTCGGTGGGTATCCGGGCACGGCGCAAGGGCGGGGAAGAAAGCGCACCAGGCAGCCGCACGGGCCAGCCGGGAGGTGTCGCGAGCACCAGCGGCCAGCCGGCGGCGCAGGAGCGCACCGTACGGCCAGCCCTGTCTGGCCGACACCTGGCCGGCTGGCACCATGCAGCTAACGCCCCGCTCTGCGCGCCGCACCCCTTGTCACGGGAATGGCACGCGGGGGGTTCAGCCCACGGCCAAGATTGTTTCAGCTAATTATCAGAAAGTGATTATCCGGGCAATTCGCCTGGCCCGGCAGGGCCCGGGTCCTGCCTGGCGCGGGCCAGGGCTCGCGCCGGCGGGGGCCCGGGCTAGCGGCCCGGCCGGTGCCCTGGCTGGTTGAGCCGGGCGAGGTAGGCGTTGTAGGCGGCCAGGTGCTCGTCGTCGTCGATGCTGCCGCGCGCACCTGCCACCGCGGGCTCGGGCGCGGCCGCAGCGTGGGACCCGCGTTCCGCGCCGGACGAGGCTGCGGGGTCCTGCGCGCCGTGGGCCGCGGCCGCCGGGTCCGGCGCGAGGGACGGGGCGGGATCCGCGGCGGGCGCGCCGCGGCCCAATGGGGCCGGGGCGACCAGGGTCTCGAAGCTCGCGGTGCGCACGGCTTCGAGCCAGCCGCGGCTGACCGTGCCGACCCGGTCCGCGTGTGCCCACATCAGGAAGACCAGCATCATGAAGCCGAGCATGATCGCGTCGCCGCCGATCCACATGACCGCGCCGCCCGCGTGCAGGTCGGCCACGGGGCCTGGTGACCCGGCCGGGCGCAGCTCGCTGATCCCCTTGATGGGGGTGTTCTCTGTGCCGAGCACCAGCCCGGTGAACGTGTCCACCGGCATGGCCACGACCAGCATCACGAACCGGATCGGGTAGGACAGCCGCCAGCGGATCGGCTCGCTGCCCAGGATCGGCAGGAAGAACAGGTACCCGACCACCAGGTACAGCGCATGCTCGGCATCGTGGAGCGCGGGGTTAGACAAGACCAGGCTCATCAGGCCGGTCAGGTGCGTGCCGGCGACCGTCGCCGCATACAGGATCAGGACGAACGGCGGCCAGGTCAGGAAGGTGACCACCCGGGACCGCACGACCCGCTTGGCCCAGGTGTGCAGCGGATTCCGGCTGGCGTGCAGCAGCAGCGTGACCGGCTGGGCCAGCACCAGCATCGGCGGTGCGACCATGATCAGCATCAGGTGCTGGATCATGTGGTCCCAGAACAGGACGTCGTCGTACGTGCCGATGCCGCTCTCGGTGGCGAGCACCACGACCGCGAGCCCGCCCAGGAACAAGGCGGTACGCCACCAGGGCCACGGCCGGGCGGGGTGACGGCGGCCGACGCGCCACGCACCCCACAGGTACAGGGCAGCGAACACGACGACGATGGCCGTCACCACAGGCGCGAACTGCCAGCGTTCCAGGACCGCCTGCCAGCCAAACGGGGGCAGCATGGAACCTCCCTCTTGCTGGACCGAGCCTACTCACTACCGCGTGTAGGCGAAGCCGCGGCCCCTTGCGCTGGGGAGGCAGGCCAATCAGGCTGGCTGCTCCTGGATCGTTGCGGCCTCCACCCCGCTGGGCCGCGATGGGCCCGCAGGAACCCGCGACGGACAAGGCAGGCGACGTTGAGCACTGATCCAGGCGCTATCCGCGTGCCCGGGCCGCCGGGCCTGCGTCTGCACCGCTGGAACGACCGGGCCGTGGTCGGCGTGGCCGTCGCCGCCTTCGCGTCGGGCTTCGGGCAGTTCGGCGTCGTGGCCGCGCTCGGCGACGTGGCGCGCGGATTCGGCCAGGTGAGCCACGGCGCCAGCCTCACCGACCAAGCCGGGCTGTCAGGCACCGACCTGGGCATCGGGCTGGCCATCATGCGCCTGGCGTCGCTGGGCGCGCTTCCCATTACCGGCCTGGCCGACGATTTCGGCCGCCGGAAGATGCTGCTCATCACCGTCGGCGCCGGGCTGGCCTTGACCGTCCTGGCCGCGGCCAGCCCGGGCTACTGGTGGTTCGTGGCCATCTTCGCCTGCGGGCGTCCGCTGCTCAGCGCCACGAACGGCCTGGCACAGGTCACCGCGGCCGAACAGACCGGATCGGCGGACCGGGCCAAGGCGGTGGCCCTCATCGCCGCCGGGTACGGCACCGGCGCCGGGGTCATCGCCATCGTGCACAGCCTGGCGTCGCACGCGATCGGGTTCCGCGGCGTATTCGTTCTGGCGCTCATTCCGCTGGCCCTGCTGCCCCTGATCGGGCGCTGGGTCCAGGAGCCTGATCGTTTCACCGTCGCCGCAGCCGGATCCGGGCATCCCGTCCCGGTGCTCGATGCCGTGGCCCGGCCATTCCGGCGGCGCCTGCTGGTGATCGTGATCCTGGCCTTTGCCATCTCGGTGATCACCGGGCCGGCCAACAGCTTCGTCTTCCTGTACGCGCAGAACATCCTCCACCAGCGAGGCATCGTGACGGCGGCCATGGTGGTGGGAGCGGGCGTCGCCGGGCTCGCCGGGCTCCTGGTCGGACGGTGGCTGGCCGACCGGGTCGGCCGGCGCCTGACCGGGGCGCTGGCCATGGTGACCGTGGCCTTCTTCGCCATCCTGACGTACGCCGGCTCGGCTCCTGCGCTGCTGGCCGGCGACATCCTGGGCGTGTTCGCCGCCTCCGTCTTCGCCCCCGCGGCCGGGGCGCTGGTCAACGAGCTGTTTCCCACCTCCGTCCGTGCCTCGGTGGTGGGCTGGTCAGTGGCGGCGGGCGTGCTGGGGGCGGTGACCGGCCTGGTCACGTTCGGGGCGGTGGCCAGCGCCGATCACCAGTTCGGGGTGGCCGGGGTGGTCACCTTCCTGCCTGCGGCACTGGTCATGGTGCTGTTCTGGCTGCTCCCCGAGACCCGCGGGCGCGAGCCGGAGGATCTCTGGCCCGGGCCGTGACGGTTCCCGGGGGCACGGCGCGATCGTTGCCTGCCCCCAGCAGTCACAGCGCTATCGTTGTCGGCGGAGGGTTCGCCTAGTGGCCGATGGCGGCGGTCTTGAAAACCGCTATGGGGCGCGAGTCTCATCGTGGGTTCGAATCCCACACCCTCCGCTGACCTGTGTGGGCGCGGGACCAGGTGCCCCGGCTGAAGATCTTAGGGTCGTCGCACCCCTCCGACTAGAACATCAATAGAACACTCGTTCATGATCCCGTCCCTTCATCGACCAAACCGGGCGACCGCCCGGCGGCGGCACGTTGTGCTTCCGCCAGCCGCGCGTCACCCAGACGGGGTGGTCCGCTGCAGGGCACGGCCGGCGTTTCTTTTATCCAGCGGCAGCGTCGTCGCCGGCGACCTGCCGCTATGGGCCGGCCGCGGGCATCCGGTCCCAGGGCCGGGCCAGTTCCACCTAGGTGAAACTGGCCGGCAGGTGATGCCGGGTCGCTTGCCTGAGTCTTAGCGTGCGCGGTGATGGATAGCAGGTCATGGACAGCGACAGGGCGCAAGGCGCCAGCTGTACCGGGTTGGCGAGCAAGGAGAGGGACAGGACATGGCGAAGCCCGATGCGGTATTCATCTACATCGGCACCTACCCGAGCGAGGCGGCGGCGCGCGCCGACTACGGCATCGTTAAGGACCTTCATGCGGCTGGTGCGGTCGGCACCTACGACGCGTCCGTGGTCACCAAGGACGCTGCGGGCAAGGTGCACGTGAACAAGGATGAGATGGCCACCCGGCACGGCGCGTGGGGCGGCGCAGCCGTCGGCGCCGTCGTCGGCATCTTGTTCCCGCCCGCGATCATCGCCTCCGCCGCCGTCGGCGCAGCCGTCGGTGGGGTTGGCGGCCATTTGTGGCGTGGCATGTCCCGCGCCGATGTCAAGGAGTTCGGGGAGCTCATCGACACCGGGCAGGCCGCCCTGATCATCGTCGGCGAGAGCACGCTGCAGGAGGCGGTGGACAAGGCCGGGCTGAAGGCTGAGAAGCACGTCGCCAAGGAACTCGACGTGAGCGCGAAGGACGTCGACAAGGCCGTCCAGGAAGCCGCCACCGAAGTCAGCTGACCCGCCTGCACAGTGCCGTCAAAGGCAAATGCCAGTGATCAGTGCCGCCGGATGAACCACGAGATTGCCTGGCCACGGCCGAGCCGTGCTAGACGTCAGGCTCACCCTGGGCGATGTCATGCCGCCCGCGGCGGGTCCGGGGCAGGCGAGATCAGGAAGGAACGCCTCCGATGCCGAAAGGTGACTTCGTGGCGAAGGGCCATGAGGGCGCAGCACCAAGGGGGACCGTGAACAACGCCACGGCGAACAAGGGCTGGCTGGCACTCGTCGCCTTGGCCACGGCGCAGTTCCTCATGGTGCTGGACCAGTCCGTGATGAACGTCTCGATCAGCGCGCTGGTCCACGACTTCCACACCACGGTCACCACGATCCAGGCGGTCATCACCCTCTACTGCCTGGTCATGGCCATGCTCATCCTCACCGGGGCCAAGATCGGCGACATGATCGGCCGCCGTCGGGCGTTCGTCATCGGACTGATCATCTACGCCTGCGGCTCGGCGCTGACCGCGCTGTCCCAGTCGGTAGCTGTCCTCGCCCTCGGGTGGTCGGTGCTCGAGGGCATCGGCGCGTCGCTGGTCTTTCCGGCGCTCGCGGCGTTGATCGCCGGCAACTTCGCGGGGGCCCGGCGCAAGACCGCTTACGCGGTCATCGGGGGGGTCGCTGGTGCGGGGATCGCGGTCGGCCCCATCGTGGGCGGGTGGGCGACGACCGTACTCACGTGGCGGGTCGTGTTCGTCGGCGAGGTCTTCATTGCTGCATTTATCCTGATCATGATGCGGAAGGTGGCGGATGCCCCGCGCCCGGATCCTGCTCCGAAGCTCGACATCGTCGGCTCGGTGCTGTCGGCCGCCGGTCTCGGGGTCTTCGTCTTCGGGGTGCTCCAGTCGAGTACCTGGGGCTGGGTCAAGCCGAAGAACTCCCCGGTCACCATCTTCGGCTTCTCGCTCACCCTCTTCGTCCTGGCCGCTGGTGGCGTCCTGCTGTGGGGATTCGTGACCTGGCAGCGCCATCGCGAAGCCACGAACCGGGACCCGCTGGTCCACCTCTCACTCGCCCGGATCCCGCCGGTGCGGTCGGGGCTGATCGGGATGTTCAGCCAGAACCTCCTCCTCATGGGGATCTTCTTCGTCGTTCCGCTCTATCTCCAGCTGGTCCTTGGGCTGAGCGCCCTCGAGACCGGGATCAAGATGCTGCCCATCTCGATCACCATGTTCGCGACCGCGGCGGTCGGCTCACGGCTGTCGAACCGCTTTCCGGTGCGGGCGATCGTGCAGAGCGGCCTGATCGTGACCCTCGCCGGTGCCCTCATCCTGCTCGCGACGATCAAGCCCACTCTCTCCAGCGCTGGATTCGCCATCGGAATGGCCGTGCTCGGTGTCGGGATGGGCCTGATGATCTCCCAGCTGGGCAACGTGGTTCAGTCCTCGGTCGAGGAGTCGGGCCGCAGCGAGGCCGGAGGGCTCCAGTACACCGGGCAGCAGCTCGGCTCGTCGCTCGGGGTGGCGCTCATCGGGTCCATCGTGCTGATCGGCCTGACCAGCACCTTCATCTCAAACGTCGAGCACGACCCTCGAATCAGCGCCAGCGTGTCGGCCCAGGTGGGGGTGGCGGCGGGCTCCAACACCAACTTCGTCTCCGCCACACAGATCGACGCCGCAGCGAAAAAGGCTGGTCTCGACGCCGCGACTGCAGCAGCACTCGTCGATGACTACGAGTCGGCACAGCTCCGATCGCTCAAGGCCGGGCTCCTGACCGCCGCCCTCCTCGCCCTCATCTCACTCGGGTTCACCAGAGAGCTGCCGCACGAGCGGCCGGCTCCCCGGGCCAATCGTGATCCCGCAGCGGTGCCGACCTGAGCCGGGGAGCGCTATGACATCAGGCCAGGAGCCAGCCGCTCCGCCCCCGGTGACGCCGCTCCGGGCTGCTGAGCGCGGTGAGCACTGGTGGCCGGTGGCGCTGGCGATCATCGTCGTCGTTGGCCTGCACGTGGCGCTGCCCGCGAAGTACCGGGTGAACCCCCCGTGGGTCCTCCCCGTCGTCCTGCTCGCGTTGCTGGCTGCCCTGATCATCGGGGACCCGGGCCGCATCGACCGCCAGAAAACCTGGCTGCGGGTCACCACCGGCGTCGTCATCGCCCTGCTGACACTGGCCAACCTGTTCGGCGCCGCCCGCCTCGTCGGCGACATCATCACCAGCAACAAGCTGTTCGCCAGCAACGCCACCGGGCTGCTGGCCACCGGCGGGGTGATCTGGGCCACGAACGTGATCGCGTTCGGGCTGTGGTACTGGGATCTGGATCGTGGTGGCGCCGCCGCCCGGGCGCACCAGCCGTATGCCAACCCGGCGTTCGTCTTCCCGGAGATGCTGAACACCGAGTACGCGCCGGCCACCTGGGTGCCGGAGTTCGTGGATTACCTGTCGCTGGCCTTCTGGACCGCCACCGCGTTCAGCCCCACCGACGTCTCCGCGATCAAGCGGTGGGCCAAGCTGCTGATGATCATGGAAGCGGCTGTCTCCCTCAGCATCGGCGTGCTCGTGGTCGCCCGCGCGATCAACATCTTGAAGTAGGAGCAGGCAGCTGGCCGAGATACCCGAACGAAAACCCTTGACGTCACGGAGACCAGAATTCCCCGGTCAAAGCACCCGGCTCGGCGCAGGCAGGCCCTGTGCCTGCCTGCAGCCACCGCCGAGCCCACCTCTGGTCACGGCCGCAAGCATCATCCCTGCGCGGGCGGCCGGCCGGTAGGTATGGTAGGTCTCATGCCTCCTCCAGGGTGCCGGCATTCCGTCCTGCGGGCGAAACGGCCATGCCCGACCGGGGAACGGCAGGTCAGCTGACTTCGTGGCAGCCGCGGTGCACGGCACCAGCCAGGTGGCGGGGGTTACATCTCCTTGACCGCTTGCTGCAGAGCCTTGTCGAGGTCCTTCGGGTCCACGTCAAGCTCCTGGGCTGTCTGCTTCTCCGCCCTGGTCACCGCGTTCTTGATCGCGTCCTCGACCTTGCTTTCGCCGACAACGATGAGCCCGGCCTGCCCTGGGTCGATGAAGTCCCCCAGCTGCTTCGCCTGCGAGCGCGACATTCCCTTGGACAGGTGCCCGCTGACCCCGCCGACCACACCACCGACCGCGGCCGCGCCCAGGACCGCCGGCGGGAAGATGACTCCGATTGCCGCCCCGGCGGCAACGCCCCACCAGGCACCATGACGGGTGGCCGTCTCGTCCTTATTCTCATGGACCTTGCCGTTTGCATCCTTGGTGACGACAGCCGCATCGTAGGAACCCACCAGGCCCGCTGCGTGAGCGTCCTTGACGACCTGGTAGTCATCCCGTGCCGTTACCTCATCCGGATATGTCGCCACCAGGATGAACGTGCTACCGGATCCAGACATGCCGACCTCCTCCAGTTCCGCTGGCATCTCTTGCCAGGCGGTTCAGCGAATCCGCCTCAGCCGCTACCCGGCCGCTGCATCGCGGTCTCAGGCTCACAGCCGGGCAGGTGACCTGTCATCACCTATCGGCCGGGTTCACCTAGGGGAAGCAGCTGCTGCCAGGACAGGCCGGGCCTGAACGCCCGTCCGGGGGCTCACCTGCCGCCGCTGCATCATCGCTGCCGGCCGGGCCAGCTGGACGCGAGCTGCCCAGTCGCCGGATCGGAGGGCCCGTCTCCAAAGGGCCGTTACCGCCGGCGCGGCGGCGGCGAAAGAGATAGTGCCGTGCCAGCTGACCCAGACACACTGCGCGGGCGTCGGTTCCTCGGTCACGGTTTACGGGCTGAATCGGAACCGGCTTACTGGGCGTAACTGCGGCAGGCCCGGTCCTGTTGCCCGGGCTACCAAACTGATCGATCGTGCATCGAGCCGCCACGGGCGATCAGGTAGACCAGCACGCCGATCAGTGGGATGAACAGCACGAACAGGAACCACAGGGCCTTGACCCCGCCAGAAAGGTCGGGGCTGCGGAAAATGTCGATGAATACCGTGATCAGGATCCAGAGCCAGACCAACTACAGGAAAACTCGAGAATCGTCCAGAAAATGTTCAAGAGCGGATAAGAAGAAGATGACGCTTGCACCGAGTGAAGCACGAAGTGAAGCACGATCCGCCGCTTCTGCAGGCGGTCGGCGGAGAGCCGGGTCGGGAACGGCAGGAACGCCAGACTCCGATCCGGCGACTGGGCAACTTGTCTAGCCTGCCCGATCGGCTGCGGTTATGCCACGCGCCAGCGGCGGCAGTTGAGCCCAGTTGAGCCCCCGGACGGACGGCGGGGCCCGGTCTGTCCTGGCGCAGCTTCCCCCTAGGTGAAACCGGCCGGTAGGTGACGACGGCTCACCTACCCGCGTGTGAGCCTGGGTGATGGACAGCAAGTCGCGGCAGCTCTGCCTGTCGCCCAGCAAAGAGGGGACGGAACAGGGCCCCCAGGCAGATGGGACCCGCTGGTCGCCCGGCGGCGGACATCACTGTGGGCCAGATTCGTCACCAAGTAAGGACTCTTGGCCGCTGGGTGCAATGCGCGGCGGCGAGTGAAGGAGAAGGAAATGTCACTCGCGAGTATCCCCCAACGGCCTCAGTAGCTCAGAGGCCATGAACATGGCTGGTACTCCCTACCAGGAACTGCCGCCGTCAAAGCGGCGGCGCCTGGTTGCCCAGGCGGCGCTGCGCAGTGTCCTGGTCGCAACGGTGCTGGTGGTTCTCTACTACCTGCTTCCGCTGGACCGGCCGTTCACTGCCGACACGGCGGCTCGGTTGCTGGCCAGCTTGCTGGTCTTCGTGGGCATCATGGTGTGGCAGGTCAGAAAAATCGCGCGCTCGCGCTACCCGGGTGTGCAGGCGGTCGAGGCGCTGGGGTTGATCGTTCCCCTGTACATGATCCTTTTCGCCTCGACGTACTTCATGATGGAACGAGCCTCCGCGGCGGCCTTCACCCAGCCGCTGACCCGCACCGACGCCTTGTACTTCACGGTGACCGTCTTCTCAACGGTGGGTTTCGGGGACATCTCTGCGAAATCCGAGGCGGCCCGGGTCGTGCTGATGGTCCAGATGCTCGGCGACCTCGCCGTCCTGGGGGCCGGCATACGCGTACTCCTGGGGGCCGTGCAGCGCGGCCGCCAGCAAAGACCCGATACCAGCGCCCACTGACCGGCGGCGAGCCCGCGGCGGACTGGCGAGCCTTTTTCCGGCGGTGGTGGCGCATGGTTGAGCAGCACGCACACGGCGTGGAACGCGAGGCCCCCAGCCCCCTCAGGCCGCTTTAATGGGACGATTATGGCCTTTTGCGCCCTGCCCGGGACTCTAGCGACGGGCAACCACCTGCGATGGGACGTTCGGTAGGACTTTCGGCTCTAGGCGGTGCGTATATTTCAGAGAATCTTGGTAAAAGGCAGCGAGAACGTCCTGCAAGGAGGATCGAAATGTTGTGGATCGTCACCTTCGGTATTATCTACCTGATACTCGTGGTCACTCTTGGCGTTATGTCGATCAGGAAGGGTCATTGGGTGATGTTCATCATCGGGTTCTTCTTGCCATTCTTCTGGCTCATCGGTGCGCTGATGCCTTCGCGGAGACTCGCCTACTAGGCACATTGCGCACCGCTGGTCAGGTGGGGCAGAGAAGGAGCAGGGCAAACAATCTTCAGGCGTCGGCGTCACTCTCGGCACCCGGCCGCTGGCAGAGCCACTCAGCGTAGGACCCGGAGTCATCCAGGCCGGGTTCCACGCCGCCGGGCAGGGGGTGAGCGAACACGAGCGCGGCGGTGGCCTGGAGTGCGCTGCGGAGCAGATCGGCGGGGCCGGTCGCCTCGAAGCCCAGGGTCCACCAGTCCTGGCCGCGGGTGCGGACCTCGGTGAGCTCCACCTCGCACCGCGGCTCCAGGCCCGGCCCCAGGGCGGGCGCCACGACCTGCCCGGTGGCCAGCGGGAACCGTGTGATACGCCGCCTTTTGCCAACCGGCATCCAGCCGGCCTGGTCACCGCCGTGCGGGCGGGGCAGGCTGAAGGGAAAGGACCACTTCTGCCAGCACTCCAGGCGGCCGCGGGCGCGGTCGGCCACCTCGAGGATTCCGGGGCTGCCGCGGTAGGCCTTCACCTCCAGTGCCCCGCCCCCGCGGACCTTTACCGACAGCCCAGGCAACTGCGGATCCAGGAGGTAGGTGTCCTCGCGTGATTCCGTGCCGGCCGGGAACCGCCCGAACCATCCGGTCACCGCGGCTTCCAGCTGGCCCGGGAAGATCCAGCGCACCTCGAGGCTGCGGACTCCTTCGGTGACCGGGCTCGGAGTCGGTTCAGCCGTCATCGTCACATGCTCCTGACACTGGCCGACGGCCGGCGCCGGGTACTGCCGCCGCCGATCATGCCACCGACCGCGGCCGCGCCCAGGACCGCCGACGGGAAGATGGCTCCGATTGCCGCCCGGCGGCTCACATGTCGCGTTCGGCGGTGATCCGTCCTGATGCGACGGCGTTGACAAGAGCCTGGTGGTCGCGTTCGTTCTGGTCGGCGTAGGCGGCGGCGAACTGGGTGATGGCCTTGTCGAAGACGTCGGAGCCGCCGAGGTAGGCGGCGATGGCGATCCGGTCCCCGGAGCGGGCGTGCGCGCGGGCCAGTGTCCAGCCGCATAGCTCGCCGTAGATCCGCATGCCGCGCGGTATCAGGGCCTCGATGGCGATGGAGTATTTCCAGTCCCGCAGCTGGCGGATGTAGAAGTCGCGCGGCTTGCCGTCCAGCCCGGCCTCGGTGCGCTGCCAGCCCAGGAAAATGTCGCTGCTCGCCTGCATCAGCCGCTGCCCCGCCACGACCCGCTGGCCCATGTTGGTGTACTTGCTGGCCCCCACGAAACGGCTGAGCACCGACGCCTCCGCTTCTTTAACCTGCAGGAACAGCGGATCGGATCCGTCGCGGCCGAGCATCAGGATGATCCAGCAGCGGGTGCCGACGCTGCCGACGCCGACGACCTTGCGGGCCATGTCGGCGACCTCGATACTGTCTCCAGCAGGAACCGGCGGTCGGTTTCCAGCGTCCGCCGGTACTTAGCGAGCAGGTCCTGGATCTGGGCTTGGAAGGCCGCCTGGTCCATCTGCTTGGGCAGCAGGTCAGTGATCGGGACCAGCAGCGGCGGGTCGGCGATGATCTTGGGTCGGCCGTCGACCAGATGGGTCAGCTTGGCCACTTCCTGCATGCTGTCGCGGGTCCGCGCCTTGGCCATTCCCTTGTCCACCATCTTGCGCTGCCGCGCCTTCAGCTGCGTGTTGAACTGCGCCCGCAGCTCGTCCAGGTCCGCATGCGCGTACCAGACGTCCAGGTTGGTCATCCCGGCGAAAGTGCGCATCGCCTGCCGGTACCGGGTGACGGCGGCTGTGACGATCTCGCGGCGGTCCTTGCCGCCGAACCCGTTGCCGCGTGCCGCCACTTCCAGGCTGGCGGCCAGCCGCTTGACGTCCCATTCCCACGGGCCGGGCGTCGTCTCGTCGAAGTCGTTGACGTCGAAGACCAGGCGCCGCTCGGCCGAGCCGAAGATGCCGAAGTTCGACAGATGCGCATCGCCGCACGCCTGCACCGCCAGCCCAGACACCGGAGTATGGGAAAGGTCGCTGGCCATCGGCAGCGCCGCGCCGCGGTAGAACGTGAACGGGGACACCATCATCCGGCCCCGCCGGATGGGCACCAGTTCCGGCACCCGCGACTTCGCCTGGTCCTCCAGCAGAGCGACTGGGTCGGGCCGGGCCGGCGGCGGGTCGAACACCGCATGGCTGTCCCGCGGCACCGCAGCCCGCGCCTCCTTACCACGGGCAGCACGCTCCGCCGGGGTCATCTGCTCCAGGCCTGTGTCGAGCTGGTACCGCTGCGTTTCCCGGGCCGCAGCCCTAGCCGTCAGTGCACTCATCTCCGGTTCCTTTCTCCGCGCTTCGCGGCACACCAGCGGCCCTGGGCGAAACACCATCGGCGTTGTGACCCGCGATCGGCGACGTGACCGGTGCATGCCCGGGCTGGGATCGCCGGGTCAGCTGACTTGGCCGGCGGCTTCCTGGACGGGCGCCGCGCGCCCTGTCGCTGTCCATCACCGCCACGCTAAGACTCAGGCAGGCGACCGGCATCACCTGCCGCCCGTTTCCACGTAGGTGGAAACGGGCCCGGCCCCGGGGACCGGGTGTCCGCGGCCAGCAATTGCGGCAGGTCGCTGGCGACGACGCTGCCGCCAGATGAAGGAAGGCCGGCCATGCCCGGCAGCGGATTGCCCCGTCTGGACGACGCGCGGGAGAGTGCTGCTCAATCAGGGCCTCGCCGGTGTGACAGGCCTGATGCACTGCAGTTGGCCGCGTCCGTGTCCTCGGCACCAGGCGAGGACATGCTGACACCACCTAGGTGAAAACGACGGGCAGGTGGTGACAGGTCACCTATGGCCGCAGAACGGTGGGGTTGGTGCGAGCCCAGGGAAGGGAGGGCTGCGCTGCCGGGGAGGGAATTGCGGTGGGTGCTGCACGGGATCGGGCGGCTGGGTTCGGGCGGCTCGGAGGATGGGCTGCGGCAGGCCAGCGACTGGTATCTATGAGCACCGGGGTTGAGAGGTGAGTCGTGAGCCAGGTGGCGAAGATATTCCAGCTCAACCGGCAGGGATTCAATCTGCGCAGAGGCGTTATCTTCGCGGTCGTGCTGGGGCTGCTGATCATCGTGGGCGTGCTCCCGGCGGAGCGGAGGTACTTCCTCAGTGCGATCTTCGGGGCGGTGTGCCTTGCCGTGAGTGACCCCGGCGGGAAGTACGGCTACCGGGCGCCCCGGATGGCCGTGGTCGCCGTGGCCGGTGCGTTGCTGACGGCGCTGGGGTTCGGCATCGGCGCCGGGGCTTGGGGGTTCGTGGTGCTGGCCGCTTTCGTGGCCACGTTGCTGGGCGGCCTGGCGGTGAAATACGGCCTGCACCGATTCGTCGCCGCCTATTTTCTCAATGTCTGGTTCATCATCGCCCTCGGCCTGCCGACTCTCCTCGCCTTCGGCCTGCCCGACAATTTCCGGTCCGGCCTGATCCACGGCGAGCCGTGGAAGCAGGCGCTGGCCTGGCTTACCGGGTCGGCCTTGTGGATCGCCTGGACCTTCATCCTGTGGCTGGCCCGCGGGCGGGTCGCGCAGCCCCAGCCTGTCGCTGAGATCCCCGGCGATATCTCGCCGAGGCCGCTGACCCGACCACTGGTCCTGTTCGCGGTAATCCGGGCCGTCGGCCTGTCGATCGCCGTCGCGATCGCCTTCGGGCTGAAGCTGCCCAACGCCTACTGGATGCCCATCGCCACCATCATCGCCATGAAGCCCAGCCTGCAGCAATCCACCCTCATCGCCGAGCAGCGCATCGCTGGGACGGTAGTGGGCGCCGGGGTGGCCGCCCTCGTCCTGCTGGCTATCGACAACAGGACCGCACTCGAGGTGGCCGTCGTCCTCCTGGTCGCGCTGGCGGTGTCGATCCACACCGTCAACTACGCCTGGTACACCGCAGCCATGGCCGGGGCCATCCTGATCGCCGCGGACGTGCCCCACCCGTCTAACCTTACCGACGAGGGACGGCGCATCCTGTTCACCTTCGCCGGCGTCGGAATCGCGGTCATCGTCATGTTCCTGGCCGACCGGCTGCAAAAGCACACCGCCAAAACGGCACCACAGCTACCTGCCCACCCGGCCCCGACGGGCTGAGCGGCCCGGGCGCCCGGGCCGCCGGGCCGTCCCTGCGGTTGTGAGGTGGGGAAGGCGGCGCCCGATGTGGATAAGGATTCGGCCGGATCTTTCCGATGCGAGGCCGGATATCGACTGAGGCTAGCCTAAGTAGGGACTTTCGGCCCATGGGCTCAGGAAACCGCAACCGGCAGGCTAAATGCCATGGGCCCTGCGAAGGAGTCGTCCGGCCTTGCGCCGGTAACGACCCGGTCGCTGCGTCGGGTAGGAGCGGAGGCCCGTCAGGGCACCTCTGAACGGCAAGACTCCGCCGCGGGCGACGGGGTGCGGCAGGGCATGGACCAGCCGATCCTGGTCGGCACGAAACTGCATCCGCCGCCCGTGCGCAAGCTGGCGATTCCGCGCGAGCGCCTGCTGGAACGTCTTCGAAGCGGGTCGGACCGCAGGCTCACTCTCGTCGCCTGCCCGGCGGGCTTCGGGAAGACTACCCTGCTGGCGGCGTGGCGCGAGGCCGAGGCCGAACGGAAAGCCGTCGCGTGGCTGACGCTGGACGAGGGCGACGACGACCCTGTAGTCCTCTGGACGCATGCGATCGAGGCGCTCCGCCGCGCAAGCCCCGCCGCCGCCAGGCCGGCGCAGGCGGTCGTGGCGCCGGTCGCTGACGTGGTTCTGCCGCGCCTGGTCAACGAGCTAGATGGCCAGGGTGAGATCACGCTCATCCTGGATGACTTCCACCGGCTGTCGAGCGTCCCGGCCCGGGCCAGTGTCGGGTGGTTCATCGACCATGCGCCGCCCGGGTTCCAGCTCGTGCTCGCGAGCAGGACAGAGCCAACCCTGCCGGTGGCTACTCTGCGCGCTCACGGTGAGCTGCTCGAGCTGCGAGCCGGCGATCTGCGGTTCACCTCCGCGGAGGCGGGCACATTCCTGAACGGCCGCCTCGGGCTCGGCCTCACGCCCGAAGATGTCGAAAGTCTGGTGGCGAAGACGGAGGGATGGCCGGCCGGGCTCTATCTCGCCGCGCTCTCGCTGCAGCACGCTGCCGACCGCCACGCTTTCGTGCGCAGATTTGGCGGCTCGAACCGTCACGTGGTCGATTTCCTGGTGACGGAGGTACTCGAGGCGCATGACCCGCCGGCGCAGGCGGTGATGCTCCGCACTTCGATTCTCGAACGGCTATCCGGCCCCCTCTGCGATGCCGTGATGGAGCAGGAGGGCTCGGCCGCGATGCTCGGCGCGCTGTCACGCAGCAACCTGTTCCTCGTCCCGCTCGACGACGAGGGCGGCTGGTACCGCTTCCACCACCTCTTCGCCCAGCTGCTGCGGGTGGAACGCGAGCGGCGCGAGCCGGGCCTGGCCCCGGCGCTGCACCGCCGTGCGTACGCCTGGCACCGTGATCACGGCACAGCCGACGAGGCGATCCAGCACGCCATAGCAGCCGGGGCGTACGCCGAGGCGGCCGAGCTGATCAAAGGCCCCTGGATCAGCTACGCCAACACGTGCCGGTACGACACCGTCCTGGCCTGGCTGCGGTGGCTCCCCGAGGAGATACTGGGCGGCGACGTGCAGCTGCTCCTGGTTCAGGCGTGGGTGCTCTCGCTGTCTGCCAGGCGGGAGGAGGCTGCGCGGGCCATCGCGGCGGCCGAACGGCTGGGCGACCTCAGCGCCGGGCCGCTCCCAGACGGCTTCAGCTCGGCTGAGGCGAGCCTGACGATGCTGCGGGCCGCCTTCCCGTGGGGAGATATCGGCGCCCAGCTGGAAAATGGCCGCCGGGTAGCCGAGCTTGAGGCCCCCGGGTCCCCGTGGCGGCCACTGGCGTGCTGGGCGGTCGGCACGGGGCTGTATTTCCGGGGTGAGCCTGACGAGGCCGACCGGTGGTTCGCGGAATCGGCGGCGCTGGCGCCCGCGAGCGCGCAGTGGCTGGCTGGCGAGGCGTCGCTGGCCTACCGTTCGCAGATCGCCGGCGAGCGGGGCCGTCTTGAAGAACAACGGGTGCTGGCCGAGACGGCAGCCGAATTCGTGCGGGAGCACGGCACCGAGAAGACCATCGGCGTGGCTCCGCTGGCGCTGGGAGTATCGCTCGCGGCGCGCGGCAAGCCCGGGGAGGCACTGCCGCTGATCGAACGCGGCGTCGCCCTCTCGCGGACCTTTGGCCAGCCCATCCAGCTGGCGAATGCGCTGCTCAGCCAGGCGACCGTGCTCCGGGCCCTGGGCCAGCACCAGCGTGCCGCGGAGGTGATAGCCGAGGCGAGATCCATCCTCGGATCCTGCCCGGATCCGGGGATCCTGGCCGGGAGGCTGGCTGCCCTCGGCCGGCCACCGCAGATCCGCTACGTCCGATCCGCAGATCAGGAACTGACGCAGCGAGAGCTCCGGGTGCTCAAGCTTCTGCACAGCGATCTGTCCGAACGGGATATCAGCCGCGAGCTGTATGTGTCGTACAACACGGTTCACAGCCATGTCCGGGCGATCTACCGCAAGCTCGCGGTCTCCACGCGCGCAGGCGCGCTCGAACGCGGCCGCGAGCTCGGCTTCCTCTAGCGAGCATCCAAGGGATAACGCGCCGGGCGCCGCCGGCCCGGCCGGTGTCGCCGCCGGTCTGCCTGCCTCGTTGCCTGCGACTGGCCGGCGCCCGGACGTGCAGGCCGGGTCTGGCCCGCAGCAGCTTCCCCTAGGTGAACCCGGCCGGTAGGTGATGACGGCTCACCTGCCTGAGTGTGAGGCTGCGTAGCAAATGGGCAGCAACTGGACGCATGGCCGCAGGTACCGGCTTGTCCTTCGCGGGGAGCTGGGCGATCCGTTCGGATTCCTGTTTGAAGGCATGCAGCTGCAGCGGCTTGCAGGCATGACGGTGCTGACCGGCCAGGTGACCGATCAGGCGCACCTGCTCGGGCTCATCGAGCAAATCCAGGACCTCGGCGTTGAGCTCGTATCCGTCAACCCGGACCAGGGAACGGACAGTGGTGCAGCGGGTCCCGGGGCGGAACCCGGTTGGTCATAATGGCTCATCGGCACGTCGCAGGGGAGTCCCCGGACGGGCGGCGGGGTCTTGTCCGTCCTGGCTGCAGCTTCCCCCTAGGTGAACCCGACGGGTAGGTGATGACGGCTCACCTACCCGAGTGTGAGCCTGCCGGGTGATGGACAGCAACCTGGAGGACGCATGAGACTTGCATATCGGCCAGACACGCGCAGATGGCTGCTGCTTCCGGCCGCCGCGCTGGTCCTGTCCGGGCTGGCCGCCGGATGCAGCAGCAGCAAGCCGGCCTACTGCACTGCCGCCAGCCAGCTCAAGACCTCCGTCCAGAACCTCGGCAATGTCAGCGTCACCAAGAACGGCCTCAGCTCGTTGCAGGCTGCGCTGAGCAAAGTCCAGACCAGCGCCAAAACATTCGCTGCCGACGCGAAGTCCGCGTACCCGTCGCAGACCACGGCATTGAAAAACTCGCTGTCCGGCCTGCAGACCGCGATCACGTCCGCGAAGGGCCAGCCTCCCCTGACCGCAGCTACGGCGGTCGTGCCAGCCGTCACCCAGGTAAAGACCTCGGCCAGCGCGCTCGAAAACGCCGCATCAGGCAAATGCCAGTGACCAGCGCCCACCCGGTGAACCCGGAGATCGCCACCATGGCCAGCGCCGCTCCGGGCGGCAGGCTAGCCCTGGCCGACGTCACGCCGCACGCCGCAGTTCCGTGATCAGGAGAGATCAGGAAGGAGCGCTTCAGATGCCGAAATGGAACTTCGTGGCGATGGGCCAGGTGGGCCTGACCGGCTGGACCAGGCCCGTCGCTCAGCCGGTCGCCCGTGCGATCGCCCACAAGACCGGACGGCCGGAGGCGGAGATCCTCTCGCTCATCGGCGCGGCGTTCCTCGCGATGGCACTGATCAACTTCCTCCGCGAAGTCGATACCGTCATCGCAGCCGGACGAACCGGACCCCAACCAGCGAATGACCTTCCCGCACGGACTGGGACGGCTTCGAGAGTGGCTGCGCCGACCTCTTAATACGCTCGCACAGCTTGTCGGAGAGGAATCGGGGTGCGCACGTTCGGCTCCGTGCTGCTGATTCTCTCGATCGTGCTGATCTTGCAGCAGCCGGGGCTGCTGAGCTGAGGGGCTCACCGTGGCCATGGACCCGAGTGCACAGGACCAGGCGGCACCCTTGCCCGCTGGCGGCGATCCCGCCGGCTATTCCTCGCCCCCGCGAACCGGTGAATCGGCACCCCGGCCGCGCCCGGCAGCCTGGCGAGCAGAAGCCGGGAGTCTGATTCACGCCATCAGCCATAGTGACGACGCGGCCGTGGAGCAGGCAGTTCTCCGGCTGAGCCGGTCCCGTCGGCTGTTCGCTCCGCTCGCTTTTGCTGTTGGCGCCATCGTGATGCTGTTCGACGGGGTGAAGCTGCTCATCACCAACTGGCGGCTCACCCTGATCCAGGTGCTCCCGGCGATGTGGATCTGGATTGCGCTGCTCGATCTGAAGGCCCATGTGCTTCACGGGCACTCCTTCCACGTGCTGCGCGGGCCGGTCGTGGTGCCGGTCGTGCTCGCTGTCGCCGCGATCACTGCGGCGAGTTTTTTCCTCAACGCCGTCTTCGCTTTTGCCATCGCCGAGCCGGGAGCGCCGATGATCGGGCCCGCGTTCACCCGGGCCCGGTCCAGCCTCGCCGTGATCCTGGGATGGGGCGCAGCGGTCGGTGTCTGCCTTGGCGTATCAACGGTGGTCCTCGTGCGCTGGGGGCAGTGGTGGTTCGCCATCTCGCTGAGTGTCATCATTGCCGTGATGATGGTCTGCTATGTCGCCGTGCCGGCCCGGCTCATCGGCGTGCAGACCACGCATTCGAAACGGGAAAAGCTCACCCTCACCGCGGTGGGCGGGGCAGTCGGAGCGGTGGTCTGCACCCCGCCCTACGTCCTGGGCCGCATCGGGCTACTCATGCTCAGCTCACGAGCACTGTTCATCCCGGGCATCATCGTCATGGCCCTCGGCGTGACATTGGAGGCCGGCACCACAAGCGCGGTCAAGGCGGTCAAGATGAGCGCCAAGCTCCTGCCCGGCCGTCAGCAAGCAGCCGACGATCAAGCACTTCCCAGGGACGCCTCTCACCGTGAAGGTCGCTAACGCTGTCCCGGCCCACAGGAGGGCAAGGGCGTTCCGTCCAGGCTGGTGAGCGTCTTGGAGTCCAGGCCGCATCGTAGGGCTTCAGGGCGGCGCTGCGAACGGTGCCGGTGCCGGCGTGCGAAGCTGGGTTGATGCAGTGGCAACCTGATACAGCATTCCTGCGGGGGCTGGATTTCTTCAGCGGTGCGGTGAGCGAGGTCGCCGATGACGCCTGGCAGGGGGCCTCCCCGTGTCAGGGCTGGCGGGTACTCGATGTCCTCGGTCACGTTGGTCAGGCCACGCGATTCGGCACGCTCCTCCTGCAGCACGCTCAGCCCGCCTGGTCGCCCGTTGAGCCGCCGGGCGCGGCGGTGGAAGGAAGGCCCGCGCAGTGGTGGCAGGACCTCGCGGACCAGGCTCGCGGCGCCGTTGCGGGCGTTGACGTGTCCGAGATCGTTGACTCGCCGATGGGCAAGCGCAGTATCGGTGAGGGTCTGAGCTTTCCTGCACTCGACCTGTTCGTTCACGCCTGGGATGTCGGCAAGAGCGCAGGCCTGGACCTGGTGCTGCCTGCCGAGGCGGTCGAGTTCGCCCGCGGTGTCCTCGAACCCATACCTGCCGGGCAGGTACGCAATCCCCGGGTTTTCTCGGCTGAGAAACCTGCTCCCCCGGATGCCACCGACTCACGGGCGTTTATCGCCTGGACCGGCCGGGACCCGGACTGGCAGCCCGCCGGGTGAGGCACCGGCTCGGTGCGTCACAGTCACTCCTGGTGGGTGAGGCCAGGCGATATCGTCGGCCCCACACTTGCACCGGTAGGTCATCCAGCTTGACGAGCGACAGGGACAGTAATACGGCCATGGCACCCGGACCGGGACACGGGCCTCACGGCACCCTGGCCCATCCGCAGGCCGGGTCGGTGTGACTGTGCCGCCTTCCCGGAGCGGTCGGCCTGCGCGGACGAGGGAGTCGGCGAAGCGCCGGCGGCAGGGCATTCTGGCCCTTCTTCGCTCGCTCGCGACCACGGTCGTGCTCGTCGCCCTGTACTACCTGCTGCCGCTGGACCATCTCGCGGGCGTGCCGCTGGCTATTCTCCTGGTGGTGGGGCTGGTGGTTCTGCTGGTCATCAGTGCGGGGCAGGTCCGCGAGATCCTCAGGGCCAAGTACCCCGCCGTGAGGGCTGCCGAGGCCCTGGCCACCACGGTGCCGTTGTTCCTGCTGCTGTTCGCCTCGGCGTACTACGTGATGGAGCAGGCCAGCCCGGGCAGCTTCAGCCACTCCCTCACCCGCACCGATGCGCTGTACTTCACGGTCACCACGTTCACCACCGTGGGCTTCGGGGACATCACCGCCACCAGCCAGTCCGCGCGCGTGATGGTGACCGTCCAGATGCTCCTCGACCTGCTGGCCCTGGGCCTGGGCGTCCGCGTGCTGCTCGGAGCCGTGCAACTCGCCCGGCAGGGGCGTCCCGCCCCGGGTAATCCAGCCCCCGCCAGTGCGGCCCCTGCCGATCTCACTCCCGTGGACCGGGCGGCCGGCGACCGGGCCGCCGCTCCCGAGCTGCCACGGCAGCCTCCTGCAGAGTCCGGGTCATGAGCCGCCTGGCGGAATCCCGCCAGGCCCGTCATCTCGCCATCACGGCGCATGCCCCGAGGGCACGGCGGGCGGCTGGTCCGCCGCCCGGGGCCCGGTAAGCGGCTCAACCCGCAGCAGCCGCGCGACAGGCGCCGGAAGCCACCAGTTGTAGCGGCCCAGGAGGGCCAGCAGGGCAGGCGCCAGCACCCCGCGGATCACGGTCGCGTCGATGATGATCCCGGCGGCCAGGCCGGTCGAGAGGATCTTGACATCGGTCACCGGCACCCCGCCGAGGGCGATGAAGGCGAGGCAGAGGATCAGCGCCCCGGAGGTGATCAGGCGCCCGGTCCGGCCGAGCGCGCGGACCACGGCCTCGCCAGTGTCGCCGGTCGCCGCGTACTCCTCGTTGACGCGGGTGAGGATGAACACCTCGTAGTCCATCGAGAGCCCGAACAGCAGCGCGAAGACCGCCAGCGGTACCCAGAGTGTGACGGCGCCGGTCGCCGGGCTGGAGAACAGCGCGCTGGTGCCGTGTCCTTCCTGCCAGACGAAGGTGAGCACGCCGAACGCGGCGGCCAGCGAGATCAGGTTCAGCAGCAGGGCCTTGACCGGCAGCCACAGGGAGCGGAGCGCGCGGGTCAGCAGGAGCATGGTCAGGATGACGATGGCGGCGACGATCACGACCAGGTTCCGGCCGTACAGGGCGGTGATGAAGTCGGCATCCTGGGCCGGGGACCCGCCGACGCGGGCACCGGGGATGCCGGCGGCCGCGGCCCGGATCTGGGTCAGCGCAGCCTTACCGGCGCTGGTCGAGGGGTCAGCGGGGGACCAGGCGTCAGCCACCTGCCGGCCGTCACGGGACCAGGCGCCGGGAGCGACGAACGTTATCTGCCTATCGGGCCGGCTCAAGGGGCGGGTGGCCCCGCCCGCGGGCAGCAGGATCTCGCTGGGGCGCAGGATGCCGGGACCGATGCCGGACGAGGTCAGGGAGGCCAGGCCCGCACGGGCGGCCGCTGGGGCCGTGGCGGCCGTGGCTGTGGCCTGCGGCTCACCGAGGTTAAGCGAGAACACCGGGATGATGAGCAGGGCCAGCACCGCCAGGGCCCCGGCGGCCGACCAAGCGGGACGGGCGATGACGACGCGGGCGACGCGGGTCCACAGCGGGCTGACGGTGCGGGCGGGCTTGCGTCGCGGCCATTCCAGCCGGGGGCCGAGCGTGTCGAGGATGACCGGCAGGAGCGTGGCCGACACCCCGATGCTGATGAGCGGGATGAGCATCCCAGCCAGGCCGATGCTGCGCAGGAACGGGACGGTGGTGAGCGCGAGGGCGGCCAGGCTGACGGTGACCGTGATGCCGGAGAACAGCACCGAACTGCCCGCGGTACCTGACGCCCGGATCACCGCGGCGCGGTTGTCCAGCCCGTTGCCCCGTTCCTCACGCCAGCGGGTGACGATCAGCAGCGCGTAGTCGATGGCCACGCCGAGTCCGACCAGCGCGACGATGTTCTGCACCAGCGTGGACATGGTCGTAACGTAGGTGAGCGCGTAGATGAACGCGAAGGCAGTGGGGATCGCGACCGCGGCAATGACCAGCGGCGTGATGGCGATGAAGGAACCGAAGACGACGGCCAGGACCACGAGCGCGCCCAGCCCGGCGAGCAGGGTCTCGGCCAGGACGCTGCTGCTGCCGCCCTGCCCGCCGGTGGACAGGATGGTGGACCCGGTCACCCGCACGGGGACGCCCCGCACCTGCTGGCCGGCTACCGCCTGCTCGAGGCGGGGTAGCGCGGTGGCGTAAGGGTTGCTGCTGGCGAAGTCGGCGATCGGATAGATCAGCTCGAACGTGGTCCGGCCGTCCGCGGAGACGAAGGCCCGGTCACCGGTAGAGATCCACGATGCGGTCCGCGCGCCGGGCAGGGCCTGCGCCGCTTTCGCGAAGATCGTCTGCAGCTCAGCCCGGACCCCGGGTGAGTTCACAGTCGTGCCGCGAGGGAGCTGGACCACCGCCACCAGCGGCGGGTTGTCACCGCCGGACCCGAACGTCCTGGCGATGGCCGTGTTGGTCTCGTAGGCAGGCTGGCCGGGCAGATCGAACGAGAAAGACAGGCGGCTGCCGGCCTTGCCCGCGGCCAGGCCACCCACCAGAGCCAGGATGACCCAGCCTGCTATTACGATCCACCGATGGGTGACTGACCACCGGGCGATCCGGGCCACACCCGGATCGGAGAATGCTCACTCAATGAACTATTCACCGGATGAGCATAACTTGATGACAGGGAGGTGAGCAAAGCAAGTGGCCGGCTTCGATCCCGCCGACGGCGAGTCCCGCATCAGATGGTCGATCATCGACGCCCTGCGCCGCTACGGCACGGACTCAGCCCGGCTCGGCCACGCGTTCGCGGCCCTTCATCAGCTTCAGCCCACCGACCTGCAGGCCCTGGTCGCGATCATGAGTGCCGAGGGCAAGGGCACCCCCCTGACCGCCGGGCAGCTTCGCACGCACCTCGGCCTGTCCTCCGGGGGCACCAGCCTGGTCATCGACCGTCTCGAGGCCGTCGGCCACATCCGGCGCGCGCGCGACCACCCCTCGGACAACCGGGTCGTCCACCTCCGCTACACCGACCGGGGACGGGCCACCGGGATGGCCTTCTTCGGATCACTCGGCGGCCGCGCCAACACCATCCTCGACGGGTTCAGCCACGACGACCTGGAGACCATCCTGCGGTTCATCGGCGCCATGGCGGACGCCGTGCACGAGCAGGTTCAGGGCCTTACCGGACCGCCGCCCGGCCCGCCCGGCCCATCCGGCTAGGGCCGGGCGGCTAAGCCGGCGCGAACCCGGGGAGGCCCGGTTCGATGGGCGGCTCACTGCCGGGAAGCGCGTCCTCCACGCCGCCGAAGACCGCGACCAGCCGTTCCACGCCCGCGATGCCCAGAACTTCGCGGACCACCGGGCTTCCCGCGGCGACCCGAAGCTCCCCGCCGCCAACGTCGGTGTACCTCAGCGCCATGATCAGGCCACTCATGGGGTGCCAGTCACAATCCTGCTGGCCGGTCACGTCGGCCACGATGATGGCGTGGTCCCGGCTGACGGACGCGAGCGCGGCCCAGAAGTGCTGTGCGTTCCCCGGCGCCGACCTGAACCAGCGGCGTCACGATCGCCACGGTGCCATCTGACCAGACCCGGACGCTGTGCTCGTGGCGTCCGCCGGTCAACTTCTCACGCTCTCCGCCGGTCAAGCTGCGCTTGCCGTTGTCTCTGGCGCCGCGCGAACGCACGCGCGCACCGAGGATCGCGGCTGTTTCGTCAACCGCGCGAAACCTAACACTTGTTCTAGGTCACCCACAAGGCCTTTGCCCGGCGACGGCACCCCGATGTCCGACCCTGACCTGGACGCGAAGACCGCCTTCGCCGCCAGGAGCGTACGGCTACTGGCGGAGAGCCAGTATTCGAAGTGCGCGTCATTCGCTGGCTTGACGGCGCCGCTGGCCAGGCGGCTGGTGTGTCAATGGGCTGCGGGCGGCCTGGAGGTGGTCCTCAGTACCCTCCGGCGCCAGGAATCCGGTTGCTACAAGCGGCCATGGCTTGCCTGGCGAGGATGACACGTAGCTCGTTCGTCATGTCGTCTGGGTAGCGGTCAAGCATCGCTTCAACATCGCACCGCTGGGCCGGGGTGGAGTATCCGGCTAGCTCACGCTCTAGCTCCGAGCGCCGAGTGCGGTCCATCTTGGAGGTGGCCGGGAAAAGCGGGGCGGAGACGAGGAGCAGGAGCCCAGGGAGAAGAACCACGCCGGCCGGGTCGGCCCGGTACATGATGCCGACCACGGTGAGCACGACCCCGGGAAGCACTTGCCGCCAGCGGGCCCGCACGCCAATAGCCAGAGGCATCAGGCCGAGGACGGTGAGGAGCACGCCAGTGCGGAGACACCTGCGGATCCGCCTGGTGCGTGCGGGCCCCGTGAATCGCGGGGCACCGTACCTGCCGACTGGGCCGGCGGACTGGCTCCATACCACCAGGTTCCGCCGATGCCGTCGCAGTCTCATCGCAGCCTCCCGCACTCAAGGCTCCGCTCTGCGTGTCCTCGATCGTACGCTTCTGCGCTCTTCTTGGGGAGCCCTGCTCGCGTGGGGCTAGATGGGACACTTACGGGCGCCGGATGAAGGCCGGGTCGTAGAGGTACCAGCCTTCCCGCCCGCCCACGGCGGGGCTGGCGTACCAGCGGAGTCCGACGCACCAGCGACCGTGCCTGTCCTTCCGCTGACCCGTGACCTGTGCCCAGGTCCATGTGCCATCCTGGAGCAGGATCTCGGCCTCAGTGTCCTCTGGGATGGTGGAGCCAGGCACGGCGTCGGCGGGCATGGCCCGCTCCAGCGCCGGCTCGCGGGCAGGGTCCGAGGCGACCATCTGGCCAGGATGCGCCTCGGCTCGTGCGCTCCAGTAGCCGTTTGAGATTTTCTTTCGCAAATGTTTTCGGATGGACTCAGCTCGCCGAGCCGGGCCTCCTTGATCAGTACTGCCCGACTGCTCACAGTTTGTGGCGTGCAGAGTGAGCTCCTGAGGGTAGAGGCGTGGCCTGGGCGCAGCGTGGCGGCCCAACAATCTGAGGGGGAGCCATGCGCGGACAGCATCACGCGGGAACGAAGAACCCCAGCAGGAACGCCAGCGCAGTCGTCGGCGTGGTCGTAGTCGCGCTGCTGATACTGCTGGCGGTCGTGGTCATCCTGGCGGTGGGCTAAGGCCTGCGCCAGGCGCGGCCGGCGACGACGGCCCAGGCGAGGTGGGTCAGGCCTGCCCGGTGGGGCGGATCAGCATCTCGTTGACCGCGACGTGCCGCGGCCTGGTAAAGCCGCTGCTGCCACCGTCCCCCCGGCACCGCGCCAACCGGCACCGCGCCGCGAGCACGAACCGGAGGATCCGCCGCTGCCAGCATAAACGGAGCCACCTCCGCTTCGAGCTGCGGGCCGGTCTGCGCTTGGTCGCCGTGTCGAGACGCAGTCAGGGCAAGCAGCATGTCCATCATGCCGCTCGCCCTGACTGTCCGACCTCAACGCCAGCCCCGTGAATGGCCGGCGTTCGGCGCCCGTTGCAACTCAGCTGAAGAGGCAGAGTTCCAGGATGAGGGCCTCGACGGCCCCCTCGCGTTCCTCTGGCTTCCCGTAACGTACTGAGCGGCCGATCTCGGCCCCGATGTCGAATTCGTCCAGATAGCGGAAGATCCCTTCACGGCCGTGCCCCAGCGCGATGTCGTACCCGAGCAGGAGGGCGGCGTGATGCATCTCGGGTGTCGCCACCCTGTTGAGTACAGCTCGCATGACGCGGCCCTTCAGACCGCGAGCCCGTCGGGTGATCCACTGGCGGCGATGGCGTCCCCTCACGCTGTCGCGCACATCTAACATGCCTGGCCCTCTTTCAGTAGCGGGGTCGGTTCCCGGCCCGGCCAGGCTCCCCCCCAGCCGCGCCCCACTTCTAACAGAGAGACGCGTAACTGTCGCTCTGGGTGTACAGAATCCGGATATCAGCTGGATCTCGGCCCGCGGAGCAGGCGGCGGGCTGGTTCAGCCGACGACAGGACCGCGGCGGAAGCGGCTGAACCAGCCGCCGCGCACGTCCCACTGCATCGTGGTCAGGTCCAGGGCCGCGAAGTTCCGCAACCGGTTGTCCGCGTCCAGCCCCGTCACCTTCACGGGCCCGTAGCCGAAGTCACAGGTGCGCTGGTAGGCACGGTGGAGATGGCCGTGCATGAGGTAAGCGGGCAGGACCGCATCCACGATGCGCTGGACGCGCCGGCGGTGCGCGTCGTTACGGGCCAGGTCCTCAGGCGCCCACTCGGGAGGCGGGTGGGCGAAGGTGTGGGCGACACCAGAGGGGCAGTCGTGGCAGACCATCACGTCGGCGTGACCGCTGCTGGAGATGGCCACCTCCTGCGCGGTGGTGATCTCCTCCTGCGGCCACCAGTCCACGCCCTCGGTGCGGATCGCCCGGTCCAGGCTCACCGCGCCCCCGCAGGCGAGCCAGGTGAGGCCGTGCCAGCTCCAGCGGTAGCCGCGCGGCAGGTGCATGATCCGCGGGACCACCATGACCCGCCCATCCGGGCCGGGCTTGTGATCCAGCTGGTCGAGGCGGTCGAAATCCTCGTGGTTGCCGTCCACGAACCACAGGTCGGCGCCGGCCTCGGCCAGGGCCTCGCTGAGCCGGTCCAGGTAGAGCTGCCCTGGCTTATCCGGCCAGATGCCGAAGTCCCCCAGGTGCAGGATGAGCCGCTGGCTTTCCCTCGCGAGCAGGCTCGGGATGCGCCGGATGACGCTGAGCGCCCACTCCTCGTTGCCGTGCCAGTCCCCCGCGACGACGATCCGGCGTGGTCCCCCGGCCGCCGCGGGCGCCTCCCCGGACCACTCGAACGACCCAGCGCTCGGAGCGTCCAGGGATTCAGCTGTCATGACTGATTTGTAACTGCTGCACAGGCATTCCGCCAGGGTCCGCAGATGCGCAGGGGGCGGGCTGGCTGTCAGCCGCCGTCTGCCTCGTGCCATGTCCCGCTCAGCGGGTCCCGGTTGATCTCGCAGGACGCCAGGTTACGGGCGCCCGCGGCGACCGACTTGGAGATCACCGCCGAGCCGATGAGGATCTCGCATGTGACCGACCCGCTGCCTGGCAGCTGGGCGGTGACGGAGTAACTGGGCGCGGTGCCCAGCGCCGCGGTGACGTGCAGCGGGCCCTGGCGGGTGCGCATGCTGCCCGCCGGCCTATAGGTCACCGCCGCGCCCGGCGTGCCGGTGACCTGGTAGGTGAGGGTGCGCCCCGATCCGCTGCCCACGGCCCCCTTGGCCTCGGACCGCGCGGCCGCGGATGGCTCAGCGCCCCCGGTGAGGGTGGCTGTGCGGGAGGCGGACGAGGGCCGGGCCTTTGCACCGGTGAGGCCGGTCCCGATGCCGACGATGACGATCAGGCCGCCGAGACCGACCAGCATCCCGTCCCGGACCCGGTGACGCCCGCCCGGGCGACGGCCCGGCGGTGGGTTGAGGCCCAGGATGGCGTGACCGCCCGGCGGCGGAAACACGTCCCGCGCCGGCCGGTACTCCCGCTCCCGCTCCCGCTCCCGCGACGAATACTCCCTGATGCCATCTGGCTGCCGCCACGATGGGGGTTCCGGCTGACCTCTATCCACGCTCATAGACGACTCCCCTCCCCAACATGCCGGACCCAGGGTCAGGGAAGGCTGTTCCCCTGACCGTCCGCTACCTGGGTTGACATGTCCCCCCCGCGCGCAGCCCCGGCGGGACCCGCGCGAGCGACGCTCGCTGGTACGCAGTTTTGGACGCGCGACATTACCCACGGGTTTACTTAAGCGATACCTGCGACGCGCGACGGGGCCGCTCAGTGCGTCGTCAGCCACGGCATCTCGCGTGGCGCGGGCAATTATCGGGAGGCCGGGCAGCGCCCTGCTATGCCAGGATCGTGCCGTGACGTGCGACCTCCCGGAAAGCCGCCGATGCTGCTGACCATCACGCTGACCGAGCCACCGGCGACGGATCTGGGCTACCTGCTGCACAAGCACCCGGACCGGCTGCAGAGCTTCCCCGTGTCCGCGGGACAGGCGCACGTGTTCTATCCGGAGGCCGGCGGGCAGCGCTGCACCGCGGCGCTGCTGCTGGAGATCGACCCGATCGGGCTGGTCCGCGGCCACCGGCGGGCGGGGTCCGGCGGGCCGGAGGCCTTCTCCCTCGCCGAGTACGTCAACGACCGGCCCTACGCGGCCTCATCGATGCTCGCCGTCGCACTGGGCAAGGTCTTCCGCACCGCGATGACCGGCCGCTGCGATGCCCGCCCCGACCTGGCCGCCCGAGCGCTGCCGCTGGAGATCGGCATCCCGGCGCTGTCCTGCCGCGGCGGGACCGATCTGGCTCACCGGCTGCTCCAGCCGCTGGGCTGGGACGTGCAGGCCGGGCGCATCCCGCTCGACCCGGAACTGCCGGAGTGGGGCGACTCCCGGTATCTCACGGTCCGGCTGACCGGACGTGTCCGGCTGGCCGACGCGCTCAGCCACCTCTACGTGCTTCTGCCGGTGCTGGACGACAGCAAGCACTACTGGGTCGACGCCGCCGAGATCGACAAGCTGCTCCGCGCGGGCGGGGACTGGCTCGCCGCGCACCCCGAGCGGGACCTGATCAGCCACCGCTACCTGGCCCATCAGCGGAAGTTCGCCGCGACCGCGGTGGCCCGCCTGGCCGAGGTGGACGACACGGAGCCCGAGGCTCTGGACAACGCGGTGCCCGAGGCCCCGGATGGCACCGAGGCTCCCGGCACCGCTGGGACAAGCACCGCGGTCACTGGCAGCGCGGTCACTGGCACCGCGCCGGCCCGGACCCCGCTGGCCCAGCAACGCCGGGACGCTGTCCTCGCCGTCCTCCGCGACACCGTGCTGCGTGACTCCGCGACCGCGCGTATCGCCGACCTCGGCTGCGGTGAGGGCAGCCTGGTCGCCCTGCTGCTCCGCGAACCGTCCGTAGCCCGGGTCCTGGGCGTCGACGTGTCCCGTCGCGCCCTGGAACGGACCGCCCAGCGGCTGCACCTTGACACGATGCCGGAGCGGCAGCGGGAGCGGCTGGACTTGCTGCAGTCGTCGCTCACCTACGCCGACGCGCGGCTGGCCGGCCTGGACGCGGCCGTGCTCATGGAGGTCATCGAGCACGTGGACCCGCCGCGGCTCGGCGCGCTGGAGCAGACCGTTTTCGGTGCGGCCCGGCCCGGCACCGTCGTGGTCACCACGCCGAACGCGGAGTACAACGTGCGGTTCGCCGACCTGCCCCCCGGCGCGATGCGGCACCCGGACCACCGGTTCGAGTGGACCCGGCCGCAGTTCCGCGACTGGGCCGCCGGGGTGGCCGGCCGCCGCGGCTACCAGGTGCGCTACCTGCCCATCGGCCCTGACGACCCGGAAGTCGGCCCGCCCACCCAGCTGGCGGTGTTCACCCGTGCCTAACCCAGCCAGCACCGAACCGGACAGCACCGAACCGGCCGGGACGGGGCCCGCCGGCACGGGGCGCCGGGAGCTCGGCATCCCCGAGCTGTCCCTGGTCGTCCTGATCGGCGTGTCCGGCTCGGGCAAGACCACGTTCGCCCGCCAGCACTTCGGCCGGTTCGAGGTCATCTCCAGCGACTTCTGCCGGGGCCTGGTCGCCGACGACGAGAATGACCAGGCCGCGACGGCCGACGCGTTCGACGTGCTCTGCTACATCGCGGGCAAGCGGCTGACGGCCTGGCCGACGGTCGTGGACGCGACCAATGTGCAGCCCTTCGCGCGCAAGCAGCTCGTGGAACTCGCCCGCGCGCACGACGTGCTGCCCGTCGCGATCGTGCTGGACCTGCCGACAAATCTTTGCACGCAACGAAATTCCGGCCGCCCGGACCGCACGTTCGCAAGCTCCGTCATTCACCGCCAGCATGACCAGCTGCGCCGGTCGCTCCGGGGACTCAGCCGGGAGGGGTTCCGCAGAATCCACGTGCTGCGCAGCCCCGCCCAGGTCGAGGCGGCCGTGGTGGTCCGGGAGCGGCCGCTCACCGACTACCGGGACCGGACCGGGCCGTTCGACGTGATCGGTGACGTGCACGGCTGCCGCACCGAACTGGAGGCGCTGCTAGCCACGCTCGGTTACCGGGTGACCCGGGACCCGTCGGGGCGGGCCGTGGACGCGGTCCCGCCGGAGGGCCGGACGGCGCTGTTCCTCGGCGACCTCGTGGACCGGGGCCCGGACTCGCCCGGGGTGCTCCGGCTGGTGATGGGCATGGCCGCGGCCGGCCACGCGCTGGCCGTGCCCGGCAACCACGAGAACAAGCTGACCCGCGCCCTGGCCGGGCGGAACGTCCAGGTCAGCCACGGCCTCGCCGAAACGCTCAGCCAGCTGGCCGCCGAGGACGAGGCGTTCCGCAAGGACGTCGCAGGCTTCTGCCACAGCCTCGTCTCGCACCTCGTGCTGGACGGCGGGCGGCTGGTGGTGGCGCACGCCGGGCTGAAAGAGTCCTACCAGGGCCGTGCCTCCGGCCGGGTGCGCAGCTTCGCGCTGTACGGGGACACCACCGGGGAGACCGACGAGTTCGGGCTGCCGGTCCGCTACCCGTGGGCTCACGACTACCGCGGCCGGGCCATGGTCCTGTACGGGCACACGCCCACGCCGGATCCGGAGTGGGTGAACAACACCATGTGCCTGGACACCGGGTGCGTGTTCGGCGGCCGGCTGACCGCGCTGCGCTATCCCGAGAAGGAGATCGTCACCGTCCCCGCCGAGCGGGTCTGGTACGAGCCCGCCCGCCCCTTTCCCCCGTCCTCCCCGGCCACCGAGAGCAGTGCCCGTGGGGATAGCGGGACTGAGGTGGATGATGATCTTAGCGGGGCTGAGGGGAATGAACGTCTTCCCGGCGGGGCGCCGGCCCGGCGTGATCCGGGCGTCCTGGACGTCACCGATGTGCTGGGCAAGCGCGTGATCGAGACCGCGCACCACGGCCGGATCACGGTCCGCGAGGAGAACGCCGCGGGCGCGCTCGAGGTGATGAGCCGGTTCGCGGTCGATCCGCGCTGGCTGCTCTACCTGCCACCGACCATGGCCCCGCCGCCCACGTCCGACCGGCCGGACCTGCTGGAGCATCCGGCTGAGGCGTTCGCGGCCTACCGGGCCGACGGTGTCACCGACGTGCTCTGCGAGGAAAAGCACATGGGCTCGCGGGCCGTGCTGCTCGCCTGCCGCGACGAGGAGACGGCCCGGGCCCGGTTCGCGGTGCCAGACGGCATGCCCGGCGCGGTGTACACCCGGACCGGGCGGCCGTTCTTCGGGCCGGGCCGTAGGCCGGCCGGGGGACAGAGCGGGCCGGGCCGTAGGCCGGCCCGGGAACAGAGCCCGCCCGCGACCGCCCGCCCGCTGCTGGACGCGGTGCGCGCCGGGATCGCCACCGCCGGGCTCTGGGACGAGCTGGGCACCGGCTGGGTGCTGCTCGACTGCGAGCTGATGCCCTGGTCGGTCAAGGCCGGGGACCTGCTGCGGCACCAGTACGCCGCGGTCGGGGCCGCCGCGCGGGCCGCGCTGCCGGACGCCGCGCGCCTGCTCGCGGAGGCCGCCGCGCGGGGAGTGGACGTGGCCGCGCTCGCCGCGCGGACCGAGGCCCGGGCCGCCAACGTCGGGGCGTTCACCGCCGCCTACCGCCAGTACTGCTGGCCGGTGCACGGCCTGGACGGGGTGCGGCTGGCCCCGTTCCAGGTGCTGGCCACGGAGGGCGCCGTCTACCACGAGCGTGATCACGGCTGGCATCTCGGCCTGGCCGACCGGCTGGCCAGCGCCACCCCGGGCCTGATCACCGTGACCCGGCGCATGCGGGTGGACACCACGGACCCGGACTCGGTGGCCGCCGGGATCAGCTGGTGGGAGGAGCTGACTGCGGCTGGCGGCGAGGGCATGGTGGTCAAGCCGCACGCCAACCTGACCCGGGGCGCCCTGACCCGGGATGGACGCGGCCTGGCCCAGCCCGGCATCAAGGTCCGCGGCCGGGAGTACCTGCGCATCATCTACGGTCCCGACTACACCGAGCCCGCCAACCTGGCCCGGCTCCGGGACCGCCGCCTCGGCCGCAAGCGCTCGCTGGCGTTGCGGGAGTACGCCCTGGGACTCGAGGCCCTGGAACGGGCCGCGCGGGGCGACCCGTTGTGGCGGATCCACGAAGCCGTGTTCGGGGTGCTTGCGCTGGAATCCGAACCTGTCGACCCCCGTCTGTAGCGCGGGGGGCTGGCGGGAGGCGGTTTTCGTTGCGGAGAATTATGGCGGCATCGGCTTCCTCGGCGCCGGCCTGATCTTCGTCCGCCGGGACGCGGTGCGCGGGCTGACCTCGGCCGCGGGGGTGTGGATCACCGCCGCCATCGGGTCCGCCGCCGGGGCCGGACTGCCGCTGCTCGCGACGCTGACCACCGGGATCTACCTGATCGTGACCGTGCTGTTCCCGGCGCTGACCAGGTTCCTGCCCCGCTCCGGCACGGCGATCTCCGCGGTCCGGGTGCGTTACCCGGACGGCCGCGGCATCCTGCGGCAGGCGCTGCAGACCGCGACCGCGCGCGGGTTCGCGGTGAACGAGCTGTCGGTGAGCGCGCTGCCGGGCGACGGGGGGACAGGCCTGGCCGCCGACGCCGGGCGGACCGTGGAAGTGATCCTGCAGGTCCACGGCCGGGGGTCGGTCAACGAGCTGGCCGCGACGCTCACCGAGATCCCGGGGTGCGCGCGGTGATCGCCGATGACGTGAACGCGATCGCGTAGCCGGGCCGCTTCGCGGGCGGCCGGGATTACCGGGGTGCTCTGGGCGGGCGGGCGAAGCCGTCGCCGATCTCGGCGGCCAGCATCAGGTAGGCGTCGGCCGTGGCCCGGTGCAGCCGGCCCAGCTCCACCTCCGCGCCCTCGTCCAGGTGCGTGTCGTACGGGACCCTGACCACGGCCCGGCAGCGGGCGGCGAAGTGCTGCTCCAGGCGTTCGGTGTCCACGGCGCTCTTGCCCCGCGGGCGGATCACGGACAGCACCACCACCGCGTGCCGGACCAGGTCGCCGTAGCCGTGCGCCTGAAGCCAGTCCAGCGTGGCGCTCGCGCTCCGCGCCCCGTCCACCGACGGCGAGCTGACCAGGACGACCTGGTCGGCCAGGCGGAGCACCCCGGCCATGGCCGAGTGCAGCAGCCCGGTCCCGCAATCGGTGATGCAGATCGAGTAGTACTGCTCCAGTACCTGGCAAACGTGGCAGTAGTCCTCCCCGCTGAACGCCACCGTGACGGTGGGGTCGCGATCGGAGGCGAGCACCTCCAGCCGGCTCGCGGCCTGCGTGGTGTAGGCCCGGACGTCGGCGTAGCGCTGGATCTGGTCCCGCTCGCTCACCAGGTCGCGGACCGTGGCGGAGGTCTCCATCCGGAGCTTGTCGGACAGCGTGCCCCGGTCGGGGTTGGCGTCCACCGCGATGACCCGGTCCCCGCGCAGCGACGCCAGCGTGGAGCCCAGGCCGACGGTGGTCGTGGTCTTGCCGACCCCGCCCTTCAGGCTCAGCACCGCGACCCGGTGATGGCCGCCGCGGACCGGGGTGCGGGCCCGGGCGATCAGGTCCCGGCGGCGCCGTTCCGCCGCGGACTCGGGGGCGCGCACCAGGCCGCCGGTCACCTCGAAGATGGCCCGGCGCCAGCCGGCGGACGGGGCTTTGTGCCGCCCGGGCAGCAGCAGGTCGGTGGTGAGGCTGTCGGCCGTGACGGTTCGCGGCGGCCCGGGCGGTGGCTGCGGTCCGGGCTGGGGCTGGGGTGGAGGCTGGGGCTGCGGAGGCGCGGGCAGTGCTTGCGATTGCGGCGGCAGGGGCGGCTGGGCTGCCGGCCCTGACCAGGCCGCAGATCCGGCCGCGGCCGTCCCGAGTTCCGCGGGGCCCGCGTCCGACCCCTCCGGCTCCGCGGAACGGGACTCTGCAGCGGGAGGCGGCCGTGACCCGAACTGGCCGGGCGGCGCGCCGGAGTTCAGGATCAGCGACAGCGGCGAGTCGGGGCCGGGTTCGCCGTAGTCGTCCGGAGGCCGGTATTCGTCGCCAGCGTCATAATCGCCCGCGTCATAGCCGCCAGAGTCATAGTCGTCGGGGGCCAGGCCGATCGCGGCCAGGCTGCCGCGGGGGCCGTAGGGATCAGCGGTGCCGTAGCCGCCTGCCGGGTCGTGGGCCACCGCGGTGTCATACTCCTCGGCCGAACGGTAGGCGTCCGCGGTGTCGTAGTCGTCTGGCGTGCCGTAAGGATCCCCGGCATCGTCCGGCTCCGCGCCCGCATCATCCAGGCCGGGGCCGCCGCTACCGTGCTCCAGGGGCACCCCGGGCGCGAACGCGTCCGGCAGTCCCGGATGCGGGGATGGGGATGCTGCCGGGGGGCTTAGCCCGGCCCAGGTCCCGGGCGGTGGCTGGCCGAACAGGCGCGGCGGCCCGGGCTGGTCGTGCCCGGGCTCGTCGAACTCCAGCGGATGGTGCTGGGGCCCGGTGTGCTCAGGCTCAGTGTGCTCAGCCTCGCTGGGCTCAGGCTCGCTGGACTGGGGCTTGGTGTGCTGGGGCTTGGTGTGCTGGGGAACGCCGTCCTCGCCAGTCCCCGCCGCCTCGCCGCGGTCCAGGTCGTGATCGGCCAAGGTCGTTCCCCTCAGCTCTCATCGGTGTAGGAGAATGACGTGCCGGCAGGGGACCGGATGAGCACCTTCACCGAAAGCCTAAGCTACCTAGCTCGCCGCAGCACGCCCCCGACTGCGGCAATCAGGAGAAACCTCATGCGCGCGGTGGTCATCATTCATCCCGGCGGACCCGAGGTCCTGCGTCTGGAGGAGGTGCCCGATCCGGTGCCCGGCCCGGGCGAGGTGCTGGTGGAGATCGTCGCGGCCGGGCTCAACCGCGCGGACGTGCTGCAGCGGCAGGGCCACTACCCGCCGCCGCCCGGGGCACCGCCCTACCCCGGCATGGAATGCTCGGGACGGGTCATCGAGCTGGGGCCGGAGGTCACCCGCTGGCAGGTCGGGGACGAGGTATGCGCGCTGCTGGCCGGGGGCGCGTACGCGGAGAAAGTCGCCGTGCCACAAGGCCAGTTGCTGCCCATCCCGCAGGAAGTGTCCCTGGTGGACGCGGCGGCCCTGCCCGAGGCGGCGTGCACGATCCAGGGCACCGTGTACCAGATGGCGCACCTGGCACCGGGCGAGACGTACCTGGTGCACGGCGGGGCCGGCGGTATCGGGACCTTCGCGATCCAGATCGCGAAGGCCGAGGGGTGCACGGTGGCCTGCACCGCTGGCTCCCCGGAGAAGCTGGCCCGCTGCCGGGAACTCGGGGCCGACCTGGCCATTTCCTACCGCGACGACGATTTCCCCACCGCCATGCTGGACTTCACCGGCGGCCACGGCGCTGACGTCATCCTCGACATCATGGGCGCGACATACCTGACCGGGAACCTTGAGGCGCTGGCCACCTGGGGACGCCTGGTGGTCATCGGCGTACGGGGCGGCAGCCGCGGCCAGGTTGACCTGGGGCTGATGATGCAGAAGCGGGCCACCATCGTCAGCGCCACGCTGCGGAGCCGGACCACCGCGGAGAAGGCGGCGGTGGTAGCAGCCACCCGGGAGCACATCTGGCCCCTTGTCAGCGCCGGGAAGGTGGTCCCCGTCATCTTCGCCAAGCTGCCGATGGCCGAGGCGGCCCAGGCGCACCGGCTGCTCGACGACGGGTCGCACATAGGAAAGATCCTGCTGGTCAACTGAGGACGGGGGGAAAATTGCGGCCAGGTTCACGCCCCCCGGGCGCAGCCACTACGCGGAAGGCGCAAGACTAGGACCATGAGCGAACGCAACCCGGAGGCCAGCCAGGGGCCCAAAGTTGTCGTGGTCGGCCCGGACGGCATTACCGTGGACGCCGACGGCGGCGAGGGCGAGAGCACGGGCGAGCGGCCGGTCATGGAGATGGTCGAGCAGCCCGCCAAGGTCATGCGGATCGGGAGCATGATCCGGCAGTTGCTGGAGGAGGTCCGGGCCGCGCCGCTGGACGAGAAGAGCCGGGCCCGGCTGCGCGGGATCCACCAGAGCTCCATCAAGGAACTCGAGGACGGCCTCGCCCCGGAGCTGGTCGACGAGCTGGAGCGGCTGTCCCTGCCTTTCGCCGATGACAGCGTGCCGAGCGAGGCAGAGCTGAGGGTGGCCCAGGCTCAGCTCGTGGGCTGGCTGGAAGGCCTGTTCCACGGCATCCAGACCACGCTGTTCGCGCAGCAGATGGCCGCGCGGCAGCAACTGGAGCAGATGCGCCGCGCGCTGCCCCCGGGCATGATGCCGGGCGGCGACCAGGACGCGGCCGGCCCCAGCAAGGGGCCCGGGGCTCCGGCCCCTACCTGTAAGCCGCGGGCGGGTCAGACCCGGCCGTAACGCAGGCGCGACAGCCACGCGGCTGCCTGCGCGAATTCCGCGTCGGAGGTGCCGCGGCGGACGTGGGTGAGCCCGCCGTCGTGCCGCGGGTAACTGCCCAGGAACCTGACGTCCGCGCAGACCCGGCGCAGGCCCATCATCGCCTCGCCGACCCGGGCGTCGTCCACGTGCCCTTCGCAGTCGATGGAGAAGTAGTACTGGCCCAGCCCGTCACCGGTGGGCCGGGACTCGATGCGGACCAGGTTGATGCCGCGCACCGCGAACTCGGTGAGGAGCTCCATCAGCGCGCCGGGGTGATCCTCGCGCAGGAACGCCACCAGCGACGTCCGGTCCGATCCGGTCGCCGCGGGCAGCGGGCCCGGCTGGTTCACCACGACGAAACGGGTCACTGCGTTCGCATGATCGTGAGTGTCGGGGACCAGCACCGCGAGGCCGTACATGTCGGCCGCGAACGCGCCGGCCAGCGCTGCGTCGAGCTGCCCGTCCGCCACCTGGCGGGCGGCCTCGGCGTTGGAGGAGGCGGGCCGCCAGGCCGCGTGCGGCAGGCGTTCCTCCAGCCATCGCCGGCACTGGGCCTGGGCCTGCGGGTGGCCGCCCACCGTCGTGACGTCGCCGAGTTGCGTACCGGGCCGGGCCAGCAGCGCGAACGCCACCGGCAGCGGCACTTCGGCACTGATCACCAGGTCCTGGCCGGTAGCCAGCTCGTCGAGGGTGGCGGTGACCGCCCCTTCCACCGAGTTCTCGATGGGCACGATGCCCTGCTCCGCCGCGCCGCTGCGCACCGCATCGAGGGTCGCCTGGATGCTCACGCAGGGCATCGCGTGGCCCGCCGCCCCCGGGTCGAACGCGAGCAGCGCCGCCTCGGTGAAGGTTCCCTCGGGTCCCAGGTAGGCGTACGGCACAGGTTTGTCAGGCTTGCCCGCTGGGGCGGGCCGGGCTGATGGGGCGAGCTTGCCCGCTGGGGCGGGCTCGTCCGCTGGGGCGGGCCGGGCTGATGGGGCGGGCCGGGCTGGGGAACCCGAATCGGTGCCGGACAGTGCGATCACGTCGCCTTCGCTAGATGGCCGCTCACGCTGGAGGGCTTCGCGCAGCTCACGGGCTGCGCGTGATAACGGGCACCCCGTAACAGTGCGTGAGAATACCAGCGGCCGCGTGGGCCGCCGAGGGGCAACAGCCGGGCCACCCCCAAGTTGCCAGGCCAAGTCGGTGGTATCGTGATATCTCGATATCACGAGAGGCGGCCTGATGCGGACCAAGAACATGGTGCTGCGGCTGGAGCCCGGTCTCGCCGAACGGCTGGAGGCCGTGGCCGAGGTCGAGGGCCGGTCGGTGTCCGACGTGGTGCGCGAGGCGATTGCCTCACTGGTGGAAGAACGGCAGCGGGACGAGCGGTTCATCCGGCTCCTCGAGGACAACGTCGCGCGGCACCAGCGGCTGCTGGAGATGCTGCGGGACGAGCGGTGATGACGCCGATCGACCTGGGCGCCCTGGTCGTGATCGCCGGCCGGGCCCTGGGGCTGGACGTCCAGGTCGTGCTCGACCTGATGGACGTCGCCGCCGCGGAAGCCGCGCTCGCGGAAGCCGCCCTCGCCGGGGCGGACGTCACCGGACCACCAGGTGGCGAGCGACCAGCCGCCACACCGCCGCCTGCCGGGTCAGCGCCCGCCGGGACGCTGGCCGCCGGGGCAGGCTCGGCTGCGGCGGATCCCACCGGAACGGGACCGGCCACTGCCGCCAGCGACCCGGCGTCCTGCGCGGCCGCCCTGCTGAGCGCGCTCATCCGGCACCGCCCGCTGCCGCGCGGAAACGAGCAGGCCGCCGTGCTCGCGACCGTCACGTTCCTCGCGGTCAACGGCTGGCAGGTCGATCTCGACCCGGCCGGGGCGACCCTGGCGGTGGTAGCCGACCTGGCCGCCGGGCGGCGGTCCGCCGCCGACCTGGCGGCGTGGCTGTCACCCCGGATCTCCGGCTACCGCCAGCCCGCCGTCACCCGATCACCCGCCAAGGAGGCACCGATGCACGGATGGCTGCCGAATCTCAAACGGCCCGCCCGGCGCAAGGCAGACACGGTATTCCGCCGGTTCAGCCCGCGGGCCCGCGAGGTGATCATCGCGGCCCAGCAGGAAGCCCGCGCACTGCACCACCACTACATCGGCACCGAGCACATCCTCCTCGGGCTGCTCCGCGACCGCGACGGGCTAGCCGGCCGGGCCCTGCACGTGCTGGGGATCAGCCTTGCGGCGGCGCGCGAGCAGGTCCTGGACATCATCGGCCAGGGGAAGCAGGAACCGGCCGGGCACATCCCGTTCACGCCGCGCTCCAAGCGGGTCCTGGAGCTTGCCGTCCGCGAGGCGGCCCAGCTCGGCCATCTCTACGTGGGCACCGAGCACATCCTGCTCGGCTTGATCCGTGAGGGGGACGGGGTCGGCTGGCACGTGCTCACCCGGCTTGGCGCCACCGCTCCCCGCGTCCGGAACCAGGTCCAGGACCTGATGACCCAGGACCAGCAGCGCCCGCGCCAGGTCATCACCCCGCCCGGCATCCGGGACTACGACACCCGGATCGAACTGGCCCGGCAGGCCAAGGACGCGGCGGTGGACGCGAAGGACTTCGACCGGGCCGCAGCCGCGCGGGAGAGCGAGAAAGAGCTGCTGGCCGAGCGGGACCGCCTCATCGCGCAGTGGTCGGCCGGGGTGGACGTGGCCTCGCTGGGCCGCGAACTCGACTGGCTGCGTGAGGAGGTGAACCGGCTGCAGCGAGTGTTGCTGGAGCACGGTATCGAGCCCGAGCAGCCACTCCAGCACCCTGAGGACCCCACCCAGCAAACCGCCTGACCGGTCCTCAGCTACGCCGACCTTCCATCCGGTGAGCCGGCCGTCGCTGGATGCTGGTCCAGGCCGGGGAGCCTGCGCCGCGAGGCGGCATGCGCGGCCGGAGCGGCAGGAGCAGGCGGACCAGCAGGATGAGGAGGACGAGCAGCACGACCGGGGTGACCCCGTTGCGCAGCACGGGACGCAGCCACGCCAGGTCGGGTGGCATGGTGATGCCGCGCGCGGGCAGGTACCCGAACCCGAGCGCGGTCGTGCGGGCCAGCATCAGCCAGTCCAGCACCACGACGAGGCGCACCGGCCGCGCACGCCAGGTCGCGCTCGGCCGCACAAGTATGGGCAGCTGAGAGGGCCAGGGCAGCAGCGCCAGCAACGCCCAGCCCAGACTGTCGTACCAGGGCAGCACGTACGGCCATGCCATCAGCCAGCCGAACGCGGAGGCGAACGCGCACGCCACGGCCAGCGCTCCGGGCCCGGCGCCCTCACCACGTTCCTGCGCCCAGGTCCCGCGGGCCAGCGCATTCACCAGCAGGGTCAGCAGGACCGCCGCGAGCAGCACCGCCGCCGCCTTGACCACGTCATCGGCGATCCTGTCACCCGCCCCGAGGCGGACGAGCAGCCGGGCCGTCCGCCACGGCGAGCCAATCGAGACCATGCTTCCCGCCGACAACGCCGGCCGCAGCGATCCGGGCCCCCACGGCAGGAGGGCCAGGATCGCGATCACGCCGAACCCGGCCACCAGTCCGCCGGCCCGGACCCAGACCGCCCGCCCCGCGCCGGCCAGCACCGTCCCCGCCAGCAGCCCAGCGAGCACCAGGACCATGGTCAGTTTTATGGCTGCCCCTAGCCCGGCCAGCGCCCCAGCGGCCGCGCACACCGCGAACTGCCGCCGCAGCGGGCCCCCGGGCCCGGGGGCCCGCGGGCCGGCCCGGGCCGCCGCTTCTCGCAGGCCCAGGCAGAACACGGCGATCGCGGCCACCGCGAACACGATGGCCTGGCTGTCCACGTGCGCCCCGGCCACCAGCACCTGGAGCAGCAGCGGGTTGCACGTCCAGAGCAGCGCGGCCCGCACCTGCCCCGGCCGGCTGTCCCGCGCCACCCGGTGCAGCAGCAGGCCGGTCACGGCGAACGCCGTCACGTTCAGCAGCGACAGGACGAATACGGCCAGCCGGGCGGAGGTCCCGCCTGCCTCGGAGGCCAGCGCCTGCAGCCCCGAGGCCAGGCTGCCGTACACCGACGGGCTGCCCCGCCAGTCCTGCACCGCCCGGGCCACCGGATCACCCAGCCGGGCCAGCATGGCCGGCGTGGTCGTGTACGGGTCGCGCCCGGTGACCGCCATCCGGCCGTACGCGGCGTAGCTCAGATGGTCGGAGGAGCCGAACGGCGGGACCAGGGCCAGCGCCGCAGCGGCGACGAGCCCGGCCAGCAGGACAGGCTGCGGCCGCAGGGTCCAGCCGCGGTGCAGGGCGGACAGGCACAGGCCCATCCCCAGCGCGCCCGCGGCCAGGGCCACGGCAGCCAGGCCGGCCGTGAGGCCGGCCGCCGGGTGCGCTGCGAACGCCCAGGGTGGCTGGCCTGCCGCGCCGGGCAGGGCGGGCTCCATGACCGACGGGCCGAGCACCGCCACGGTGAACGTGGCCGCGATGCTGACCGCGATGGCGATGAGCCCCGCTGGGCCACGCGACAGCAGGCCACGCGACAGCAGGCCACGCGACAGCGAGTCGCGGGACACAGGACCACGGGACACGGTGCCGCGGGACACGGCCTAGCCGCGGGACCGCCGCCGCGCCTGCCTGGCCGACTGCACAGCCGACTGCACGGCGGGCTCCCGGGCGGCCAGGGCCCAGGCCACCCCCGCGAACTGCCGGGCGCGGTGCAGCTGGGCACGCCAGTCGCCGCCGGTGGCGCGGTGCGCCATGGGCACCTCCACCTCGGTCACGCGGAGGCCCTGGCGGAGCAGGTCGATGGTCATGCCCGTTTCCGCGCCCCAGCCCGGGGCCAGCGGGCGGGCGGCCTCGAACGCGGCGCGGGTCAGGCACCGCTGCCCGTTGAGTGGCTGCGCGGGGAGCCAGCCGGTGGCGCGGCGGATGCCCAGCCCGGAGAGCGCGACCACGAAGCCGTGCCCGCCCGCCCGGACCCGCTCGCTGAACACCGCGATGGTCATGTCCGCCTGGCCGTCCCGGACCGGCTGCACCAGCGCGGCCGCGCATGCCGCGGACTCGCCCAGGTCAGCGTCGAGGAAGAGCAGATGCCGGGGCACCGCGCGGTCCTCGCCGCGCTCCAGCAGCCCGACCGCCTCGGCACCCGTTTCCAGCGCCGCGCCCTTGCCGCGGGTGCGCCCGTGCCGCAGGACTATCGCTCCCGCATTTTCCGCAACGAGACCCGTGTCGTCGCCGGACCCGTCGTCCACGACGACGAGCATGTCCGCCCCGGACACGCCGGCGGCGGCTTTGACGGTCACCTGGATGCGGTCGGACTCGTCCTTGGCTGGAATGACGATAGCGACGTCACCGCTCGGCGGCATGCGCTGATCCTAGTGGGCGGCCGGCCGGCAAACCGCCAGGTGGCCTGGTCCTACTGGCCGGGAACCGCGGCCCCGTCGCCGGTCACCGTGAACACCGACTCCAGCCCGGTCACCTGGAGGATCTTGCGCACCGCGGGACGGGGGCCGCTGAGCTCGACGTTCCCGCCGTGCTCGCGGGCCATCCGCTGCGCGGCGAGCAGCACATTCATGCCGGTGGAATCGCAGAAATCGACCCCGGACATGTCCACCACGAGCCGCACCGGGTGGTCCACGTTCAGCTGGGAGGCCAGCTGGCTCTGCAACCGGGGAGCAGTATAAAGGTCGATTTCACCGGACAGGGCAACAACGACGCGATCACCCTCGGTGCGACTCGAAACCTTTAGCTCCACGAGCGGCACCCTACAGCCGCCGTGCGTCCAGGACCAGATGCTTACGGAGAGCACACGGTTAAATCGCAGGCGGACCGGGCATTTCTGCGCCAAGCTGGAGAGTAATCGACCTGATGCCGGCACCAGCGAGGCGGAGCCCCCGGGATGTACCCCTTGCCAGAGCAGCCAGAACCGAAGACAGCGACGCTGAGACCGCTGCCCAACGTGGACGCGGCCGGACCCATTCCGCTGTCCGCTCCCCTGCCGGACATGCTGTCCGCACCCTTGCCCGCAGCGCCCCGCGCGACCACCGGGTCACCGACCACCGGGTCACCGACCACCGGGCCGCTGTCCGCGCCGCTCGCGGAGGACAGGCTGCCCACCGTCCCGGGGACGCGGCCTGGTGTCCCCGGTCCGGCGTACCCGGATCTCGGCCCGGGCCCGGTGTCCTGGGTGCCTGACGTGGACCAGCAGCGGGCCCGGATCCGCGCCGGCATGGATGGACTGCGGTCCCGGGCTGAGGGTGCGTCGTCCTGGCTGCAGAGCAGCCGGCTGTACAGCCGGCTGATCAACCGCGAGGGCGTGGTCCCGGTGAGCGCCCGGATGACCCCCGGGGATCTGGCCTTCCTGGCCGAGGCGCGCGAGCAGATCCTGCAGTTCACCGAGCTCGCGGGCCGGCTGATCGACCTGCATCAGCCGCTCGACGCGGGCGGCATCACCACCGACCCGAGCAGCCCCATCCGGCGCTGCCGGAGCTGCATGTGGCGCTGGCCCTGCCCGACGTTCAGCATCCTCGCCGAGGTGGTGGACCGGCCGCCGTCCGCCTGACCCGCAGCGGACCGGGACTGACACACCCGTTCCCTCGCAGGTCCGGGCTCACCCGGCCGTGCCGGGTCCCGTGACTTACCGGGCCTGGGCGAGCTGCTGGGTCGCGGCCCCCAGGCCGTGCGGGTTGCTGATCGCGGGCGCTGAGCGCGGAAACGGCGCGAGGTCGGGGCGGGTGGACTGACCCGCGGGCGCCCCTGGTCCGGCGGCCTGGGCAGGCTCGGCGGCCGGGTCCCTGGTCACAGCGCACGACATGCAGCGCGGGCCGCCCCGCCTGCTGCCCAGCTCGCTCGCGGGCACCCTGATGACCTGGACTCCAGCCGCGGTGAGCCTGGCGTTGGTCTCCAGGTTCCGCTCGTCGCACACGGCCAGCCCCCGGCCGAGGGACAGCGCGTTGCCGCCGTCGTCCCACTGGCCGCCATCGCACCGGCCGGCGTCCCCCCGGCCGCCATCCCACTGGCCGCGCGGGGTGGTGAGCGGGTCCAGGCCGGTGTCGATCACGGTGAGCCGGTCGATCCCCATGGCCTGGGCCGCGGCGGCCATGAACGGCTGGGGCCGGGATACCCGCAGCCCGTCGCCGCGCGGCGTGATCGTGTGCACGGTCAGCGTGTAGGCGAACGCCGGGTGCATCACGATGACCCCGCCGTCGATCACGGTGCAGATCGTGTCCAGATGAGCCGCTCCGGTCCGGTGGATCGGCACCGCCAGCACGGTGTGCGCGAGCCCGGCCACGAAGGCCCGCCGGGCGAGCCGCTCCACCCCCGCCGGGCTGGTCTGCTCGCTGACACCGACCGCGATCACGCCGGGGGCCAGCAGCACGATGTCCCCGCCCGCGATCGGCTCCAGGTGCGGGCCGTAAAGCATCTTGGTCCCGGCGAACCTCGGGTGGTGCGCGTACAGCACGGCCAGGAGCCGGGCCTCCCGGCCCCGCGGGCCAAGGCTGGACACCACCACCCGGTCCCCGATCCACACGCTCGAATCCCTGGTGAACACCAGGTTGGGCAGGGGGTCGATGACGAAGTCGTGCCGGTCGAGGAGCTCGTAAACGACTCCGTGCCCGGCGCTGAGCTCACCGGGGGTGACGCCCGCGATGAGCGCCTGGGCCAGCGTCTCGGAGTCGAGGCCGTCGAGGTGATCGCGGGTGACGGCCCGGAGATCGTCGCCGAGCCAGCGGTCATCCAGGGCCGAGCTGATCGCGGCGTCGCGGGCGGGCGCGTACTCGAGCGCGTCCTGCAGCAGCTCTGTGACGTAGAGCACCTCGACGCCGTGGTCCCGGAGGACCTGCGTGAACGCATCGTGCTCTTGCTGCGCGCGGGCCACCCAGGGCAGCCGGTCGAACAGGAGGCGGCCGCGGCTGCGCGGGGAGATCCGTTTCAGCTCGGCGCCCGGACGGTGAACGAGAACGGTGCGCAGCCGGCCGGCCTCGCTGTCCGCGCCATGGGTGTAGCTCACGATTCCCCCGTCCGTCCCCCTGCGTCCCCGCGCACGGATGACCCCTCGAAGGGAGTATCACCACTTCCGTGGCTGACTACGCATCCTCAGTTAATGATCACTAGACGTGTTCATTACGGCGTGGCCGCCGCCCGCGGGTGGCGCCGTCCAGACCGTGGCCGGCCCCTCCCCGGGGGCGGCCCGCGTCATCCGCCCCGGCGTCGCCCGCCACGCCATCCGCGGTCCCGCGGGTGCCCGCGGCCTCCCCGTCGGGACTGCCGCCGCCCGGCCCGGTCCCGCCGTTCCGCGGGGCAGGCAGGACCGCCCAGACCGTGGTGCCCCGCTCGTCCGCGCGCACTCCCCAGCTGGAGCACAGATGCTCCACGATGCCCAGGCCACGGCCGCCGATCGAGGACAGCGACGGGCGGGCGGCACGGGGGCGGGTCGCGCTGCCCCCGTCGCTGACGACGACCTCCACCGTGGCCGCGGTCAGTACCCAGGAAACCCGGACCCGCGAGTCAGGAAGCGGCCGGGCGTGCAGGATCGCGTTGCTCAGCAGCTCGCTCAGGACCAGCGCAGCGTCGGCCACGGCGGTCGCGAAGAGATCGGCCTCGCGCAGTTCGGCGGCGATCCGGCCGCGGGCGACCGCAACACTGGACGGAACACACGGGAGCACAACGACGCTCGCCGCCCTCACCTCCCCGTGCGCCCCGCCCCGTGGCCGCGATAGTCGCCTTCCTCCTGGGAGCGGGAATGCCCCGCCAGCGGGCCCGGGAAACCGGGCGCCGCGGCAGCGGGTGAATCCGTCCCAGGGCACTGTCGATCCCGTTTAGCATGAGTGGCACTACTTACTGCCGCCGCAAGCAAAGTGGTCGCGGGGGGGCGGCCGGGTACCTGCGTCCTGCGGCGGCGCGGGCCAGCAGGGCTGGCCTGCCGGACGGGACGCTGGACGGGGTGAACCAATGGAGCGAGCGGGCCGTGACCCGCGGGTTCCGCTGATCACCGCCCGGAGCGCGATGCAGTCGCCCGCCGCGGCGGCCGGCGGCGCGGGAGCGGACAGCGCCCCAGCAGGCAATGCCTCACCAGGCAGTGCCCCCACAGTGCCCCCGCAGGCAGTGCCCCCGCAGGCAGTCCAGCGGCAGCCAGCGCCCCGGCGGATACCGTGACACGCGGCGCTGGCGCGCGGCCCCGGTTCCTGGGCGCACTCACCACCCACCCGGCCGCCGGGCAGCTCACCCTGCTCGTCTGCTACCTGGCCGCGGGCGTGGCGGTGACCTGGCCGCGGGCCACCTACATCACGGGCAGGCTGCCGTCCATGCGGGACTCGGCCGCCTACGTCTGGGGTTTCTGGTGGATGGCACGGCGGCTGAGCCACCTGGCCAACCCCTGGGTCACCGACCACATGGCCGCGCCCGCGGGCGTGCTGCTCGGCTACCACACGCTGATGCCGCTGCCAGGCCTGCTGCTGACCCCGGTGACGCTGATCTTCGGGCCCAGTGCCTCGTACAACCTGCTGGTCATCGTGGTGCCCGGCGTGGCGTGCTACGCCATGTACCGGGCCGCGCGGCTGTGGCTGCCCAGCCAGACCGGGGCGATCGCGGCCGGCGCGTTCTTCGGCCTGTCGGCGATGCTGGCCCAGGAGGACTGGTACCACATCAACATCGCGGTGGGGGCGCTGTTCCTCCCGCTGGCCCTCGAGGCCTCGGTGCGGCTGCGCCGGAACCCGGGCTGGCGGCAGGCCGTCATCCTCGGCGTGGTGGTCGGCGCGGCCGTGCTCACCGACCCGGAGTCGGCCGTCCTGACCGGCATCCTGACCGGGCTGGTCCTGCTGCCCTGGCTGCTGTGGCGGCCCTCGGTGACCCGGCTGTGGCCCGCAGCGCTGGGCGCTGCCGTCGCTGCGATCGTGGCCGGCCCGCAGCTCGCCGCGATGATCCACGAACAGGCCCGGGGCGGCCTGCAGATCGACGCCGGACTGCTCGGGGTGACGGACAAGCTGTACGGTGTCGGCCTGCCCGGCATGTTCGCGCCCACCCCGCGGGTGGCGAATTTCGGCCTGACGGCCCTGGCCCAGCCGTTCCTGCACAGCCGGGACAATGAGGGCCTGCCGATGTTCGGCGTGACCCTGACCGCGCTGGCCCTGATCGGCCTGATCACCGCGTGGCGGCAGCGCCGGGCCTGGCAGCTCGCCCTGCTCTGGGCCGGCTGCGCGGCGCTGGCCCTGGGCATGTCGCTGTGGGTCGCCAAGCGGCAGTTCATCCCGTGGATGCAGGACTGGCACGGGGTGCGGGTCTCGCTCGCTCATGCCGTACACCTGGTTCGTCCGCATCCCGGGCCTGTCCGCCTTCCGCGAGGCGGACCGGATGGCCATCCTCGGCCTGGTCGCGGCGGCCCTGCTGGCCGGCGCGGCGGTGAACTGGATGCGCTACCACGCCAGGCCGCTGATCGCCGTGGTGATCGCCCTGGCGGTGCTGGAGCTGGGGTACGCCGGGAACGCCAAGATCGGGACGATGTCCACCGTGTATCCCCGGCTGGACAGGCCGATCGCCGCCGATCACTCTGGCTCGATGGTGGTCAACGTCCCGTACGGGATGCGGGGCGGGATTCCCGAGTACGGCGGAAGGTTCGCGGCGCAGGCGCTGGTCATGGCGACCGCGGACGGTCACCGGCGGGCCATCGCCTACGTCTCCCGGATCCCCAACTTCACCCTCACCGCGATCCAGAACCACGCGTTCTACTCGTCACTGATCAAAACGCAGCATTTCACCTTCGCCCCGGTCACGGTGCCGCTCACCGCGGCGGCCCAGCGGTCACGGCCCCTGTGGGCCAGGAAACTGTCGTCCTATACCCCGCTCACCGCGGCCCAGGTGGCCGCGGGACGCCGCGACGCCCGGACGCTGCATATCGGGTGGATTGTGGTGTGGTACTCAAATCCCGCCATTGTGCAATATTTGCACCAGACAGGCTTCCGCTTTGCTTACCGGGCGGACGGCGTCTCGGTTTACCGGCCTGCACGCTGAGCCGACGGCGCTGGCGCGCCACCGGGGCGCACCCCTGAGCGAGCGCTGGCGAGCATCTTCTATTCCGAACTTTTACCAATCCCCGCGTCTCGCTTGGGACATTTAGTAACTATTACTCGGTGATTCCACGCGCTTTGCCGGAACTTTCTCGCTTCGTAATAAATCTATTCTATGTTCGTAAGCACAATTGGCCTTCCAGCCGCCTGGCATGCTCCCATAATCAATTCGGTACGGCTAGTTGGCAGGCAACAAGAACGGGGTGACGATGGCCCACGCGGGCGAAGACCCGCCGGACCAGCCGGGCTCCGGTCAGATCAGTACCCTGCGGCGCGGCGGGCTGTCGCCCTTGGCCCGGGAAACGCGTGACCGTTTCCCGGCCGCAGGACCGGCCGGAGTAACGGGACTGCCACGGCAGGAACCAGCCGGGGCGCAGCCAGGTCTGGATGGCGGTCCCGGCACGCCCGCGCCGTGGTTCACCCGGTTCAGGAAGCACCCGCGGACGGCGCATCTGGTCCTGCTGGCGGGTTACCTGGTCACCGGGCTGGCGGTCACCTGGCCGCGCGTTACCTACCTGGCTGGCCGGCTGCCCGCCACCCGGGACGCCGGCGGGTACGTCTGGGATTTCTGGTGGGTCGCCCGCCAGGTGTCCCACCTGTCCAGCCCCTGGTCCACCCGGTACCTCGCCGCCCCGGTCGGCTCGGATCTCGGCTACCACACCCTGATGCCGCTGCCCGGCCTGGTGATGACCCCCATCACGCTGGCCTTCGGGCCGAGCCTGACCTACAACCTGCTCTCGATCCTGTGCCCCGGCCTGCTGTGCTACGTGATGTACCGGGCGGCCCGGCTCTGGCTGCCCACCCAGCTCGGCGCGATCGCGGCCGGCGGCTTCTTCGGCCTCTCCGCGATCCTCACCTGGCGCAGCTGGTACGAGGTGAACCTGGCGCTCGGGGCACTGTTCCTCCCCATGGCCCTGGAGGCCGCGGTACGGCTGAGGCGCGGCCCGGCCGACGGCAGGCCATCATCCTCGGCGCCGTGATGGGCACGGCCATCCTCACCGACCAGGAATCGGCGGTACTGGCCGCTATCGTCGCGGGCCTGGTCCTGGTGCCGTGGCTGGCCCGACCCCCCGCGGCGGCCCGGCTCCGCGCGGCCGGCCTGGCCGTGCTGACCGGCCTCCTCGTCGCCAGCCCGCAGCTCATCGTGATGCTCCAGCAGGCCTCGGCCAGCCGGGGGCCCGCGTCACGGGCGGGGCTGCTTGAGGTGGACTACGTGGCCTCGGGAGCCTCGCTGCAGGAGCTGTTCTCCCCGTCCCCCGGGCTGGCCGACTACGGCCTCACGGCAGTGAGCCGTTACTACCATCACGGCCCTTACAGCATCGTGATCGCCGCGTTCGGCGTCGTGCTCACCGCGCTGGCCCTGTCCGGGATCGTGGTGTCCTGGCGCCGGCGGCACGCACGCCCGCTCGCACTGCTCTGGCTGGCCTGCCTGCTCCTGTCGCTGGGCTCGGTGGTATGGGTCGGCAGCCGCCACTACGTGCCGCTGGCCACGATGGTGCACGGGGTCCGGCTGTCGATCATCATGCCCTTCACCTGGTTCACGCGGATCCCGGGGCTCTCCACCTTCCGGGAAGCCAACCGGTTCACCGAACTCGCCCTGGTCCCCATGGTGCTGCTGGCCGGGTCGGCGGTGGAGTGGCTCCGCAAGCACACCGGGGCCGGGGTGATCCCCGTGCTGGTCCTGGCCCTGCTGGAGACGGGCTGGTCCGGGAACCCGGGCACCGGCAGCATGCCCACCGCCCTGCCCGCCGCTGGACCGCCCGATCGCCGCCCAGCACACCAACTCCATCGTGGTGGACGTCCCGTTCGGCATCCGCGGCGGCCTGCCCGTGATCGGGGACGGGTTCGCGCCGGAGGCCATGGTGCTGGCCACGGCGGACGGGCACCCGCTGGCCAACGCGCTGATCTCGCGGATCCCGGCCGGCACGCTGCGCGGCATCGAGGGGAGCCCCTTCTACGCGGCCCTGCTCAAAGCCCAGGGCAGCAGGCACTGGACCACGAGGGCGCAGTTCAGGCAGGCGGCGCTCAGCGCGCGGCAGATGAACATCGGCTGGGTACTGGTCTGGCGCCACGAACCCGACCTGCTGCGGTTGCTCTGGCTGAGCGGCTTCCGGCGGGCATACGAGGCCGACGGCGTCCTGGTCTACCGGCCAGCCCGTGACCTGGCGGGGGCCGCGCACGGGACCCCGGCCCTGACCGCCAGCTGACCCGGTCAGCCGCGGCGGGCCGGGGCTGACTCCGGACGCCCGGCCGCAGCATCCCGTGCTGCAGCACCGTCGGCCGCGACACCATCTGCCGCAGCACCCCTGGACGCAGCATCCTCCGGCACGGGCGGGACGTCGGCCAGCAGGCCCTCCGCGGCCAGCCCGCGGATCAGCCCGCGCAGGCCGGACGTCAGGCCGGCCCGCTCCTCGGCGGTGAGCGCGGCGAGGATCCGGGCCTGCCGGGTCTGCCACGCGCTCCACACCCGCGCCGCGACCTGGCTGCCTTCCGGGGTGAGGTAGAGCCGGATGTACCGCTGGTTGGCCTCGTCCCGGCCGCGCCTGACCCAGCCCTTGCGCTCCAGGCCGGCCGCCAGCCGGCTTACCGTGCTCTTCTCCAGCCCGAGCAGGGTGCCCAGCTGGCCCTGGGCGATGCCGCGGGCGGCCACCAGCTCGATCAGGGCCCGGGCCTCGGACGCGGACAGCGCCGGGATGGGCGGCTCACCCGGGTCGCGGGGCAGCCGGCCCGGCTCCCGCTCCCCGGAGGCGGGCTCCCGGGAACCCGGCTCCCCGTTCCCCGGGCCTGCGCCTTCGGGGCTCACCACGCGGAGCAGCTGACCGAGCAGCTGCACCAGCTCCACGTCATCAGCCGACAAGTTCACGTAACAGTTGTACCGCACAACTGGCCGGATGGTACGTTTTCCAGCGTGACAGTTGCCCCGTACAACTCAGGGCCGGGTTCCCTGCGGGTCGCCGGACGGACCTGCCGGATGGCCGCCGGGGACGCCGGGCATGGCCGCCGGATCGGCCGGCAGATCGGCGCCAGCCGGCCCGCAGCACCCCGATTGCGCCGTAGGCTCACGGTCGTGACAAAACAGGGCCGGGTAAGTGCGCCAGGCGGCTCAGCGGGCCGGTCGCGGGGGGCGACAATGCAGCCACCGTGACCGCCGAGCCGGAGAACACGCTGCTGCCCGACGAGCCGCTGCGTGACCTGGCTCTGCGCTACGGGCTCAAGAAGACGGCCGTGCGGCCGCCGCTGCGCGGCTACGCCGCCGAGCTCTGGCAGCGGCGTTACTTCATCAGCGGCTTCGCCACCGCGCGGAACATCGCGATGTACACCGAGGCCCGGCTCGGCCAGCTGTGGCAGGTGCTCACCCCGCTGCTCAACGCGGGCGTCTACTACCTGATCTTCGGCGTGCTGCTGAACACCAGCCGGGGCGTCCCGGACTACATCTCGTTCCTGGTCACCGGCATCTTCGTGTTCAACTTCACCCAGCGGGCGTTCATCACGTCCTCCCAGGTGATCCGGGACACGCTGCCGCTGATCCGGGCGCTGTACTTTCCCCGGGCGTGCCTGCCGCTGGGCTACGTGCTGATCGAGCTGCAGCAGCTGATCCTGTCGTTCGCCGTGCTGTTCGTCATCATCGCTCATCGCCGGGGAGCCGCCGACCCTGTACTGGCTGCTGATCTTCCCGGCCCTGGCGCTGCAGAGCGTGTTCAACGTGGGCGGCGGGCTCATCCTGGCCCGCTGGGGGGCCGGCTTCGACGACGTCAGCCAGCTGCTCCCGTTCATCGTGCGGACCTGGCTGTACGTGTCGGGCGTGCTGTTCAGCCTCCAGTCCCTGTCGCTGAAGAGGCCGCTGATCGATCACCACGATCGCCTACCTGCTGCAGATCAACCCGGCCGCGGTCTACATCACCCTGGTCCGGTACGCACTGCTGGCAGAAGTACCGGAACGCCATGCCCGGCGCCCAGCCGTACAACGCCGGCCAGCTGCACTCTCTACCTGTCTTCCCGGGCCGTACCCGACCGACAGCGCCTACTGCCACCCGAACCTGCCGGGCATCCACACCCTGTGGCTCTACGGCGTGGGCTGGGCCATCGTGACGCTCGTCATCGGCTTCCTGTTCTTCTGGCGCGCGGAGGCGAGGTACGGCCGTGGCTGACCCCATGGTGGTCGTGGACGACCTGCACGTGGTCTACCGCGTGTACGGCGGTGGCTCGGACAAGGGCACGGCAGCCAGCGCCCTGCTGCGGATGATCCGCCGCCAGCGGCGGCCGTCCATCCGCGAGGTGCACGCGATCCGCGGCATGTCCTTCGTGGCCTACCGGGGCGACGCGGTCGGCGTCATCGGGCGCAACGGCTCGGGCAAGTCGACGCTGCTGCGGGCGATCGCCGGGCTGCTGCCCGCCGAGCAGGGCGCGGTGTACACCGACGGCCACGGGGCCCTGCTCGGGGTGAACGCGGCGCTGCTCGAGGACCTCACCGGCGAGCGGAACGTGGTGCTCGGCTGCCTGGCCATGGGCATGAACACCCAGGAGACCAAGGACGCCAAGCCCCGGATCGTGGAGTTCTCCGGGGTCGGCGACTTCATTAACCTGCCGATGAAGGCCTACTCCACCGGCATGGGCTCCCGGCTGCGGTTCGCGATTGCCTCGGCCAAGAGCCACGACATCCTGCTCGTGGACGAGGCGCTGGCCACCGGCGACGCCGAGTTCCAGCGCAAGAGCCACGCCCGCATCGACGAGCTGCGCACGCACGCCGGCACGGTGTTCCTGGTCGCGCACAACCTGGCCGAGATCGCCGAGACGTGCAACCGGATCATCTGGCTGGAAAAGGGCCAGATCGTGAAGGCGGGCGACGACGTGCCCGGCATCCTCGACGAGTACCTGGTGGCCTCCGGCGGGCAGCCCCGTTTCCGCGAGGCCGCCGCGACCGCCAACTACCCCTCGTCCGGCAGCTAGGCCGGTCCATCGGGCTGGGCAGGCCGAAGCTGTGCCGGCCCCGCTCAGGAGCCGGCCCAGCCGCCGAGGAGTCCGGGGATCCCGGCTACTTGAACGCGTTCACGCCGTTGGGCACGCCCAGCCCGGTGGGGCCGTCGTAGCCGACCTCAGCGGTGCAGAGGTCGGTCCCGCCACAGCTCCCGTTGGAGCCGATCGTGATGTCCCGCAGGCCGGAGGTGGCCTGGTAGGGGAACTGGGTCGGCAGGGACCCCGTGGCAGGCTTGCCGCCCGGGTTGGCCAGCGCGTACACGGCCGCGATGATCGGGCTCGCGGCGCTGGTCCCGCCGAGCTGCTGCCAGCCCTTGGGCAGGCCCTGACCGGACGGCGGGGAGGAGTCGTAGACGGCCGGCCCGGTCCGCGGATCGGCGTCCGCCGCGACGTCGTTGTCGATCCGGTTCCCGGGATCTGCAGCCGCTGCTGTACGCGGCCTGCCAGGTCCGCTGCGGGCTCCAGGGCCGAGGAGCATCCCGAACCGGTCCCGTCCTGGGCACCCTGGCTCCAGACCTTCTCCTCGGTCCGGGTCTTGCCCTTCATCCACAATGTCGTCCCGCCGACCGAGGTGACGTACGGCGAGACGGCGGGACACTGGGTCCGGACGCGCACCCGAGTCGCCGGCCGCCACGGTGATGGCCACGCCCGGGTGCTCGAAAGCGCTGTCGTAGCTGGTCTCGGTGCTGAACTCGCCGCCGCCCCAGCTGTTGGAGATGAACTTGGCCCCCAGCCGGACCGCGGTGGCCTCGGCGGCGCTGAGGGCGCCGGTCGACGTGCTGTTCGACTCGACCAGGAGGATCTTGCACTTGGGGCAGATCGCGGAGACCATGTCGAGGTCCAGCGACTCCTCCTCGGCCCAGCCGGAGTTGCCCTTCGGGTACCAAGCGGTCGTGCCCTTCTGGTTGACCACGCGCAGGCACTTGGAGGACGTCGTGCAGGATCCGAGCCCGTAGTAGCTCCGGTACTTGGCCAGGTCAGCCGGTGGCGTGCCAGTCGTTGTACGCGTCCACGATCGCGATCGTGCCCTTGTTGGACGCCTGGGCGGCCTGGCTCAGCCCGTAGGCGGCCCGCAGCTGGCCCGGCGACAGGGCCCCCGACGCGGGCCGGCTGGCCGTCGCCGCCGGGGACGCCGAGGAGTGCACCACGATGGAGCACTGCATCACGCCGGGCGACGAGGGCTGCGGGCAGACCTGGGTGAAGCCGGTGGGCAGATGGGCCGCGTGGTGGGCTCCGATGAACCGGGGCGCCGCCGGCGGCCCTGCGGCCGCGGCGTGGGACGAGGCGGAGGCCGGCACCGCGGACAGGCCGGCCACGGTCAGGCCCGCGGCGGCCGCGAGCACTCCCGCCCATCGCAGGAGCACGACTACTGGCATGGATCCTCCAGAGGGCACGCACGCGCACGCCCAGTGATTGGGCCGGGAAGGCCGGGATGGCGGGGACTCGGGCCGGAAGCTAAGGGAGGTCCGCTCCGCGAAGGCACCGTAGATTCATACCACTTTTCCGGGTCCCGCCCGGTTGGCTTCACCAGAGGTATACGCACCGTTCCGGGCCGAGAAACGCACGTTCACCCCGCGGACGAGGCGCAGCACGCGGTCAGCGGCCAGCGGGTGGAGGTCAGCGGCCAGCGGGTGGAGGTCAGCGGCCAGCGGGTGGAGGTCAGCGGCCAGCGGGTGGAGGTCAGCGGCCAGCGGGTGGAGGTCAGCGGCCAGCGGGACGCAGCTGGAGCAGCATGCAGGTGCCACCGTCCGCGCGGGACGAGGCCGCGACCTCGCCGCCCTGCGCCCGGGCCAGCTGGCGCACGATGTACAGGCCCAGGCCGATGCCGCCGAACCGGCGCCGGTCGCCGGTCTCGCCCTGGACGAACCGCTCGAAGATCCGCTCGTGGTCACCGGGGGCGATGCCGATGCCCTCGTCGTCCACCGTGACCTCGATCCAGTCCCCGGCGTGCCGGGCCGCCACGGTGACCGTGCCGCCGCCCGGGGAGTACTTGAACGCGTTCTCCAGCAGCTGGCCCACGATGATGTCGGTGGCCATCGGGTCGCCGTAGGCGGGCGGCAGGTCGTCCGGGATGGCCGCGGCCAGCGTGTGCGCCTCGGACAGCGGCCGGAACGCCACCGCGCTCCCGCGCAGCAGCGCCGCCAGGTCGAATGGCCCGTTAGTCACGGTCAGCTGGTCCGCGCCGGCCCGCGAGCCGAGCAGCAGCTGCTCCACCAGCCGTCCCAGGAGCCGGCCCGGTCGGCGATGGTCTGCACCGCGGCGCGCCGTTCCGGGTCGCTCAGCTTGTCCCACCGGCTGGCCAGCGTGCTCGCGAAGCCCTGCACCACGGTGATGGGGGTGCGCAGCTCGTGGCTGGTGGTGGCCAGGAACAGGTCCTTGGCCTCCTCCAGTTCCTTGGCCGCGGTCACGTCGCGGAAGTCGATGACGCGCTCGTCCCGCCCGTCCAGGTCGTTGCAGAGCACATCCAGCCAGCGGCCGTTGGGCAGCCGGTGGGTCAGCTTGCCGTCGGCGGGCTCGGGCACCGGGAACGGCGGCGGCCGCCCGGTGACCTCGGCGGGGGACAGCCCGGTGAGCTCGTGCGCGGCCGGGTTCCACTGCCGGATGAGGCCGTCGGTGTCCAGCACCGCGATGCCGTCCGCGCTGGCGTCGATGACCGCGCGCTCGTGGGCACGCTGCCGGACCACCTCTTCGAAGGCCATCGCGTTGCTCAGCGCGACGCTGGCGTGGCCGGCCATCAGCTCGAGCAGTTCCAGCTCGACGTGCCCGACCTCGCGCCCGCTGTACAGGGCGTAGAGCGCGCCGTACGGGCGGCCCCCCACGTGCGACAGGCTGAGCGCGATCGTGTGCAGGCCGGGCAGCGCGGACCAGATCAGGTCGTCGAAGTCTCCGGACTCCCCGGTGGCCATCATCACGGTCTGCCCCGACCGCATCAGCTGGCCGACCAGGCTGGTCTCCAGGTCTGCGCTGCGGCCGCGCAGGCTGGCCGGCAGGCCGTCCATGCTCACCAGGCGCAGCTTGCCGTCCTCGATCAGCACGAAGCCGCCGGCGTCCGCTGTGGTCAGCTCGCGCAGGCTGGCCGCGATCCGGTCCAGTACCGCTTCCAGGTCACGCTGGGCGTTCATGTCGGCCACCACGTCGCCGAGCCGGCGGATGACCCGGGCGCGCTGCGCGATCTGGTATTTGGCCGCGTCGTCATCCCCGTCGCGGTGACAGACGTTCACCCAGCCGAGCATCTCGCCGTCGCGGCCGGTCAGCGCGCTGATGTCGATACGCAGGTCGATCAGGGTGCCGTCCTTGCAGGCCCGGCGGGTCGCGAACGAGATCTGGCCGCCGCTGCGCACCCGCTCCAGCACCGCGTTGTGCTCGGCCTGCAGTTCCTCGGGGATGATCTCCGGTTCCAGGCCGAGCACCTCGTCGGCGGGCCATCCGAACATCCGCTCGGCGGCCGGGTTCCACAGCAGAATCGACCGGTCGGTGCTGAACGCGACGATAGCGTCGGCGGCACTCTCGATGACCGCCCACGCTGTCGCATCGACCCGGTTCTGCCCGGTCGCCTGTTCCAGGCCCACGACATCATGGTGCCATCCCGGGACGATCCTGGCCCGCCAATGCGCCAAGGCTCAGCGCACTCGCCAGACCATCCCGGGGTCGCCGGGCGTGCAGGGCGCCACCACCGCCGCGGCGGCGTCGCCAGGATCGGCCAGGCACAGCCCGGAGGCCGGGTTCCGCAATTTGGGCGCCACCGCCGGCCGCGTGACCGGGCGGGGTGCGATACCGGAATGCCAGTGCCGCAGGCCGCGGGGGCATGGCCGTCCGCGGGCGGCCGCGGCAGGATCCCGCTGCCCGGCCCGGGAACCGGGGGGAGCGGTGGAGCGTCACATGGGCATGAGATTCTCCTTGCGGCCCGCGCGGCCGGGCGCGCGGTACCTCCTGCCCGCCGTCCTGTGCGTGGTCACGGCGGCCGCCTGTGGCAGTGTCACCAGCACGAGCTCGCCCCCCAAGCCCTCCGCTCCCGCGGCCAAGGTCTCGCTCACCGTGGTCGTCACGCCCACCCCCGGTGCCACCCCGAAGCGGTGGACGCTGCGCTGCGATCCGACAGGCGGGACTCACCCCGACGCCAAAGCCGCCTGCCGTGCGCTGCTGGCCGCCAAGAATCCGTTCGCGCCGATCCCGCGCGGGATCATGTGCCCGATGATCGTGGTCGGCCCCCAGAAGGCCACGATCAGCGGGACCTACTTCGGCCAGCATGTCGAGTCGGACTTCTCCCAGGCTGGTTGCGAGGCCGCGCGCTGGGCCAAGCTTGGCGCGGTCTTCGGGTCGATCGGCACCGGCGCTGGCGCCGCTTCCGGGTCACCCGTGCACTGACCAGCGGACACGCATCAGGGAGACAGATCAGCGGGCGCTTACCGGCGGGTGCAGGTCAGCGGGCACAGGCCGGCGGGTGCAGGTCACCGGAGCAGGCGCGACATCCGCCGGTCGGCGAGCGGCTTCCCGCCGGTCTGGCAGGTCGGGCAGTACTGCAGCGCGGAATCCGCGAACGAGACCTCCCGCACCGTGTCGCCGCACACCGGGCAGGCTTCGCCGGCCCGGCCGTGCACGCGCAGCCCCGACTTCTTCTCGGCCTTCAGGTCGCCGGCGGCCAGGCCGGCCGACCGTTCCACAGCCTCCCGGAGGGTAGCGGTGATGGCCGCGTGCAGTTCCCTGACCTCGTCCTCGGTGAAGCTGCTGGCCAGCTTGAACGGCGACATCCTGGCCGCGTGGAGCACCTCGTCGGAGTAGGCGTTGCCGATCCCGGCGATGATCTTCTGGTCCCGGAGCACGCCCTTGATCTGGGTGCGGCGGCCGGCGAGCATCCCGGCCAGCGCCTCGGCCGTGAACGAATCCGCCATCGGGTCGGGGCCGAGGGCAGCCACCCCGGGCACCTCGGCCGGGTCGGCGACCAGGTAGACGGCCAGGCGCTTCTTCGTGCCCGCCTCGGTCAGGTCGAAGCCCGTGCCGTCGGTGAACCGCAGCCGGAAGCCGAGCGGGCCCTTGCCGGGGCGCGGCGGCGCCTCGGGCAGGTTGTCCCGCCAGCGCAGCCACCCGGCCCGGGCCAGGTGGATCACCAGGTGCAGGGGACCGCCGTCGGCCTGGCTGCCGTTCCCGTCCCCGAGGGCCGTCCCGTCCTGGGCGGCCGGGGCCGCCACCAGGTCGAGGAATTTCCCGTGCCGCTGCGTATCCGTGATCACCCGGCCGCGCAGGGCGGTCAGGTCCGGGCGGTAGGTCTTCAGGACCGAGATGGCCGCGCTGTCGGCCCGGTCGATGACGAGCCCGCCCGCCCGCTGCCGCAGGAAGCGCGCGAGCGACTCCACCTCGGGAAGTTCCGGCATGGTAACGATTCTGCCTGGTGCACCGGGATGTTCGAACCACCGTGGGCCCACGGATCGGCATCACACCGATAACCCTTGGCCCGTGGGCATGCAACACTGAGCCCATGATCATGGACCGCGCGGGCCAGATCCGGCCGGCCGTGCGCCCGGGCTCGCCACACAGGCCCGGGCACACCCCGGGGCACCCGGGCGCTCCCGCGCCGGAGGATTGCGGCGAGTATCCGGGGGTAACAGGGCGCTGACGGCCGCGGAGCAGGGCGGCGGAAGCCCGGAAAGGATGGCACCGAACGCCGGAAAGGCCTTGCCGGTATGGGATCAGGCTGATTACTTGTTTTATGAAAACTAACGTAGCTTGCAGTGTGCCACCGGTGAGCGGAGCATGGATTCACAAGGACGAGAAGCCATGGACCAGGCAGAGCCTCAGCCCCTCCCGGGCCAGCCTGAGCGGCCCGCGCCTGGCGCTGCCCAACCGGGTGGTGCCCAGCCTGACGGTCCCCAGCCGTACAGGCCCGCTGACGTGCCGTCACACGGCACCCCGGCCGGTGAAGGCCCCGGCCTCCCGGACCGCGGGACGGCGGAGGCCTGCCCGCGCCGGGAACCGCAGGCCGACTCGGGCCCGGTCACCGAGGTGGAGCACCCCGTGGTCGTCGGCTACGACGGATCGGGGTCCAGCAGGCACGCGCTCGCCTACGCCGCGGGGATGGCCCGCAGGCTCGGCCGCCCCTTGCTCCTCGCCTACATCACCAGCCCGAAGATTTTCTGCGAGCCGCTCAGTGGCCAGGTGATCGCCCCGGTCCGGGACTCGGATGAGACCCACCGCTGGCTGCTGGCCGAGCTGGACGAGGTATGCGACCGGGAGGGACTGGACGTGAGGATCGTCACCCGCCAGGGCAGCCCGGCCCGCGAGCTCGCCGCCGCGGCCGACGAGTTCAGCGCGGACGCGCTGGTGATCGGCGCCCCGGCGAGCGTCTGGCATCACGTCGCGGGCTCGGTGCCGGGCTGGCTGGCCCGGCACGCGCATTGCCCCGTCATCGTGGTGCCCTGAGGCAGGAACTCACGCGGCCAGCGGGTCGTAGTAGTGCGCGTACTGCCAGGTGCCCCGCTCGACCAGCTCCTCGTCGGAGAGCGGGCCTCCGGGCACGGCGCGGCCGGACCGTCTGCCACCGGGCAGGCCGTCTGGGGACAGGGGGCCGGCCAGCGAGCCGAACCTCGCCGGGGACAGGGATGACAGATCCACCGGCGGGCGGCCGCCGGTGATCCACCGGGCCAGGGCCTCGCCGATCGCGGGGGACGACGAGAACCCTGATCCGTTGCAGCCGCTGGCGACCCACAGGCCCGGCACCTCCGGCACCGGGCCGGCCAGGAAGCGGCCGTCCGGGCTCATCGTGAACAGGCCGCCGCGATGCTCGGCCACCGTCCCCTGAAGCACCGCGGCCTGCGCCGCCGGCACCAGGCCGGCGACCTGGGCCGCCATGGCGTCCAGTACGCCGCGGTCCAGCGGGACGTCGTCGGTATCGAACCCGGGGGGCTGGGCGCGCGGGTCAACCGGAAGCGGCGCCGCCTCGAACCCGCCGAGCATCAGGCCGCCGCGGGCGGGCCGCAGGTACACCGCGTAGTCCAGGATCCTGGTGATCGGGGCCCCGGCCGGCACCGCGGGGACAGGCTCCGTCACCAGCAGCTGGTGGCGGACCGGTGCGGCCGCCACCCACGCCCCGGCCAGCTCGCCGACCTGGCGGACCCAGGCTCCCGCGGCGTCGACGACGACCCCGGTCTCGATGCGCCGGGTGGCGGTCTCCACGCCGGTGAGCCGGCTGGCGCCGCTGGTCACGGCGGTGACCGGCTCGTCCGCCAGGACCTGCACCCCGGCCCGCCCGGCGGCCGCCAGGTAAGCGTCGATCAGGGCCCCGGGTTCCTCGATGTACACATCCTCCGGGCACCAGACCACGTCCTCGTCCCCGGCTGGCTGGTAGTACCCGCCTGTCCGCCCGGCCGCCTCCGCAGGGCTGATCGCGGCCAGGTCCACACCCCAGCGGAGGGACTGGGCCAGCTCGGTGGCCAGCAGCTTCTGGTGCCCGCCGCCGCGTGCCACCAGGAGGCTTCCCGGGGCCGACACGTCCAGCGGGACACCGGCCCAGTCGCTGAAGTGCCGCACCAGCTCGATGCTGCGGCGGGCCAGGAAGGTGCGGACCTCGTCGCCCTGCACGGATTTGAACAGGCCGGCCGCGCGGCCAGACGCCTGGGAGCCGGGGGTGCGCCGGTCCAGCACCACCACGGAGCGGCCCTGGAGCGCGCAGTGCAGGGCCGTGCTCAGCCCGAGGGCACCCGCCCCGATGACAGCGACATCCGTCTTCATGACCCGGCCCTCACGAAACTCGCGCTGATTGCCTCATGGTGCCCGACGGCCCGGGGGTGCTGGTGGCACGGGGTGCCGGTGGCCTCGGCGTGCCGGTGGCCCGGGAGATGCAGGTGGCCTGGAGGTAACAGTGCAGTCGCCTGACCTGCCTGGATCGGCCCCGGCGCAGCGCGCAGGCGCATAAGCTCGGGCCAGTGCGCCTACCACCTGCTCCTGCACAACCGACAAGCTCAGCACTACCAGTGGGCGAGGAGGGATTTGAACCCTCACGTCCTTTCGGACACACGGACCTGAACCGTGCGCGTCTGCCGTTCCGCCACCCGCCCTACGCAGTGAGTCAGGTTAGCACGTCCGCAACAGCACCCTGAGCGCCGATACCATCGGATGCGGATAGGGGAAGGAGGTACCCCGGTGGGAGTTCTCAGTCGCTTCGAGCGCAGGCTCGAGGGCATGGTCGAGGGTGCCTTCGCGCGGGCGTTCAAATCCGAGCTGCAGCCAGTGGAGGTTGCCAGCGCGGTACAGCGCGAGATGGATGACCGGGCCGCGATCGTGGCGCAGGGCCGCACCCTGGTGCCGAACGATTTCGTGGTGGAGATCGCCGACACTGACTTCGACCGCCTCGAGGTCTATGCGGACAGTCTCGGTGTGGAACTGGCCACACTGGCCCGCGAGCACGCCCGGGAGCAGGGCTACTCATTCGTGGGACCGGTGCGGATGCGGTTCGAGGGAGTTCCGGACCTGACCACGGGAACCTTCCGGATCCGCTCGGGCGTTATCCGGGGCACCACCGTCGAGGGAGGGGAGATCCGCAGGCCGGCCAGCGACCTGCCGCGCATGCCGGGCTCGTTCGGCGGCCGCCCGCGCCTGCTGGTCTCGGGCCCGGAGCCAGGTCCGGACGGCAGCAGCCAGCGGACCTACGAGCTGAACGCGCCGGTCACCATGCTGGGCCGCGGCACCGACTGCGACCTCCGGCTGGTCGACCCTGGCGTCTCCCGGCACCACGCCGAACTGCGGGTCGAGGACGGCGAGGTGGTCCTCGTCGACCTGGGTTCCACCAACGGAACGTTCGTGAACGGCCAGCCGGTGCGGCGCGTGACACTGGCAGACGGCACGCAGGTGACGCTGGGCCGCACCACACTGGTTTTCCGCCGGGACGGTGTCTATTGACCCAGCCCGGACAATGGCCGCAGTCCCGGAACTGATCCAGGCCCCGCCCGGGCCCCGACTCCGACTCCGCGCTCCCCCGAAAAGGCCGCAACGGCGAGGCACCCAAGGACATATAAGCCGATGAGCACGCTGACCCTCCTCCTGATCAGGCTCGCATTCCTGGCGGTCCTGTGGCTGTTCGTCATCACGGCGGTGGGTGTGGTGCGCACGGACCTGTTCGGACAGTCCCCGTCCAGCCGCAAGCAGAAGCGGCAGCGGCAGAACGCCCGCCCGGCCCGGCCGGCGCGCCCCGCCCGGGCCGGGCGCGGTGAGCCGCAGCGGCTGCTGGTGACCGGCGGCCCGCTGTCGGGAACGACCCTCCCGCTGACCGAGCAGCAAATCACCATCGGTCGGTCAAATGACGCCACGCTGGTCCTCAACGATGACTACGCTTCGAGCCGACATGCCCGGCTGTTCCCTCAAGACGGTCAATGGATCGTTGAGGATCTCGGGTCAACCAACGGCACCTACCTCGACCGGCAGAAGGTGACCCAGCCGACCCCGGTGCCGACAGGCGTGCCGATCCGCATCGGCAAGACCGTTCTGGAATTGCGCAGATGACACTTGCACTCCGGTACGCGATTCGCTCCGACGTCGGCCTTCTCCGGGAGGGGAACGAGGACGCGGCGTACGCCGGGCCGCGGCTGCTGGCCGTGGCCGACGGCATGGGCGGTCATGCCGCCGGTGAGGTCGCCAGCGCCGCGGCCATCTCGGCCATCTCCAGGCTCAACGACGGCGCGCCCGGCACCGACCTGCTCGACGCGCTCGCCGACGCGGTGAGCGACGCGAACCACACGCTGCACAGCATGGTGGTGGCCGATCCCTCGTTCGAGGGCATGGGCACCACGCTCACCGCCATGCTGTGGTCCGGCGGCCGGGTGGCCCTGTGCCACATCGGGGACTCCCGCGCCTACCTGCTGCGGGATCGTGAATTCCACCAGATCACGCACGACCACACGCTGGTCCAGACGCTGGTGGACGAGGGCCGGATCAGCCCGGATGACGTGGCCACCCATCCGCAGCGCTCGATGCTGCTGCGGGCCCTGGACGGCCGGGCCGACGTGGAGCCGGACCTCACCCTGCTCGAGGCCAGGCTCGGGGACCGCTACCTGCTGTGCTCCGACGGGCTGTCCGGGGTGGTCAGCGAGGAGACCCTGCACAAGACGCTGGCCAGCGTGGCCAACCTCGACGAGGTCGTCCTGCAGCTGGTGGAGCTGGCCATCCGGGGCGGCGGCCCGGACAACATCACCTGCATCGTCGCGGACGTGGTGGACAGCGCCGCCGGCCTGCCGCCGAGCGACTCCTCCGTGATGGTCGGCGCCGCCTCCAACGGCAGCGGCGGCACCCACTTCCGCACCGACAGCCCGGCCGGGCGGGCCCACCTGCTCACCCGCACCGCCCCGCAGGTCGCGGTGGCGATCGCGCACGACGATCCCGCTCCGCAGCCGCCCGAGGAGGCCGAGGACGAGTACCCCCACCGGCGGCGCAGGCTGCCGCTGGTCAAGTCGGCGCTGGTCATCCTGATCGTCCTCATCGTCGGCGGGGCCTACGCGGGCTGGCGGTACACGCAGACCCAGTATTACGTGGCCTCAGACGGCGGCCAGGTCGTCATCTTCCGCGGCGTCAACCAGAGCGCCGCCGGGGTAAGCCTGTCCAGCGTGGCCAGGCGGTTCGACATCCCGGTCGCCGGCCTGCCCGCCGCCATGGCCTCGGATGTGCGGGCCACGATCATGTCGCCCAACGGCCTGGCCGGCGCCCTGAAGATCGTGAACAACATCAAGGCGAACTACGTGCGGTGCCAGAACGCGGATCAGGCGCTGCAGAAGTGGGATCAGATCAAGCCGACCAAGGTCAAGACCAAGGTCAAGGGGAAGACCACCACCAAGCTGGTCAAGCCGCCCAAGCCCACCATTCCCGCGGACTGCCCCGTACCGGGGAGCACCGCCACGGGGACTGGAGGAACTTCTTGAGCACGATCGCCACACCGTCAGGCCAGCCCCTGGGAACCGACGCCGGAGCCGGGCAGGGCAGCAGCCAGCCGGAGGCAGTGCCCGCACCCCGGGGACGCCGCCGCACCGAACTGCTCATGCTGGTCTTCGTGGTGGGCGTGGTCATGCTCGCCTACGCGAACGTCGGGCTCGGGCTGAACGGCAAGATCCCGGCGGGGATGTTCGAGTACGGCCTGGCGTTCGCGGTCCTGGTGGGTGCCGCCCACCTCGCGGTGCGCTGGCTCGCGCCTTACGCCGACCCGCTCCTGCTGCCGCTGGCCTCCCTGCTCAACGGCCTGGGGATCGTGATGATCTACCGCCTGCAGGAGGCCGGGCGGGGCGGCAACGGCGGCTTCGTGATCACGACCATGAGCACCTCCACCACGGCGCTGCAGGTGTTCTACACAGCGATCGGGATGGCGGCCTTCGTGGCCGTGCTGGCCTTCATCCGGCAGCCACGCACGCTGCAGCGGTACACCTACACACTCGGCGCGATCGGCCTGGTGCTGGTCGCCCTGCCCGCGGCGCTCCCGGCCAGCATCAGCGAGGTCCCGGGTACCGCCGCCAAGATCCAGATCGCCCTTCCGGGCATCGGGAGCGTGCAACCCGAGGAGTTCGCCAAGCTGGCGCTGGCCGTGTTCTTCGCCGGATACCTGGTGGCCAAGCGGGACGTGCTCGCCCTGGCCGGGCGGCGGGTGCTCGGTATCGACCTGCCCCGGGCCCGCGACCTGGGCCCGGTGCTGATCGCCTGGGGCGTCAGCCTCGTGGTGCTGGTCTTCGAGGGCGACGTGGGCACCTCCGCGCTGTTCTTCGGCCTGTTCGTGGTGATGATGTACATCGCCACCCAGCGCTCGTCCTGGCTGATCATCGGGTTCCTGCTGTTCGTGTTCGGGTCACTCGTGGCCAGCGAGCTCTTCGCTCATGTGCGCGAGCGTTTCGTTATCTGGCTGCACCCGTTCAACTACGTGCACACCTTCTCCTTCCAGCTGGTCCAGGGCCTGTACGGGCTGGGCTTCGGCGGGGTGCTCGGCCGCGGGCTGGGCCAGGGCCAGCCGTATAACACCCCGCTGGTGCAGAACGACCTGATCATCACCGCCTTCGGTGAGGAACTCGGCCTGGCCGGGCTGATGGCCCTGCTGCTGATCTACGGGCTGATCGTGCAGCGCGGGCTGCGCGCGGCCATCGCCGTGCGCGACCCGTTCTCCAAGCTGCTGGCCGGAGGGCTCGCCTTTGTGCTCGCGCTGCAGGTCTTCGTGATCGTCGGCGGGGTCACCCGGCTGATCCCGCTGACCGGCATCACCACGCCGTTCCTGTCCCAGGGCGGCTCCTCGCTGATCGCCAGCTGGATGGGGATCGGCCTGCTGATGCGGATCAGCGACACCGCACGGCGGCCAGCCCCGCAGCCCATCCAGGACGAGGGCATGACCCAGGTGGTGCGGGCCGGATGAACCGCGCGCTACGGCGAGTCTCGCTGATCTGCCTGGTCCTGTTCGTGCTGCTGCTGATCAACGTGAACTACGTGCAGGGCTTCCAGGCGAGCAGCCTGGCCAACGAGCCGGGCAACGGCCGGACGTTCTCCGCGACGCTGCAGTTCCAGCGCGGCTCCATCGTGACCTCCGACCAGAAGGTCATCGCGTACTCGAAGATGAACAAGAAGTTCGGCGAGTACCAGCGTCACTACCCGTTCGGCAAGATGTACGCGCCGGTCACCGGGTACGACTCGCTGTTCAGCCAGACCGCGATCGAGCAGGCCGAGAACAAGCAGCTGTCCGGGACCGACCCCGCCCTGGAGGTGCACAACCTCATCGACCTGATCAGCGGTAAACCCAAGAAGGGCGCCACGGTCCAGCTCACGGTCAACGCGGCGGCCCAGCAGGCGGCCTACAACGCGCTCAGGGCCTCGGGGAGGGAGAGCGGGGTGGTCGCGATCAACCCGCAGACCGGCGCGATACTCGCGCTGGCTTCCAATCCCACGTTCGACCCCAACCTGTACACCACGCTGGACGGCAAGACGCTCGACAAGAACGACAGCCGGCTCCGGCACGATCCGAATCAGCCCCTGCTGAACCGGGCGATCAACGTCACGTTCCCGCCCGGATCGACCTTCAAGATCGTGACCAGCTCCACCGCGTTCGCGACCGGGAAGGTCGCCGACCCGAACACGCTGGTCCCCGCGCCGACCAGGCTCAGCCTGCCGGGCACCACCACCCAGCTGATCAATGACAACGGCTCGGCCTGCGGCACCGGCACGGTGAAGCTCATCTACGCGTTCACCGTGTCCTGCAACACCGCGTTCGGCGACCTGGGCTTGCACCTCAGCGGGGCCGCCCTGCGGGCGCAGGCCAACAAGTACGGCTTCAACAACCCGAACCTGGAACTCGCCACGGGCATGCAGGCCTCCCAGAGCAACTTCCCGTTGTACACCGACCCCGCCCAGAGGGCCGGCGGGGCCATCGGCCAGCAGAGCGACACGGTGACGCCGCTGCAGGAGGCGATGCTGTCCGCTGCGGTGGCCAACAACGGCGTTCTCATGAAGCCCTACCTGGTGCAGAAGGTGACGGCGCCGGACCTGTCCGCGATCCAGACCGCCACCACGTCCCCGCTGGGCACCGCGGTGACCCCCACCCAGGCGTCACACCTCCAGGCGATGATGACCAGCGTGGTCCAGTCACCGCTGGGCACCGCGCACGCCACCGCCGGAACCCAGGTCACCGGGGGGATCATGATCGCGGGGAAGACCGGAACGGCCCAGAACGGCATCAACAACTCCGGGCTGGACGACGCGGTTTTCACTTGTTACGCGCCGACCACCAACCCGCAGATAGCTGTCGGCGTCGTAGTTAAGGGCGGTGGTTTCGGTGCCGATGCCGCCGCACCCATCGCAGTGAAAATTATCGAGGCCTACCTCGCCTCGCAGAGGGGGTGAGGCCCGTGATCACGGCGGACGACGGGACGCGGATGACTGGCCCCCTGCCCGCGGCAGTCGCAGCAGGCGCGGCCACCGCGGCGCCCGATGGACCGATAACGATGCAGGACGGTTACTGACGTGCGAGACATGACACAGCCACGGCTCCTCGGCGGCCGCTACGAACTCGACGGCGTTGTCGGCCGGGGCGGCATGGCCGAGGTGTACCGGGCCCGGGACATCCGCCTGGACCGCATCGTCGCGGTCAAGACGCTCCGCGAGGACCTGGCGCGCGACGCGACCTTCCAGGCCCGGTTCCGGCGCGAGGCCCAGTCCGCGGCCTCGCTGAACCACCCGTCCATCGTCGCCGTCTACGACACCGGCGAAGACATGGCCGGTCCCACGCATGTCCCGTACATCGTCATGGAGTACGTGGACGGCCGGACCCTGCGCGAGCTGCTCCGCGACGACCGCCGCCTGCTCCCCGAGCGCGCCCTGGAGATCACCGACGGGGTGCTGCGGGCGCTGGACTACAGCCACCGGAACGGGATCGTGCACCGGGACATCAAGCCCGGCAACGTGATGCTGACCCGGTCGGCCGAGGTCAAGGTCATGGACTTCGGCATCGCCCGCGCGGTCAGTGACGCCCAGGCCACCATGACCCAGACCGCCCAGGTGATCGGGACCGCGCAGTACCTGTCGCCCGAGCAGGCCCGCGGCGAGCGGGTGGACGCGCGCAGCGACCTCTACTCGACCGGGTGCCTGCTCTACGAGCTGCTCACCGGCAGGCCGCCGTTCACCGGCGACTCCCCGGTCGCGATCGCCTACCAGCACGTCCGGGAGAACCCGATCCCGCCGTCGCGGGTCGACCCGGAGATCCCGGTGTGGGCCGACTCCATCGTGCTGAAGGCGATGGCCAAGGATCCGGCCGAGCGCTACCAGTCCGCCGCCGAGATGCGCACCGACATCCAGCGGGCGCTGTCCGGCGTCCCGGTCGCCGCCCCCCCGCAGGCGACCGAGATGTACGCCCCCGGAACCCAGCGGATGGGGCCGAACACGATGATGGCGGGGGCCGCGCAGACCGGCGCGATCTCCCCGTACGGGCCGGACGACGACGGTTACGGCGGCGGGAACGGGCGTCGGCGTGCCCTGTGGTGGATCCTGGGCAGCATCGCCGCCATCCTGATCATCGTGATCGGGTACCTGCTGCTCAGCGGCGGCGGCGGGAAGACCGCCTCGGTGCCCTCCGTGGTCGGCCTGACCATGCAGAAGGCCGAGAATGCGGTGATCAAGGCGGGGCTGACGCCGAAGGTGGTCAAAGTGTCCTCGCCGACGGTGAAAGCCCTGGTCACCCAGACGAATCCGCAGTTCGGGACGAAAGTGGCGCCACACAGCGTGGTCACGCTGGACGTCTCAAAGGGACCGGCGAGGATCAAGATGCCGCCGGTGACCGGCGAATCGGAGAGCACGGCCCAGAGCCAGCTGCAGCAGTTCAAGGTCACGACCAAGACGGACCCGAACTCCACCAAGCCGGCGGGCACGGTGGTGCGGCAGTCGCCCGCAGCCGGCACGCTGCTGCTCCCGAACAGCCCGGTCACCATCTGGGTCTCCGGGGGCGGGACCCAGGTGCAGAACACGGTCGGCGACCCGAAGGCCACCGCCGTCTCGATCCTGCAGAACCAGGGCTTCAAGGTCCAGGTCATCACCGCGGCCGGCCCGGCCGCGCCACCCCGGGGAACGTGTTCAACCAGAACCCGTCCAGCGGGACCCTGCCGCAGGGATCGACGGTGACCATCTACGTGGCGTCCACCCCGACGCCGACGCTGACGCCGACGCCCACGCCCACGCAGAGCGCCACCACGCCGCCGCCGACCCCGACGCCGACGGGTACGTCGCCGACCACGGGAGCCAACTCCCGCACGCCGAGTCCCTAGGTGGTACCCCGGCGTTACACTCGGCAGAGCTACTGAGCAGGAGACGACCGTGCCAAAGTCCCGCGTGAGAACCAAGGCGGTGTACACGCCGCCGCCCAAGCGATCGGCGTCGAAGAAGGTCAGCCCGCGCTGGCTGGTACCGGCCATGCTGGCCTGCCTGCTGATCGGGCTGGCCTGGATCGCGGTGTTCTACGTGACCCAGGGCAGCCTGCCGATCGGGGCCCTGGCGGACTGGAACCTGGTGGTCGGATTCGCCTTCATCATCGCGGGCGTAGTCCTGTCCACCAAGTGGCGCTGAGCCGGCGAGGCGGGGCGCGCCGGAGGCGTGTTCCCTCCGAGCCGGCGAATGCGGGGGTTCCGGGGGGGCGTCCCCCAGGGCTAGCAGAGCGTTAACGGAAGCCGGATGCCATCAGCTGGCTGTTGCGGGTGACCACGGCGATGACCAGCACCGCCAGCACGATCAGGGTGGCCGCCGCCTGGACCAGCGCCCGGTGCTTGCGCGGCGCGTAAGCGTAGGCCGCGGTGAGCACCGCACCGGTGATCAGCCCGCCCACGTGGTCCTGCCAGGCGATGGACGGGACCGCGAAGCTGATCCCCAGGTTGAGAACGATCAGGAACACGATCGCCCGGCTGTCCAGCCCTAGCCGCCTGGAGAGCACGAACCAGGCGCCGAACAAGCCGAAGATGGCGCCTGAGGCCCCCAGCGCGGACTGGTTTGGCGGGGCGAAAAGGAAGTACAGCACCGAGCCGCCGAGCGCACTGAGCAGGTAGACGGCCAGGAAGCGCAGATGCCCCAGCATCCGCTCCAGCGCGGGGCCGACCAGGATCAGCGCCCACATGTTGAAGATGATGTGCGCAGGGCCGAACCCGCTCAGCCCCGGCTCGTGCAGGAACGCCGAGGTGAGCAGCCGGTACCACTGGTCGTGGGCCACGCCCACGGTCTGGTGGGTGGTCGGATCGTAGGCTGCGCCGATCATGTCGTAGTAGTTGACGATCCGCGGGTAGACCCACTCCACCAGGTAGAACAGGACGTTGAGGCCGACGAGCACCCAGGTGACGCTCGTACCCGCGGTCACCCGGCCGCCGAACACCGCCGTCGGCTGCCGGACGCCACGGCTGCCTTCCCGTACGCATTCGACGCAGTGCTGGCCGACTGGTGCGGCGCGCAGGCAGTCAGGGCACGCCGGGCGCCCGCACCGGCTGCAGGACAGGTAGGTTTCCCTGTCCGGATGCCGGAAACAGGTAGGAACCGGTGCGGGCGCCTCGTGACCGGGCGCCGGAAGCTCGTCCACTCCTCAGCCTTCGGATCTGGTCAGCCTGCGAACCTGGTCAGCCCGCGGATCCCGGTGCGTCGCCAGAGCCGGTGATCTCGACCGACTCGAGCACTACGTCCTTGGCCGGGCGGTCACGGCGGTCACGCTCCGCGTGGCTGATGGCGTCCACCACGTCGCTGCCCTCGATGACCTCACCGAAAATGGTGTGCTTGCCGGTCAGCCACGGGGTGGGCACGGTCGTGATGAAGAACTGGGAGCCGTTCGTGCCGGGGCCCGCGTTGGCCATGGCCAGCAGGTAGGGGCGGTTGAACGAGAGGTCCGGGTGGAACTCGTCCCCGAACTCGTACCCGGGGCCGCCGGTCCCGGTGCCGAGCGGGTCGCCGCCCTGGATCATGAAGTCCGGGATCACCCGGTGAAAGATCGTCCCGTTATACAGACTGGCCCGGCTGGGCTTCCTGGTCCGCGGGTCGGTCCAGTCCCGGGATCCCTCGGCGAGCTCGACGAAGTTGCGCACCGTCTTCGGTGCCTGATCAGGGAAAAGCCGGACCACAATCGTTCCCTGATTCGTCCGCAGAGTCGCAGTGAGCGAGTTTGTCATAAGTGGAATCCTTGCACGGCACGCCCGGTCATTAGCCGTTTCCCGCCGGACGCTTCCTGCCGGACGGCTTTTGCCGCCGGGTCATCCTCTCCCGACCTTACGGCCCTCCCGGCGAGCCTGCGAATCAGGCTGCCCGCGCCCGGTTCAGGTCAGTCAGAGGGGGAAGGCAGGGTTGAGCGTTGCCGCCCAGGGAAGTGAGTGGGCGGGGGAGCTGTCCGGGGAGTGTCGGAGGTAATTGTGTTTTCAAGAAGTAGCAGTCAGGACGTAAAGTCCCGGGCCAAGGCCGGGGCGGGGCTCGCTAAGAGCCGCGCCTACCAGGCTAAGGCCGGCGCAGTGCGGGCCCAGGAGCGCGCCCGCCAGGCCGCGACGCAGGTGGCGCCACTGGCGAAGAGCGCCCAGGAGACGGCAGGCCGCAGCCTGCTCGAAACCCGGGCCTGGGCGGCACCCCGGGTCGAGGCGACCGGGGTGGCCGTGCAGGAGCGGCTCGCCCCCGCGGTTTCGGCGGCGATGGTGACCGCCGCCCGGCGTATCGAGCCGCCGAGGGCGAAGCGCCGCCGCTGGCCGCTTATCGTGGCCGGGATCGTGGTGATGGGCGCGGGCTGTGCGGCCGCGGCGCAGATACTGCGCAGCAAGCGGAACACCGTGGCGGCACCATCGGACCCGATGACGTCGGCTCCCATGCCGCCGGCCACTCCGGCCGACCGCCAGGAGGGCGACACTGCCCACGCGGACGTGAACGGGCAAGTCAGGACGCCCTGACCCGGGATCCCGCAGGGCAGCGGGTGGCCAGCGCGGCTGGCCACCCGCTGCTGCCTAGGAAGCGACCTGGAGCCCGGGGATCTGCAGCGAGCTCGAGGAGATGTAGGGCTGGTTCGTGGTCACGCTGGTGAGCTTGAGCGGGACCAGCGGGGTCACCGAGTTCAGCAACTGCAAGATGGTGGCCAGCGGGCTGCTCGGGGTGAGCGTCACGGGGACGCCCAGCAGGTCGCCCGACAGTTGCGTCGCGTACAGCACGACGTTGCCGGTGAACTGCATCGATGAGCCGCTCGTCACCGACGACACCCCGCCCTGGGTGACGGTCAGCGTGGGCGCGCCATCCAGGGTCAGCGAGTTCATGGTGAACTCCATCATCGGCACGGTCTGCCCGCTCGCCGTCGGGACCTGCGCCACTCCCTTGTAGGACGCGCCGAGCAGCAGAGCCGAGCCGGTGACCAGGGTGAACTGCGCCTCGCTGACCTGCTGGCCCGCGCCAGCCTGGGCCTTGACCGAGGAAGCCCTCCGGCCCTTGGGGGACTTGCCCGGGCTGGCGGACGGGTCGGGCGTGGGGCTGCCGGTGGGTGTCGGCGTGGGGCTGGCTGAGCCGGCCGGGTCCGGGGCGGGGGACGGGGACGTGCTGCTGGGTGAAGGGCTCGGACTGGGTGACGGGCACAGGATCGGGACGGGGATGACACAGCCGGGCTTAGTGACGGCGGCCGGCCGCTGCGCGCTGCCGGCGCGGCCGGGCAGCATCAGGCCGACCAGGGCGAGCGGCATGATGACGAGGGCGAGTCTCCGGCTCACGGTGCCCACCTCGCCTCGTGGTCTGCCCCCGACGCGCCTGCTCCCTCCTGCACCGCTCGATCAGCCCGGTCAGCCGCACTCCCATAGGCGGGCCCGGGGTCTAGCAGCCCCAGGCCTTCGGACGGTGCCTCCGGCGCCCGCGGCCGGGGGCGATGCTGGCCGCCGGACAGGTTGTCGGAGTTGACGATCAGGTTGCTCGCCGTGGCGGGCGTGCTCCCGCCGCCGGCGGAGCGATTTGATGGAAGTTACCGCTTAGTAGCAATGCCGGTCAAGCCGCATTCCATAACAAATCAGGGCCGCTTCCCGCTCACGGGCGGAGTGGTTCCCTGACCTGGAACGTGTCGGAGGCGTCGGGCACAATGCGTGGTGTGCTACTCAGCGATTTGGTGCGCACGTCAGAGGCGGTGTCGCTGGCGTCCGGCCGCCGGGTCAAGATCGACGAGATCGCGGCGCTGCTGCGCCGGGCGGCGCCGGGTGAGATTCCGGTGGCGGTCGCGTTCCTCTCTGGCGAGCTGCGCCAGCGGCAGATCGGGGTGGGGTACGCGGCGCTCGGCGGCCTGCTCCGCCCGGCTGCCGTCGGTGGGCCCGCCAGCGATGCGCCCGCCGGCGATGCGCCCGCCAGCGATGCAGCTGCCGTCGGTGCGCCCGCCAGCGAGGCGGCCGCCGGCGAGGCGGCAGACCCCGGCGGCGCTGGCCCGGATCCGGGCGCCCCGCCGCTGACCCTGGCCGAGACCGATTCCGTGTTCGCGGCCATAGGGGGCACGACCGGTCCCGGGTCCCAGGCCGAGCGGCGCAGGCTGCTCGGTACCCTGTTCGCCCGGGCGACCCCGCCCGAGCAGTCCTTCCTCACCCGGTTGCTCGCCGGCGAGCTGCACCAGGGCGCCCTCGAAGGCGTGACGACCGAGGCCGTCGCGCGGGCCGCCGGGGTGGAGGGCGGAGAGGTGCGCCGGGCGCTCCTGCTCGGCGGTTCGCTGCCCGCCGTGGCGGAGGCGGCCTTGTCCGCGGCCAGCGCCGCCCGTCGGGAACAGCCCGCGCCCGGGCAGGCACCCACCGGGCAGGCTGCGGCGGGCGAGGCCAGCACCGCCGCAGCCAGCACGGACCAGGCCAGCACCGCCGCGGCCGCCGCGGCCGCCCTTGCGGCACTGCGGGCCTTCCGCCTTGAGGTGGGGAGGCCGTTGCGGCCGATGCTGGCCGCCTCCGCGCCGACTGTGGCAGCCGCCTTCGACCGGCTGTCCCCGGCCGCAGCCGAATGGAAGATCGACGGGATCCGGATCCAGGTCCACCGGCAGGGCCCGGTGGTCCGGGTGTTCACCCGGACCCTTGACGACATCACTGCACGGCTGCCCGAGATCACCCGGGCCGTCCTCGCCTCCCCGGCTGAGGCCCTGGTCCTGGACGGTGAGGCGATCGCGCTGGACCCTGCTGGCCGGGCCCGGCCTTTCCAGGTCACCGCCAGCCGGGCGGGTACCCAGGCCACGCCTGGCCAGCAGGGCCCGGACGTCCCGCTGACGCCCTTCTTCTTCGACCTGCTGCACCTGGACGGGCGGGATCTCATCGATGAGCCCGCCACCGTCCGGCACGCGCTGATGGCTGAGGTTCTCCCGGCGGATCTCCGGGTGCCACGCCTGGTGACCGGCGACGTGGCGGACGCCGAGGCATTCTTCGCGGATGCAGTGGCCCGCGGGCACGAGGGCGTGGTGGTGAAATCGCTGGACGCCCCGTACGCGGCCTGGCCGACGGGGCGGTGAATGGATCAAGGTCAAGCCACGGCACACGCTGGACCTCGTGGTGCTGGCCGCCGAATGGGGTCACGGCCGGCGCCGCGGCTGGCTGTCGAACCTGCACCTGGGCGCCCGGGATCCGGCCGGGGGCTTCGTCATGCTCGGCAAGACGTTCAAGGGGCTGACCGACGAGATGCTCCGCTGGCAGACGGAGCAGTTCCTGGACATCGCCGAGCCGCCCGGCCAGCGTCCGGGAGGCGACTTCAGCGACGCCCGGGGCGTGCTGCGGGTCCGCCCGGAAATGGTGGTGGAGATCGCCTTTGACGGCGTGCAGGCCAGTCCCCGGTATCCGGGCGGGCTGGCCCTGCGCTTCGCCCGCGTGCTCCGGTACCGCCCGGACAAGCAGGCGGCCGAGGCAGACACGATCGACGCGGTCCGCGACATCTGGGAGGGCCGGGTTTCGGGCGACCGGGATTAGCTGGCGCCAGCCGCCGCCGAGCAGGCTAATCCCCAGTTCTCAGCGGAGCCTGAGAGGTTAATCCTATTGCGCACCGAGTTTCGGCGGTCCTAATGAGGGAGACGGGCCGCTCAGGTCCGGTCCCCCGGGGCGGCGACGCCCCGGATGCCCCGTCCGTAGGGAGAAGACCGTGAGAATCAGCCGACCACTCATCGGTACCGCCGTAGGGGCCGGTGCCCTCGGGGCCTCGCTGGCCCTGGGCCTCACGATGGCCAGCGCGTCCACCGGGGCGGCCTCATCCACGGTGACGTCCCACTCAGCCGCCAGGGCATCCACGTCCTCGTCTGTGGCCAGCCCTGCGGCCACCCCGAAACCCGCCAGCGGCAGCGGTCACAAGTGCCCCGGTATGTCCGGCGGCGGAACCCGGCAGCACAGCATGCAGCAGGGCTAAGGAACCCCGGTTAGCGATCATCGGTTCACCCCGGAACCGGAACGCGGGGATACCCACCATCCCGGCCGTTGCTAACCGGGCCCCCTGCCCGGGCGGGTCCACCCCCTGCGACCCGCCCGGCAGGGGGCACCCGGGCCAGCACAGAAGCCAGCCCAGAGAAACCCCCAGCCGGCCAGCAAGAAAGGCCGGTGCCGTCTCAGAGTCCCTCGATAGCGGGCAGGCGCCGCGCCTCGATCGCGTTGAGCAGGCGCTGATAGTCCATCTCGTTCTGCTCCGCGTACGCCACCGCGAACTCCTCGATGGCCCGGTCGAACCGGTCGCTGGAGCCCAGGTAGCCGGAGATCATCGGAGCCCGGCCGGTCCGGGCGTGCGCCCGGGCCAGCGCCCAGCCGCACAGCCCCGCGTAGTAGGTGAGCTGCGGGGGGTCCATGACCGGCACATTCATCGCGCCCTTCATGTCGCGCAGCTGCCGGACGTAGTACTCCTTGGGCTCGGCACCGTCCACCCGGAGCCCGCTGGTCCAGCCCAGGAAAGGGTCCGCCGCAGCCTGCATCATCCGCTCGCCGCGGACCACCCGCTCGCCCTGGTGCTGGTACTCGCTGGGCCCGGCAAACGGGGCCAGCACCGACTCCTGAGCCTCCTTGAGCTGCAGGAACAGTGGCTCGTCTGGCCGGTCGCCGAGCAGCAGGAACACGAAAGCCTCGGTGCCAACCGAGCCGACCCCCACGACCTTGCGGGCGAAGTCACCGAAGTAGTACCGGCGCAGCACCTCGCGGCGGTCGGCCTGCAACGTCTCCTGGTAGAGCTTGATCGCGCCGCGGAGCTCGTCGGCGATCTCCGGCTCCTGCTCGATCTCGAAGCGGACCACCACCGGCGGGACGGGCTTGATCCGGTACTGGCCGTCCACCAGGTGGCAGAGCTTGCCCAGGGCCTGGACGCTGGTATGCCGGTAGGCCCGGTGGACGTCCTCATTGCGGCGCCGGATCGCCTTGGGCGACTGGACCGCGTCGAACAGCTGGAGCACCTGGTCCACGTCGATCCGGGAGTACCAGACGTCCAGGAACCGCATCTGGGCGAAGTTCTCCATCTCAGTGCGGTACATGTGCGCGCACCGGCGGACCGCGGTCCGGACCGACCGGGTGCCGAACCCGTTCTCGCGGGCAGCGACCGCCACACTGGCGGCGAGCCGCTTCACGTCCCAGTCGAACGACGCGGGCAGCGTCTCGTCGAAGTCGTTCACGTCGAAGACGAGCCGCCGGTCCGGCGCCGCGAACATCCCGAAGTTCAGCAGGTGCGCGTCCCCGCAGGCCTGCACCCGGATGTCCGAGGTGGGCAGGTGAGCCAGATCCCAGGCCATCGGCGCGGCCGCACCGCGGAAGTAGGCGAACGGGGAGGCGGCCATCCGGCCGTGCCGGATCGGCACCAGGTCCGGCACCCGGCTCCTGGCCTGCTCCTCCAGGATCATCACGGGATCCGGCCGGTCCGGCGGCGGCGACCACTCCGCGTGGCTGGACCTCGGCACGAACCTGCGCCGATCCCGGCCCAGCTGCCGCCATTCTTCCGGCGTGAGGACCTCGTGCGCCTCGGACAGCACTCCCGGCGAAATCTTGCTCATGCGTCTACCCCCTCGGACGTCCCCCGCAGTGGCCCCTGCCCCTGCCGTCCTGAGGCTCAGGGTACGTGGTGCCCCCCGGGTTCCGCCTCCGTAGGGTGGTCGGGTGCCCTACGACCGCCTGGCTGACCTGCCTTACGCCGGCATCCTGAAACCGCACCACGGTGACCTGGCCCCCGACGAGGACTATGAGGGAGCCCACTTCGGCGGGCTGGACCTCGACGCGCCGCGGGCTCCGGGCAGCCGGTTCATGGAATGCGCCTTCACCCAAGTCACCGTGCAGGACGGACGGCTGCGCGGGGCCCGGTTCAACGACGTATGGCTGCGCGGGGTGCGGCTGACCGCGACTGAGCTTTCCGACAGCAACTGGATCGGCGCGACCATCATCGGGTCCGTGGCGGCCGGGGTGACCGTGCACGGGTCCCGGCTGCGCCAGGTCACCTTCCGCGGCTGCAAACTGCACGGGGTGAACTTCCGCGCGGCCACGCTCACCGACGTGACCTTTGAGGACTGCGTGCTGCGTGAGGTGGATTTCGGCGGGGCCACCCTGCGCCGCTGCCAGTTCCCAGGCTCGCAGCTCCACGAGACGGACTTCAGCCAGGTCACCCTGGACACCGTGGACCTGCGCGGCGCGGAGCTGGGCATCATCATCACCCCGGGCGCGCTCAGCGGAGCCACGATCAGCCCCGCTCAGCTGATCGAGCTGGCCCCGCTGCTGGCCGAGCATGCCGGGATTACCGTGGCGTGACTTCCGCCATCCTGGACCAGTCGGTGCCCGGGATCGTGGTGTTGATGATCTGTGGCGTCTCGGCCGCAGCGTCGGGGGCCCAGGCCACGAACTTCTTGAAGTGGTCCGAGTTCACGTGGGCTGCGGCCGCGTCGTCCTGGAACGCCTCGACCAGCACGAACTGGTTCGGGTTGTCCACGCTCCGGGACCACTCGAAGAAGATGTTGCCCGGCTCGGACCGAGTGCCCTGGGTGAACTCCTCCACGTCGGCGAGCCAGTTGCTGCTTCGCTCAGGCTTGATGGTCCACTTGACGACGATGAAGATCATGGATGCCCCCTTCGGCATCGATCGCGGCACAGGCTGAGCCGGGGCCGGGTCGCAACTGGTCAGCCTGATCCTACAAATCGCTGGCTGGGCGACGGTCTCAGGCTGCGACGCTCTGCCTCAGGGCTTTCGTGCCTCGATCAGGAAGCGCTGGGCGTGCGCCACGAACGGCCCCGCGGAGCGGATCTGCTCGTGCAGCTTCCGCAACTGGTCCCGGTACCCGGCCACGGTGAACCCGGGCACCGTCCACAGCACCTTCCGCAGGAAGTACACGACGGCGCCGACGTCGTAGAAGACCGTACGCAATGCCTCCTCGCGCAGGTCCACGACCACCAGGCCAGCCGCCTCGGCCTCCGCCCTGGCCCGGCTCGCACTGCGCGCCTCGCTGACCGGCTGAGGGCCCATCATGAAGTCAGTCAGCTCCCGGTTCGAGCCTGCCCCGACCCCCTGGGAGAAGAAGGTGCCGCCCGGGCGGAGCACCCGGGCGATCTCCGGCCACACCAGCTCGACCGGGTGCCTGCTCACCACCAGGTCGAAAGATTCCGCCGGGAACGGCAGCCCGGCGTCGTCGGTGACCTGCACCACGCTGGCGCCGAGCGGGGCCAGGTGCTGCCGGGCCAGCTCGACGTTCGGCGGCCACGACTCGGTGGCGGCCAGGACGGGCGGCGGTGCCGGGATCCCGGCCAGTACCTCGCCGCCTCCGGTCTGGATGTCCAGCGCCGCGCGGGCGCGCGCCATCCGCTCACCCATCATCCGGGCGTAACCCCAGGAGGGACGTTCCTCGGTGGCCCGGCCGTCGAACCAGGAAAAGTCCCAGCCCGCGACCGGGACGGCGTCGCCCTCGGCCAGCAGCCTCGCGAACTCCGGATCGTCACGACGCCCAGCAGCACTAGGCAGTGACCGCATCGCCGTCGAAGGGTTATCCGGGTCTCCGGCGACCTTGCCCGGCGACGTGCGCCTGCGGAGGGCGTTTTGTCCGGTTCAGGCGGGCCGTATCCCGGGATCAGTGGGCCCGACTCACCGCATCGACCAGGGCTGACGACCACAGGTTCAGGCCAGACGTGCCGGGAACCCGCCGGTGGCGATAGGTCCCCACCGCTCGATCGTGACCCGGATCAGCGATTTCCCCTGGCGCTGCATGGCCGCCCGGTACTCGTCCCAGTCGTCGTGCTCGCCCGCGATGGACCGGAAGTACTCCACCAGCGGCTCCACCGCTTCGGGCAGGTCCAGGACCTCGGCGGTACCGCTGAGCTGTACCCAGGCTCCACCGAAATCATCCGACAGCACCAGCACATCGACCTGCGGGTGGCGGCGGGCGTTATGCGTCTTGGCCCGTTCCGGGTAGGTCGCGATCACGACCCGGCCCTCGTCGTCCAGGCCGGCCGTGACCGGGGAGAGCTGGACCGTCCCGTCCCGTTTCGTGGTCACCAGCACCACGTGGTGCCGGCTCCGGACGAAGTCGAGCATGTCCTCGCGCCCGACGGCGTCGGCGGTGGCTATCTGGGGGCTCATGGCGTCCTCGGCATGACGCCCATCGTAGAGGCCGGCCCCGGAGGGGTCGGCCCGAGTGCGGGCCGGCCCCGGCATGCCATGCTGGCCATCATGTCCCAGCCTGACACCCCTCCCACCCCCACCAGGACCCTGAGCAGTAGCGACTTCCGGGTCCCGCGAGAGGACCGTTATTTCGAGGACTACCTGCCGGGCGCGGTCTACGAGTACGGGTACCTGACCGTGACCGAGGCGGAGATCCTCGACTTCGCCCAGCGATTCGACCCGCAGCCGATCCACATCGACCCTGGATTCGCCGCGACCGGGCCGTTCGGGGGGCTGATCGCCAGTGGCTGGCACACGGCAAGCATGATGATGCGGCTGTTCGCCGACCATTACCTGTCCCGGGTGGCCAGCCTCGCCTCGCCCGGTATCGACGAGCTGCGCTGGCCCGCTCCCGTGCGGCCGGGTGACCGGCTGCGGCTGCGGACCACGATCGTGGAGACCCGCCCGTCACGCTCGAAGGCCGCCGCGGCCTGGTCCGCACCAAGGGTGAACTGATCAATCAGGACGACCGGACCGTCCTGGACCTGGTGGCCATGAACCTGCTGAGCCTCCGCGAATCCGGCGATCAGTTGCGATAATCACCCGATGACCGCGCGCATCCCGACGATCGTCGCTACCAGCATCGGCTTCCAGGCGGCCGGCCACGGGCCCCGGGACTTCCGCCTCGGCCCCGCCTACCAGTACGCGGCCTCGCTGGCCCGGGCGGGCGACAGCCCCCGGGTCTGCCTGGTCGCCACGGCCGTGGGGGACGCGGCGGAGTCCCTGACCATGCTGTACTCGGCGTTCGGCCGGGCCGGGTGGCGGCCTAGTCACCTGGCGCTGTTCGCCGGGCCCAACGTCCCCGACATCACGGAGCACCTGCTGGCCCAGGACGTGGTGTGGGTGATGGGTGGCAGCGTGGCCAACCTGCTGGCGTTGTGGCGGCTGCACGGCGTGGATCAGGCCATGCGCGCCGCCTGGGACGCGGGTGTGGTGCTAATGGGTGTGTCCGCGGGCTCGATCTGCTGGTTCGAAGGCGGCACCACCGACTCGTTCGGCCTGCCGCTGAACCCGGTGACGAACGGCCTCGGCTTCCTGCCCTACTCCAACAGCCCGCACCACGACTCCGAGGAGCAGCGTCGGCCGACGATTTACCGGCTGATCGGGGACGGGATCCTGCCCGAGGGCTACGCGTCCGACGACGGCACCGGCCTGGTCTTCGAGGGCACCGAGCTGGTGGACTGCATCTCCGAGGTCGAGGGCGCGAGCACCTGGCACATCACCCGCCGCCCCGACGGGACCGTCGAGGAGACCGCCCTCCCCACCCGGCTGCTGCCCTTCTGACAGGCACCGTCAATCATGGCCAGCGCCCACGTTTCACGCCGACGGTGCGCCTTTCCGGGGTGTTCTGCCCGTTCCGGCGCACGATCGGCGTGAAACGTGGGCGGGAGGGGACAGTGTGACAGGAGCGTTAGGCGCGGGTTAGTAGCGGGTGTGCATCAGGGTACGGACATCGGAGAGGGTCTGGGTGGCCATGGCGCAGGCCCGCTCGTTGCCCTCCGCCAGGACCTGGCGGAGGTAGCCAGGGTCGGACGCGACCTCACGCCTACGGGCCCTGATCGGCCGCAGCCGTTCGTTGAGCGCCTCGGTCAGCAGCCGCTTCAGCGCGGCCGCACCGCCGTCGCCCAGCCCGGCGGCGACCTCTTCCGGGGTGGTTTCCAGGCACAGCGCGGCGAGCTGCACGAGGTTGGAGACCGCCGGGCGGGACTGCGGCTCATAGGTGATCGTGCGCTGGTCGTCAGTCCTGGCCCCGCGGATGAGCCGCGCCGTCTCGTCCTCGCTCGCGGCCAGCGCGATGGCGTTGTTCCGGCTCTTGCTCATCTTCTGGCCGTCGGTCCCGAGCAGCAGCGGGGCGTCGCTGAGCAGGGCGTCCGGGGCGGTGAAGTACGGCTCCACGGGGCAGTACCGCTCGTTGAAGCGCCGCGCGATCGTCCGGGTGAGTTCCAGGTGGGGAAGCTGGTCCTTGCCGACCGGGACCAGATTGGCGTGGCAGAACAGGATGTCGGCCGCCTGATGGACCGGGTAGGTGAACATCAGCGCACTCATGGACGAACCGCCGGCCGCCCCGAATTCCTCTTTCACGGTGGGGTTCCGGCCCACCTCCGCCACGCTGACCAGGCTGAGCAAGGGGATCAGCAACTGGTTCAGCGGCGCGATCTGGCTGTGCGCGAAGATCGCGGCCCGGCCCGGGTCGATGCCCACCGCGAGGTAGTCCGCGACCTGGCCGAGCACGTCGTCAGGCAGGGTTTCGGTGGCGTCCCGGTCGGTGAGCGTCTGGTAGTCCGCGATGAGCACCATGACCCCGACCCCGAGATCCTGGAGGCGGACCCGGTTGAGCAGCGTGCCGAACAGATGGCCGACGTGCAGCGGGCCGGTCGGGCGGTCGCCGGTGAGCACCCGGAACCGGCCGGGATTCTCCCGGATGGCGGCGTCGAGAGCAGCGCTGCGACGGCGGGCCGCCTTGAGCGAGGATGCTTCCGCGGCGCCGGAAAGCACCGGGCTCGCGGGCCCCGCGCTGCGGGCACCGCGCCCGCTGGCACCGGGCTCGCGGGCAGGGAACTGGCGGGCCCGGTAGTGGTGGGCACGGTCTTGGTGGGACGGTTTTGATGGGCACGGAGCCTCCTGGGGTACAGGCCTCCAGCCACGGCCAGCCGGTGACACGAAACTGGCCCGCCAGAGGCGGGCCATCGGACACATGAGACAGCTACCGCCTTACCGCGGCCGCCACCAGCCCATGCATCGCGTCACGCCCGTTCAGTGAGCCCGAGCCCGCGCCGCTCGCCTGCCCCGCGCGCAGCGCGCAGGCGATTACCGGCGACATGGACGAGCACTGGTGCTGCCCTCGCGCGCCACGGGCCTGGCACCCGTGCGGTTGGGACAGGCGGGCGAGGTACGGTGCCGGGGTGGGACGGGCGGTCATCATCGGCGGCACCGGCGCGATCGGGCGGGCCACCGCCCGGCGGCTGCTGGCCGCTGGCTGGTCAGTCGATCTCACCGGGCGTGATCCGGCCCGGATGCCGCGGGACATCACCGCCTCGGGCGGCCGGTTCATCGCCGCGGGCACCGGCGACGCTGGGCGGCTGCGTGCCGCGGCCGGGGCGGTGAGGACGCGGACCTCATCCCCGGGCCCGGGGACAGTTACTTCGCCCCGTTGCTGGATTACGCGGCCGAGGACCGCTGGCGGCCGCGCGCGGCCGGCCGGGCAGACGGCGGGCCGGGCCGACGGCGGGCCGGGTGGCCGGTGCCGGATGAGGTCGTGAGCCACGATGCGCCGCGGCGGGCCAGAATGAGCCGCATGCGGATGCTGGTGCCCGGCCCGTGGATCGAGGATCCGCTGGCACCGTATGCGGAGGTCACCCGGTCGCGGCCCGATGGCCGCTGCTGGGTGATGGCGCACATGGTCGGGGGGCTGGACGGCTCGGCGGCCATTGGCGGGCGGGTCGGTGACCTGTCCACCGCGCCGGACGCGGAGCTGTTCCGGCTGATGCGGGCGCTGGCCGACGTGGTGCTGGTCGGGGCCGAGACGGTCCGCGCGGAGCACTACGGGGTGGTGCGGCTGCCGCCGGAGCGGGCCGCGGCGCGGCTGGCGGCCGGGCGGCCGGCCACGCCGCCGCTCGCCGTGGTGACCCGGTCGCTCAGGCTGGACTGGTCGGCCCGGGCCTTCGCGGACCCGGCGCCCGAGGCCAGAACGCTGGTGATCACCTGCGCGGCCGCCGATCCGGAGCGGCTGGAGCAGGCCCGCCAGGTGACGGACGTCATCGTGGCTGGCGGGGACTGGGTCGAGCCGGGCCTGGCCTTGCGGCGGCTGGCCGAACGGGGTCACCGGGTGGTGCTCTGCGAAGGCGGTCCCACCTGGCTGGGCGAACTGGTCGCGGCCGGCCTCGTGGACGAGCTCTGCCTGACCCTGGCCCCGCTGATGGGCGGGGACCCGCTACCCGTGGCGGTGGCGCCGCCGGGCGCCCCGCTGGCCCACTTCGCCCTGCGGCACGTGCTGCGTGGCGATGACACGCTGTTCCTGCGCTACGAGCGAGGTGCCGATGGTCCGTGACGCGTTCACCGGCATCATGGTGTCGCTGGACGACCCCCTGATCGTGGTCACCACGGCCGAGGGCCACGAGCGGGCCGGATGCCTGGTGGGTTTCCACGCGCAGTCCAGCATCGACCCGGGCCGCTACTGCGTGTGGCTGTCCAAGGCGAACTACACCTACCGGGTGGGATTGCGCGCGACCCACCTGGCCGTCCACTTCCTCACCTCCGGCGACCTCGCACTCGCCGAGCGGTTCGGGACCCTGACGGGGGACGAGACCGACAAGTTCGCGGGGCTGCGCGTGAGCCCCGGCCCGGACGGCGTTCCGGTCCTGGAGGACTGCCCGCACCGGCTGATCCTCCGCCGGATCGTCCTGCTCGACGAGGGCGGCGACCACGTGTGCGTGACCGGCGAACCGCTGGCCGCCGAGAGCAGCGGGGCGTTCGAGCCGCTCCGGCTGTCACAGGCCAGGCATCTCGAGCCGGGGCACGGCTACGGGGAACGGCCCGACCCGCTGACCGAGCGCGCCGCGCCGCGCCCGGCCTGGCGCACCACGTCACCCGAGCCCGCCGCGCCGGCCAGCCAGCCCTGGCCACGCGGCTAGGCCAGGGGCGGGACCAGCTCGACGTCGATGATGTCGGTCCGGGCCACGGCCTGGTCCCGGTCGGCCGCCAGGGCGGTCCGGCGGGGGTCGCGCATGTAGGAGTCCAGCGCGGCGTCCGAGGGGAACTCGAACAGCTGGATCTCCGCCGGCTGCCCGTCACCGCCGCTGCCCCGGGCGCGCTGCACCACCCGGCCCCCGTGGTCCGGGACGAAGCGCAGAACCTTGTCCTCGTACGCGGCCAGGGCCGCCTCAGCGCCGGGGCGCGCCCACAGCAGGACGCACAGCGTGCGGGGCATCACATCACTCCTCCAGCAGGCGTTCCCACATGATCTCGTCGTGCCAGGCCCCGACGGTGAAGATGTGCGAGCGGGCGATGCCGATGGGCAGGAAACGGTTCTTGCGCAGCACGTTCTGGGAGGCGGTGTTCTCGATCTGGGTGAACGCCTCCGCGCGGTGCAGGCCGAGGTCCTCCCTCATCAGCCGGACCACCAGGCCGACCGCCCGGGTGGCATGGCCCTGCCCCTGGTGCGGGGTCCCGATCCAGTAGCCGATCGACGCCTTCCGCCAGGCCCGCAACAGGATCTCCTGCACGGTTATTTGCCCGATAACGGTCTGACCGGCCAGGATCACCCCCGGCCACGACTCGCTGTCACGGTGCCGGCCGAGCATCCGCTCGATCCGCCGGCGCTGCCCGTCCAGCGTGAAGTAGTCCGGCGGGTAGGCCGGCTTCGCAGCGGCCCTTGGTCTCGCGGTCGCGCCGGATGTGCTCCGTGATGGCGTCCGCGTCGTGCAGGGTGATGAGCCGGATGCCGGTCGCCGGGCTGCTCATGCCGCCCGACCTTACCGCCGGGTCAGGCCAGCGACACGGCCCGCCTCTCGTCGGGATCCTCAGGCGCCAGGCTGGCGGGCAGGTGGAGGGTGGATCCGCCCATGAGCGACGGGGCCGACTCACCCGGGTAGTACCGCAACTCGAGGACCCCGCAGTTGGGCACCGGGTACAGGCCGGTGAAGGCGCGGAAACGGCGCATGTCCTCCGGCCCGGGGACGGCCACGCCGGTCAGCAGGAACCAGGCCACCGCGCGCATGAAGATCCCGTGCGTGAAGACCGTCACCGGGCCGGCGTCCTGCCCGCCGAGACGGCCGAGGAAGCTGGTGACCCGGCCGACCAGGCCGGCGAACGACTCGGCTCCGGGCTCGGCGTGCTGCGGATCGGCCTGCTCCCAGTACACGCGGACCTCGGGCTCGCGCTCGTGCGAAGTGGTCGTGCGCCGGTCGAGGGCACGCAGGTACGAGAACTCCTGGACGGGCCATTCCTCACAGGCCGACCCGGGGTACCGGTCGATCGTGGGCTGCGCGGTCTGCCTGGCCCGCAGGTATGGCGACGTCACGATGAGCTGCGGGGGGTCCGCGAACACCCCGGCCATGTGCTCCGCCTGCCGGCGCCCGAGCCCGGTCAGCGGGATCCCCTGCCAGTCAGTCGAGGGCAGCCCGGCGTTGGATTCGCTCTGCCCATGCCGGATCAGCCACACCCGGACCACATCAGCCTCCTCGTGCGTCACCGGGCCCGTCGGCGGCCGGCGGCCGCGCGCGCTGAACCCTCGGCACCAGTGTGGCGTTTGACTAGGTATGACCGGAGCGGCAGGCTGGGACCGGCCTGGCCGGCTGGTGGTGGCGGCTGCCCGGCACGGGAACCGGCTGGGCCACCGCCCGTGGTCTATCGGTGGAGGAAGCATGTCGTGGTGGGGCCGGGCAGCCCGCTGGGGCCGCACCTACCGGCTCGACATCATCTGGGTGGCCTTCGTCGGGATCAACCTGGCCGCGATGCGGCTGCTCCCCGAGTGGCAGACGGTGCCGTTCCTGGCCATCTGGGTCAGCCTGACCGCCATCTACGGGCTGCGGCTCTGGCGGCTGCAGCCCACCATCCTGACCGTCGCCGCGGTCACGCTGGCCACCGGCGGCATCGTCGTGGTGCAGGTCCTCAAGGGCCAGCAAGACGCCGACTACCTGGCCGAAGTCCCGCTGATCGCGCTGATGTTCCTGGTCATGGTGTGGCACGGGCAGCGGCGGATCGCGGCGATGACGGAACGGCTCGCCGCGATGGAGGAGGTCCAGCGGGTCTCCGAGGAGAACCTGCGCCTGCTGAAGGAGCAGCACCGGTTCCTGCAGGACGCGTCCCATGAGCTGGGCACGCCGATCACGGTGGCGCTCGGGCACGCCGAGCTGATGGAACGCGCCGCCACCGAGACGGTGCTGGCCGACGACGCCCGGGTCGTCGCCGGGGAGCTGAGGCGGCTGGGACGGGTGGCCAGCCGGATCCTGCTGCTGGCCTCGGCGGGGAGTCCTGACTTCCTGCACCCGGAGCAGGTCACCGCCGAATCGCTGCTGGGCGACGCGCTCGAACGCTGGGGCTACCTGCCCCGCCAGTGGCGGCTGGGCCCGGTCACCGACGTGACGGTCGTGGCCGACCGGGACCGCCTCGCGCTGGCCCTCGACGCGCTGCTGGAGAACGCCATCGCGCACACGGCGAGCGGGGACGAGATCGAGGTCAGCGCCCGCCGCGAGGAGGGGCGCGTGGTCCTGACGGTGGCCGACTCAGGGACCGGCATCGCGCCCGCCGACCTGGACCGGATCTTCCAGCGGTTCGCCCGGGCCAGCCCTCCGCGGAGCAGCGAGGCGGGCGGGTTCGGGCTCGGCCTGGCTATCGTGCAGGCCATCGCCACGGCCCACCACGGCTCCGTCCAGGTGCGCAGCACGCCGGGCCGTGGCTCGTCGTTCGAGCTGGTCCTGCCGCCCGGCCAGGCTGCTGCCTCCCCGCCCGGCGAACCAGCGGGCGAACCGGTCATGACGTCGTCCGGGCCAGGGTCTCGATCAGCAGGTGACGGGTCCGCGCCGGGTCGGTAACGCCGCCGATCCCGCACGCGGCCGCGGGCTTCCCGGCCTCCGGCCCGGCCATGATGGCCCCGCCCTCCCTCGGCTGCCCGCCACCGCGACCGTACTTCACGCAGACGACGATGGCCGTCACAGATGGTGCGTGGCCAGGCGGGGGCCGCCCCGCCGGCGGTCACCCGCGGCGGCCCGCATCGCGGGGATGGTCTCGGCGGTGACGAGCCCGTGCTCGGCGGTGAGCTCGTCGATGATGGGGAACGCCGTGGCGATCCGCTCGGGGCTGTCGATCACGATCGTGACCGCGGGCACGTGGCGCCCCAGCTGGAGGAGCCGGTCGCCGTGGGGCGCGTGGTCGCCGTGGAACCCCCAGAGCCCGCGCAGCGTGGTCGCGCCGCTGATCCCGGCGGACCGCAGCCGCCGGACGAGGGCGCGGTGCACCGGCTGGCCGGCGTGCTGGGCCGATTCGGAGCTGAACACCATGAGCTTCTGCCAGAGCGCCATGCCGTGGTCGTCGGCGCCCGGCAGCGGGCCGGGCGGGCCGAGCAGCTGCCCGTCCCGCTTGCACACCTGGACCCGTTCGAGCGTGACGAGCGGCCGGTGGAGCAGCGCCCCGAGCTCGGGCAGCACCCGGGCGATCCGGTCGCCGGAACCCACCGCGATGACGATCATGGGCACCTCGGCGTTGCGGCTGAAGAACCTGGCCCGTTCCCGGCGGCCGTGGGCCGTGCCGTCCACGCCGAGCAGCGCAGTGGCCCCGGCGACGCCCCGGCGGTGCAGCAGGTCGCAGACGGCCACGAAGGCGGGTACCCGGTAGATCCGTTCCTGGCGGCCCAGGTAGACGGTGAGCTTGCTGGACCCGGACCGGTCCCCGGCGACGGTGGCGAGGCCGTCCTCGCCGGTCAGCAGCCGCGCCCGTTCCAGGGTGACCAGCCCGGTGCGATTGAGCTCGAGCGTGGGCCCGAGCACCGATTCGATGCGCGGGCGGCTGTCCACGGCGATTGCGGTGAGCGGCAGGTCCTCGGAGAGAGTCAGCGACCGGTCGGTGCGCAGGTGGTGCCTGAGCCCGAACCCCTCGGTACCGCGCAGCAGGACGCTGGCCGCGATCCCGCGCCGTCCGTACAGGTCGATCAGGGCATCCGCGACGAACCGGCCACCGGTCCGCTGGCGCTCACCGAAGTAGCTGGTCAGCTTGATGGACTCCACGCTCACAGGTGCGCTCCGATCAGCCGTCCCAGCGCGGCGGCGGCCACGCCGAGGACCAGGCTGACGATCACGTTCGCCGCCGCCCGGCGGTACTGGCGCTCCTCGGTGAGCCGGTCGGTCTCGAACATCCAGGTCGAGAACGTGGTGTACGAGCCGACTGCGGCCGTGCCGGCCAGCAGCGCCTGGTCATGCCCCAGGGCCAGGCCGGTGAGAAGCCCGAGGATCATCGCGCCGGACACGTTGACGGCGAGGGTGCCGAACGGGAAGTCACGCCCGGCCGCCGACGCCACCAGGCCATCGGCCAGGAAGCGGACCACCGAACCGGCTCCGCCGATGAGGATGACACCCGCCCAGATGAGCATGGTCACGGCTGTCTCCTCACCGCAGCACCCGCACCCGCCGCACGAGCGCGGTGGCCAGGTAGATGACGGCGAAGCCGGCCGCCACGCTGGCCGCGGTGTAGCCGATGGCCAGGCCCCAGGCGTGCGCGTCGAGCATGGTCAGGATCTCCACCTGCATGGTGGAGAACGTGGACAGGCCGCCGCACAGCCCGGTCCCCAGCAGCGGCCGGCGGTAGCTGGACAGCGGCAGCCGTTCCTGCAGGCGGGTGACGAAGTAGCCGAGCAGGAATGCCGCCACGATGTTGACCGCGAACGTGGGCCAGGGCCACGCGGTCGCCGGATGCGGGAACGCCTCGGCCAGCGCGGCCCGCAGCAGGGTGCCGAGGGCACCGCCTGCGAAAATGGCGGCGACCTCGCGGCGGTCGATCCGGGGGAGGCGGCGCCGGGCGGTCCGCGCGGGAGCCGGGACCAGGATAGTCGCGACAGCCAGGTCCGCAGTGGATGACTCGGCCCGGTCCGGGCCAGATGGCGTGCCGGGATCAGACCCGGAATCGGGTGAAAGCTCAGGCAACGCTCATGGCCTCCGTGCGCAGCGGTCTGACCAGAAGCCATCAGCCGGAGCGGTCCGGGAGGCCACGACCTCCGCGTCAGGGCATCATCTGACGATCACCAGCATACCGAACCGGCCAGGTGCACGGTCGGGCCCGGCGCCCAGCCGGGGTCACGGGTGGCCGCGAAGCAGACCCAGGCGGGGTGCATCGCCTCGGCTACGCCCGCCGGTGGGGCGCGCCGACCCACGCCCGTGCCGCAGGAACCCCACGAGTCCCCCTCTGAGCACCAGGAGGTCAGATCTGGGCGCTGACCTGCTCGACGGCGACCGCGATGGCCTCGCTCTCCGCCGGGACCGCCACCCCCGCGACCAGAACGGTCGGGGTCGCTTCCACCCCGGCGGCCAGGGCGCGGGCGGTGACGTACGGCGGCCAGTCCAGGTACGGCCGCCCGGCCACGCAGGAGGCGAAGGCCGGGCCCAGCCCAGCCTCCTGGCCGAGGGCGGTGAGCTCGGCGTCACTCAGCCCGGCACTGCCCTCCGGCGGCTGGCTCACGAACAGCGCATGGGCGTAGTCCATGAACCGGTTCTCGTCTGCGGCGCAGCCGGAAGCCGCGGCCGCCCTGGTCGAGTACTTCGTCGTCAACGCCTGGTCGAGAAAGTTCATCGGATGGTAGGCAAGGGTGATCCGGTGCCCGGCCACCATGGCGGCCAGCGCCGGGCCGGAGGACAGCTCGAAGCGGCGGCAGAACGGGCACAGGAAGTCGATGTAGGCGTCCACCGGGACCGGGCCATCCCCGACGACGACCCCGTCGCCGTCGGGCGTGGCGGTGGCTGGGACACGGGTCGGCATGGGCGGCGCGGTCACTGGGCCCTCCGGCATGATCGGCGATCTGGCGGTCCTGCCAGCATCACACAGCCAGGCCGGGGCCACCCTAGCCAGGGTTGGCGGTTCTTCAGCCCGGCGCGCCGTCAGCAGCCGTCGTAGGCGGTCCAGTTGGAGGCGCCCCCGGCGGCGATGGCGTTGTCGAAGATCTGGTCCTGGTAGGCAGGGCCGGCCACGCCGAACTCGCTGGCCGCGCCGCCGTAGTTCTCCCAGGTGCCCAGGACGAACTGGTACGCACCGCCGCCATTACCCGGTCCCCAGGCGTAGCTGCCGCCCTCTTCGGCGTTGCGGATGCAGACCCCGAGCGGTGAGTGGGCGGCATCCGTGCCGCCGCTGCTGCTGGGGGCGCTGGCTGCCGGGGTCGGGCTCGCGGTCGGCTGGGCGGCGGCCTGCTGCTGGGCGGCCTGCTGCTGGGCGGCCTGCTGAGCAGCCTTCTTCCTGGCGAGCCTGACCGCGGCCTGCCTGGCCAGGTACTGGCGCCGGATGGTCCGCGCGGCGTCGCGGACGGTCCGGGAGGCGACCTCATGGTGCTCGTTGATCATCATGTCGTCGCTGGTGAGGCTCGACGCGGCGCTCGTCACCGAGATTGTCCCGTGGGAGCTGGTGGACGCCGCGGAGCCTGTCGGACCGCCCGACAAGAACACGAAAGCCGCAGCTACGCCTGCGAGCGTTGCTACGGCCAATACCGGTACGCCGATCCGGAAGGCAGGCTTCCTGGCGGTTTTGGGCCTGGAATGACGGGGTGCTGGGGGCATCCCACTCCTGTCCGCGAGGCTCCGCGTTCACCCGGCGAGCTGACGCCAGCGAGGACGGCGACGTCAGGTGGCACAGGGAACACCTGTCTCGCCGGAACTTACTGGGAGCTGAGGGCCAGCGCAGGCAAACACCGAAATAACGCCTTAATGGACCACAACCGTGGTCGCGGCCACCGGTGCGCCGATTCGTGGGCCGCGGGCACCGTTCACGACCCCATCGAGGGCTCATGGGAGCCACCCGGCACCGGGCGCCCGGCGCGGCAAATTCCGCGTCTGATCAGCGGTTACGCCGCTCGCGGTGCCGGTCGCGGCGGACGGCGTTCTCCAGCGCGGCCAGGCTGGCCGCGAGCGTCTCGTGGCGGTACCGCCGGCCCAGAATCACACCGGGCTGGCTAGCGGAGCCGGAAATACGCACAAAGTCCCGACCGAAACTCCCTCGATCTCCGCACGCTGATCCTGCACGGCTTCGGGCCGCCCGCGGTCCCAGGCCCCCGCGGGCTTGACTGATTAGACCAGTCTGTCTACTGTGTTTTGAACAGACCTGTCTACTCAATCGACCTGAGGACTGATCATGACTGAGTACGGCGGCACGGTTCGCACCACAGGCGGAGCGCCGGGCACGCGAACGGCCGAGCGTCCCCCGGGGTATGGGACCGTCACGGCGGCTCCGGTCCGCCTGGCGGGCCCGGCACGGCCGCGGCACGGCCGGCCCCGGCCGGAGCGCGGCTGACCGGGCGGCCAGCGCTGGTCCTGCTGGCGTCGCTGATCGTGTCGCTGCTGGCCGCGTCCGCCGCCCCGACGCCGCTGTACGCGATCTACCAGGCCCGCTGGGGCTTCACCCCGATCACCACCACGGTGGTGTTCGGCGTGTACGCGGTGGCCGTGCTGACGGCGTTGCTGACCCTGGGCAAACTCTCCGACCACATCGGGCGCCTGCCGGTACTGCTGGCCGCGCTCGCCGTGCAGGTCGCCTCGCTGGCCGTGTTCACCAGCGCTCACGGAGTGGCCGCCCTGCTGACCGCGCGGGTCGTGCAGGGCCTGGCCACCGGCGCGGCGCTCGGCGCAATCGGCGCAGGACTGCTGGACGTGGACCGCGAGCGGGGCACCTTCGCCAACGCGGTCGCCCCGGGCATGGGCACCGGGTCTGGCGTGCTGCTGTCCGCCCTGGCCGTGCGCTACCTGCCCGCTCCCACGCACCTGATCTACGTGGCCCTGATGGGCGTGCTCGTGCTGCAGGCCGCCGGCGTGGCCCTGCTACGGGAGACGGTGAGCCGGACCCCCGGAGCGCTCGCCTCGCTGCGGCCGGAGATCCGGCTGCCGCGCAGCCTGCGCGGCCCGGTCCTGACCGCCACGCCGGTGCTGTTCGCGGTGTGGGCCCTGGCCGGGCTCTACGGCGCGCTCGGCCCCGCGCTGGTGCACTCCCTGACCGGCTCGCTGGACGTGGTACTGGGCGGGCTGAGCCTGTTCGTGCTCACCGCGGCCGCCGTCCTCGCCATCATCGTGCTGCGCGGCGCCGCCCCCCGCACCGTGATGCTGACCGGGATCCTCACCCTGATCACCGGGGTCGCCGTCACCATGCTGGGGCTGGGCATCGCGTCCACGCCCGTGTTCTTCGCGGGCACGGCGATCAGCGGGGCCGGCTTCGGCAGCGGCTTCCAGGGTCGCATCCGGGCCGTCGTGCCCCGGGCCGCGGCACACGAGCGCGCAGGGGTCCTGTCCCTGCTCTACATCGTGTCCTATCTCGGTCTCGGCCTGCCGGCCGTGGCCGCCGGATTCGTCATCGTGCACGGTGGCGGGCTGACCGACACCGCCCTGTACTACGGCGGCGCGGTCATCGTCCTCGCGGCGCTGGCGCTGCCCGGAGTGGTGGGCACCAGGACCCGCGCTGTGACCGGCCAGGCCGCGTGCGAGCACGGCGCCGCCAGCCGCCCCGCTGCCTGACTGGCCCGCGTGGGATGTTCCCCGCCCGCGCACCCGGCGGTAGACTAGACAGAGCTGTCTAAGGGAGATGACCGACATGGCTGTGAAGAATGCGGCCAGACCGTCAGCGCGTGAGCGGCTGCTGGCCGCCGCCAACGAGCTGTTCTACGAGGAAGGCGTGCACACGGTCGGCATTGACCGGGTGATCGAGCACGCCGGCGTGGCCAAAGGATCGCTGTACAACACCTTCGGCAGCAAAGACGAGCTGATCCACGCCTACCTGGAAGCCCGGCACGCGAACATCGCCGAGCGCATCACCCGCACGGTGGATCGCTACGGCACCCCGCGCGAGCGCCTGCTGGCCGTGTTCGAAGCCCAGGGCGACCTGTTCCGGGAACCGGGTTACCGTGGCTGCGCCTTCGCCCGCGCCAGCGCGGAATCCCACCCCGGCGACCTGGTGGAGCGGGCCGCCGAGGGCTATCGCGCCTGGGTGCGTGCGCTGTTCACGCGCCTCGCCGAGGAAGCCGGCGTCCCGGACGCGCCGGGCCTGGCCCGCCAGTTCCACCTGCTCTACGACGGCAGCGGGCTGTCTGCCCGCATGGACCACGACCCGGCCGCGGCCACGGCGGCCCGCGCCGCCGCCGAGGTCCTGCTCGACGCGGCCCTGCCCAGCGCCCGGCGCTAATCCGGCAGCAGCGCCAGCCGGAGCCGCCGCAGGCGGGCCGGATCCCCGATGACCTCGATGGCGGTGATGCGGCGGGCCGGGCTGACCGTCAGGGCCAGCACGACCTGCAGGCGGCCCGCGGGCGCGAACACGATGCCCACGGAGCCATCCACCAGGGCCAGCCGGGAATCCCCGGCCCGGGCCGAGGCCGCCAGCGCGCCGCGGGAGACCGCGTCCGCGCCCTGGAGCCGCACGGGCTGGCCGGACGGGGCCACCGCGGCATCGGCGGCCAGCGTCACGTCGGAGTCCAGCAGCGCGACGAGGGCCGCCATGTCGCCGCCGCGGGAGGCGGTCAGGAAAGCGGTGGCCACCTCCCGCTGGCGGGCCAGGTCGGTGGCCCCGTCCGGGCTGGGCGCCCCGCGGACCCGGCGCCGGGCCCGGCTGGCGAGCTGCCGCGTCGCCTCTGGTGTACGCCCGAGCACCGCTGCTACCTCGGTAAACGGCATGGCGAACGTATCGTGGAGCACGAACGCGAGTCGCTCGGCCGGGGTGAGCGTGTCGAGGACGACCAGCAGGGCCAGGCCGACCGAGTCCGCGAGCACCGCCTCGTCTTCCGGATCACCGGCCGGGCTGGCGCCGCCGGCCCAGGCCGCCGCGCTGGTCCCGGCCGCCGTCTCTACGGCTCCGGGCCATGGGCCCCCGGCTGGTTCCTCGCGCCGGCGTGAGCGGAGCATGTTGAGGGACACCCGGGCGACGACCGTCGTCAGCCAGCCGCCGAGATTCTCTACCTCGCTGGTGTCCGCGCCGGTCAGCCGCAGCCAGGTGTCCTGGACCGCGTCCTCGGCGTCGCTCGCCGACCCGAGCAGCCGGTAGGCGACCCCCCGCAGGCGGCCGCGGTGCTCCTCGAACGCGGCGGCCAGCCAGTCACTGTCGTTCATCGTCCCGTTCCCTCGATGCAGGTGTCACCACACTGACACCCGGCACCCGGCGGACGTGACACGCGGGCCCGGCCCTGGCCCTTACGGGAGCCCAACAGCGTGGCGGTCGATGAGGCCACCGGCCGCGTGCTCATCGCGGGCCGGGCAGACAACCAGCTGGAGCTGATCGACCCGGGCACCCACGGCACGCCAGTGCCGCATGAGGGCCCGCCGCCCCTAGTTCCTGATCAATCCCCGGACGGATCACGCGGCTTCGTCGATACTGTCTGCGGCCCAGGCCTGCGGCGCGGCGGAGGTTTCCCGCTAAAGCCTCCCGGCAGAGGCCCGGAGTTCACCTCCCGGCTGCCTGCCTAGCCAAGGATATGAGCTGGTCAAGGAAGTGCGGGCTGATGGCCGTCAACCGGAGAGTCCAGCGAAGTGGTACATATCTCCGCTCATTGTGACCACTCACGAGGCGCGGGACCAGTCACCTACGAAAGCTACGCGGATACGCTGCCCGGCAGCGCGGAGTACGCCGAGTTTGATATCCGCAAGACGGCCGACAATGTCCTCGTCGTGTACCACGATAGGCGCGCCGGACGCGGCGGACCGCTGGTGGCGGAGCTTGAGTACCGGGAGCTGTGCGACCGGCTGCACTATGTGGTCCCCCGCGTGGACGAGGTGATGGCGCTCCTGGCGGGCCGGGTCATCGGGCATCTCGACCTGAAAGAGATTGGTTACGAGTCCGAGGTCGTCGCGCTGGCGTCCTCGATCCTGGGCCCGGGCAATTTCGTCGTCACGACCCTGGAAGATGCCTCGGTCGCCACGATCAAGCGGTCTTTCCCGGGGGTCCGGACCGCGCTGTCGCTGGGACGCAGCCTCCGGGGCGTGCCGCGCCGTCGCTGGGCGGCCGTGCGGCACAGCGAGTTGTTTCCCCTCTCCCGGATCCGGGCCTGCGGCGCTGACTGGGTGGCGGTCAACTACCGGCTCGCCCAGCTGGGGGTGGCCAGGACATGCCACCGGAACGGCATCGGCATCATGGTGTGGACCGTTGACCATGACGTCCTGATCGACCAGTTCCTCAGGGACCAGCGGATCGACGTCCTCATCACCAACCGCCCGGGCCACGCGGCCCGCCGCCGGTCCGAGCTGGGGCAGGGCGCCGCCGGTCTGCTGCGCGGGCCAGCGGGCACCCAGCGGACCGGCGTCTAGCCGTTCGGGTAAGCGAGCCCGCGGGACAGCCCGGCCGAGATCGGCGTGTGTGGTCCTGGCCTCAGGGGGCTGAGGGTGACGACTGGGCTGGATGCCAGTCGGCCGCGAGCATGCCGAGGATGACCTCGTCGGCGAATCGCCCATTGACCCAGGCCGCGCGGCGCAGGGTGCCTTCGCGCGCAAACCCGGCCCGGGTCGCCACCGCGATCATCACGGCATTGTCGGCCAGGGTCTCGGCCTGGAGCCGCTGCAGCCCCAGGATGGCGAAGCCGTATCCGCAGAGCACCCGGACCGCGTCCATGCCCAGACCGCGGCCACGGAACCCCGGCCGCAGGGAGATCCCCACGTGGGCCGAGCGGTTATGCAGGTCGATGCCCCACAGCAGCGCCTCACCGGCCAGTTCGCTCGTGGTCAGCTGCACCACGGAAAAGGCGGCATTGTCGTCGCCCGGGTCCGGCACCCGGTACGGGGACCGGGCCGCGCCGGCCGGGAGCGGCCGCCAGGGCCGCGAATCGGCCCGGACCCAGGTCGTCACGTCGTTATACAGCTCCGCCTGCAGGATCGGGACATCGCTGTCCTCCCGGGCCCGCAACCCGGCCACTTTCCCGCGCAGCATGCCAAGTTCCTACCCGAGGCGGTGCCGGGATAGCAACCTGATTGCGGCACGGGCGGCTGGCCTGCCTGCCGGCGGCCCGCCACACCCACCAGGAGGTCACGAGCCACAGCCGCCGCCGGCGGCGGCCAGCGTGACCCGGACCGGCTGACTCGCCGGCGACGCGCGCACGTCCAGCGGAATGCACCCCCGCACGTCGGTGACGTAGCCCTGCCAGAACATGGTCAGCCCGGGCGCGTCCTTCTCAGGGAGCCGTGGCCACACCGGGTGCCGGCGGGCAGCCCGGCCAGGGTCAGGCCTGGAGCGCCTTCGGACAGCGTGTAGGGCTGGCCGCCACCGTGGAAACCGGCCAGGAAGCGGAACCGCCCGCCGAGCGAGGGGGCCGCCGTCACCACGGCCGAGCGGCCGTTGCTGACCGCGATGATCATGGCGCTGGCGGCCACCTTCCCGACGGCCGGCCGGTGGCTGGGCGGCCGGGTGCCGGTGGGCCGCGCGTAGATGAACCACACCGGGCCGGCGTGGACGCTCTGTGCTTTCCAGTCCGAGCCCAGCGCCCCGAAGTTATTGGACTGGCAGTCCCGCAGGATCGTGCCCGGTGCCGCGGTGGCGGTGCTGGGGCGGGGCCGGCGGGGCGACAGCCGGGCCGGTGGCGGCCGGGCCGGTGCCGCCCCGGGCCGCGGCCAGCGGGCGCGTCCAGCACTCCCCGCGAGACCAGCGTTCCCGCGACCCCGATCGCCACGACCGCGGCGCAGGCCGCGATGACCCGCCGGCTGTGGCGCCGGTGCCGGCGGCGGATGCCTTCCAGCAGCCCCGCCGGGGCGGCCTCCGCGGATGCGGCCATCGCCGCCCGGAGCCTGCGCTCGACATCCGTCATGGCGCACCGTCGCCTTCCCGGGCACCGCTGTACGGGGCGCCTGCCTCGCTCGTGCCGTCGCGCAGCCGGGCCAGCCCCCGTGCGGCCTGGCTCTTGACCGTGCCGACGCTGCAGCCGAGGATCTCCGCGGTCTGGGCCTCGGAGAGGTCCTCGAAATAGCGCAGCACCAGCACGGCCCGCTGCCTGGGCGGAAGCGCCGCCAGGCCGCGCAGCAGCAGATCCCGGTCCGCGACCGCTGCCGCCGTGTCCGCGCCGCCCGGGTCAGCTCCGCTGACGACCAGCGGGACCTCCGGGTGGCGGCGCAGCCGCCGCCACCGGTCGAACGGACGCGTTGACCAGGATCTGGCGGACGTACCGTTCGGGATCAGCGCGGCGCGAGATGTGCCCCCAGCGCCGGTAGGCGCGCTCGTACGCTCCCTGCAGCAGATCCTCGGCCTCGGCCCGGTTGCCGCCGGTCAGCAGCCTGGCCATGGTGAACAGGCGAGCCGACGAGCCGTGCAACGAAGTCTTCGAAGGATGAGTCACCGACGCCGATGACGTCGGGTGGCTCAGCCTCGCTCATTAGCGACCACGCAGCACTTCCCACATAGTTATTGCACGACGTGGCGGACTGAAAAGTTGAGTGGTCTCACGATGCCGGGCCGGGCCTCGCCAGGCAACGCCCGCGGCCGGGGCCAGGGAAGGCACGTTGTTACCAGGCCTGCTGATCTGCAGGTGTATCGGCGCCGGATACGCTCGGTGGTCATGAGCCTCGACGGGGCGTCGCTGGCGGCCGCGGTGTCAGGGCTGGTGCGCAGTGACCCGCACGGCCCCGGGATCACCCGCGCGCGGGCGCAGGACGGCTTCCGGTATGCCCGGCCCGTCGGGCGCAGGCATCACAGAGTGGCGAGACGCTGGAGCGCATCCGCGCGCTGAGGATCCCGCCCGGCCTGGGAGAACGTCTGGATCTCACCCGATCCGCTGGGCCACATCCAGGCCACGGGCGTGGACAGCCGGGGCCGGGTCCAGTACCTGTACCACCCGCTGGTGGCGAGCAGCAGCGGGACGCCCAGAAGTTCGCGCACATGCTCCGGTTCGCCAGCGCGCTGCCGGCGCTGCGGGACGCGGCCCAGCAGGACCTGAGGCGCCGCGGCCTGAAACGTGACCGGGTCGCCGCCGGCGTGGTCCGGCTGATCGACCTCGGCCTGTTCCGCATCGGCGGGGAGCGGTACGCCGAACTGGACCACCACTACGGCGTCACGACACTCGAGAAGCGGCACGTGCGGCTGACGCGCGACGGCATCCTGTTCGACTACATCGCCAAGTGCGGGCAAGGAGCGGACGATCTGCCGTCACGGACCGGGTGGTCCAGCCCACCGTCCGGGCCCTCGCCCACAGCGACAACGGCCACGAGGCGCTGTTCTGCTACGAGCACGACGACGGCTGGCACAGGCTCCACTCCCGCGAGGTCGGCAACTACATCGCCACGCGGGCCGGGGGCCACTTCACGGCCAAGGAATTCCGGACCTGGAATGCCACCGTGCTCATGGCGCTGGTGCTGGCGAACGCGGGGCCATCGGCGACCCAGACGGAGCCGACAGCGCGTCATCGCCGCCAGCGTCCGCGAGGTGGCGCGCGCGCTCGGGGACACCCCGGCGGTCGCCCGGTCGTCATACATCGATCCCCGGCTGATCAACCGGTACCAGTCGGAGGGACAACTGCCCGGGATCCCCGTGGCGCCGGCCGTGCTCCCGGCTTCCGCCGGGACCGAGACCGCGATTGCCGCGCTGCTGGCCTCCTGCGGCGACGGCCTCGCGCCGGGAGCATCGGGCAGATCACCAACCGAGTCCCGCTAACGCTCTTACGTGGCTGGCCACTGAGCCGCAGCGGAGCGCCGTCGCCAGCGCACGCCGGCGTCTCACCGCCGGCGTGCGCTGGCGACGCTCAGGCGTTCAGCCTGGCCAGCTCCGCGGCCACCATCGCCTCGTGTTCCTCCTCGTCCCGGCGGGCACTGGAGGGCTTCCACCGGCCGCGCAGCAGCGGGATGCCGGCCAGGAAGAAGAGGAACCCGCCGAAGCACACCCAGTACCACGACTTCCTGGCCGGGGAGCCCGCCTTTGCCCGCGCCTTCTACGTGGACATGCCCGCCGCCGGGCCCCGGGCGGTCCGGCGGATCGAGGCCGCGCTGCACAACTTCGCGCGGCTGAACCGTGCCTGGCACGAGCGCGCCCGCCGCAGCCACCCGGCCTGGCCAGCCGTTCCCTACCAGGCCTACTACGCGCTGGCCGGCGCGACGGCCGAGCTGGTCCGCGCGCAGGTCAGCCAGGACAAGATCGGCACGATGCCGGATCTGGAAGACACGCTGGTCGCCCTGCACCTGGCTGTCCTCGCCGCCCGGCCCATGGATGCACCAGGATCTCCTGGCGCGTAATCCGCCTCACGGGAAGCGGCTCCGGCCTCAGCAGCTTCTCCGCCGTTCCCGGCTGTGCGGGGCTTTCAGCGGGCCGGCGCCGGGGATGACTACGGTGCTGGAGTACAAAGGCCGGCCATCCGGAGAGAAACTGCCGGGCCGGTGACGGCACGGCGAGGGAGCTCGGGGGTTGAGATGCCGTGGTTTCCGGACTTCGCCAGTGCCGTGGAGCTGGCGCGGAGGCAGACTCGCGCCTCAGGCCAGGCTGATCCGGTCGGGCAGTACTTCACGGCACTGAACACGGGTGACACCCGCACGCTGGAGACCGTGTGGCCGGGGGAGGTGGTCGTCCAGGATCCCCGGGCAGGCGAGATCCGCGGCCACCGGCAGCTGCGGCAGTTCGTCAGCCACAACGAATCCTGGCTGGGCCAGCTGCACGCCCGTACCGAGAGAGTGGCCTCCACCGTCGCCGGCGGGCGGGCCGTCGTGGAACTGCTGGCGCACCTGGACCACGACGGGCGGGAAGTGGCCTGGCCGCTGGCGGTCGTCGCCGAGTCACCCGACGACCAGTCGGTGGTGTTCCGCACCTACTGCAGCCAGTGGCCGGTGGACGGGCGGCGCCACGTCCGGCCGCCGGTCCTCAAGCCCGGGGACTCCCACCCCGGCGATGTCGTCGGCCGCTACCAGGCCGCGCTGGATGCCGGGGACACCGACGCGATCGTGGGCACCTTCGCTCCCGACGGGTACTACCGGGAGCCCATCGGCCCGCACTACGTCCACCGCGGCACCCCTGAGCTCCGCTCGTTCTTCACGGCCCGCTTCAGCGCAGGCGGCGGCATCGGCCTCGAGCACTGCACCGTGACCGACGATGGCGTGCGCTGCGCCCTGGAGTACAACTGCGTCCGCTGGGGCCGCCACGACCTGCCGCCCCAGGCAGGCATCGCCGTCTACGAGCGCGGCCCGGACGGGCTTCTGGCGGCCGCACGCGTGTACGACGACGTCGAAGCCCCGCCGGGGACCGCTGAGGCGCAGGAACACGCACCGCGGGGTGAACGCGGTCAACCAGCAGATACGGGTTGCCGCGTTCCCAGATGCCCTTCTCAAATTGTTCCGCGGCGAGAACGCCGGCAAGCTGATGCTCGCCGTGCACTGAGGGAACGGGGGCCGTGCAGCCGGGAAGCGCCGGGTCTTCCCTATCTCCTACCCTTCCGAGATCCGGACGACCCGCCTGCCGATGTCGGGCGAGCCGCGGTCGAAGACCGTCGCCAGGGCCTCGGGCGCGCGGTTACGTCGCCACCTGCGTGCCGGCCGGCACGGCGGGATCCTCGGACGCCGCGACCACCCCGACGCTGTTGGCCGGGACCGGCTCGCCTACGGCGAGGGGTGTGACCTCGGGCGACCCGCGCAGCATCCGCAGCTGATACGGATCGACGGTGGTGACGAGGTTGCGGACCACCACTTCGCCGGGGCCGGGCTTGCGCAGCGGCCGTCGCTCCAGCACCATGTCGCCTGGGGAGAGCGCTGGCCCCGGCCGGCGATTCAGGACGATGACATCGGCATGGGTCGGCACGGACATGGGAAAGAACCTTTAGTTGCGAACCCGGACCTGGCGGGCGGCTAGTCACTCATTATTCATCGGTCCATGGATCAGTGGCCAGCCAGGACCAAAGCCTCCCCAAAACAGCACAATGGCCCTGACAGGGCACGCGACGACGCCGACACCGTGGAGCGAAGGGAGCAGCTATCGGGGGGCTCCCTGAGGCGAGGGTGGCCTGCCACCGTTCGCCTTCCCTCTGTCCGGGGGGCGGTCCGCGGCTGCGTCGCCGAAGTCTCCCGGCCATGATTCAGGACTCTGAACTGCTGTGTAGGGGTGGCACCTGATGTCTGTGATGGCCCGGCGCTGGCTCGCCCGCGCTTCCTTCGCCCTGATGCTCGCCGCCGTGGCGCTGCTGATCGCCGTCGCAGGCTGGCGCAGCCTGACGCTGGTAGCGTTCGCCGCAATCGGCGGATGCGCCGTCCTGGCGGGCGGGTACTGGTTCCTGGCCAACCGCGGCGTCCGCCGGTGGATGGCGCTGGTCCTGGCGGTCGTGGCGCCGGTGGTCATCCTGGTGGCGTTCGCGTGGCACCACCTGCTGTGGGTCGCCATCGTGGCGGTTGCGCTGATGCTGCTCGCTGCGGCTACCGCCAGGACCGCGCTGAGCACCGGGGCCGCGAACAGTGGGCCGCCCGTCGTCCCGGCCAGGCGGCCCGGGCAAGCGTTCTTGATCATGAACCCGAGATCGGGTGGCGGGAAGGTCACCAGGTTCGGGCTGAAGGAGAAGGCGGAGGCGCTGGGCGCCGAGGTGGCCCTGCTCGAGGGCCCGGGGATCGTGGACGTGGCCGCGCTGGCCCGCAAGGCGGTAGCCGATGGCGCTGACCTGCTCGGGGTAGCCGGGGGTGACGGAACCCAGGCCCTGGTCGCCGGCATCGCCGCCCAGCACGACCTGCCGTTCCTGGTCATCAGCGCCGGGACCCGCAACCACTTCGCGCTCGATCTGGGGCTGGACCGCGACGACCCCGCTGCCTGCCTGCAAGCTCTCACCGACGGAGAGGAACTGCGGATCGACCTCGGCATCATCGGGGACCGCACGTTCGTCAACAACGCCTCCTTCGGGGCCTACGCCGAGGTGGTGCGCAGCCCCGAGTACCGCGATGACAAGCGGGGCACGACCTTGCGCCTGCTGCCCGACCTGCTCCAGGGCCACCAGGGCGCCCGGCTGTCCGCCCGGGCCGGTGACGTCACGGTCGACGGGCCGCAGGCCCTGCTGGTCAGCAACGACCCGTACGAGATGACCGACTTCGCGGGCCTGGGCAGGCGCGCGAATCTCAACACCGGCACGCTGGGGCTGGTCGCCGTCCGGGTGGACAGCGCGCGGCAGGCGGTCGGGCTCATCCGCCGGGGGCACGGGGAGGGGCTGGCTACCCTCACGGCCGATGAGGTCATCGTGAACGCCGACGCTGCGGAGATCCCGGTCGGCATCGACGGTGAGACGGTCATGATGCCCACCCCCGTCCGGTGCGCGACCCGGCCCGGGGCGCTGCGGGTGGTCGTGCCCAGGAATCGGCCCGGTGTTCCTGCGCCCAAGCCGCCCCTCGAATGGCCGCGGCTGCGCCAGCTCGCCTCCTTCCGCAAGCAAGCCTCGATCGCCGCCGCCGGGTCATAGCGGCATGGTGCTGAGATCCAGCGGCACCGCCGCCCTCGGCCGACCAGCGGGTGAGAGGCTGCCACCCTCGCGGCCGATGGGTCACCGTGGACGCCGATGCGGCGATCCCGAGCGGTCCGCGTACTTGGCGCCCGAGGAGTCACGGCGCGATGCTTCCCCGGTGCGGGCGGCGCCCGCGGAGCGACCCGCAGCACCGATCCCCTGGCCGGGTGTCGATCGTGACGCTGCCGCCTGGAGCTCCCGACCGGCGCCGAGCTGTACGTGGCCGAGACCGGCCGGCCCGTGTCCTTGGTCGTGTAGAAGGCCCGACGCCGACTACACGCAGTGGCGTCCCAGCCGATGTCCGCCTCGACGATGACGTCGTCCTGCTTGCCGGAGGCGCCCCCGGAGCGTGCCTGCGCCGTTCATCGCGTCCAGGCTTGTCGGTAGTCCGCCACGTCGTGAGCTCCCGGGAGCCCCGACCGGGGCACCGGCGCCGTAGTCACGCACGCGAAATCGGCCGCCGAGCTTGTGCCCCAGCATCACCAGCGCGCTCTCGATGCCGTCTGTCGCATCGAGCTGCGCATCGAGGCTCGGTCCACCTGCGAGTAGGACTTGAGGCGGCGACGAGCTCGGAGATGCGCCGCGTGGATTCCTTCATCTCCGACAGCAGGCCAGCGACGGACAGCGTGCTCGCCATCCACTCCAGGCCTGGTTCCAGCGCTGATCCCGACAGGGCCGCCTGCCGCCCGCTCGCACCAGGCGATGTCGACCCCGGCGGCAGCGAGTGGCGTGCGATGACCCAGTCGCGCGTGACGCTGTGGTGGCTGAGCCGCAGCTAATGGCTGGCATCTCGGTTTCGAGCATTCCGTAGAGAGGATCAGACTGCAGTCCCGTCGCGGGCTTTGGCAGCTGTCCACATTGTTCTCTCTCACGCGTATGGCGTAGTGGCCGGCACGCGGCCGGCCACGCGCAGTTCCTGCCCGCGCACGGGCATCGTCCTGAGTTCCACCCGCACCTCGGCCACAAGAAACGTAGGCAGCAGAATTGATATCGTTCATCTGGTCTCCGGGAAATCCCCTGCCCGCTGGCACTGGCGGCTCGGAGAACTATACGGTCGGCCAGGTCCGGGAACTGCAGCGGCGCGGCATACCGGCGCAGGTGGTCACCGTCGGCCTGGGCGACGCCGACGGCAGGGATGATTTCACGGGCATCCCGTTCCTGTCACTGGCGGCGCTGGCCGAGGTCGGTGAACTCGAGAGCACCGTCGTGTTCGTCAACGAACCGCATACCGTGCCGACCAGGTACCCGGCGTTCCTGATCCTGCACAACCCGCCGCCCATCCGGGAACGGCAGAAGGCGTTCGCGGTCGAGGGGACCAGGAATCGCACGCTGATCGCCACCAGCCGGTACGCGGCCGCCCTGTGGTCGGAATACCTGGACGTTGACGTCTCCACGATCAGCGTCGTGTACCCCTTCGCCGAACCGTGCTTCGCCGCGCAGTCCCGGCCGGGCAATGAGACCGGGAAGATCCGCGTCCTGTTCGCCGGCAGGCTGAGCCCGGAGAAAGGTGTCTACACCCTGCTGGAGACACTGCACATCGACATCATCGAGCGGGACGCGGCGCTCACGTTCACCGCGACGACAGCGGGCGCAGACAAGCCGCAAGGAAAGATCATCGAGCGGTTGCTCGGTGAGCATCCCGGAATCTCCGTGGTAGCCACCTGCAAGACCCCGGCCAGGATGGCGGCCCTGATGGCCAGCCACGACATCGTGGTGATGCCTTCCAACAGCCAGTACTGGCACGAGACATTCGGCATTGTCTCGATCGAGGCCCAGCACTCGGGTTGCCGGGTAATCGCCTCCGACGATGGCGGCCTGCCCGAGACTGACTGCGGCGGCGTGGTGCTCGTCAGGCCGGACAACGCCGAAGCGCTCGCCTGGGGTATTCGTGAGGCCATGGCCAGCGGGCCGCTCTCCCTGGCCGCCAGGCAGGACGCCGGGATGAGGTTCACCGTCGGGCAGTCCGTGGACACGCTGCTGACAGTATTCGCCCAGCTGCCACCGATCCCGCCAGCGACCATTGTCCGGCAACTCGAAGAGCTGATCCTGGCGCCGTCGGCAGAGGTGCCCCGCACCGTCAGCCCAGGCAGCGCGCTGACCGAAGCAGCCGCGTAGCCGGAACCGGCCAGCACCTGACCTGTACACCGGGCCCGGCCGCTCCGGCATGCACGTACCGCAGGGGCGCGGCCACGCCTGGCCGCACGGGGCACCGTTACATCTCTTTGACGGCTTCTTGCCGTGCCTTGCCGGCGTCCTCCGGGTCCACGTCAGGCCCCTTGCGGCCTGCTACCCGATCAGCCCGCTGATCGCGTCACCGATGATCTTGACGCCGATGATGAGGCACAGGACGGACATGATCGCGGCGTTGTGCTGGCTCATCCAGTCCTTCAGGCCGGCGAGCACTTTCTCCGAGCGCTGGCCCATGGCGAAGTAGATGCCCACCGGGATACCGACGCCCAGCGTGCCGATGAGGGCGAAGACCAGGTAGGCGACCGCTTGCTGCCCTGCGGGGATCCCGGTCTGCGCGATCGTGGCGGCACCGCCGGCGGCCAGCAGCAGGTTCTTGGGGTTGGCGCCGGACAGGGCGGCGGCCAGGCCGACCGCGGCGAGGGGGGTGGTCTTGTCGATCGTCGCCATCCACTTGGGCATCTGCGCCTCCTCGCCGCCGTGCGGCCGCCTGCGCGAACTGGCGCGCCGCGACCAGCAGCAGCAGCGCGCCGAGCACGATCTTGACCCAGCTCACCCACGTGGCCGGGGACCCGGATTTGCTGGCCCCGGCCGTCCCGGCCAGGGCCAGGACGATCACCCCGACGATGCCCAGGCCGAGCAGCCAGCCGAGGACGAAGACCGGGCCGTTGACCCTGGCCTTGCGGCTGGTGAGCATGAGCACCACGGCGATGATCGGGATCGGGCTGATCGCGATCCCGACCGCCAGCGGCAACGACCCCCCGATCGCCTCACCCATCAGTCCTCCTTGCCGTGTCCAAGGCCGCCCTCTTCCTCCGATGAGCTGACCTCCGGCGGAAGACGCGTGCCTCACTCCTGGCGGGTGAAGCCAGGGCCGTGCGCCAACTTCCCGCCGTTGCGATGACAGCGGGCTCGCGCTAGTGCGATCGTCCAGCGCAGCCACCTCCGCCGGGCCTCACTCACCTGCGGGCGGGTTCGGCGGGGCTGACCCGGTCCTGACCGGCTCAGCGACGCTTCACCGCCGCAGCCCGCTCTCGCACCTTGCACCGGCGCCGCCCCGCCCGGCGGAGCCGCACGTCTGGACGCCGGCCCACCTCCTCACTCGTCACCGGTCATGGACGACGCCAGACTCCCCTGCGTGTCATGCGGCTGGCACTCCTCCCGACATTGCGGCCAATTGGCCCGGCGCCGCGGGACGTCCGTCCCTGGGACCGCCGCACGCCCGGTGTGAGTATGGCAGGTAGAGGGCCCTGGCCTGCGGTCGGCGCCTTTAGGTGCCGGCTGCCAACGGGCCTAGTGAGAGGAACTGGTTCCGAGGCAAAAGTTTCGGTGACCTGGGATAGGGGGCCGTCATGACAACGGCAGCACTCAAGCCAGCCAAGGGCGCGGGGCACCATGCGCAAGGCTTCGGCATGGTTATTTTCGCAGCAGTCGTGCTGGCACTGGTCGGCATCTTCAATCTGATCGACGGCATCGCCGCGGTCGCGAACTCGCACGTGTTCGTGGCCGGCGCCCACTACGTGATGGGTGACTTGCGCACGTGGGGCTGGGTCACGCCACCTGGCGCACTGCGCTCCTCCCGCCCGGGTCACGGCCGGCAATCAGCGGCCCGGTGGTTCGGGGTCGCCGTGGTCGGGCCACGCCATCGCCATGATGTTCGTCACCGCGACCCGTGCGGACCTGGATCATCGCGTCGAAGTGATCGCGCTGTACGGGCTGGCGCTTGCTCCATGAGAACCTCGCCGCCACCCGCGCCCCATGATGCGGCGGGCGGTCACAGCCACGGTACTCGCCTGGGCACAGAGCCCGCGACGTCCGGGTTCCCGCATCGGTCCGGACAGGGCGCGAGAACTCGTGACTGGCTGTGGCGTTCGGCCTGATGACCGTGCCGCCCAGTGCCGCGTAGCCCGAGAACCCGATCGCGAGCCGGCTCCTCGGCTAGCCCGATCTGCCCGCGTCCCGGCAGGCTCCAGCACGAGCTGCGTTCCCGCCCCGATGAGTGCCGGGGCGGACCCCGCGAAGCGAGGTCGTCCGCGGGACCTGGTCAGCTCTCGTGCGGGACGACCACGACTGGGCACGCCGAGTGCTGGACGACCTCGTTGCTTACCGAGCCCATCAGCAGCCGGGCAAAACCGCCGCCTCCGCGTATGCCGACGACTACCAGGTCGGCATCTTGCGAGGCATCGACCAGTTCCTTGACCACGAAGCCGTTCTTAGCGTGGACGTTCACCGAGGCCGGCCGGGCATCACCGAGCCGACTGGCTGCCTCATGCGCCATCTCCTCAGCGGCCTGCTGCAGTTTTTCCAGCAGCGGCGTGTCGGCCGGGCCGGTCACCGGGATGCCGCCCCAGTAGCTCTTCGGGACCTCGTGCACGGTGAGAACAGTGAGTGGGGCATGGAGGGCAGCTGCCTGTCTCATCGCCCAGTCAAGTGCGTGTTCCGAGTTACGTGAGCCATCTACGCCCACAACGATTCCGGGCATGGCCTGCTCCTTCCCTTGGGCCACCGCTCCGGCGGCCGCCACGAGTTTCCCACTATCCACGATCGGGGCGGCCGCGCTGGTCACGGTAGGCCGTTGGCTGCCCAGGCGCGAGATGACGCATCATCAGCACTGCGCGCTGCCGGTCTGCCGGAGAAGGCTCGTGCGCCTTGGCACACAGACCAGGGCCTTCTGCGCGGCAAAGTCCAGCACGGCTGAGGCGCTGGACTGCCTCCAGGCGGTTACCCGACCCGTGTGGGCAGTCCAAACCGGCCGACTGTTGCATGTCCGGACCTTACCGACAGCCGGGTTTTCACCAGCGCGTCGAGGGAGGACGCGGGACGTTATGACGTCAGATAGGACGGACGTTCTCCGCCTGCGGTCCTTTTTGGCCCTGGGTCGTTTCGAATTCGACCTTCTGGTTCTCATCCAGCGACCTGTAGCCGCTGCTCGCGATCGCGGAGTAGTGGACGAACACGTCCGCCGTCCCGTCATCGGGGGCGATGAAACCAAAGCCCTTGTCGGCGTTGAACCACTTCACGGTACCTGTTGCCATCAGTTCAAGTTCCTTTTCCACTACCATGACACGACCTCGCCGCGCCGGCCCCAAGCCTATCGGTCCTGGCTCCCGGGAACCACGACCCCCACCTGCTGAGCCGCCTCGGGACCGGCTCAGCGCGTCGAGCTCCCCGGCGGGTTCGAACAAGTGCACGACAGCGCATCAGCAGGATTCCCCAGAATTTGGGGCACTCCGGGCCCGTGATCGCGGGCGGTCACGCTCGGCGTCGTGCCTCCATCAGGCGAAGGATGAGCGGGGTGAAGATCAGCTGCATGGCCAGCTCCATCTTCCCGCCGGGGACCACGATGATGTTTGGCCGTGACATGAACGAGTCGTGCAGCATCGACAGCAGGTAGGGAAAGTCGATGCCTTTCGGCTTGGCGAACCGGATGACGACAAAGCTCTCGTCGGCGCTCGGGATGTGCCGGGCGATGAACGGGTTCGACGTGTCCACGGTCGGCACGCGCTGGAAGTTCACGTGTGTCCGGGAGAACTGGGGGCAGATGTATTTCACGTAATCCGGCATGCGCCGCAGCACCGTGTCGACCACGTCCTCGCTGGTGTAGCCCCGTGCGGCCTTGTCGCGATGAAGCTTCTGGATCCACTCGAGGTTGATGATCGGGACCACCCCGACCAGCAGGTCAGCGTGCTGGGCGACGTCCGCCTTCTCGGTCACCGCGGCGCCGTGCAGCCCCTCGTAGTAGAGCAGCTCGCTGCCGGGGTCGACATCTGCCCACGGCGTGAAGGTCCCGGGCTGCTGACCGAAGGGCTTGGCCTCCTGCGCGTCGTGCAGGTACTTGCGGACCTTGCCGCGGCCGTCCTCGCCATACTCGCGGAACAGGGTCTCAAGCTCTTCGAGCAGGTTCGCGTCGGGGGAGAAATGGCAGAAGTGGTGGTTGCCTTCCCTGTCTGCGTCCGCCGTGGCGGCTTTCATCTGCTCCCGGTCGTATCGGTGGAACGAGTCGCCCTCGACGATCGTCGCGCTGATCTGCTCACGCACGAATATGTGCTGGAAGGTCCTGGTCACCGAGGTGGTGCCCGCGCCAGACGACCCGGTAATGACAACGATCGGATGCTTGGGCGACAACAGTCCTCCTCCTCCTGCGGTCAGGGGATCCGGAACAGGGAACGGCTGTTGAAGAGCGAGTCGTCGAAGGCCGATCCCTGCCCGCTGGCCCGGTCGCGGTGGTAGCCCTCGATCCGCTCGATCTCGTTCTTCGAGCCAAGAATCAGCGGGACGCACTGGTGCAGGCTCTCGGGCTGGAGTTCCATGACACGCTCGCGCCCCGTGCTGGCGACGCCACCGGCCTGCTCGACGATGAAGGAGATCGGATTGCACTCGTAGAGCAGCCGCAGCCGCCCTGGCTGGGCTGGTTCCTTGCTGTCCTTCGGGTACAGGACGACACCGCCGCGGGTGAGGATGCGGTAGGTCTCCGCCACCAGCGACGCGATCCAGCGCATGTTGAAGTCCCGGCCCCGCCGTCCGGTGCTGCCCGCCAGGCACTCCTGGATGTAGCGGCGCACCGGCGGCTCCCAGAACCGCTCGTTGGAGGCGTTGATCGCGAACTCCCCGCAGTCCTCGGGGATGCGCAACTGCGGATGAGTGAGCACGAACGCCCCGATGTCGCGATCGAGCGTGAATCCGTCAACGCCGTCGCCGGTGGTGAGGATCAGCATCGTGGACGGCCCGTACAAGGCGAAGCCTGCGCATACCTGCGCGGCGCCCGGCTGCAGGAAGTGCCCGGCCCGCGGCTCCGCTCCCGCGTCGGGGCTGTGCAGGATCGAGAAGATCGTGCCCACCGAGGTGTTGGCGTCGATGTTGCCCGAGCCGTCCAGCGGGTCGAATACCAACAGGTACTTCCCGCGCCGCCCGGCTGGGACGACGGGGCAGATGTCTTCTAGCTGCTCTGACGCCATCGCGGCCAGATACCCGGTCCATTCCGTCTCGCCGATCATCACGTCATTGCTGATGAGGTCCAGCTTCTTCTGCAGCTCGCCCTGAACGTTCTGCACGCCTGCGCTGCCCGGCGCGGCGGTCAGCGCGCCGCGGCTGACCTGGTTGCTGATGATCTTCACGGCCGTCGCGACCGCATTGAGCAGCCCGGAGAAGTCACCGGTCGAACCGGGATGGCGGTGTTCGGACTCGATGGTGTAACGGGTCAGGGTCTTGCGTTCTTCACGCATCGCTGTTCAGCCCCCGCTTCCGCTGTGACCGAGCCGTCCAGTCCCAGCAAGGCCGGCCTCCGTTCAGGCCACGATCGTGACGTCAGCCACCCTCGTCAGGGCTGCGGAGAAGCCGCCATGGCCGCCTCACCCGGCAGAGGGGTCCGTGAGGTGAACTACCCACCCCGCGACCCTCCCTCTGGAAGGCGCATCACCCTGAGCATGCGCCGGGCCAGGGACACCAACTAGTGCCAATGGCCGGCCAGGCGGGGGACCTTATGCCCGGTACCCGCGCGCCTGAGCCATCCGGTCGCGCCGCCCCAGGCGGGCAGCTCGCCCTCGACGGGCAGGAGCTGGAGGGCCGCCCTCGGCCAGCCCGGCGGCCCCGTCAGTGGTCGCCGTGACGGGGCGGCTCAGCGCGGCGCATCCGGGGCCGCCCGCGTGCAGTCATTGCTGGCCAGGAGCCGACGGCCCGGCGGCGGCCAGGAGCTGGCGGGCCGGAGCTTCGTCGGAGGGGGCAACCATTACGCGGACACCCTGCAGTTGCAGCTGCGGCTCCTGCCCCCCGGCATCGTCTGCCGCCACGGCTGCTCTCAAGCCGTAACTGCGCAGCATGCCGACGATCAGTTCCGCCTCTGTCCGGGTGGCGACGACCGCCACAGACACAGTCGCACCGTCCACGATCTCAGCTCCTCTGCTGCGGTACGCACTGCCGTCCTGGTTCACGCTCCAGCCCGCGCCTGCCAGGCCAGGGCATTGTGGGCCCTAACGCAGCATTACCCGCGGCTGACCCGGTCATGCCTTGAGCAGGTCCCGCTGGCTCCCGATGTACCAGCCTCTACCTGCTGCCAGATCCGGGCACCTCCTCGTGCGGTGAGACTTTCATGGTGCGGCATGGCAGCGGGTGAGCGCAGCTTGCATCGGGCCGACGACCGTGATCGACTGCGCCGCCGCCCTGGATCCGGCCCGGGCGGCCTCCACCGGCGTTGCACCGGTCATGGCGGCGGCAATGTAGCCCCCGGCGAAACTGTCCCCAGCGCCGTCCGTGTCGACGGGATCGGCGGGGCTGGCCGGGATGTGCCACGTGCGTTCCGGTGTGTGGAGATGGGCTCCCTGAGCGCCGTCAGTGGCGCACACGATGCTCCCGTTGCCGGTCAGATCGGCCACCGAGAGGCCCAGCGCCTCGAGTTCCCCCCTGCTCGGAAAGATCACTTGCGCCAGTTCCAGCACTTCGGCAAGCAGCGCGGCGGCAGGCGGGGTGAGTGCCTCCGTCCGGACGTTGGGATCGATAGAGACCGTGGCCCCTGCGTTGTGTGCCCTGCGCAAGGCGCTCATGACCGAGCTCGCCAGTGGCTCACCAAACAGCAGCGCCGATCCCGACAGGTGCAGCCACGAGGCAGCCTCCGGCAAGTCGGCCAGGTCCGCCTCCGTCACAGACGTGGCCGCTGTGCCTTCAACCCGGAAGTCGAACTCGCGGTGGCCGTCCGGGTAATAGGTGATCCACGCGGCCGCGGTCCGTCCGAGATGGCCGGCTCTGCTCTCATGGCAGTTCACGCCGGCGGCAAGGAGCCGGCTCCGGATGATCCCCCCGTTCTCGTCCCCGCCGATCCCGGCCACCAAGTGTGTGGGAGCGCCGAGCATCCCCGCTGAATAGGCGGCAATCGCCGGAGCGCCACTCGCCCACGGGCCGGAGAAGGGCGTGTGCTCGTCCGCATCAGCGGTGAGCTGCCGCATGAACGCGGCGATCGTCTCGCCGACGATCAGGAGCATGGGGCAGACCTCCCGGTGGAAGCACCACTAGGAGAAAAGGCTAATAGGGACGGATCCGCAACGACGTGGCGATCGCCTACGGCCCGCGCGCCCCCCGGCCGACCCGGACTCGGCGGGCTGCCGCTAAACGCAAGGTCAGGGGCACGGTCACACCAGGTGTGATCTCCCCGTGAGCCAGGAGCGCCGGCGCAGCTACGCCGAGCTGCGGCTCTTGTCTCGCCCTCGTGCCCGGTACCAGTCCAGGGCGGGGGTACCGCGCTCGCTGGCCAGGCCTTTCGCCGCGGCCAGCCCGATCGCGAGCGTGATTATGCCTGCCAGGGTGCGCCTATCCACCGCCGCACGGGCCGCCGCAGCCAGCACGACGAGCGTGATCACGTGCTGGCGACGTCTCGCTTCCCGCACTTCTTGCCGGGTGCGCCCCGGTATGGGGGCAGGCGCTGCCAATTCGATGCTGATGGTCATGTCATCTCGCTCCCCCCGAAAGCATCCTGCCGCGAACGCCTTTCATCCTCGCACCTTAGATCTCGGTGGATCCGGCGCCGGGTGACCCACGACTCGCGCATGTCGTTAGGTGGTCAGCGGCCGGTCCTGGTTGCCAGGTGGGCTCGTCGGATGGCGGAGTGCGTGCCAGGCGGCTGGGAGCCGTACCGGCAGCCACACAAGCCTGCCGACAGGATCCCAGGAGCCTCGCCACCACACTGTGACCATAATGCCGGGTGGTGCCGCCGTGGTAGAGCCGCAGCCGGCGGTGGACAGCGATCACCATCCCGATGAACAGGCAGGTCGCGATGAAGGAGAGGACCGAAACGCCGATGACGAGCGCCTCGGAGGTCAAGAGCCCGATGGCAATGAGGAGCCAGAGGATGAGGTGGGTGACAGTGAGTTCCCACGCGCCGAGGTAGGAGGCGGCCTGTGCTCTGGTGGAAAAAGCGGGCCATCGACAGGCGGTGGGAACCGCGCGGCCCCATAGGCCCGGCGCACATGGCCCTGATGCTCGGTTTTCGTGGGGCCAGTCATGGGAGAGACCTCGACAGGCGTCTGACGCTCCCGCCGGGATGGAACTTCCGGGCCGTGGTGCTCGAACAAGACCTGGTCCTCACCTCCGATGAGGGAGCCGTCAAGATCACCCAAGACGAGCTGGGGAACACCTACGACCGGGTCGGAGGCCCCTACAGCGCCGCCTGGACCGCCAGGGCGCGGCGCCGGACCCACATCGATACATGGGCTTGCTGCAGGGAGACCTTAGGACCCGACACCGGCCAGGGCTGGAGGGCCGCGTCTGGGCACTGGCCCTGGCGCGGCCCCGGTCCGGCGGCTTAATGCGCGTGCTTGACCGCGATGAGCGGCTTGCGCACATGCCGGGTCAGACCCTGGCCACCAGGTAACGGAACATGTTTTCCTGCCGGTAGCTGCCGTCCGGCTTTCGGCTGGAGGCGAATGCCCGGGTCAGGGCGCCGCGGACCGCGGGAAGCCCGGAATGCTGTATCGCCGCGCGGGCCGGGCCCGAGCTGAGCTGCGTGCGGACCGCCGTGGCGAGATCGGGATAGATCAGCGGGTTGGACACGTCCCTGACAGCCAGTGGCGTGAGGCCGGCCAGCGCCGCAAGCCGCTCAAGCTGGCCGTTTTCACTCCAGGCGACGGCACCTGGCGCCTCGGGCGGCGCAGGCGGCATCAGCGGGCCGAGCTCGGCGAACATCACGCCGCTTTCGCACTGCGCGGGCGGCCCCCAGACCAGCACGCTGACGAGCCCGCCAGGCCTGGCCGCGTGGCTCATGTTCTTGAAGGCGGCGACGGGGTCGGCGGCGTACTGCACCGAGTTGAACGCCGTTACGACGTCGAACGCGCCCGCATCGAAGGGGAGGGGCTCTTCAAGGTCACCGATGGCGAGTGCGCCATCGGTGACGCGTTCCCGGGCGATGTCCAGCAAGGCCGGCGTCGCGTCGATGCCCGAGACCGCGGCCCCCCGTTTGGCGGCCAGCAGCAGCGCGAATCCGCCGCCGCATCCCACGTCGAGGACCGTGGTGCCGGGACCTACCTCGGTCGCGTCCAGGACCGCCGCGTAGAACGGCGTGCACATCGGTTCGTTGTAGTCGGACCAATCGCGTGCCCCAGGGCCCCACAGCTCCGCCTGGTCCCTACCTGTTCCCATGACTGTTCCTTTCCGGCTGCCTGGCTGATCCGCGGGCGATGGCCGCGGCCTCCTGACCGCGCTCCTGTGCCCTCGGCTCATCGTCAGCCGTTCTGCTGACCTGGGGCATCGGCGTGAACACGTATCCGGCCACGGATTCCGGGCGGGACAGTGTGCCGCGGCCGGACACGGGCCGGCTCGATCACCCGGGGCATGGGTGGGAACACGTATCTCGTGCGCGGATCCCTGCGCCACGGCTTCAGTCGGCACCGTCTCGCTGCACGGGGCCCCACTTGGCCGCGGAGCATAATGATCTGGTGGCGGAGCTGCTCTGTCCCATACTCATCGGCCGCGACGCCGAGGCCGGACGGCTGCGGTCTGCCCTCGCGGCGGCCGTCCACGGCGCGGGCAGGGCTGTGTTCATCACCGGCGAGGCGGGGATCGGCAAGTCCCGGCTGGCCAGCGAGCTGGCCGCCGAGGCGCGGGCTCACATGGCGGGCGTCCTCGTTGGCCGGGCGGTGCCCACTGGCACTAGCAGTCCCTACCGGCCGCTCACGGAGGCGTTGCTGCAGGGGCTGCGTGAGCGCGCGTTCCCGGACGACGCCGGCCTGACACCGTGGCTGCCCGCGCTACGAGCGGTGATTCCCACGATCGCTGGCGTTAGCGGTGATGGCCACGGGGACTACTCGGCCGCGGTACGCGGCGAGGCGGTGCTGCAGCTGCTGCGACGCTTCGCCGGAGCAGCTGGCCTGCTGGTCGTTCTTGAAGACCTGCACTGGGCCGACCCCGACACGCTCGCGGTCGTGGAGTACCTGAGCGACAACTTGTCCGCCGAGCCCGTGCTCTTCGTGGCCACCTGCCGCGCGGAGCCTGCGTCAGCGGGAGCCGAGCTCATCACCCGGCTGACCGGGCGCCGGGCTGCCTCGCGCCTGGCTCTCGGCCGGCTGACTGCGGGCCAGGTCGCCGGCATGGTCCGCGCATGCCTGCCCTCGGTTGCCGACGAGGTCGTCACCCGCATCCAGCACGTTGCGGACGGAATCCCATTCCTGGTCGAGGAGTCTCTCGCGACCGCGGGCGTGCCACGGTCATTCTCCGATGGAGTGCGCTGCCGGCTTGCGGGGCTGGATTCTGACGAGCGCCTGGTGCTGCACACCGCCGCGCTGTTCGGGCGGCAGTTCGACTGGCGGCTGTTGCCGGCCGCCACCGGGCTGGATGCCGAGATTGTCGCCAGTGCGCTGGAACACGGGGTCGCAGCGCAACTGCTCGCCGTCGAGGCTGACGTCTTCCGGTTCCGGCACATACTGACCCGGGAGGCGGTGGCCGCTGAGCTGCTGCCGCCCCGGCGAGTCACCCTCGCGGGTCGCGCACTCGCGGCCCTGGAGACGGCTCACCCTGGGCTGCCTGGAGCATGGAGCGATCTTGCTGCGGACCTGGCCCTCCAGGCTGGACAGCAGGACCGGGCCGGAGCCTTGCTGGTCGCGTCTGGCCGGTCTGCGCTCAGCCGGGGGGCGCTGGCTACCTCCATCGATACGCTGTGCCGCGCCGTGGAGCTGCTCAGTGAGCCTGAGCAGCGCGCCGAGGCCGAGACGCTGCTCGTTGAGGGCCTGTCGTTGGCTGGCCGGGTCGACGAGGCGATGCAGGTGGGGGAGCGACTTATCGTCGATATACCGCCGGGTGACGGGTCGGCCAGCGCCCGGGTAGCGATACACCTGAAGCTGGCCCATGCAGCGGTGGACGGGACCCGGTGGGCGGCAGCGAGGCGGCAGCTCGACATCACCGCGGACCTGGTCGCACCCGATCCGGAAGACCATCTCAGCGCCGAGATAGCCGTGCTGAACGCTGAGCTTACCTTCGCCGACAACGACGTGGACCGGGCCCGCGCCCTAGCCGAGACCGCCTTCGCCATGCCGGGGGCGAGCCATGAGGTCCGGTGTCATGCCCTGGAACTGCTCGGCCGCGTCCAGCGGGGAAACGACCTGAGTGCCGCGCGGGCCGCCTTCGAGCAGGCCCTGGTGACTGCGGATGCGGCCGGCCTGGCCGTGTGGCGGCTGCGTGCCCTTCATGAGGTGGGCACCATCGACATGTTCGACCACGCAGGCACCGAACGCCTCGCCCAGGCCAGGCACACCGCCGATGAACTCGGCGCGGCCAGCACAGGCTCGGTCATTGACCTGCAGCTCACCGCCGTCGCGATGTTCCGCTTCGAACTCGGCGAGGCGGAAACCCACGCCCAGTCCGCATTGACGATCAGCGCAACATTTCCACGAGGAGGCGGCAAGGACTAACCGGCCGGTAACCTATTCTTCCTATCTACTCACTGGGCAGATCGTATGCCGGGAACGAACGCGTCGGCGGTATATGCCCTCCGGTGGCCGGCCAGCACGAAGCGCTGGACACCGCCCTCCAGGCAGTCGGCGAAAGCCTCGCCCTACTCGCCGGCCCGGCAGCTGACCATCGCAACTGACCGCGCCAAGGCGGCCAGCGCCCTGTCCACGATGGCCGGCCTGCTCGCCGCCCACCTCACACCGGAGGAGCGAACCGCACACTGGAGGAGCGGACCGCGCTGCCTCTCTTCGAGTCAGACATGCCCGCGGCGGACTACAAAAGCTCGAGACCAGCCCCGCAAGGCGACCCCGCGGCCTCAGGCACAGCTCCTGATAACTCTGCGCCGCCCGGGCGCCGGCGCACTCGCCGTCGGGGGCCGAGGGCAGCTTCGGTGGGTCTGCACGGCGGGCTGCTGCAACGGGCTGAGGTACGTTTGGACCCCCATTGACGTGGTCAGTTGATGCGCTTGTTGCGACCCACCCACTCGCGCTCTCTGATGACGTACTTCTGGACCTTTCCAGTCGAGGTCTTGGGGAGCGGGCCGAAGTCGACCGCGACCGGCGCTTTGAAGTGAGCGAGCCGTTCACGGCAGAAATCGATGATCTCGCGCTCGTCGGCGTGCATATCTGCGGCGAGCGTGACGAACGCCTTCGGGCGCTCGCCCCAATTCTCGTCGGGGATCGCGACGACAGCGCACTCCAGGACGGCGGGGTGGCGACAGATGGTGTGCTCGACCTCGATCGTCGAGATGTTCTCTCCGCCGGAAATGATGATGTCCTTCTTCCGGTCCCGCAGCTCGATGTATCCGTCAGGATGCATGACAGCTATGTCGCCGGAGTGGAACCATCCGCTGGCGAACGCGGTGGCGGTGGTGTCGGGATCGTCAAAGTAACCCCTCATCACGTTGTTGCCGCGCATCACGACTTCGCCCATCGCCTCGCCGTCGGCGGGAACGTCACGCATTCCCTCGTCAACCACGCGGATCTGGTCGGCAACGATGTTGTGCACGCCCTGGCGTCCGAGCGCCTTGGCGCGCAACTCACTCGGCAGCTCCCGCCAGGCCTCCTGCGGCTCGCAGATGGTATACGGCGCGTAGGTCTCGGTCAGTCCGTAGACGTGCACCAGGCGGAGGTTGAGCTGGCCCATTCGCTCGAGCAGCGTGGGCGACGGCGGCGCCCCCCCGATCGTAACCGTGACCTCGCGCTCCAGCCGGTGCGCGGCAGCATGCGTGACAACGCCGAGCCAGACTGTGGGCGCGCCATTGCAGTGCGTCACAGCTTCAGCGTCGATCAGCTCCCAGATTGAACTGGAATCGACCTTGCGCAGGCACACGTGGCGGGCGCCCATAGCCGTCACTGCCCAGGGGAAGCACCAGCCGTTGCAATGGAACATCGGCACGACCCAAAGCTGTACCGACTCCGGCCGCAGATTGGCCTGCAGCGCCTCCGTCAGCGAATTCAGGTAGGCGCCGCGATGCGTGTACATCACGCCCTTGGGGCGCCCCGTGGTACCCGACGTGTAGTTGATCGAGATCACCTCCTCCTCGTCTCGGAGCCGGTGCTCAAAGCGCTCCGGCGAGCCGCCCGCGAGGAACTGCTCGTAGGGGTCGTCCGGCGTCCCGGTGTCCTCGATACGGACAACTTTGATGTCCGTTCCGTCGATCAGATCGACGAGCTCGTGGTCGCAGAAGACGACCCGCGCGCCGCAGTGGGCGAGGATGCAGGAGACCTCTTCGCGGGCAAGGCGAGTGTTGATCGCAACGAGCACTGCTCCCGCAGCAGGCACTCCATAATGCGCCTCCAGCAGCGCCGGGATGTTGGGCGCCAGGAACGCCACCCGCTCGCCCGGCTCGATACCCGCCGCGCGCAGAGCCGACGCGAGCCGGTTGACGCGTTGGTCGAACTCACGGTAGGTGGCCCTGCGCTCACCGTGCAGGCCACGCAACTGTTGCTGATGTTCGAGGGCCTCCTCGTGCTCGCCAGGTCGGGAGCGACGGACCTCATGGACAGCGTGGACGTAAGCCTCGCTTCTCTGAGCCCGTGACGAGAGGCGTCCACGGTGGCTGGCGCCTGGCGCATCCACACCGGGGCCAACGAGGACCGAAAGGGCCTTTCGTGACCGACAACGTTGTGAAATCCACAACATCGTCGCCGAGCAACTCATAACGCTGAATCACCGGCGCGGCTGCGGGAGCGAATCATCCAGTTGTGGCACGCCGTTGCCGGCGGTGGCTTGCAAACCCTGGTTGGGCGCTTGGTGCCGCAGCCAGGAGGGTCGATTCAATGTTGTGCCAGGGCATGCCTGGTGGCAGGAGGATCATGACGATGTCGGCTGCGTGCTCCCAGGGCTGGAGTTGCTCGCGGACCTGGCCGCCGGTTCCGTAGGCGGCGAGCTGGTCGAGGATGACCTGCGCGGCGGCGGGCACGCTCCCGTGCCGTGGGCTGGGCCGTGGGTTCACGTCGAGGATGGCTCTGACCTCGGCCGCGTAGCCTTGGCCCGAAAGGGACCGGGCGTAGACGTCACCCATGGCGCTCAGGTACCAGGCCGTGCAGGCTGCTGCGATCTTCCGGGCCGTGGCCGGCTTCTTCGTTGGCCACGGTGAGAGGCCCGGCGGCCACCGTGAGGGCCCGCGCGTGTGGTGCGGCGGCTTGGCGCAGCCGGGCGAGCTGGGCAGCCCAGCTGGGGAGATGGTCGCGGGCGACGAGTGCGGGGATCCAGCCATCGCCGAGTTCGGCGGCCACCCGGGTCGTGTGATGACCGAGCGCGGCGACCCAGATGGGAATGTGGGGAGCGGGCGGCTGGCCCAGGCGCAGGGAGCGCGCGGCGGGAGCGTGGTGGAGCTGGGCGGGATGCCCGGCGAGCAGCGCACGGACCTTGGTCACAACGTCGCGCAGTTTGCCGGCTGGGTGCTCGAACAGGGTGTCGTGGAAGCCCTCCACCAGTGCCCTGGTGCTCGCGCCCAGGCCCAGCACGTAACGCCCCTCGCTGATCTGGTCAAGGGTGGCGGCGGTCATTGCCAGCGTTGCCGGGGTGCGTCCCCAGACCGACAGAACGCCGGAGGCGAGCTGGATCGTGGCGGTATGCATCGCGATCTCCGCCAGCACTGGGGCCGAGTCCAGGCCCCAGCCCTCAGGCACCGCGAAGAGCTCATACCCCAGCTCGTCAGCCAGAGCGGCGGTCCGGACGATGACATCTCGTCTGGTTTCCATCGGCGTGAGCGCAACCCCGCGCCTGTGCCCGGTCACGACGCTCCTTCCACGGCCACGGCCGGAGCTGGGCGCGGCACGACAAGCCACACGGCCTTGGCCACGGCGAGGACCTCGCCGCCAGGGCCGAGTAGCGCCGACCCGGCGGTGAGCTTACGGCCGTCACGCCCGGCTGGCCAGGCGATCACCCGGCACTCGCCGCCGGGCGCCGGCAGCAGGGCCAGCATCGCCGTCATGCGCCCGAGCAGGATCGCGGCTTCCTGGCCCAGCCCGGCGGCCTCAGCGGCGGCGATCCCGCTGGGGCAATCGAGCGCCGCCCAGACAACTTCCGGCCGGACCCGCCCGCTGGTGTCCGTGATCGACGGATCCGGCGTCCACGGCGCTGCCCACAACGCCCGGCCACTCACCGGTCCGGGGAAGATCCGCAGCCCATCACCCGGGCGGCGGCTGATCCCGCACACAAAACAGTCGGGGAAGACCGGATCCTCGAAGTAGCGCGCGCGGCTGGCCGCCCTGCGCGCTTCCGTCGTTGAGACCGGGCCCGGTACCTCCAGCGCCAGCAGGCCCGCCGGCGAGGTCGCCTCGGCTATCAGCGTGCGGCCGTCGTGGACGCGGACCGAACCCTCGCGGTCCCGTTCGACCGCCAGGGGAGTAGCGAGCGGAGGTGGCCGACGCAGCGTGACTGTCACCGGGCCATCGACGTAGGAGGCGATGCGCCCGCAGACATAGCCGCCATTCCCGCTGCCCGCAGGGCCTCGGAAGCGGGACGGAACAATCAGCGCGGGCATCTTTGCCGGCTGCAGGCACTCAGCAGCCGAAGGAGAGCCCGGGCTCGTGGCGTGCGACATAGTTTGACGGTAAGACCGCCCGCGCTAGGGCGGCAATCGGGTGAACTACCGGCGACTTCGCCGCTGTGCCGCGGGGCACGCCGGGTCCTTGGTGCCTGCGTCGGGGAAACTACCGAGCCGGTGAGGAGCGCTGCCTGTGCTCGGTCGCCCACACCGCGATCTGAGCACGGGAGTGCGCCTGCAGCTTGCGCCGGATGTTCTCCGCGTGCGCCTCGGCTGCCCGCGGTGCGCCGACCAGAACGGCGCCTCGCCACGGAACGACCACCTTGTTTGACTGCCTTCCGTGCCGCCCAGCACGTATACCCGCCGTTCGGCGCGGGCAACGGCCGGTCGGCGCTCATCCGCTGAGGCCCAGCATGGTGGAAACGATCACGTCGAATCCGGCCAGGGGTCCGAGGTTGGTGCATCAGGGCGCGTCAGCGCTGCTCTGTCACTGCAGGGCGGCAGCCCAGCCGGGGGTGCCGGTTCTCAAGGGTGGGAGACGATCATGGCAGTTACAGCCATCGACGACTACGAAGTGATGTATTCATCAACCCCGTTCGTGCCGAGGATCTGGCTGATATCTCAGGGAAACTTCATCGGCCAGTTGATCTTCATGCCCGACGGAACGCCTTTGCCTGGCGACACTCCGGGCAATCTTTACTATCACCTGGAGGACTTCGAAAACCTCCTCGGGATCCTGGCGACCGATAAGCCCACTTACCTTCTCTTCGTGGGCACCGGCCCTGGAAACGAGAACGGCATCCTCACCGCGCCCGAGCCGGTCGGGGAAGGGGTCAGCATATAGCTCCGGCACCTGCTGACTCCGCGCGGTGCCTCTGCAGACGGCTCGCAGCCGAGAAGCTGTCGATGGCGGCTGCAGATGTGGGTGATCTGGGTCTGCGGACGTAGCCGTCAGGGGACCAACCTGCCGATGACCCGAGTACTAGACGATCGTTCATCCGGCCCGGTTCCGACGTACCGTAGCGCGCACGACCGACAGTGGCCGCTGCTCGATCGGCGACCGCGGCATCGGGATGAGGTGCAGTCAGAGGTCGAATTGCAGTCCGTCGTGGGCGATTCGCCAGCTGGCCAGATCACTGCCTAGAGCTGTCGGGGACAGGTGGGTGAGTACCAGTTCCGCGCAGGTGAACCGGTCGCGCTGGTAGGCGAGCGTGTCGAGGTCGAGGTGCCAGCGAACAGGGGAAGGGCTATAGCCCTCGCAGAGGAACAGATCGACGCCGCGCTCTGCGTCCAGCAGCGCGTCGGTCCACTCGGTGTCACCCGAGTAGGCGAGCGAGCTGGTGGGACCGTCGGCACGCAACGCATATGCCGGAGCGCCAGAGGCGTGCCGCACCTCGAATGGAGTGATCCGCAGCCGTGTCAGCTCGACCGCGCGGCGATCGACATGTTCTGCCACGCGGACCTCGAAGCGGCGCCGGACTGTACTGGAGCCGGGAAACAACGTCTCCATCGCTTGTTCGAGCCGGGAACGGGTACCGCGCGGACCGATGACGGTGAGGTCACGGGTGCGGCGGCGGAACTGTCCATCGAGCACGAGAAACGGGACACCGCCGAAATGATCGCCGTGCAGGTGACTGATCAGCACCGTGTCGATCTCGTTCGGGTCGAGCTGCTGCTGGCGCATCGCGGTCAGGCTGGTCGCACCGCAGTCGAGCAGCACCCGAGGCGGATCGTCCCAGTCGTCGGTTGCGAGGGCGATACAGGTCTGAAACCGGCCTCCTGAACCGAACGCGTCACCGCTGCCCACCACAATTACCCGCATTAGACGATCGTCCCTCAACGAGAAGCTGGGTCAACGACAGATCACCGCTAGCAGGTCGTCTTATGAGGCGCCGGGCCGCCGCTCCCGCAGCAGGACCGCTGTCGGCCGCCGCGCTGACGCTGTCTCCGGCCGGGAAGAAGGTCACAACTGCAGCTCACGGACCTCGACGTAGCCGTAGGTGGGTAGCTTGTTCGCCCACTCGAGAGCGGCGTTCATGTCGGGAAGCTCCATGATGTAGAACGCCTGGATTTGCCGCTCTCCGTCGGCGAATGGTCGCCGTTCCACGGCCTCACCGAGAGCGTGCCCGGCGATCGCGGTCTGCACGAGGCGGGCGCCGGGCGCCGCCGGAGCCAGTGCGCCGTTGAGCACAATGCGCCTGCGGTCTTCGCCTGCTCATCGAAATTGGCCCAAGCCTGCAAGTCACTCTCGTCGCCGCCTGCAGCGTCCGTGTCGGCCCGCATCAGCATCAGATAGCGCATGCCCCTACGTCGATGGTCAGACATCGAGAGGAAGACCCGGGCTCCATTTCTGAGGGCGCTCGGTTTCAATGGGCTGGTTCAAGCCCGGGTGCCGGGACTGCCTCGTCTGGAACCGCCGATCAGGAGAGTGGCGAGTCCGAAGGCAAGAAGACTCAGGCCGGCACCAAGACCAGTGACCGTCGATGGTGCCACCGCCGAAGCCAGCCCGACCACCAGGGCCGCCGCGGCGACGGCGACAAGCAGCACCCCGAGCGGGCGCAACGTCGGGTTTTGCAGCGTTGAGGCGAGCGGGAAGAAATGCACTCCGACGCCGAAGCAGATCCACACCGGTATCCACTGATGGTGCCCGGTGACCCCCAGCGCGGCTGCACCAGCGCCGAGCAGGCCAAACTCGAGGCCAACGATGACGCTGTACCGGCGCCGGACCGCCGTATCAGTCATGACTGGCAAAGGGCCGGTGGACCGCTTGGCCACCACCACCCCGATGACGGCGAGCAGCGCACCTAGCGCGGTGCCCACGGCGAGGGGAATCACCAGCCACGACGGCGCGGCTGCCTGCCCCCACCCGAACCACACGAATGCGAAGAACCCGTTGACAGCCACGGTGACCCCGCGGCTACGCCCTGCCGGGAATAGGCGCGGTGCTCTCTCCACCAGGCCATCTTCACAGTCAGCAGGGAATGCCGTTCACACCGTCGGCCGGCTGGTCCTCGGACGGGCTGCTCGCCGAGCAGGTCGCCGCCCTCGTGGCGATCAGCGCCGAGGTGCCCGCCCGGCACAGCCACCGGCCGCGGCGGCGCAGGCGTTTAACCTGCCGCTCGCGTCGCGGACGAAACCTCGCGCCGGCTCGCAGCATGATCGCCGCATGGCTAACGTCTATGTATGCCAACGAGGCGGATGGAGGCGTTCAGCGACGGGGTCATCGCGATCCTTATCACCGTCATGGTGCTTGAGCTGCGGATCCCACATGGCAGGACCTGGTCGGCGCTCAGTGATTCGCTCCCCGTGCTGCTGACGTACTTGCTGAGCTTCGTCTATCTCGGCATCTACTGGAACAACCACCACCACCTCCTCATGGCGACCGAACGTGTGAGTGGGCTCGTCCTATGGGCCAACCTGCATCTGCTGTTCTGGCTGTCACTTATCCCGTTCACCACCGGGTGGCTGGGCGAAAACGAGTTCGCCGCCACGCCCGCGGCCGCCTACGGCATCGTCCTGTTGGCCGCGTCTCTGGCCTACTTCGCATTGCAGGCCGCGATCATCCGCGCGCAGGGCGACGCCTCAAGGCTTGCGCTGGCGATCGGCCGTGACCTCAAGGGCAAGGTGTCACCGCTGCTCTACGCGATCGGGATCGGGCTGGCTTTCGTCAACCGCTGGCTGTCGGTCGCCGTCTACGTCGCCGTCGCGCTCATGTGGCTGATACCCGACCGCCGAGTCGAGCGAACCTTCACCGCCGCCAGCGGGTCACCGGGTGCCCCGCCTGAGCCGTGACTTGCGCCGCCGCCACACGCTGCTGCTCGACGTGGCGGCGTCGTCCGACAGCACCCGGACTGGCCAGGGCGACAGCTGCCTCGATGTGTGGGGCCTGGCAGGAGTTCCCGGCCGTTGCCCCCCAAATCCGGAGTACCGGGCGTCTGGTCAGGGCTGGGCGTGGTTCTTGACGAAGGCCAGGGGCGATGTCGGCGACTTCTCGCCAGCCTGGTCGATGGTCAGCGAGTGCCCGGCGGCCGGGGATCTTGACGATCTCGGGTCGCGGCCTGGAAGAGGGGACGCGCCTGAGCCGGGCACGGCGATATCGGGTGAGCTGTTGGTTGTCGTTGGGTCGCAGCGGCTTGTCACGCGTTGGTGGTCAGGGCGGCCCGGACGGCGAGCAGATCGGTTCTCTCGGAGGCGTGGTCCCGTGGCCGCGGGGTGTCGGGGTTCGGGTCGAGGATGATGAGGTCGGCTCGTAGACGATCAATTCCGTCGTAAGCGACCAGCGACCGCAGGACGGGCTGGCCGGTGGTGTCGTTGTGCCAGATCGCGGCGGTCAGGGCGAGGATGCGCTGCAAGACGCGGACCATCACGCCGGCGGGGGTGTGGCCGCCGTGGCGTTCCACGTCAAGCTGGCCTTTGAAGGTGTCGTTGACGGATTCGATGATCTGGCGCAGCGGCTTGAACAGGTGCGCGCCGGCCCGGGCGGACTCGCCTTTGCGGGCGGGCCGCAGCAGCCTGATCCCCGCTTCTGCTATCGAAGCCTCGAAGCCGGCGCCGTGGTAGTTCTTGTCCCCGATCAGGGTCTGGCCGGGCCGGGCAGCCAGCAGGTCCGGGCCGGCGGTGAGCATGCCGGCCAGCACCTCACGCTCGTCGGCTTTGGCGCCGGCCAGGGCGGCGGCGGGCAGGCCCTGCAGGGTGGCGACCAGGTGCAGCCGCAGTCCCCAGAAGTACCGCGAGTGGCTGGCGCAATACCCGTACTCAGCCCATCCGGCCAGGTCGGAGCGTTTCGCGGTCTCGCGGGAACGCCCGCACTCCACGGGGGTGGAATCGACTACCCAGACGTCATCGGTCCAGACGCTGGTATCGGCGGCCAGGATGCGGATGCAGTGCCGGATCATCGATGCGGCGGCGCGCAGCCGCTTGTTATAGCCGGGCTGCTGGGGCAGGTAAGGGAACAGGTGCCGCAGGTGAGCACGGGCGTGCCGCAGCCAGCGGGCCTCGGAGGTGAATCCCAGCAGCGCCTGCATCACGGCAAGGGTGACCAGTTCAGCGTCACTCAGCTTCGGATCGATACCCACATCAGGTCGGCATGGTGCGAGCTGCGGCGATTCCTTCAGCAGGTCATCGGTCCTGACGTACAGTGCGGTGGCGAGGGTGTCCAGGTTTGTTGTCACAAACTGTCCGGCGAGGAACCGGATGTCTTGGGTGATCTGGGTGATCGTACCGACGCCGAGCGGCCGGTCAGGGTCGGCGACCGGTGCGGCCACGGGCCGGAACTTGATCCTGGGCACGATGCCTGGCATCGAGGCGCCGGCGCGCTGGCTCTCCCGGCGCAGGGCAGGCAGCCCGGAGTGCTGCAGCCAGGCTCGGCCGGGGTTGATCGGGTGCCAGGCGGTGCCGAACCGGATGGCCGGGCTGGCCGAGCCGCCGACCCACAGCGGGATGCTGCCGCCGGCCGGATTGGGCCCGGTGGCGACGCCGGTGATGCGCAGGCCAGCCAGGTCGGCGTCAATTTGCCGCTGCCGCCACGCAGTGGTGATCACCTGGAGGTAGTCATCGGTAATCTGCCCCCGGCGGGCGTAGTCGGCGCCGAGAGCCGGAACTCTGTGGCTGACCAGCCCACGCGTCTACCTCGCAGACGGCGATGATCTCGTGGTCCTGCAAGCCCGATTCCACTACAAGTAAGCGCACGCTTCCGCCGCATATGTCTCACGTCGGCCGCTGACCAGTTCGGGGGTCAAGGGGACCGGCGCTCAGTCGCTGGCGACAGCGTCCGCGAGGGCCATCATGCGACTGACAGTGTCTGGATGGGTGTCCAGGTCGCTGCGACTGGTGCCGGTGCGCCAGTGCTCCCAGGCTGCCCCGAACCGCTCCGGCACGGCCTGGCCCGGCCTGCACTCTCGCAGGCCAGAATCAGTGCCGCCAGTGCTTCGGCTTGGTGGTCCCGCCGCGTCTCACGTGGTAGGTGTTCTGCTGAATGCACTCTTTACCTGCGCTAGCTGACTGTCGATTATTGCCGGAATCTCCGCTGGTAGCGATGGTGTCTCAGCCATTGCCAAAGCAATGGCGTCTGGTGTGCGGTCGAGGATGTCGGCGATTATCTGCGAGGCGCGTCGCCTCAAGAGTCCCCAGCGTGCTGCTTCGCCGAGGATTCGATCGGCTGTCACCCGGCGTGTGCGCTGGACACTATCGATGTACATTGCAAGGCGGTCGTCGCCGTAGTAGAGCGTTGACATCAGGTCATAGAGTGGCGCGAGTCCCAGCGCACCGGGCGGGTGGTGCAGCAGCGAGAAATTCTTGGCGTGGGCGTCTCCGTTGCCGATCAGGACGTTGAGCACAACGGCTCTCAGTAGTGCCTCGACGTCGGTAGCGGGGGCTACGGCCTGGAGGATCCCAGCGATGCGCGCTAGCGATGGTCCGCCATCCTCTTGGTACTTCTTGTCTGGCAGGACGCCCGTCGCCTGGCAGAAGTCTTCCTGATGGAGGCGCTGAACCGAACCGTCCTGGTGAATGACCCGGTCGTAGCGCTGGACGATGATCAGCTTGCGGCCATTGACTAGCGTGGTTTCCACGCTAGCGGCTGAAAGGCCGAGGTATTTCGCGAGGCGCATGCAGAACGCCTCGTTTTCGACAGTGTCCGGGAGTGTGGCGATCTCCGGCTTGAGGATGTGCGTCGAGGGCGTGCCGTCCACAGGCCGGCCCCATTTACCGTCGGGCATCCGGGTGAGGAGCAGTTTCTCCTGAACGCCTGCCAGCGAGATCCTCACTCGTCCACCCACGCCTAGTGGCGCGCTGCGCAGGTTCGCCACGAGGTCGGCGATCTGAGCTTCTGTCAATGGCTCAGCGGTCAGCGTCGTAGGCCGTGGGGGGGCAGGCTCATCATCAGGCTGTATCACGAGCGCGCCCGCACAGTCCCGCCCGACGGCCCGGATCAGCCCATACGTGTCGTCCGTGCTGACGCCGAAATCCCGCGCGATCGCCTGTCGGGCGTCCCCCTCCGGCAGCAGGCCGTCCAGGAACGCGCGGACTATGCCGTGCGGATACCGCTGGGCGGTCAGCGGAAGCGGCAAAGACAGGAGCGGAACACCGAGCTCATACTGCCGGATGGCGTCCTCGGTGTACGTGAGCCGAAGCCGGTGGCGCTCCTGGCTGATGTCGGCGACCCTGACGCCATCCAGCCAGACGGCCAGCCCGTCAGCCACTACCAGTCGGCTCTCTCAAGCGTCATCCTGACCCCGAGTTCCTTGAGTACGCGCAGGATCCGCCTGACCTGCTCGGTTTCCTTCCCCCGTTCGAGATCCGAGAGGTATGTGCGGTTAAGGCCGGTGCGTTCGGCAAGCTCAGCCTGGGAGAGCCCGCTTTGCAGGCGGAAGTGCCGAATGGCTGCACCGAGTGAGGCTGGCGTGTAGACCCGGAACGGCTTGTCATCCGCACTACCTGAATTCGATGTCTCCATTTGCGGACACCGTATCATTGCCCGGATTTACAGGCAACGTGTCGGTGTCTGCATTTCAGGACAGTGCGGCGCGCACCCAGAGGGTCCGCATAGATCTTGCCTGCCAGGTCCAGGGGTTCCAGCAGCGCGGTGAAGTGGCTGGTCTCGTTGTGCTTGACGTTGACTTCGAGGTGGTCCAGGAGATGGCCGCCATGCTCGGCGGCGCCGGGCAGGTGCACCCGGGTGCCATCGCCGCGGCGGGCTCCCCGCAAGGTCTTGCCGTCGACGGCCACGGCCCGTAACCCGCCGCGGGCCAGCGCTTTCGCCTCCTGGGCAGCGCGCCGGGCCGGGTAGTCCCGCACCCCGGCCGAGGAGCGCCCCCGCCGCCGCCGGCGGCGGCGCGGGCCGGGCAGGGCCCGGGTCAGCGCCGCGGGTCCAGCCGGTCCAGCACCACCCGGATCGTCTTCTCATCCGGTGCCCGGTACCGGCCGGCGAGCGGGTCCCACGGGGCGCGCAGCCGGGCCAGGTCTGCCTGGCGGCTCCGGCGAACGCAGTCGGCGACATCAAAGGCGGCAGCGTGTCCACGCCGTACGGCAGCGCGCTCATGATGGTCTGGCGGGCGCGCCGCGGCGGCAGCAGCAAGCCGTCGGCCAGCGCGCCGGGACTGGTCGCCTGCGTCTATGTCCAGGCGCCATGGTCGCCCGGGTTCATCAACCCCATCCGCGCTTGGAGCGAGCTGCGTCAGCTCGGCGAGACCGGCCCGCTCCTGTCGGCCCCCTACGCGCTGCTCTTCGCCATCGTGCCCGTCGGCGTGCTGTTCGGGCTGCTGGCCTCACGGCGCCTCGTCCGCCGGGTACGCCGCCTGGAACGAGCCACCCTCGCGGTCGCCGATGGCGACTACACCGTCACCCTGCCCCCCTCCGGCCGGGACGAGGTCGGCCGGCTGGAGGCGACTTCACCACCATGACCCGCCAGCTCGGCTCCGCGCTGGCCACCGAACGGCAGCGAGCCACCGGCGACGCGCGCGCCGCGGAGCGAGCCCGGATCGCGCGGGAGGTCCACGACGCGATCTCCCAGCACCTGTTCGGCCTGCGGATGATCGCCGCCGGGATGCGCAGGGCCGACCCGGGCAATCAGCAGGCGCAGGCGATCGAGCGCATCAGCGAGGAGGCGCTGCGCGACATGCAGGCGCTCCTGACCGAGCTGCGCCCGGCCAGCCTGGACGGTGCCGGGCTCGCACCGGCCCTGCAGGAGATCTGCGCGGCCTACCACGATCGGCTCGGCGTCACCGTTGACGCCAGGCTGGACGACGTCACCGTCCCCGCGCCCGTCGAGCACGCACTGCTGCGCATCACCCAGGAGGCATGCGCCAACGCCGTCCGGCACGGCAACGCCCGCCGGCTCGGCGTGTCCATGACCCGCCAGGACGGGCACGTCAAGCTTGCCGTCCGCGACGCCGGCACCGGCTTCGATCCGGCCGCCCCGCACGCCGGCTCCGGGCTGGCCCACATCCGTGACCGGGTCGCCGAACTCGGCGGCACCGTGGACATCGACAGCGCACCCGGGCGCGGCGCGGCGCTCACCGTCCGGGTGCCGGTGCCGTGACGATCCGGGCGGTGATCGCGGACGACCATCACGTCGTCCGGGAAGGACTGTGCTACCTGCTGAGCACGCAGATTACCCACTCTCGCACAGTCAACCGGCCCACGCGACGACCCGGCGCTGCATGCGAGCGTCGGCCGGGCTGAGGCTCCGCTGGATATTGCTGACGTAGCCGTGGCCATGCGCGGCCACCCAGTTCAGGTAGCCCCGATCGTCGTCGCGGAACAGCTCCACGCCAGCACGCACCTCCACAACGAGGCCGGGACGCCCCGCAATTACCGGTACCCCGTAAGAACTATGGATGGCCAGCCTGCCGCGGCTCCCGCAGGACCGAAAGCCTGCGTGTGCCCCGGGCCCGCTTGCCTGGGCCCTGCTCGGCGAACGTTTTCTTGCGCCCTTCGTTATGGCACATGAGCCAGCAGGCCGCCTCCATCCCCGGTGGCTCTACCGCGCCGCCTTTCCGGCCGGTCTCTTGCCCGCCGGCGCCTTCGCGGCTGGCGGGGCGGCCTTGGCCAGCGCGGTCAGGTTGACGACTGAGTCGTCTCCGCCGAAGCTGTTGGGCAGGTAGGCGTCGGCGGCCCAGTCGTTCTCCCACCGCTGGTCGTCGAGGAGATACCGGAACCGGTAGGCCCGCCCCGCTTCCAGGTCAACGGTCAGGCTGAACCCGCCCTCGGCGTCGCGGCGCATCACATCGGCGCCGGCCGACCAGTCGTTCCATTCCCCGCACACCGCCGCGGTCTGGGCGCCCACGCGAGGATCGAGCGTGAACGTAACGCCGGCCCTGCCTTTCGCTTTCCGGGACTTGATCATCTTGCCTCCGCTCTGGCTAGCCGGAATCCACCGGCGGAAACCTGTCCCGCCTGCACTGCAGCTGCCGCCAGCCGTCTGGTCCGCACGCGTAAGTTCTGGGTTCCCGCCCGGGCAGCCCGATCTGCCCCCATGCCAGCAAACCGGCCTCCTGCCTTCGGCCCGGGGCAGCGACGGCCCCAAGCCGCAGGCCACGGGATCAGGACTTACCGCCTCGCCTGCGGCCCCGATGCGGTTCCCCCGCCAACCGTCGGCCGGGGCCGTCACTCTGCACGCCCCAGTCTGCGTCGCGTCCGATTACAGATCGGCCAGCGTTTAGCAAAGTCTGGGCCGGCACTTTGCTGGGTCGTCTGGCCCTCCCCGGGGTTCTGGCTCGTTTGGCCCTCCCCAGGGGGTGAGGTGTCAGCTAAGACATCCGCATCCGTCACCGCTAGCGGCGTGCAGTGGGCTGGAGCGCGAACCGCTCCCAGACGCGCTCGCCAGCGTCGTCTACGCCGTGCTCGACCCGGCCACCGGCGACCTCACCTACGCCAACGCCGGGCACCCACCCCCGCTCCTCACCACCGGCACCGGCCAGGCCGAATACCTCGACGACACGGCCGGCACCATGCTGGGCGCGTGCACCGATGCCAGCTACACCACCGGACACCGGCAGCTTCAGCCGGGCGCAGGGCTGCTCTTGTTACACCGACGGGCCCATCGAAGACCGGCACCGCGACATCTCCGACGGCCTCACAGCCCTTGCCGAAACGCTGCAACGTTCCGGCCCCAGCTCAGCCGAGCAAACGTTGCGCTACCGTCCAGGCGGCCCTCCTCGGCACCGCAAGGCACGACGACGACGTGTGCCTCCTGGCAGTCCGGCTCACCGGCTAAGCGCACCCGGCATCGCAGGCCAGGTCACACATACAGCCGCAGCCACGCCAGTCTCGGCCTGGCGAGGACGGAGTCTCGTCTGCAGTCCGCCGCTGGGCATAAGGCCCGGTCAGCTGCCGCGGCCGGGCAGTTGACCGTGAAGGCAGAACAGGGCCTCGGACACCGCGACCTGGGCACGATGCACGTTGAGGGCAGCGTCGCGAAGAGACAGATCGATGTCGTCCGCCGACGTGCCGGCCAGGCGGGACAGGTCGCGCGCCGCCTGGGCAAGACGCGCCGCGAGCGTGCCGAGGCCATCTGCGGGTTCGCACGCCCGGAAGACGACCGGCCGGATGATGAACACCGCTTCGTCGAGCTCACGGATGGCGTTCTCGACAGCAGTCACTGTGCCCGCCCCGCTGGCCAGAGCGTTGCCCAGCAAGACGCCGGCGGTGAAGATCCGCTGGATCAAGTGGTCTAGGTCCCCGGCTCTGTATTCCGCGCTGGCGCAGATGCCAGCAGGGTCTGCTTCGCCTGATCCTGGCCGAGGTTCCACCCGTCCGTCCTCCACGCGCCGTGATACACCTCAGCCCTGCCTGACCAGGGAGCCAAGGCCACAGTCCCGTCCCCCTTTACGGCGGGCTTCCCACCACATAGTCGGGTCGGCTCTCCCACTGGCACAGGGCCAAAGGTCCCGGCCGCCCGCGAGGACAGCACTCCGATCGCGCCGGACTACAAGCCGGGCTGCGCGTGACAGTGGCCGGCTTCGCCGACCACCCCACTGCCCTCGGCCTCGGGTGCGGAGGCGAGGTAGACCGCGGTGAGCGCGCCGTGGGCCGGGGTCTTCATGAACAGGCGCGCCACCCGGATCATAGGGGCCATGTGCGCAGCCTGGTCTTCGGCGCCGAAGCTGGTTGCAACCACGCCGGCTGGCACACGGTGGCGGTCACGCCGGTGACTTTCAGGCGGCGGGCCAGCTCGTAGGTGAACATCACGCTGGTCAGCTTCGACTGGCTATAAGCGCGCTAACCAGCATAATCCCGCTCGCCCTGCAGATCATCGATCCAGCGACAGACTTTCCGGCCGCCACTGATGCGCTCTTCTGCCGCCTGGTGGGCCGACACACCCGGGGGCAGGTCAGTCGAGAAGTAGCCGAATTCGCCGCAGTCTCGGGACTAGTTCATTGAGCGCTGCCTGAGAGCGTTCCGGCTCACCTTGGCTCATCAAGCGGGCCGCTACTGGGCACCGTAGGGGTCGGTAGCAGGCCTTAGTCCGCTATCTGCTGTTCCCCGGCAGGGCAAGTCCGGTGATCTTCTGGGCGGGCGCCTGGCCTTCCTGGGGGAAGCGCCCCTCCAGGCACGATGTGCCGGGCCGCCCGCCCAGCGGGGCTATGCCATATCGGCCATTTATGCGACCCGAGGGAGGGCGATCGAGGATCACCCGGGTGCCCGGCGATGTCAGCTGAGCAGGACAGAATACGTCGGGTCCGCGAAATCCAGTCTGCCAGCCAGGTCCGTTGTCGTGGTTCCGGGGACCGAAGGAGCGCCCGTGACCGGGGAGTAAGCGACCACGATAGAGAACTGGCCGCCGCAACTGCATGCCGAGCGCTGACGGCAACGACCGTGCCGGATAGCAGAACGGAGGCGGCCCCGCCGGGGGTCATTCCGGCGGGGTCGCAGCTGATCTGTGCGCTGTGTCTGGTGCGGTAAAGGCAGCGGGGCTCATCTCACCGTGCTGGCGTGTACGCCGCGCCGTCGGTGAACGTCGTGCCGGTGAGGTTGGTTCCGCCCCAGACGATCAGCTGGCGGCCGGTCCAGACAGCCACAGGGCTGGCCCGGCCGGTCCAGGCGCTGACGACGCTGGATGGCTTGGTGGTTGCTGGGGCGGGGGGCAGAGCTTTGGGGAGCTTCTCACCACATCCAGGCACCCAGCCGTTCCCGCAGAGGCACCAGGGCCGTTCGGCGGGACTGCCGCCAGACGTGCGTGTCGCCCGCCAGCGTGACGGTGGCAAGGGACAGTGTGCGGCTGGGTTCGTCTTGGACGCGTCTTTGGGGGATGGCTACCACGAGCCGCCGGCAGCTGACCGTGCCCAGGGCGCTGGTGCCGGTGCCACCTATTCCTGGCCGGGAACCGCCGGGCCACCCGGGGATTCCGGCGCCTGGCCCATACCCATCAGCCGCTGTTCAAGCTCTGCCCAGGTGCTGCTCCACTCCACGAGCGGGCTGAGGATCTGCTCCAGCACTGCCAGTTGCCCATCGAACGCGGTCAGCTGGGCTTGCAGCGCCTCGATGCTGCGCCGCTGCGCGGCGACGCTCTCAGCGATCAATCTCAGCTGCGCCGCCGACAAGGCACCCGGCAGCGGGAACGCGCCAGGCACCGGTGGCAGGCGGGCACCGGATCCAGCTAGGCCCTCCAGCCCGCCGGTAATGGCGCGAAGCTGAGCGATGAACGCCTCAGCCAAGCCGGGAACCATGCCGGATGTACCCTGCTCATCATCGGCCATCAGCTGAGCCCCCTCCCGACGCGCGGCACACCAGTCCCTCTCACTACGAGGTCCTTCCCCACCCCCGGCAGGTAACGCCCGCTCCGGCCAGCACGCTTTCCGGTCAACCCGGCGAAGGCCACGCCCGTGCAGCCATGGCGGAGAGCTGAACCCCGCAGAGCATGGATCGGCGCACAGGCGGATAAAGTAGTGGCACAGGACTGAAAAGGAAAGCATTCTTCCTGCTCAGCGGCCCGAAGCACGGCTCAGTGGCCCGAACTCCCAGGCCGTGCCAGCGCCGGCCAGCGACGGGATCAGCCCGGTTCGAACACGTGCACGGCATCTCATGCGATCACCGTTGCGGTACTTTACTGCTGTACTCACCCGACGTCTGCGCAGGTCCACCGGACCGAGAAGAGGCGCAGTGATCAGGCCAGCGGGTTGCACCAGCGCAGGCCGGGGAAGCGGGCGAAATCGGTGTCGTTCGAGTACATGTCCGCGTCGTGTTCGAGCGTGAGTGCCGCCAACTGAACGTCCGTTGTAAGGTTGCCGCCGGTCCCGACTCCGTGCAGCAGGCTAAAGGCAATCTCAACATGCTGTGGGCCAGGGACGAGGTGGCTGACGTTGGGCTGGCCGAGCCATTCGGATACGTATCGGGTGGCGGAATCGACCGTCAGCGGCGGCGATAGCACGCGCGGATTCGTCGCTATCCGGATGAATCCGAAGATGGCCGGGGAGGCGAGGCCGATCTCCACGGGAGAGTTGATCGTTTCCTCCCACCAGGCATGGGCGGCCTTGTGCTGCGGGAAGGCCGACACGACTGCATAGAGCAGCAGGTTGACGTCAGGGACGATCACGGCGCGGGGCGCTTGCCGGCAGCAAGAATCGCCTCGTCCTCCAACTCATCCGCCAGGCGGTTGAAGCCGGCCAGGTCAAACCCGGGCTGCAGCGCAGCCTCGTGAACAGGAAGGTGATAAGGCTCTCGGTGAGAAGGTGGCGGAGACAGCGCCCGCCGCAGGGCATCATTGACCACTCGCTTCATCGACGTGCGCCCGCGATGGACGGCCTGGTCGACGAGCAGCGCGACGTCGGGGTCCAGAGTTAGCGTGGTACGCATGAGAACATCATAGTGCCATCCAATCGAGGCATCAAGATGCCATGCTCTGCCGACATGCGGCGGAACCCTTGATGGGAATGCCGTAGGCAGGTCGGATGGGTAAGGTCGCGTCGTGGGTAAGGTGGCTTTAGTACGGCAGTAGCCATTGGGGCATTATGTGACCCGAAGGGCGTAGGTGACCGAAGGTCACCCACATAATGGCGCGATGAGGTCGGTCGTGCACAGAGGATCTGCTGGCTGGATCCGGCTGGACGGAGCGCGAACTCCGGTCCCAACGAGCGGCAGGCACGGTGTCACGCCCGCTCAGGTGTTGGGGCGCACCCGAGTCCGCGCTGACGCTGATGGCAGAGCGTGATGTGCTCGCAGCGGCCGTCGCGCGCGTACCCGCCGATCAGCGCACCACTCCCCGGCCGCCGGGGCGGCCAATCGCGCCGCACCGAACAGGGCGGATGGTGGCGTGCTGGTCAGCCGTTGCTGGCGGCGCATTCGAGCTGCCGGCGGTTGCGTTGCCGGGCGGGCCAGTGACCGGTCAAGGGACAACAGCCCTTTCTTGTTCGCGGGATCGCCCAGGTTGGGAGTGGCTGGGACCGGATCGGTGGCGGGAGAGGTGGGGCGGTGTCCGGGTCGGCTTGTGCTTGTAGACAAAGGCGTGTCGCAGCCGGGCGTAGGGCTCGTCCGGGCCGGAGAAGTTCCGGCTCATCATGGCGAGTTCGGCCCGGCGGTAGGCCTCAAGCGGCTGCGTGATGGCGGCCGCGGTCAGCTGCTGCGCCTTCGCGGCCAGCCGCCTTGGGTAGTCGGGCCTGCGGGCCAGTTTCCCGGCCAGGGTAGCTACCTGCGCGCGGTAGGTGGCTGCCCCGCCCCCGATCACCTGGTTGACCAGGCCACACCGCAATGCTGATGCGGCGCTGACCGGCAGACATTCCCCGGTGAGCCGGGCCGCCTGTTCGGCGCCGACGCGGCGGGGCAGGGTGTAGGTCCAGTACTCCGAACCGTGCAGGCCCATCAGCTGGTAGTGCGGGTTGAGGACCGCGCCGGCCCGGCACCAGACCTCGTCAGCGGCGAGCGCGAGCATCAGGCCCCCGGCGGCGGCGTTACCGGCCAGCGCCGCCACGGTGAGCTGGCTGGTGGTGGTCAAGATCGCCTCCACCAGGTCGTTGATGACATTGATGTTCCGCCAGGACTCTGCGGCCGGGTCATCGGCGGCTTCGATCACGTTCAGGTTGATGCCGTTGGAAAAGACATCCCTGGGCCCGCCGAGCACGATGACCCGCACGGGGCGGCGCTGAGCGTGCCGGTAGGCGGCGAGCAGGCGGCGGCACTGGCCGGTGCTCATGGCGCCACCGGGGAAGGAGAACTCCAGGTAGCCGACACCGGCGGATTCGTGGTAGCTGATCTCCTGGTAAGTGCGCCGGCCGGGCGGCACCGCCAGCGGCGCGGCGGACTCCGGCACGGCCAGCGGCTGATCCGCCGAGCGCCAGTGTCGCCGGTACCTTGAAGGTGGCCGGGCCGCCGGGCGCCGGGCGGCCCCGTAGCTGCGGGATCCAGACGGCTCCGTCCACGGTCGCCCGGCAGATCGCGCCGCCTCGGCGGGCGAGGATCGTCCCCGGATCACCACGCAGGTGATCTTCCTCGTGGCCGCCGAACAGGAAGTACTCGGCCCCGCCGATCACGTCCAGGACACCGGGCCTGGAATCGGCCGCCCGCAGCTTCGCCACAACCGAAGATGTGGGCTCGGTCGCCCAGTCGATCCTGCGGTCCTCCTGCCGGCATAGGGGACGTAGCCTGCCGGTGACGCCGGGACGGCTGTAGTCCAGTGGCTCAGGCCGGTAGCTGCCTTGTTCGAACCGCGTGACCGCCAGCAGCAAAGCATCCAGTGCCGCGTCTGCCACTTCGGTGCGGTACAGGGAACTCTTCGAGTACCGGGGCACCGGGAACTCCACGGTTGACCAGATGTCGCCAGCATCCATCTCCGCATTCGCCTGCAGCACGGTCACACCCCAGCGGCCGGTACCGCTCATGATCGCCCAGTCGAGTGAGGAGGGACCGCGGTCACCCCTGGGCCCCGGGTGAACGATGAAACAGGGCCGAGCCGACCAGATGTCGGCGGGAATCGCGGTGGTCAGCATCGGCGCGATAACCAGATCCGGGTCAACGCGGCGAACCGCGTCCCGCATCACCTCATCTGAGAGCGCGAGCTCGACCGACACACCGTGGCCGCGGTCGGCAAGCTCAACGTGTACCCGCTGGGTCATGCTGTTGTAGGCGCTCGATATCAGCAGAATCCGCATGTGCTTCCCCCGTGCCCTAATCCCGGGCCGCAAAATGACCCCGCCCGTCCCGGGCCGCCCCCAGCCCGCACCTTCGAATAAGCTCACCGGGCGAGCGCAGCGCGGGCCGGACCGGTGAGGATCCCGTCGGCGAATCCCATGTTCTGCCAGTACAGAGGGCGGGCATCCGATCCAGATACAAACCCGCAACAGGCTGCCTGGCCGCATCCCCGCTGGACCAGCCGGAGCGGGATGGCCGGTGGAATGCCGTGTCGGGTCATGGCCCGGTGCAGGCCATCGCGGCCGCGGCTGCGATCATTTGCAGGATGGTGCCGGTCTCATCTAATGCCGTGACCATGTCGCCGACCGCGCCGGGAAGTACCCAGCCGACCTGGCACACAGTGTGAAAGCAGGTGTGACGCGCGTGACCCCCCTGGATCCCGAGTCACTGCTTGCGATCTTGCGGGAAGGCAGCACGGGGCCCGCCCTGATCTGTCCCGACGACGGCTCCGTCGTTTCCCATGCCGAACTCGCCAGTTCTGTGCACCAGCTGGCCTCCGTGCTGGCGGGCCTGGGCGTGGCTCATGGCGACCGCGTAGCCATCGTGCTGCCGAACGGCCCTGAATTTGTCGAGCTGGTGCTGGCCGTGACGGCGCTGGGTGCGGCCGCGGCTCCGCTGAACCCGCGCTACACCGAGGCGGAATACGCCTTTTGCCTCGCTGATCTGATGCCCAGCCTGCTGCTTGTCCAGGCAGGCCAGGGAGTGGACGCCCGCCGGGCGGCCGGTGAGCGGACGGTTGTGGATGTCGTACTGCAGCACCTGGGTCCACCGGAGCTGTCGGTCCTCCGTGCCGGGGCCCCGGCACCGCGGCCATTCACTTTGGGCTCGCCGGAGGACGTGGCCATGCTGCTGCACACGAGTGGCACGACCAGGCGGCCCAAGCAGGTACCGCTGCTGCAGCGCAACCTGATGGCCTCGGCCCGGGCGATCGGCGCCCACTACCTGCTCACCGAGGGGGACGTCTCCTACTGCGCGATGCCGCTGTTTCACGTCCACGGACTGATCGCCTCCGTCCTGGCGCAGCTTGCCGCGGGCGGGGCGGTGGTCACTCCACGCCGGCTCACCCCGCGGCGGTACTGGCAGCAGGTGGCCGACTGCCGCGTTACCTGGATCTCCGCCAGTCCCACCATCCATCAGGAACTGGTTGAGCACGGCACAGCACCGGCCCAGTCGGTCCGTTTCGTGCGTTCCTGCAGTTCGGCGCTGTCCCCCGGCGTGATGAAGCGGCTGGAGGACATCTACGAGGCGCCGGTCCTGGAGGCCTACGGCATGACCGAGGCGAGCCATCAGATGACCTCCAATCCGCTGCCACCCCGGCCGCGCCGTCCAGGGTCGGTCGGCGTCCCGGCCGGCGCCGAGATACGCATCGTGGATGACGCCGGGCGGGTCCTGCCTGCCGGGCGCGCGGGTGAGGTCGCGATCCGGGGTCCGGGTGTGACGCCCGGATACCTGAACGATCCAGAAGCCAACGCCGAGGCCTTCGTGGACGGCTGGCTCCGCACCGGGGATCGCGGCGTGCTGGAGGACGGGTACCTCCGCTTGGAGGGCCGGATCAAGGAACTGATCATCCGCGGTGGGGAGAACATCTCCCCGGCCGAGGTCGAGGCCGTGCTGAAGGAGCAACCAGCCGTGGCCGACGCCGTGTGCTTCGGGATCGACGACGAGAAATATGGCCAGGTGGTCGGCGCCGCCGTGGTCCTACGCGCGGAGGCCAGCAGCGCGGAGCTGCGCGATAGGTGCCGGGAGTCGCTGGCGGACTACAAAGTGCCCAAGGTCATTCATGTCGTGGGCGAGATCCCGCGCACGGCCACCGGCAAGCCGCAGCGCATCCGGCTTGCAGCCCAGCTGCGAGACCAGCCATGAGGCTGGCCGTGGTCGGCGCCGGGGCGATCGGCGGGTACGTGGGCGCCTGCCTCGCCCGCGGCGGCTGCGAGGTCACCCTGATCGCCCGCCGCGCCCATCTGGAGGCGATACGGGACCACGGTATCCGGGTCTTCGGTGCCGATGACGAGTTCCTGGTCCATCCGCGCGCCACCGACGACATTGGCGCGGTCACCGATGCCGATGTCGTGTTCCTGGGGCTCAAGGCCTACAGCCTGCCCGAGGTTGCTGATGCGCTGCACCACGCGCTCCGTCCGGGGGTACCGGTGATCGCCGGGCAGAACGGGATCCCGTGGTGGTACTTCCAGCGCCAGCCAGGCCCATACCGCGACTTGGTCGTCGAGAGCGTTCAACCCCGGGGGCATCATCACCCAGGTGATCGACCCGGCCAGCGTGATCGGCTGCGTCGTCTACTGCGCGGCCGAGATCACCGAGCCGGGTGTCATCCGGCACGTGGAAGGGAAGCGGTTTTCTCTCGGCGAACCCGACGGGACGGTGAGCGACCGGTGCCGTGAGATATCCCGGGCCTTCCACGCCGGCGGCCTAAGAGCCCCGGTAGCCCCCCGGCTGCGCGAACAGATCTGGCTCAAGATGATCGGGAACGCGTCACTGAACCCGGTGACGACGCTGCTCGGGGCGACGCTCGGGCAGCTGGGAAGGTCCCCGGCGGCGCTGCGGCTGGTGCGCGAGATGATGCAGGAATGCGCCGCCGTCGCGACGGCTCTGGGCATACAGCTTCCGATCACGATCGAGCGGCGCCTGGAGGCGGCCGTTGAAGTGGGCGAGCACCGGACCTCAATGCTGCAGGACCGGCTGGCCGGCAAGCCCCTGGAACTGGACTGCCTGACCGGCGCACTCATCGAGATCGCCGAGCGGGTCGGTGTCGATGTCCCCCAGACCCGCGCAGTGCACGATCTTCTCACCGCCCTCTCGCAGCTCGGCGACCCGTGGATCAAACCATGACCTCAGG